>CACPDC010000001.1 GCA_902632595.1 uncultured SAR116 cluster alpha proteobacterium
ATTTTTGGCCAGTGTTCTCGGGGTATTTGTTCGGCGTTCGCTAGTACATTCAAAACTTCCGGCACTAGTTTTCCTGTACTTCCTCCTGGGAAACCTCGTATAATTTCAAATTTTGCGGCATTTTTTGGGTTCGTTCCTGCTAAATCGATTAGTGTTTCGTCTCTAACTATTCTATTTTTGGGTATATTTTTTGAGATGGCTCTTCTTTCCCGCCATGAAGCTAAAAATTTTAATCTATTTAAAAAATCAGACTTATAACTTCTTACCTTTATCTTTCTCCATGCATCTTCGGGGTTTGGATTATATAAAGACAATTGTGTTAAGGCGGTGATTTCATCATCAAGCCAACTAAGTCTATTGTTTTTGGTTAATTCGAGATGCATTATATGATAAATTTTCACTAAATGTATTACGTCATCAAGAGCATATTTTATTTGTCTATCGCTTAATGGTCTTGCTGACCAATCTGTAAATCGTGATGATTTATCGATTTCAATATCGAGATAATGTTGAACTAATTTATCGTATCCTGCTTGGTCTCCCAGCCCAACAACCATAGCTGCTATTTGGGTATCAAAAACTGGGTTTGGAACATTGCCGGTTAAATGCACAAAAATTTCTATATCCTGTCGCCCAGCATGAAAGACCTTTAGAATGGCGGTATTATTTAATAATTCGAAAAGTGGAGTAAGTTCTATGTTTTCAGAGAGGGGATCAATTGCAAAATGATATTCCCCTGCTGCCAACTGGACGAGACATAATTGTGGATAATATGTAGATTCACGAATGAATTCTGTATCAATAGCTACGGCGCTAAACTGACAAATATTGTTTATTGCACGTTCCAAGTCACCTGTCGTTGTGATAAGTTTAGGTAGATTATTCATACTAGATAATACAAAAGATAGTGTTTTTAATGATAGTCGTCATCTTACCCAGTGGTAAGAATTTATTTTTTTGGGTTTGTATTTACCTATTTTGGCTTTTTATTTGTCTTAAAGATTGGATTAATATATTTCTCCTGTAAAAGTAAGTTTTTCTTAAGATAATTAATAGGCTGCAATGAAAGATATAGGAAATAAAGGTAGACCAAGTATGTGCTTCCAAAATACTATCTTTTTAGAGGTTGCAGATCAGGTGACGCAAAAGCTCTATTGTGGTAAAAAGGTAAACTTATTTTATGAACATTCATTAGAGGAAGATAAATTTTTGAAATTTACAAATCAGCTCAGCCGAATTATTGAGGCGCTTTTAATATTGACCTTTTTCCCAATGTTTTTGATAAATTTTATGATTGAAGAAGCTTATGGGTCGTCAACAATGGTCTCACACAAAGCAGATTACACACTCTCTATGGGCAAAAAAAATCAAAATGCTACAGTACAAGATGTTAAAGGAAAAATTTCCTTCACTTTAAAAGTTCTATGTGATGGTTACTCATTAAAAGAGGATTACGTATTCCAGTTTTTCTACGAAACAGGTGAAGATGTCACAATACTCTCTCATTCTGATTCTTGGGAACATGAAAATGGCCAGCTTTATAGTTTTGATGTGCGTGAACAAAACTCTTTCGAGCCCGAGAATTTATATACTGGATATGCAATTTTACCTCCTCAGAGTGACATTGCTGAAGCAAATTATGCGGGCGCCTTTGACGATAATTTGAAATTATCCAATGATATAATGTTTCCTATGACTTACACTAGAGCCATTATTGATGCAGCTCTGCAGGGGAAAAAGTTTATGTCGGGTAAAATATTTGTGAATAGTACCCCGGAGGACGCTATCATGACCGCTACTGCTGCTATTGGCAAAAAAAAGCAATATAAGTCTGCTCTTCAGATAAATGGTGTAACGACTTCTTTTTATTGGCCAGTAGATGTTGCTTATTTTAGAGAGGACGCAACAGAAGCTACTCCAGAATACCAAATTCAGATGGAGCTTCACGATAATGGGGTGGTAACCGATTTTCTAATTAATTATGGTGATTTTACTATTAACGCTGATATTTCAAATGCAACTTTGATAGAAAATGTTGATTGTATGTAAAATTTATTCATTTTTATCGCTTTCAAAAATATTAAAATTATTGATTTGACTCGAATAAGAGTGCAGCGCCTCGAACCCCACTAGAATCGCCATATTTTGGCTTTAAAAGTTTCGTCTTTATATAATTAGAAAATACATATCCAGGCCATTTTCTCGGTATATTTTCATATAATCTGCATATATTTGAGAGACCGCCCCCTAAAATAATAACATCAGGATCAAGAATATTTATTATCATGGCAAGACCTCTCGCTATTCTATCTTCCAAAGCCTGAAGCACCGCCTCAGCAACAAAATCACCATTTTCACTATCTATTGCAATTTGATGACCGTCTTTTTTAACGGCAGCTATGTGCTCATAATCTCTCGTTAGCGCTGTTCCTGATATAAAAGTTTCAAGACACCCTGTTTTTCCGCACCAGCAATCGTGATTGTCCAATTCATTTTCAACAGGCCAAGGCAGGGGTGTGTGACCCCATTCTCCCGAGATACCGTTTACGCCGGAAACGAGTTGGCCATTAACAACAATTCCGCCGCCACAACCAGTTCCGATAATGACCCCAAATACCACAGAAGACCCTTTCCCCGAACCTTCAAGTGCTTCCGAAAGGGCAAAGCAATTAGCATCATTAGCAAGGAGAACAGGGCGATTTATTGAGGCTTGGAGATCTTTTTGAAAATTTTTTCCATTAAGATAGGTTGTGTTGGCTCCTTGGATCAACCCTGTTTCTTTTGATACGCTACCAGGCATACAAACCCCAACTGCACCGTAGAAACCGGTCTTTTCAGCAGATATATCCACGCTTTTTTTTATTGCATTCAGCAATGCTCTGTAATTACCAGGAGTATCTGTTCGTTCTCTGGATAAAAATTCCCCCTCAGCGGAAAGAATAGCGGTTTCAATTTTAGTTCCACCAACATCTATACCACAACGCATAATTTTAAATTTTTAGTTATTTTATTTTTGATTCTTTAAAAAGCACATGCTTTCTTACTTTTGGGTCGTACTTCATTAGCTCCAATTTTTCTGGCTTTGTACGCGGATTCTTTTTAGTTACATAATAAAAACCGGTGTCGGCGGTGCTAACCAGTTTAATTTGAAGGGTTGCAGGCTTCGCCATAATATGTCTCTCTTAAAGGTTATTTTATGGGTGTAAAATGGTTCAAATATATAAATTTGTCAAGCTTATGTCACCATAGCCTTACTCAATTGAACATTAACCTTTACGCCTTTTTGCATTTTTTTTCTTAAGTATTGAATTTTTTCTATTCGGTATTTTTTTGTTTTTTTTCTTGCTAGCGGGACTATCTATAGAGCCGCCTGTCATCCAAGATAGTGATATGTTACCGCTTACAACAGATATTTCAGCTACTACTGCTCGTAGAACATCACCAATTCTAAACTTCCAACCAGTATGTCTTCCTACAAGCTGCCTTTTTTTGTGATCCAATATGTAAAAATCATCTGGCAAGGATTTTCTTGATATAAATCCCTCTGCTTGAGCGCTTACTATAGATACAAATAAGCCTGAAACGGTAACCCCAGTTATTATTACTTCCTGTTCTGTGCCAAGCAAAGAGCTCAAAACGATATTAGCCATCCTATTGACGGCACACCTTTCGGCTTTTGCAGAGACCTGCTCAGTTTCGCTAATATGTCGGCACGTCTCTGAAATTAGTTCTTTGGACTCTTTAGCCATACCGTTGGAGCCAAGATTACATGCCGTTATGAGAGCGCGATGAACGAGTAAGTCAGAATAACGCCTTATGGGAGATGTAAAATGAGTGTATCGTTGTAGTCCGAGCCCATAATGTCCAATATTTTCAGTTGAATAGTTAGCGCGCGACTGACAACGAAGAATTGCATTTTGCAAAAGGTCGTTATTTGGATGGTTTTCCTCCCACTTTTTCAAAAGAAGGTTAAATTGTTGAGGCGTGAAATATATCGAATCTGGAAGCTTTATATCCATTTCATCCGAAAACGAAACTAATTCCGCTAGTTTGGCGGGGCTCGGTGGTTCATGAACTCTATATACACATGTTTTTTGTTTTTCCTCCAATGTTTCAGCTGCACAAATATTAGCAAGAACCATAAATTCTTCAATAAGCTCATTTGCTGGTTTTTGTTGACGGATCTCAATATCTATCGGGAACATTTCGGTGGAGAATTTAATTGAACGCTCGCTTAAAAGAAGTTCTAATGTTCCTCTTTTTCGACTTATTTCCTTTCGGCATTTATAAACGGCAAATAAATGATGTAATGTTCCATTGGGAAGACTTAATTGCCTTTCATCAAAAATACCTTCATATACTGACTGTACATTGTCATAAGTAAGTCTGGCGATTGACTTCATTATGCCTCTAATAAAACGATGTTTAGTTTTATTTCCCGTTGCATCAAGGTATATCTCAACTGCTAGACAGGCTCTCTCTTGATGTGGTTTAAGAGAACATAAATCGTTAGATAAATTTTCGGGCAGCATTGGTAGCACTCTGCCTGGAAGATAGACTGTATTTCCACGCTTTTTGGCTTCCACATCTATTACGCTATCCTCGCACACATAATGGCTAACATCCGCAATAGCAATCACAAGTCTCCAGCCACCATCTTGGGTTGGCTCAGCAAATACAGCATCGTCAAAGTCTTTAGCATCGCCTCCATCAATGGTGATAAGATTTAATTTTGTTAAATCTTCTCTTTCAGAGTGCAATATAGGTTTTGGGATTAATGAGCTTTCTAAAACTTCATCGGGAAATATTTCTACTAGATTGAATTCGTCTATAGTCATTTGGAGTATAGATTGCGGGTTTGTTACATGGCCAATGATATTTGTCAGTTTTGCTTTTTTTAGATATTTATCAGATGTTTTGACAAACTCTGCTTTGATAAGTGCGCCGTCTTCAAGGTTTTTACAGTCTGCAATATCTACTAAGATTGGTTTGTGATTTCCTTTATTGGCATTTTCAATATACCATTTGTCGTTTGATTTAAAAGCTCGACCATATACATAGTTTTGATATTTATTTTTTGGTAGAATGCGAATTATTTCTGCTGTTTTTCGAATATCTTGTTTGTTTTTAATTCTTGCTAAAACATGATCTCCTGCGTTGGGGCTTTTACCTCTTTTTGACGACGTATTTATTTCTGCTTGAAATTCTTTATTTTTGAGTGATTGATTAACTAGTTTTGCGATTGCTATTCCATCTGTATCAATAGAGCTAATCTCCATAATACATAATTCAGGAATATTTGATTTCTCTCCTGTTTCCTGGGAATTATTGGGACTACTGCCTAAATCAATTAATAATTGTCTCAAAGCTGCTCTATCATTAGACGCAACACCAAAGACCCGTGCTATCTCTCGCAATTTAAGTGGTTTTGGGCTTGTTACTATTAGTTCTTGTAACTCTTGCTTAGAAGGTAATGATTTTTTGATATTTACCAAGTTATGAATCACTTTGTTACTGTTATTATTTTAATATCAACAAATTTGAAAGGGTAGAAATTGGATACACTAAATAAAAAGTCTAAAACAAATAGCATAAAAGACTATTTTAACTCGTTAATTCTTTCTGGATTTGCTAACTTTTTTTTCTCCAGTAGACACCTTCTTAGTTGATTTTTTTCTCTTAGTTGAATTGGCATATTTCTCTTTTAAAAGTGCTATTGCCTGTTCTAAAGTTACATCACTCATTTCTGTACCCCGAGGTAACGAAGCACGCAGTTTTTTATGCTCAATGTAACTTCCGAAGCGTCCGCGTTTTAATTCAATTTCTCCGCCATTAGGATGCTCACCAAGCGTTCTTCCTGCTTTTAACTGCGCTGCAGCTAACAAATCAACCGCACGGTTGATACCGACAGATAAAACATCATCATCCGGGGTCAAGCTAACAAATTTACCTTGATGTTTTAGGAACGGACCATATCGACCTATTCCTGCTTGAATGAGCTGAGCGGACTCAGGGTGCAATCCAACGTCTCTTGGAAGTGAAAGTAGGGATATGGCCTGGTCTAAAGAAACTTGGTCAGCGATAGTTCCTTTTGGCAGCCCTGTTCGTTTTGGTTTTTTAATCTCTTCTCCGCCTTGCTGCACATACCAACCATATGGTCCCTTTTTTAGCCAAATTGGCATATTTGTGCTGGGGTCAATTCCTAATTCAGTATTATCTTGTATTTGAGATGTATCCTCTGCAACTTGAGAGTCATGCACTTGTTTTGTATAACTACAATCTGGGTATTTAGAGCATCCAATAAAAGGTCCATATTTGCTGAGTTTTAACTCAAGGTACCCTTCATTACACTTTGAGCAAACTCGATTTACATTTCCATTCTCATCAGGTTTGAAAAATAATCTTTCAAGGTCATTGTCCAGAGCCGCCATAACATCTGGTACTGGTAAATCTTTTGTTGTATCTACATTCAATTTAAAATCATACCAGAATTGAGATAATACTTGCTTCCAATCAAGCCTACCACCTGAAACATCATCAAGTTGGTTTTCAAGGCTAGCAGTGAAGTCGTATTGAACATATTTTTCAAAGAAATTTTCCAAGAAGGTGGATACAATTCTACCGCGATGTTCTGGAATAAATCGTTTTTGATCTTTGTGAACATACCCTCTTTTTTCCAATACTTGTAATATCGATGCATAAGTAGAGGGTCTCCCAATTCCCAGTTCTTCAAGATTTTTCACTAGGCTCGCATCTGTAAAGCGAGGAGGTGGTTGTGTATAATGTTGTTCAGGTATAACCTCCTCTTGCTCAAGCACTTCTCCTTTTTTTACTGACGGGAGAATAGTTTCTCCATCCTCTTCTTTAATATCTTGGTCACCTGTCTCGTCTTTACTTTCAAAATAAGCGCGTCTGAAACCATCGAAGATAATCACACTGCCATTGCTTCTGAGTTCTATCGAATTGTTTTGATTGGTGATTTTAACAGTTGTTTGATCAAGTTCTGCTGAAGCCATCTGACTTGCAACAGACCGTTTCCAAATAAGGTCGTATAATCGAAATTGGTCATAATCAAGATAGGGCTGAATATCTTGTGGATGCCTTTTAAAACTGGTTGGTCTGATAGCCTCATGTGCTTCCTGTGCGTTAGCTGCTTTAGTTTTGTAAAAGCGAGGCTTTTCAGGTAAATATTGGTTGCCATAAATCGAAGCTATTTCATCGCGCAAAGCAAATATGGCCTCACTACTCATCTGTACGCCATCAGTTCTCATATAGGTGATCAATCCGGTTGTTTCACTCCCAACTTGGATGCCCTCATATAATCTCTGTGCAATTTGCATTGTTCTAGATGCAGAGAACCCTAGTTTACGTGAGGCCTCTTGTTGTAAAGTTGATGTAGTGAATGGTGCAGATGGTTGTCGTTTCGTTCGTTTTGTATCAACAGAAATAACAGTAAAAGATGTTTTGTTTATTCTTTCTTGGATCTCTTTTGAAGCTTGTTCTGAGGTGATGTCGAATTTGCCAACCTTGTTAAAATCTAGGCCAACAAGTCGAGCAATCAGGTGCTTATTATCTTGTGTTTTGAATTTGGTGTCTATTGACCAATATTCTTGTGAGTGAAATGACTCAATTTCTGCTTCTCTATTGCAGATTAGGCGTAAGGCAACGGATTGCACTCTTCCTGCGGATTTAGCTCCAGGAAGTTTTCGCCACAATACTGGTGAAAGATTGAAACCAACTAAATAGTCTAATGCACGGCGAGCAAGGTAGGCATTTACAAGGTCATAGTTAATTTCTCTCGGTTTTTCCATCGCAGCCAAAATAGCTGTTTTGGTAACTTCATTAAAAACCACTCGTTCACTTGGAACATCTTTTAAGGCTTTTTTAGATTTGACAAGTTCCTGTACATGCCAACTTATGGCCTCTCCCTCACGGTCGGGGTCTGTAGCAAGAATTAATTTATCTGCCTTTGATAAGGCGTCCGTTATCTCTTTAACATGCTTATTAGATTTAGGGTCAGTTTGCCAACTCATTTCAAAGGAATGCTCAGGTAATACAGATCCATCCTTGGCGGGTAAGTCTCTGACATGACCATAGGATGCTAAAACGGTGTAATCAGTACCCAGATATTTGTTAATTGTTTTCGCTTTAGCAGGAGATTCTACCACAACAACTTTCATTCTGATCATCCAATATAATTGAAAAAAAAAAAAGATTTTTAAAAACGTAAAGGTTTTAGCACGATAAACTTAGAAAACATTAGATAGTCTATAAAGTAAAACTTCCAAGCTCGTATCTAAAATTTTATGAGCAGACAAATGACACTAGTTGAACGTTTCGTCAATATCATTTGGCATTGGTGCTGTATTTTTTACTGCAAAATCTAAAATTTTTATAATTTCAATCAGCAAAGATAAAACCTTAAAGCAACAATAAGTGACAAAGAAACATAATTTTTTTGTTACTCATCCCGACCTCTTTTTTGACTCTGAAAGATTTTATTTTCATTTCCAGTTAATAACCGTTTGATGTTTTCGATATGTCGCAAAAAGACAACAAAGCTTATTAATAGAATCGTAACTGAGACGTCAGTTTTTTCCGATAAAACAGCGAATATGCTTGTTGAAAAAAATGCAATTAGTGCTGATAGTGATGAATATTTAAATAAAAAAGCAATAGTAATCCAGGTAACAATAAATAACATTCCAGAACCAGGGGATAGAATGGCAATTATGCCTAGACCAGTTGCGACACCCTTACCTCCAGAAAATTTCAACCAAATTGGATAGCAATGACCAACAACAGCACTAAAGCCGACTATACCTAAATAAAAATCTGCCAGATAAAATTCGATTATATATATACTCAGTGCGCCCTTTGCTGCATCAAGAAAAAGTGTAATTACAGCAAGCGATTTCCGCCCTGTCCTGAGGACATTTGTTGCTCCAATATTCCCAGAACCAATTTTTCTAATATCACCTTCACCGGCAACTTTTGTTAATATTAAGCCAAAAGGGATGCTTCCAAAAAAATAACCAAAAAGTAGTGCAATTAATATGTCAAAATTCATTATAAAGCTCATTTTATTATCAAAAAAGGATTTAGAACTGAATATTTGTTCAATACCTATTTCGTCATAGAGATACCATTCACAAAACAGCCCACCACTTTGCTATCAATTGGGTAATGCTCAAAAGGGGTAATTTGGGATTGGGACATAAAATTAGCGCCACGAACGACGTTAGAGGAAGATAAATTTACAACCGTTATGTTTGCTTGTTCACCTATCGCTAATCTAGGTATTGTTAGTGAAATTGCGTTAGCCGGAGCAACGGTCAATGCATTTATTATTTTAGACAAGCTTATATTGCTTGTATGATAGAGGCTAAAAGCTAGCGGTAATAATGTTTCAATGCCCGGAGCACCAGCAGACGCTTGCCCAAATGGAAGCATTTTTTTGTCCAATTCTATTGGGCGGTGGTCAGACACAATTACATCAATGGTGCCGTCTTTGATCCCTTCAATGATTGATAATCTATCTTTCTCATCACGCAATGGTGGGTCAAGGCGAAACGCCGTATCATAGTCACCGGTTGCTCTATCATTTAATAAAAAATAAGCTGGAGATGTATCCGCTGTTACATGGAGACCCTGACTTTTCGCACGTCGTAAAGCCTCGACAGACGAAGCCGTTGAGATATGAGCAGCATGATACCTACATCCCGTTAATGCTACAAGATTAAGGTCTCGTTGTAACATTATTGTTTCTGCCACTGCTGGCACACCAATTAAACCAAGTCGGATAGCAGTCTCACTTTCATTCATATCAGTCTCATTAGTTAAGTATGGGTCGGCACAGTGATGAATTACTGGCTTATTTAGCATTTTTGCATAAGTCATGATTCTACGCATCAACAGCGAGTCTTCTACACTTTTGAGATCATTTGCAAAGCCTACAGCGCCAGCCTTTGCCATCATACCAAGCTCTGCCATTTGTTTATTTTCGAGTGCTTTTGTCATTGCCCCATATAAATGAAATAAAGCTCCTTTATAGCTAGATGCTCGGAGTTTTAGAGAATCAATCATCACTGCTGAATCTACTGCAGGCGAAGTCGCAGGTAAGCTAACAAGCTGTGTAATACCTGCGTTGCCAGCTGCGCTTAGGAGGTCAGATAATGGCTCCAAATGTTCCGCGCCGGGGTCTGCAGATTGAACGCGCATATCAATTGCTCCAGGCATAATTATGCATCCATCACATTCAATAATTAAGTTTGGTCTCTTGTTTTCAAATTTTTCTGTTCCAACATAGGCAATTTTATCTCTTTCAATAATAATGTCGCCTATAATGTCTAAGTTCTCCGCGGGGCAAATAATTCGGCCATTTTTCAGTAATGTTCTAGTCAAAGCGTTTCCCCTGCAACTGCTTCTAAACAGGCCATACGTGTTGCTACACCAAGCTCTACCTGCATGCGAATTAAGCTTTTATTATTGTCATCAGCGATTTTTGAATCAATTTCCACCCCTCTATTCATTGGTCCTGGGTGCATTATCAATGCATTAGGGGCAGCTTTTTGGAGCTTGTGATGATCAAGACCAAAAAGATTAAAGTACTCATGTTTACTTGGTGCCTCTCTCCCCTCCATGCGTTCTGTTTGAAGGCGCAGCATCATTACAATCTCACATTCAGAAATACCTTGTTCCATATCGGTATATATTGGTATACCGATATCAGAAAAAAAAGGAGAGACAAGAGTAGAGGGGCTTACAAATCTTACATCAGCTCCCAGTGCTGATAAGAGATACATATTCGAGCGGGCAACTCTGCTGTTATTAATATCACCACAAATAGCAATTTTTAAACCAGATATTCTTCCTAAACTACGTTTAATAGTTAGCGCATCCAACAGGGCCTGAGTTGGGTGTTCATGTCTACCATCGCCGGCATTTATAACTGCTGCATCAACGTGTTGGCTTAATAGTAAGGGCGCTCCCGAGGAATGATGTCTTACAACCAAGATGTCTGGTTGCATAGCATTTAGTGTTGTCGCTGTATCAATTAAGGTCTCACCTTTTTTAACGGATGAGCCGCTGACAGATATATTTAGTACTGAAGCACCAAGTCTTTTGGCAGCAAGTTCAAAAGAAACCTTTGTTCTTGTTGAATTCTCAAAGAATATGTTTAACACAGTTTTATTTGCTAAGATAGTTGAAAAGGTCTCTTTCGATTGTTCTGCGAAATAATTAGCGCGGTCCAGAAGTGCGTTAATTTCTGGAATAGGCATGCCCTCGATACCGAGTATATGCTTTTTTGACAGAGTGGCCGCTGGCATTGGTATTATTTTCTCGTTTTGCGGTTCTTTTCCCATTAAATTGGATTGTATACACGCTATCTTTATCATTAGTCTAGTTTGTTTATTTTTTTGTTTGGTTTCTTTGCTGATAAAGGTCTAAGGCTGTTTGAAGTATCCAACTTGCAGCGAGAGCATCTCTTCTTTTTTGACGCTTTTTACGTGTTAAATCTGCTTTAATCATACTTTTTTCAACTGCATAAGTGGAAAAGCGTTCGTCCTGAAAGGTGACTGGTAAATCTTTGATTTTGAGCATGGAATGCGTAAAATCCCTCACAGAATCGCATGCTGGTCCAACGTCTCCATTCATTAACAATGGCCATCCAATAATTAAGCCAGCAGCATTCAGTTTTTCCATTTCATCGAACAATTCCGATATATCAGAAGAAAACTTACGACGTTGCAATATACGAATGGGTGAAGCAATTCTGTGTTTTGGATCACCAATTGCAATACCAATCGTTTTTTTGCCGACATCGAGCCCCATAAGTCGCTCACCAGCATTAATTAATATAATATTATCATCAATGTTGCAGATTGTCATAAGCCGTGTTAGCACCTATCAGATATTCATAAAAGCATAACAAATATCGGAAATATAACAATGTCTGTTGATAAACATGTCGTTAAGAAAATAGCCCGTCTTGCGAGAATAAGTGTGTCTGAGGAAAAATCGGAAACGTTTTCAGCGGATTTAGGTAACATTCTGAATTGGATAGAACAGCTGAAAGAAGTTAACACAGATGGTGTGGAACCATTATCCGGTGTTAATGAGCATGCATTAGTTTGGCGTGAGGACAATATTACCGATGGAGAAATAACTGATAAGGTTTTAAAAAATGCTCCTGAGACGGCAGGAGAATTTTTTGTTGTGCCCAAGGTTATAGAATAAAAATTTCAAAAATTGATAGGGTTTAAATGTCAGAATTATTAAAAATGACAGCTACACAAGCTAGAAAATCGCTGTTGAAGAGAGAAATATCATCTGTTGAATTATTAAATGCGTATCAGACTGCTATGGAAAAAACAGAGGCATTGAATAACTATGTAACTCCCACCTTAGAGGTTGCAAAGGAAATGGCTATAAAAGCAGATAAAACCTATGCTAAAGGAAATGCTGGTCTGTTGGCGGGCTTACCTATTGGAGTTAAAGACTTATTTTGTACAAAAGATATAGAAACGACAGCATGTTCAGCCATACTCAAAGGGTTTTTTCCACCCTATGAAAGCACTGTTACATCCAATGTATGGAAATCGGGTGGCGTAATGCTAGGCAAGTTGAATTGTGATGAATTTGCTATGGGCTCTTCTAATGAAACAAGTATATTTGGCCCAGCAATTAATCCATGGAGTAAAATAGACGGAAGTGATTTATCTTCTGGGGGCTCCTCTGGAGGCTCTGCCTCCTCTGTAGCTGCGGGTGCTGCCTTGATGAGCCTAGGGACAGATACGGGAGGCTCCATTCGTCAGCCTGCTGCATTTTGTGGTGTGGTTGGATTAAAACCTACCTATGGTCGTTGTTCCAGGTGGGGCATTGTTGCGTTTGCTTCCTCTCTTGACCAGGCGGGCCCATTCACCCGAACTGTGGAGGACTCTGCTTTAATTTTTTCTGCTATGGCAGGACATGACCAAAAAGATTCTACCTCAGCCTCGCTAGAGACGCCAAATTTTTCAGAAGCTGTAAATTCTGGTATTGAAGGTCTTCGTATTGGTATTCCAGCGGAATACTATGTAGATGGTATGGATACTGATATATTAAACTTATGGAAAAAGGGACGCGCTTGGTTAGAACAGGCTGGCGCTAAAGTTGTTGATATTAGCCTTCCCCACACAAAATACGCTCTTCCTTGTTATTATATTATTGCACCAGCAGAGGCGTCATCGAATCTAGCTAGATATGACGGGGTCAAGTATGGTAAGCGTATAGAAAAGGAGTCGCTTGATGCGATGTATGAGGCAACTCGGGCAGATGGCTTTGGCGAAGAAGTACAGAGGAGGATTCTGATTGGAACTTATGCACTATCTGCTGGTTATTACGACGCCTATTATCTTAAGGCCCAGCAGGTGAGACGCCTTATAAAAGAAGATTTTGATAAGGCATTTAACGATGTTGATGTAATTCTAACTCCTACTACTCCTACAGCTGCTTTCCCTATAGGCGCAGAAATTGTTGACCCTATAACTATGTATCTTAACGACGTATTTACTGTCCCAGCAAATCTTGCGGGTTTGCCTGGCATATCTGTTCCAGCAGGATTGTCAGAACAGGGCCTTCCTCTTGGTCTCCAATTATTGGCGCCATCTTTCAGAGAAGACAGAATATTTTCAGCTGCAAGTGCTATCGAAAAACAGGCAGAATTCTCATTAGCACCTGTCCGGGCTGCAGGAGATTTACAATGAGCACATTTGTATCGGGTAGAACCGGTGAATGGGAAATCGTAATCGGCATGGAAGTTCATGCACAAGTTGTTTCCAATTCTAAGTTATTTTCCGGGTCTTCTGCGATATTTGGCGCAAGTCCGAATAATCACGTTTCCCTCGTTGACGCGGCAATGCCAGGGATGCTTCCTGTAATAAATGCACAATGTGTAAAACAGGCTGTATTAACCGGCCTAGGACTTAATGCAAAGATTAATAAATTCAGTGTATTTGATAGGAAAAATTATTTTTATGCAGATTTACCACAAGGTTATCAGATAAGCCAGTTTAAGCATCCTATTGTTGGTGAAGGTGAAGTCCAAATAGAGCTTTCTGACGGTAGCACACACAAAGTAGGTATTGAGCGACTTCACTTAGAGCAGGATGCTGGTAAATCACTTCATGATCAACATCCCTCAAAAAGTTATATTGACCTTAATCGTTCTGGCGTCGCTTTGATGGAAATTGTATCAAAGCCAGAAATGCATTCTGCAGACCAAGCAGCTGCTTATATTAAAAAGTTAAGGTCCATTTTGAGATATCTTGGGACATGTGACGGGAACATGGAGGAAGGGTCGTTACGTGCAGACGTGAATGTATCTGTTAGAAGACCAGGTGAGGCGCTGGGAACCAGGACGGAAACGAAAAATCTTAACTCAGTAAAATTCATAATGCAAACAATTGAGTTTGAGGTTCAACGGCAAATTGAGCTAATTGAAGATGGTGGTGAGGTTATGCAGGAAACTAGACTATTCGATACTTCAACAGGAATGACCAGAACAATGCGAGGAAAAGAAGATGCCCATGATTACCGTTATTTTCCTGATCCCGATTTGTTACCACTTACATTCGATGACGCATTTATTGATGAGCTCAAAATAGGAATGCCAGAGCTGCCAGATGAAATAAAATTTAGAATGGTGAATGAGTATGGTCTTTCCTCTTATGATGCTAATGTACTCACTGAAGAAAGAGAAACTGCGGCTTTTTATGAGCTAGCTAGTGATGGGAGAGATAGAAAAATTACTGCCAACTGGATGAGTGTAGAATTATTTGGTGCTCTCAATAAGGCTGGTATTGAATTAGCTCAAAGCCCGGTGAGCCCTAATCAGTTAGGGGGTTTAATTGATTTGATTTCTGATGGCAGCATTTCTGGTAAGATCGCAAAAGAAGTGTTTTCTGAGATGTTTGAGACTGGAAAAGATGCAAAGCTTATTGTAGATGAAAAAGGGCTTAAACAGGTATCAGACGAAAGCGCTATTGTTACCATGATTGATGATGTGTTGGCAACCAACCCTGATAAAGTAAATGAATATCGAGGTGGTAAAGAGAAACTATTTGGATTTTTTGTGGGTCAGGTAATGAAAGCCTCAAAAGGGCAGGCCAACCCGGGTATGGTAAATAAGTTGTTAAAACAAAAGCTCGATCTCTAGAGTGCTGCTCGTAACGCAGCCTCCGAGGTACCTTTATGTTGGTCCCAATAAGGTGTTGGAGAATATAGACCTTGTAAAAAAGTTGTGAGTAGCATGATACGCTTGTATCTGTGATTTTTGGTTCTGAAAGTCGCGTGTATTGGCTCATCCTCGTTCACAAGCTCGTCAAGAACTGGAATAAGGTGTTTATTATGAATGTGCTTTCCAGTGACGTAAGTCGGAAGCATTGAAATACCTCCGTTATTTAAAACTGCACGTAAAATGGCATCACCAGAGTCCATCCTGACTGTGCCATTGGCAAGGAATGTGCTTATTTCCCCATTTTCAGTTCTGAAGTGCCAATTATTATGAGGGTGTCCATATTCCAGCGTTATTAACCTGTGTTTTTGCAAGTCTGAAACAGTTGTTGGTACTCCTTGTATATTTAAATATTCTGGGCTTGCAACAAGTCTTCGTGTGTTGGGTGCAAGCATAATAGTAGTGAGCCCATCTGTGGTATTCATTTCAGAAATGCGTATATGCAAATCAATCGCTGTATGGCTAGGAGAAATAGAATAATCAGTGGTACTCAAATCTACAGACAATTTTGGATATTTACTAAGAAATAATGGCATATGTGGTGCAATATGTCTGTGAGCGAAAGCTGGAGGGGCACTTACCCTTACGATTCCCTTCACCTCTCCAGTAGCATCTGTAATTTCTGCTTCAGCCTCGTCGATTTCAGATAGTATGTGCCTGCATCTCACAAGATAATCTGATCCAACTTCTGTTACAGCAACTTTTCTAGTTGTCCGTTCGATTAACTGAGCGCCCAATCGAGCTTCCAGGCCTGCAAGATGTTTTGATATAGCAGAAGGTGGCATATCTAGTAAATCTGCAGCTGCTCTAAAGGAATTTTCACTTGCTATAATCGTGAAAACACGCATTGAGGTTATTAAATCCACATTCACTCCAAGGAAAATATCAAATGTAATATTAATTAAATCAGAAGCTTTAGCTAATCAAGGTTAGACTGTATAGATTCACATGGTATCATTAAATTGTTTAAACAATGAATTCATTAATTTCTTAATATAAATGATTGAATGAATTGACATGCAAATGCGAAGAGATTAAACGAAAAGTACAAACGCCGTGCAATTATATGAACTTCATCTATTTATTGCGGAGGGGTGGCCGAGTGGCTGAAGGCGGCGGTTTGCTAAATCGTTGAAGGAGGAAACTCCTTCCGGGGGTTCGAATCCCTTCCCCTCCGCCACACTACCCTTATTAGTGCCATCTTTTACCATCTTTAAATCGAAAATATCTCAATAAAATCAGGATATTATGGGATAATAAGTGCTGGACTCGTCCGATGCCGTCTTGTAGAATCTTAGACAAAATGTGGGGTAAAATGTGGGGTAAGATATGGCCGCTCACAACTCAAATCGACTGAGTGCTTTATTTATTAAAAAGATATCTGAACCAGGTAAATATGGCGATGGTTATGGGCTGTATCTGGTTGTTGCCAAAAGCGGTGCTAAACGCTGGGAGCAAAGAATCACTATTAACGGAAAACGACATGATTTAGGTCTTGGAAGTGCCTCACTTATATCGTTAGAGGAGGTGAGGGAGATTGCCATTCGTAATAAGCGAATGACTAAAAATGGAGAAAATCCTCTTAAAGAGAAAAGAGCGCAGCAGGCAAAAGACAAAAGTTTAAAGGAAATTGCACTAATAGTTCATAAAATGAATGCTAAAACATATAAAAATGAGAAATACGCAGCTCAATGGCTTTCTTCTCTTGAAAATCATGTATTCCCAAAGATTGGCCAAAAAAGTGTATCCTCTATTAACTCAGCCGATATCTTATCTGTTTTATCTCCTATTTGGGTAGATAAACCAGATACCGCGAAGAAAATTAAGCAACGATTATCACAAATCATGACCTGGGCTAAAGCAGAGGGGTATCATTCTTCAGATAACCCCGTAGACCTAGCAACACTTGCTTTGCCAAAAGTTTCAGCTCAAGGAAGACACCATGAAGCACTACCTTATCAGGAAGCTCCAGAACTTATAAAACAATTATATGAAAGCCAAATTAAACCCTCCACGCGCCTTGCGCTTGCATTTCTTTTACTTACAGCCACGAGGCAGTCTGAAACATTGGGAGCTCGCTGGGATGAAATTGATTTAGAAAAACAATGCTGGGTTATTCCTAAAGAGAGAATGAAAGCTTCACTTGAACATAAGGTGCCGCTCTCCAAACAGGCTTTAGCAGTCCTTTTAGAGGCAGGAGAGCGTTACGGCTCTCAAGGATTAGTCTTTCCAAATCCTGATACAGGTAAGCGTTTGTCAGACAATACGTTACGGCTATCTTTGCAAAAAAGATTAAAGCTAAAAACCACTACCCATGGTCTTCGGTCTACCTTTAAGGATTGGGTAAGTGAGACAACTCGCTATGATAATGAGACGTCCGAAATGGCACTAGCACATATCGTTAGTAATAAAGTAGAGGCAGCTTATAGACGAGGTAATTTATATGAAAAAAGAGTGTCTCTTATGAACGATTGGGCAAACTTTTTATATAGAAGAGAAGAAAAAGTAATTAGACTTGTTGAAGGACATAATAGATGAAGCAGGAGCCCAGGGTTACACCGACCTTTCTTCGATTAAAACATATTATCGGAGATAATAAGAAAAATATCCAACCCATTATCCCAGTCTCTAAGTCTGCTTGGTGGGATGGAGTTAAAAGAGGTATCTATCCAAAGCCGATTAAGCTATCGGAAAATATGACTGTTTGGCGATCCGATGATATTCAGCAACTGGTTGATGATATTGTTAAGGCTAATTTCCAATAGTAAAATCTCCTCAAATTTTAATTTTAAAAATTATTTTTTCACCTACGAAGGGGCAATGGCTACTAAAAAGTGTAATAAATGTACTGAGAGTGTACTGAGCACTATCATAAAAAACAATAACTTAGATGACTCAGTACGTCAGTACGTTCAGTACAAGACTTTTTTAAAAAACTTTTTTTATTTTTCATCAGAAACCACTACAGGACATTCTTGGAGGCATTGAGAAAATGTCCATGTTCACAATAAGGATCATGGTACGGGCATCCAGGACCATCTAAGCACTCCTTTGCAAAGAGCCTTGCAGGCATCCTTATGGGACAATATTGTTTCCATAATGTTGTCCTAATAATTTACCAAATATGAAATTGTAAAATAGGAAAATACAAAAACACAAGTCACAATTCGGATAGAAAGTACAAATAATACAGCTTGAATTATTCTTGAAATTTTGCTATCCTAACCAATCAAATTTGGTGTGCTACTTATCTCATAATACTACTGAATTTGGAAACATGAAGAGAGGACTGACGTCCCGCCAACCTGCCAGGCACGGCAAGGTGGTATCCTTGAAAGAGGCATGTGACATTCTTGTAATTATTGTGTCCATGAACGTCTGTCCTCCTTATAAAACAGAGGAGGATTTATGTTAAAGGTGGAAATGTTTTTTTTCTAAATTTCAAAAATATGTTTTGTCGTTCTTCACCCGAGGTGAAGTGCGTTTGCTATTTGAAATTGAAATTAGAAGGAGAACAGTATGAGTAACACTCATAATGCAGACGAAATATGCCCGATCATAGAGAAGCATTATCTTGGTAAAAATGTGAAGGTATGGTTTGCAACTTCCGTAGTAAAAGTGCTGAAGACAAGTCAGTCCAGATCTGGTTTAGTATTAGCCCTTTTTGAGGAAGTTGAAAAAATACCAGCTGAATACATCCCTTATGGTGTATGCCATTTTAAAGAAATGATCTTTCTGTATCGCTCACTATGGGTGCAAAAAGAGGGTCAACTTCTCATCGAAGTGGAACTGCCTGATGAGGTTAAAAAAATAGGAGAGGTAGAAATGCCATTAGATGCCCTTGAAGAAGTAGAAGAGGAGCAAAGCATCTCAATCCAATAATACGCATAATCGAATGGGGCAGGGCTTCTGCCCCGTTTTGAAAAAGGGGTTTAATTTGATTTCAGCTTGTGCGCCCCGACCATCCTGGTTGAAGCACTAAAGAGAGGAGAATATCATGAAACATAAAAAACAGCTTGTCTTTCTAGAGGCAGTCCATCCAGAAACAGATGCGGATGAGGCTCTAATTCGTTTAGTAAAAGTCTTACAAGATATAGGCATTACCATAAGCGATGATGAGGAGTTGGCAGATGCCGAAGAAAACCAAGATTAGTGGACAGAAAAGAGCAGAAATCATCGCACACACCATCTTGTCCTCTCAAAGTAAGACAACCAAGTGTAACCCTATGGGGGATGGTAACCTGAGATATATCCAAAAACCCGATCCGATAGTATATCACTTAATGGTCACACACGATGTTGACAGGAAGACCGCTGAACGCATAGCAAATTTTCTTTAAAGGGAGCTACAGATCCATTTTTTCTTAAAATAAATACCGGCTTAAATTGCATTTAAAAAAAATATAACTTTATTTTTTATATTTATTTTCAATGAGCCATTAAATTTGTAGATTTTTATAATTATGACGATATTATCCAAATCCGACTACATGCTTTATCTTAAACATCCTGCATGGCTATGGATAAAAAAGCATGCAAAGCATTATTTGCCGCCAATAGATGAAGCGCTTCAAGCGAGATTTGACGATGGCAATGCGTTTGAACATTATGTTGAGTCGCTGTATCCCAACCTAGTACGTCTGGGGTTTGACGATTATTCTGAATATTTAGATATGCCGCTTAAGACAAATGAGGCCTGGAAAAATGGTGCCGAGACCGTTGCTCAGGGCCGATATGAGGCTGGGTCTATCACCTGCATTTCCGATATTGTAAGAAAAGAGGGTGATAGCTTTATATTAACCGAAATAAAAAGTAGTACCTCGGCTAAGGAAGAACATACTTGGGATTTAGCTTTCCAAAAAATTGTACTTGAGGGGGCTGGATATCCAATAAAGAAATGTGAAGTCGCTCATGTGAACAATCGCTATATTCGCGCAGGTGATATAATTGCAAGCGATTTAAGTGAGTTCACAGATGTAAGTGAAAAAGTGCAAGAATTAATCGAAGGAACGAAACTACGAATAAAACAAGCTATCAGCATTATCGCGTTAGATGAAATGCCTGACCTAAGTCCTGAACGGGCTAGGTTAGGTTCATATGCTGACTGGTTGGATATAAGGCAAAAGATATTTCCTCCATTGCCTGAGAACAGTATTTATTTTCTGCCTTATATGGATGCCGAAAAATCAACAAAATTAATTCAAGAGGGTATCACAACGGTTGATGAAATCACTGATGTTACAGTTTTAAAAAGCTCAACTCAAAAATATCTAGCAGCAAGAGCGGAGGGCAGGCGTGTTGTTGAAACTGAGAAGATAGAGGAATTTTTATCTCGAATTTCTTTCCCTATCCATTACCTTGATTATGAGGCCTCCCAAAGTCTTCTGCCTCCATGGGATGGAACTCGCCCTTATCAGCAAGTTCCTTTTCAATATTCTCTTCATATCGTTAAAAGTCTTGATGGAGAAGCAGAGCATCACGAGTATTTGCATCAAGAATCATCTAACCCAATGCCTAATTTCATTGAAAGCCTCAAACAGAATATTGGTAATGAGGGATCAATTTTAGTCTGGTACGAGGCATATGAAAAAACGAGAAATAGAGAGTTAGGTGAAATGTATCCAGATTCCTGTCATTTTTTCCAGGATTTAAATGACCGTACTATAGATCTCATGAAGCCATTTGCGAGTGATATGGTAAGAGATGAGGCCTTTAAAGGAAGCTCATCCATCAAAAACGTTTTACCCGTTTTTTTTCCCAATTTCAGTTATGAAAGTCTTGATATCCAAGAAGGAGCAACGGCAGCTCGTAAATGGAAAGAGGTTACACTAGGAAAAGAAATACCTCAAACAGAGCGAAACCGGGTATATTCAGAACTGCTCGAGTATTGTAAACTCGATACCCTGGCAATGGTAAAGATCCACAAAGCTTTGGCTGATTTTTGCCTTTAGCCTTTTTGCAATGATATAAGTCAACAGTTAACTGGTTGCTTATTTGAGAGTTGTTTCCATTAGCCTTTGATTTGAACAGTGTATCTTCACTCTTTATATAGACTTTTCGGACTGCTCACATTTATAGCCGAACTCCCCATCTCCAAGAAGTTCGCGAACATCTTTCACCATCTCTCTAGCTCGGTCCTGACATTTTACGTAAGTTTCGTAAGGTCCGTATGTGTCCTCAAACACCTTACAATCACCGTCAGAGTTGAAACAAGCCTCTATGTAGACTTTAAACCAATTACCTTTTATATCTGTTTTGGTTTCCTTTTCTGGCAATGAAATGTCGGCAACATGATTATTAATGCTGTCAAGAAGGTTTGTAGCATACCTGTCAAATACACTTATATTTATCTCAAGTAATTCTTCAGAAGCATGTGGAAGAAGAACGGTGTTTTCAAAAACAAATCCTCGGTCATCCTTGTAAATCTTTCCTATTAATTCCTCTTTGTGCCACTTATCTATAAAGTCACTTAAATCTAAATCTCGGCTAAAAATATTAGCAAATATTCTATATGAACAAACCTCTGGATTCTCCAGAATATAGAATGCACCATTTTCATTTTTGGATAGCTCCCATAAATCATTATCAAATGCTTTTAGACTATACCCCGCCTCAATAGCAGCACCGGCCACTGAAGGACATTCATAGTCAATTTTTTCCTCAGCTTTAGCGACATGAAGCCATACAAACTCAAACAATATTATTGATAATATGAAAAGATTTATTTTTATGAAAGTAGCCATCGCATTCTCCTGTCCCAAGCCAAAAGAATGGGTAAGCAATGAGTGCAAAGTTAGTTAGAAATTGGGCAAAAGTTAGTCACAAATATTTTGGGTGTTTGGCGACCTATAAACCTACACTTAATTATGGTAAAGAGCTTAGCAATTGGGCAAAAATATCAGATTTAAAAAAAAGTTCCAACTAGAAAAATTATCATTGCCGTTCCTAATATGCCAAATAATAACTGAAGCATAAAATGGACACTTTTTTCTGTCATGTTGCCGTGTTTTACTTTTTTTTAAATGGCTTTAAAAAAATACCTAAGACTACAGTGAGCAAAAATATTAGAAATTTATCCCATTATATTGTTTGATGAATCAGACGATATTTTCTTATTAGGCCACTCTTCCTGGTGATAATGATTTCCCAGCACAATCACCAACATAACAATTGTGCCCGCCATAGCTATCTAAGCCTCCACCATGCGCCAAAGCTTCATTTGATATCGCTCTAGCATCCTGGTTCAGTAGGGTAAGAGATACAGCCATAAGTATGATCTGCATTGGTGTAATCCAGTAATTGATAATAGCTTATTGTGACCAAACAGAAATAGGAGAGTCAATGCGTAACGCATTTAGGGTATAACCTTTAAAATAAAAAAGGACAGCACAAAGGCTGTCCAAGTTTAGGGAGGAAATATGCGTAATCTTAATTACGACTATTTCTTCTTAAGTTTAGTTTTTGTCTTCTTGTTGTTCTGTTTATGTTCAGATTGAGCTTTCTTCTCTTTTACCTGAGGAAAAATTATAGAGTAACCACCTTGGCTTCTCATTTTTTCAGGACTATCAACTAGTGTGAATTTAGTTATTGCCATTTGCTACCAGACTTTTCTCGCAATCGCCTGAATATCCTCAATTTCAAGGCAACCTGTGTTGTTAATCCAGTGATACTGGTCAAGCATTTGTTCTTTTGCCTCATCCTTCCATGCCTCTAATAGCATATGGGCTGCTATGGTCCTCTCATCTGCCTCTGTTTTTCCAGAGTAAGCAATGAAGTTCCAATACCAGCTCCATGGAACCGTATAGTCGTCAAGGATATTATCCCATAATGCCCATCCCCATGGTTTAGGATTGATGTAATAATTGGCTATCCGGTTATGCATGGGTGACCAGGCCCATTCTACGCTACATACAAAAGTTAGTTTTCTCGGGGTTCCTTTAGGATAGTGTTTAGCTAGTATGGGGTCTTTCCAGTGAATGAGCACATTTAAATCATCTGGTTTGTCTGGTATTTCAACAACCTCATTTAGCCTTTGCTTGGGCAAAATATGAGGTGTCATAGGAATAAAGGTAGTGTGTTTTGTTGGTTTCATTTGAACCTCCGCTTTAGTGCTTTAGGCAGAATGCCAAGGCGCACAAGTTGATAATTAAATGCCTTTAGTTCTGTGTAGATTTTGCGACTTACTCGTTGGTTTTCTCTTTCTCTTGTCTTTAGTATTTTCTTTTTTTGATTTTTTGGGTGCAGACATTGGTGATAAGATCCATCTTCCAGTGTAAATTGGATCATCTGGTCCTGCTTCTCGAATTGATATTATCTTAGCCATTATTTCCTTCCTTTCTTTCTCTTAGGTTGTGAGGCAAGTTCATGCATAAAAGCAATGTTTGTGGCTAACTCCTCCCAGTCTGGTTCACCGTTGTATTTCTCACGAAGTATTTCATATGCCTCATAAGCATCTCCTCCATGAGCGGCCAAAACAAAGTCTTTTGCTCTTTCGTCATCAGGAAACCTTAATGTCATAAATCGATTATCTAACATCTTTGTTTGCCTCCTTTATCTCCATCAACGCTTGGTATCTATCTGATAATTCCAATACGTCTGGTGGATAAAAGGCTTCCATAACCATCCAAGCACCCCAGATTTCCTCGTCTGGAATATTTTCTACTTGTCCGTTATGCCTTTCTAAAACCTCAACCAGCGCATGTTCTAAGCTTGCTTCCTGTCCTCTGGATAGATAGTTAAGTCTTTCTCCAAGCACAGAACCTACTTTGCTAGACATCGCATCTAGCTGTTCCTTGGTATATTTCATGATAGCCCCCTCTAGTCTTGATAGGGGGGTAATGGAAGAGGTGTACTGATATGATTATCAGAATGCCTGTCTGTATCGAAAGACCGTTCTACACGGCTTATTCGAAGACCAAACTCGGTTTTCTCCCATGTCACGAGTTCTTGCTTGAACACATTGGATGGTTTTGGGTTATCAATTGAATGATATAGGGAAGTGTGGTGCGTTTTCATTGCGCTATCCTCCGCTTTAGTGCTTTAGGCGGGATGCCAAGGCGCACAAGTTGGTAATTAAATGCCTTGAGCCTTTTTAAACCTATACTCAGGGTTACAATTTATACTGTTGCACCAGTGCTTTTAGAATATCATACTTTTAAGGGTAATTGAAGACGAAATGGATGTATCAATGATACGCTAAATAATAGCCAAAAACATATAAAGACAGAAAAACAAGAGAATGGAAAAATACGACTTTTTGATTAAGGGCAATTAGGTCAAATACCGGTCGTTGGTTGTCCACATATCACAGGTGCGCGGGGCTACGAAACAGGAGAAGTAGATATGGGTGTGAAGCTTTATATTCAAGAAATTAAGTTAAATTTGGATGCCAGATAGTGAACCAAAATTTCGTAGAATGCTAATGTGGACTGCCCTTGTGCTGTGGGGTGCGTTTGCTTTTAGAGAATATTTGCCATTTTGATAGCACAAAAATATAGGAGTAAAAGGGATAACTGTTATGCCCACAGAGATAATGCATAAAGAGTTTGATTTACGGCTTCTTCAAACAGATGATGGTGTTATTGTTCAGCAACATGGAAGAGAGTATCTAGCACGTAGATGGCAACTTACAGCTACAGTTAAGGGAATTATTAAGACAGCCATAGATAATAATTTTAATTGTTTATGGGTCGATGGCCATCCTTTAAATGCATCAGCACATTATATGTGTTTTTCAAGAAGTCATGAAAAGCCATGGGAGTTTTTGATTGGCGGGGAAGCTCGTCCGCCTCAAGTGAAATGTATTACCATCAATAAAAAATTGCGGTTACCATTGAGTGAAATTAGCGATGACCTAATTTGGCAAAACTTTGGGGGTAAGCATTTATTTATTGAGCCTGACTTGAACAGACTTAAATGGCTTATTAGGTTGCTAAAACGCATTCCAAGAGAGACCCTAGTAACATCCAATAATAGGCAAAGTTTAGGTAAACATGAACAAAAAATGATTGGATTTCAATTTGAAAAACATCTGGAAGACTTCATTTTTGAACAACTTTTATCTAATGGTCATCGACCGATAAGACAACCAAAAGCATTTGCTCCTAATCGCCTCATAGAACAAGCTAGTATTCCAGATATAATTTTAGAACATGAAAATGAAGTATATATTGTTGAGTTAAAACCTAATGCTATAGATATAGCAGATTTACATCAATTAAACAGGTATGCCTCTAATAATGCGATTAAGTCAAAATATGGGCATAAATCTATCAAGCCTGTATTATTAGCGGGCTTTTTCCATGAAGAAATTATAGAAGAAGCAGCAAAGTTTGAAAAGGACTTTGAATTAGTGTCCTATGACTATACTGGTGGAAATGTGGTTTTTTATAATGTTCGAGGTGACCGTTCTTTTTATAACCTTTTATTAACTGTTAATTCACGTTGACTAGGAAAGTGGGCTGATATGAAATACAAATTTGACTGGAAAGATATAATTCATGGACAATTAGAGATTGATGCCGAAAATGGTGTTGAAGCTGAAAAGCTATTTAAGGAAATGTCTCTCAAAAAACGTCTGGCGCTATCAACTATCAGTTCTGATGAAGGCACTTTAGATATCAAATATGTTGATAATGGCATTGGCGACATACACACTTTAGAAGAGTGGTCAAAAAACTGGAAACATATTTCGTGAGAAACTGAGATTTTGGATTTATTACTATACCCTTACTCTAATATTTAACTACAATAACATTTTAACAAGTAATGCTGATATACTTGGTTTAAGATAACTGAATTGAGGAGTGTCAAATGAGCATTAAAGAAATCATTTGTAAATGTCCCAAGTGTGGGGAAGGATTTGCCCTTGGAGATGCTCTAGAGGAGCAAGCAGTGGAGAGTGTCCGAGCTGAGCTTGCTACTTTAAATGAAAGTGAAGTCCAAGCACGTATCGAAGCTGAAAAGAGCGCTTCACTGGAGCAAGGTAAAAAGTTAGCCACAGCTGAGACCTTAGAGCAAACAAAATTGAAACAAAAACAACTTGAAGAAAAGGAGGCTGAATTAAATGCTATCAAGCTCGCACAAGTGGAAAAAGACAGTGAACTTAAACGCATCAAACAGCAGCATGAGGCTGCTATTACGCTTAAATTAGCACATGAAAAAAGTCAGTGGGAGGCTGAGAAAGCAAGTGCTGAGACAGCATTAAAACTTCAAATACAGCAACTAAATGAGGATTTAAAAAAAGCCTCGGAGCGGGCTAATC
This sequence comes from uncultured SAR116 cluster alpha proteobacterium, assembly GCA_902632595.1. Classification (GTDB taxonomy): domain Bacteria; phylum Pseudomonadota; class Alphaproteobacteria; order Puniceispirillales; family Puniceispirillaceae; genus UBA5951. The sequence continues at coordinate 26,541 of CACPDC010000001.1, forward strand.
AGGGCTCCATGCAGTTGCAGGGTGAGGCAAGTGAATTGGCAATTGAGGATACCCTCACAAGGATGTTTCCCAGTGACGATGTATCTGAAGTAAAGAAAGGCCATCGTGGTGCTGACTGTCTTCTGACAGTTAAAAATAGTATTGGCAGGCCCGTTGGTAAGATATTGTTTGAGAGCAAAGATACTAAATCTTTCGCGTCAGATTGGGTGCCAAAACTGAAAGATGATGCGATATTAGCTGGTGCACAAATAGCGGTTTTAGTCACATCTGCTTGGCCGTCAGATAATAATAAAACGCATATGCGTGATGGTGTCTGGGTATGTGGATTTCATGAGTATGCAATTTTGGTCCGCGCTCTTCGCCAATCTTTGATGGATTTAGCCAAAGCTACAGCATCGGAAGAAGCAAGAGAGGGTAAGGCACAGGTGATGTACGACTTTCTTACCAGCCAAGAATTTTCACATACAGTTGAGCAAATGATTGGTCCGATATTTCGCATGCACGAACAGCTTCAAAAAGAGAAACGCTCAATTACGCGGCTTTGGAAAGAACGAGAAACATTAATTGAAGGTTCTATCTCAGGCACTGAATCACTTTATATGAAAATTCAGGGCATTGCTCAGGTAAACTTACCGCCGGTGGAAGGAATGGACCTAATTGAGGACCTGTCGAATGAAGAAGATGGAGAAGAACTCTAGAGAGGTTGTTATTGATAAAGGAGAATGGATAGTTTTTAGTTTAACCTCAATATAGCATTAAGCCATTTTTCATTTTCCTTATAATTTCGTACATCATTCGTAAGCCATATTCTGATACTTACATTTTGATTTAGTTCCAATAAAAGTTGTCTGAGAGTATCTTCAGTAAAGCAATTGAAGTGGCGTCCATTCTTATTAATGATTGAATACGAAGGTGAAAATTATCTAGATGACAGATTATACATACTTGAATTGAGGCGGACAGAGGTTAATGGAGAAAGAAAAATCTCAGTAGCTACCTTCAGAAATGTACGTCACTATTCACCAACTAGGTATGATTCTTTTGACCATATAAATGACGCTTTAGCCTATATAAAAAAGATGGAGCCTTTATGCCCCCTTAATAAATTTGGGCTGAAAACCATTGAAATATGACGAGGGTGAGGATGTCTGGAAAGCTAGGATTAAATGGATGGAAGAGAATAAGTTACAATCTCCACTTATAGGGAACGTTTGAATATTCAAAAGATAAACATTTTCATATTCATCAATAAAAAATAAAAAACTTAAATTCAATAAAAACGGATGAAGGATAATAATTCAAAGTTCGCATTAGCGAATATAAATCGTCATCCACACAAACCAATGATTATAACACTGATCCTAAGAGATGCCAGTAACTCAAGTTATCGCTAAAAGGTTGGAACTAATATCCTCAGCTAAAAAGGTCCTGTAAAAGCTTCTCTCGCTGAATCCCAAGTCGGCTAACAATTGAATAAATTACACCTGGATTTCTGCCTAGTTTTTTTCCAATGTATGAAGCTGGTTCACCACTCAGCCATAAATCTTTAATTGTCTGCTCTTCCTCTTCAGATACTCTTTTTCGCTTGTTTGCTCCTTCATAATCATTTTCGTTTAATTCCCAAAATTCAAGAGAAAAAACGTTGCCTCCAAGAAGCTTTATGGGTGACTTAGGCTGAATTTGGTAAGAATCACTGACAGACCTAATTTTATTTATCTCCTTCTTAAGTTTGTCACTATGCATAGGCTCTCCCTGCCTAAGAAGAACTTCCACCACTATATCGTGAATGAAAATTCTTCTTAAATTCGCGTTTTTATCAGAAAACATGTTTCTGCCTAGATAATTTAGATTCGAGAAATTTCTTATAAAACCGGAAATCTGAAATTCATCAGTTTTTGAGGCAAGCGATACTGATTTTGTTTCAATAAACTTAAGAAAATCACGAGCATGAAATTGTTTTGATTCTAATTTCTCAGAAAACTGGTTTAGGTATGTTTTTAACAACTCGATTTCATCGCTGCTAAATGGCAGGTGTTTAACTCCTCCCCATATACCGTGTCTAAATGGAAATATCCCTTTGACTGCCATAAAGCCATTAAAAACAGTTCGTATATTAGAATCAGGATATTTTTCTTTAATAATAGTTTGTATTTCCTCAGTTTTTAGGGGTGTTTTGGCATCATAAATGATTTCATAAGCAGTATTGTATTCATTCCTCCTTTCAGAATATAATATAAGTACATTTTCCCCTTTTATATCTTTAATTATCGAATTTCTAAGCACGTGAAAAATAACATCTTTTGTAAGTTCTTTAGCATCGAAAGGAACAAACAGAGAAAATTCATCTATAATTGATGATACAGATTTACCCTCAGAATTTTGTATAATTTTAGTACCGATGTTGATGAGTTCATCTACATCCTTTTCCTTAATTCTAGTGTAAAAACCTATTTCACCTAGCTGAAATCTATAAATCTTAAAATCAAGTAAGTGGTCCATAATAAATCTAAGCACTGAAGAAGTTTCGGGATCCTTTAACGAACAATTTAATTCTTCAAAAAGATACGTTGAAGTGATTGCGAATGTTGCTCGATTAAATATATCCAATAAGACTCTCGAGTAATGCTTACGCTGCCAACCTGAATGTTTTTCCATTACAAGTTTTTGCAAACCTTTAGCTTCGATCTGTCTTGATCTCTCCCTCGTAATGCCTAATAACTGACCAATTTCTTCTAAGGTTAAAGGATTACAACCCAATCCAGAGCGCCAAATTATAACTTGTTTTTCCCTGTCTTTTAAAATTTCTATAGAACGTTTGAAGTCAATTATTATTTGAGAGGGAGGACAAAAGCTGCTTTCACTACCGTTTTCCAAAGTATGTTTAGACTGAGGCACTACAAATTTAATGTTTTTTTTTTGACCCAATTTCAGATTTTTTGTTGCTAAAAATAAATTGATTTCTGTTAGTGATTTTCTTCCAAAATTATCAAGTCTTAAAAGATCCAGCTCTGAATATTTTAAAAGGTCACTCACATATTTAATCTCATATTTCTCAAATACATTAGATGTCCTAACACTAAAAAGGTGGTCTGAGAGAAGATCATCCACCACCTCTATTAATGCGCTAGTCTCCCCATTATCATAAGTTTTTTCCAAAAGATTTTCATCAATTTTTTGTAAAATACCAAAAGCTTCTTTTAAAGGATAAGCTATCAAATCACCAAATTTGACGTAGTAAGTTTTTTCAAATTTAAAGTCTGAATCCAAATTTGCATATGCTAGTGAAACAGATATAAACAACATTTCTCTAGTTTCACCGAGTTTGGAAAAAAAAGTGTTAGGTGGAGGGGGATCTAAAGATAAGTGTATTAATCCACCCCCTTTGTGGCTGCTCAAAAATAATTTTAATTCTCTTAACGAAGGCAGAATCCGAAATTTTACTTCATCGGCATCCAAAAAATAAATTATTAACTTAGCGCTCATTTTTTCATAATATTGTGGGGTTCAATAACGACGTCATGCCCTATTTTTTCATCAAGAAACTGCATGCCGGCGTCAGCTAATTTTTCCATTAATTTATATTCCTGTCCTTCATGAAGTGGGTATTTAAGACGAATTGTGCTTTTAATAATACCGTTTTCATCGATGCCGCCGACGTCGTACATATTTTTTCTCTGGACCAACTCAACTTTTGATACATCAATATCATGAAATATTGCGGTAGCAATCGCCAAACGATAACCATCTTTCATCTCATTGAAAATTCCTTCTTCTTTCATTTGAGAAAGTTTAAAATGCATATTTTCAGATAAGCCCACGTTGGCGGTATCAGACCCTGACATCAAAGTTCCTCCAATTCCGAGTGAAAAGTGCTTTTTCTATTTATTCTGTACGTCCTTCCTACTCTTGACCGGTCAAAAAAATCGTCATCTTCTCTTAGTTCACCTGTGTGCGCAAAAAAAGCTAATTGAGTTACAACACTTGGAAGGTAATTCATAACATTGGCCCTATGTTTCAAGTCGAGTCTTCCTGAAGGTGTGTCCATTAACATTGGGCCTTTCATCCGTCCTAGATGATTAATACTCTCGATTAAACTTAACGCAATAATCTGCTCTGCGCCGGCACTTCTGGATACTTCTGTTCCGCCAGAAAAGAGATGCAATCCATAATTCTCGTTTAATTCAAGCTTCTCAAAATCTGGTTCCGTAGTTAATTTGGAGAAAGTATTTGAGGCTCTCTCTTCTATTTTAGTCCGCATTGAGTCTCTGTAAGCAGATGAAGCATCTATGAAACATGATAAAATATCCTCACATAGTTGTGTCTCCAATCCAATTCCATCACTACCTGTTGCTTTTCTAAATTCCGGATGTTGCTTTATTTGTTTTATTGCTAATTCTGTCTTTTCAAGAACAGTTCGCTGTTTTTCAATTTTTTCATCAATCGAACCCTGTTCTCGAACCCTTATTTTTAACATCCTCTGGGTTGAAGCTATGTCCTCGTCCTCAGAATTTTCTAAATCTGAATTAATATCTAAAAGTTCATTTGCACATTTCATCAATTCTGTTTCTTTTCCGCGAATCTGCGAAATAAAATAGTCAACTTGCTTGGTTGAATAGTCATTTTCCCTTAATCTGGAGATAGACTGAGCTTTATTTTGGAGAGAAAATATCTGTTCGTCTAAGTCATCGAAGTCTATCAATTCATTTTCAATAACTTGAATTTCTTCTTCAATGGTTTCTCTTTCATTTAAAGAAAGCTGATGGCCACAAACATTGCACACTTCATTTCTTACTGAGTTTCTTAACTTTCCTAACTGTGAAGTTTTTGATACAATATCGTTTTTCCTAGTTTGTAGGGTCGAAAGTGTCTCTTGTATTTCTTTTTGGTTTTCTTCAAGGGACTCTAATAAGACAAACTTCCAAAAATTTCCATTGTAGTCAGCTAGAGAGCCCTTCATTTCAGCAATTTGACTGTTCAACTCAATTTCTTTGTTTTTGAGAGCAGTTCGCTTTTCAATAAGAATAATTTCATTTGCTTTGTTGTTTAAAATTTTTTCTAATTCTTCAACTTTCGCCTTGCACTCTAAGCTTTGCGTTTCTAGTGAATTTAGTTCTTCTTCAGCAAAATCGTAATCTTTTTCATATTGATTAAGTTGGTCCGACAAATTTCGAATTTGAGCATTTTTATTTAATTGTTTTCTTCTTTCTTCTGACAATATTTTCTTTGACTTTTGAAGTTCTGAAATAGCTCTTTGAAAGACGGGGATTCCAAGTGCCTTTTCTATATTTCTTTTTATTGCACCTGCTTGACTATTCCCTTGGTCTGTAACGAGCTGCTCAAATTCAGCGAGTAATTCACCATCAAAGAGCATAAAGTTGCTTATTTGTTCTGGAATTAATTGCTCAATAACGGAATTGATTTTACCCCCATCAATTACTCGGCCATCGATTTTCAATTCACAAAATTCTTCCTCTTGTGAGCCATTCGTTTTGATTTCACATCTTCTTTTTAATTGGTATGATTGCTTGTTTGCCGTAAAAAAGAGCTCAACTGAAAAAGTATTCTCTCCTTTCGAAAATGAGACTGAATTAATAATCTTACGAGGTTCGATCAATCTTTTCTGTCTATCAAGCGCCTTTCCATACAAACACCATCTCACAGCATTTAAAAGTGATGTTTTACCATGCATGTTCTCGCCATAAATCAATAAAATATTAACTGCATTATCAGTTGGAAATCTTAATTCCTGCTCATCTTTGTAAGCCATCCAATTAAAAATTTTTAGAGTTTCAAATTTCATTATATTGATATTTCTTGAGAATATGATTGATTTTTTTTTGAAAATTTGTCTCATTATCCGACATATCATCATCGAATAAATCGTAAATTTCTTCCAAAGCTTTAGTATCAGGGCAAGGACTGAATTTTGACGCTGCTTCTTCTAAAAAAGCTATTGCTGCAAGCCTTTGTTCTTCGTTAGTTTGTGCCATTTGTTTTTATTCCACGCCCGCAAGGTCTTCAATTTCATTAGGGTCTATACCTAGATTAATTAAATAATCTCGAATTGTCGACTCTGCAGAAACACTATTAATGGCATCTTTCGAAAATTCAATTGCTCTCTTTAACTCGGAAAGAATAATTGTAGAAAATTTATTTTCAGATGATTGTGCTTCTATTGGCTTAACCAAAATATCAAATATTTTGGCTAATGGTTTATCCTCATGGAAACGCAGGACTCTTCCCCTTCTTTGAATGAACTGTCTGGGGTTTTGTGATGACGCAATTATAATTGCATGTGAAATTTTTGGTATGTCAATGCCCTCATCAAGACACCGAATAGATAGTAAAATGCCACCATTACGCTCAAAATACTTTAGTTCAGCCTCGGCATGCCCCTCAAAAGTAGAAGTATAAATAAGTGGTTCAAAGCCTCGTGATCTTAGAGCATTATCTATTTCCTCTAATTGAGATGTATCTTCACAATAAACCAACCAATGTTCACCCGGCGAATAATTCAGCTCAATCACACGTAAGGCTTCGACAATCTTTTGTTTTGCTTTTTTAATAATTCGTGAACGTTGTATAAAAAAATTAGTCAAGAGACTATCATTTAATAGGTCAGCATTGTTATCTAAGTTATTACCTCGAATATAATTTGTAATTTTTAATGTCCAATCTTTCCACTCTTGTTCCTCATCTGCAGTTAAAGGAACAGCATGAGGGAAATACTGGTAGTTTACCAATCTACCGGCCTTAATTGCGTCTTTGAGGGAGACGACTGGCTCTATAATACCATTAAAATACTCAAAAATTGCGTTTGTCCCATATTCATCTCTGTATCGCTCTGGCGTAGCACTAAGGCCAAGACGCTTACCAAAATTAAGTTGAAAAATTTTTCTATTGTTTTTGCTTCCGAGCGAGTGAACTTCGTCAGAGATCAACAAAATTTTTTCAGAATAACTTGATATTCTTTCTAAAAAATTTGAACTCGACGCAGTGTCATTTGTAGTTAGTAAAACAGACCCTTCAGAATTACTTGAATCAGAAAGCAAGTTTTCAATTGTACCACGTTTTTTCCAAGTTGTATGACCATCTCCACAACGTAAAATTAAAACATGGGGCAATTCTTTCTTTATTTCAATGTACCATTGTTGAAGAAGGAGCTTTCCAGGCACAGTAATTAGAGCATGGAAAGTAGTTGAAATGTGTTTTTCAAGGATTTTTATAGCTGTAAATGTTTTGCCGCTTCCAGTGGCTAATTTGAGTATGCCGGTTTGCCCGTTTTTCTCCCAATTATGAATACACTCTTTCTGGAATGGAAGAAGTGTCTTTTTAGTAGGAAAACTTTTCTTAGCCCCATTCGAAACCTCTGGGGTCTCAAACTCTATATCTGAAAAAGAATTTATATTTTTACGAGCGTAAGATTTAAGTAAATCGTTTGGAACTAGAGGAAACAAAATTGATTTCAAGTTTGGTATTTGATTATCAAACAATGAAGTTAAATAATCTAAATCATCAGAAACTCGGGATTGTTCATGACTTATCCAACTTCTAAAGATTTTTATTCTTTCATAATTACCCAAGCCCGAGATTGCGTTAAAACTCTCATTAGCCGAACCTGAAAAAGAAAGCATATTATTTTCTTCGTCAATAAACAAACCTGTCTTATCATGAAAAATTCCCTTAGCCCCCTCAACGAGAATGATTTTAATTATTAGTTTTTGATATTTTATAAGGGTTCCAACAAATTCAACATGCTTCATTTTTCCATCTTCTATTAATTCCTTAATTTCGTTTTCCAACGAATCTGACAATACAATAGTATCAGAAAATCCAGACCGTAATGCTTCCAAATCCTCATCTGAAAAAATTGGACTACAAGCAATTTCTATTCTTCCACCATTAAGGCAAAACTCCAATATTTCTTTTTTGAAAAGGGAAAGAACTGAGGTTGAAAAATACCCAGACGCTCTTTTATAAAGAGACGCAGTTTTAAAAGCGGATAGATATAATTCTGAAGGTGGATGTATGGAGCCAGTACTATATTCCGAGTAGAAAATTAAATCCTTAAGTGTGCTATTCTTCATCGTAAAATAATGGTAATTGAGTTTTGTTTATTAGTGGCTCATTGGTCTTCTGATTTTCAAAAAATGGCGCTTCAATTGAGTAACTTGCAGGTTTAGTTTTTTTATTTGCCTCACTCTTGTTAATAAAACGGCTAATTGCGCCTGAAGCGTAATCCTGTTCTATTTCCAAACAAATCCAAGCTCTCTCCAATTTTTCGGCGACACTACCGGTGACACAACTCCCCGCAAAAGGATCTAGTACTAAGTCTCCCGGATCTGTTAAAAATCGAACAAAAAATTCAGGTAAGGTAGGATGAAATCTGGCAGGGTGAATCGGTAGGCCATTCTCTTCACAAAAGCAAAAGTATTCCGTATCATGGACACTGTTGGACAATGCGATTAGGTTTGGTGGGATTGCACCGCCATTATCTTTTTTAAAATTATTGCTTACGTCATGCCCTGTACTCCTAACTCCTACATTAGTGCCCTTAGAAAATACACTGTGCATCCTTTTTGAATAATTCTTAAGAACTTTTGAATTGTTAGCTTTAGGGTTTTCTGTTTTAGATAACCACCAAATTTTATTCACTGCGTCCTTAAGGCGCTCCCGAGTAACATTTACCCATTGTGCAGGAGTTGGTAGACGGGTTGGGTCCCACCAAAAACAGTCTTGCGCTAAGTAGAAGCCAAAATTATCTATCGCACTCAATAAAAACCTATATTCATATAAATTTTTTGTTGGAGAACCCTTTGACCAACCACCCCCAAAATCTAAAACTAAACTACCTGTTGGTTTTAGGATTCTTTTAAATTCCGCACAAAAACTGTATAACCAATTTTGGTATTGTTCGCCGTTCAAATTTCCGTAAGCTTTTTTTGTAATTAAATCAAAAGGGGGGCTGGTAAAAATAAGATCAACACTTTCATCATCCATTTTTTTTATATATTCAATAGCATCAATAGCAAATATTGAACCATATCGAGCAGAATAAAAAGGCTTCAAAGGGCGGATCCTCTATAATAAGGAATAGTATTAATCTTTTGTAGATGATTAAAAGGATAAAGAGGTTTATAATTTTTGCAAGTAGTGTATGCGTACACTAACGATATTGAAGGGCAGCAAAAAATAGACAATCCGTAGTGACTTAGAAAAAAAATCACGGTTATTTATCATTAGCATCTAAAAAGAATTAGGTTCCGTATCAAATTCTAATTCATGTTAAAAAACTAGAATTCACCTTTATCATAATTATTTCCCAAAAAGTTTGCCAATCCATCAACCCTGCGGGGTCCGTAGTCAAGGGTCCACGGTACAAGGACCCTGGCCCGTATTAAAAAACTTAAGCTGATTAACAAACTGGTTTAGTAACCCCCAAACGAAAATACACCAGACTAAAAGACTACATTTTTCAATAAAATTTGTGGGGTAAAATGTGGGGTAGAATCCTTGATGAGTAAAAAAATATCAATAAAACAATAGGTTGATAGGGTGTTCGGAGTTCTTCCCCTCCGCCATACAACCCTCATTAGTACCATCTTTTATCATCTTTAAATCAAAAATATCCTATTAAAAACAGTCTCATGTTTAATGTAGAACAGTGGCAAACCTATTTTCATTTTTTAAACCTTTTTTTTCATCAGAAAACACTACAGAACACTCTTGGAAGCGTTGAGAAAATGTCCATGTTCACAATAAGGATTATGGTCCGGGCACCGCGGACCATCTAAGCACTCCTTAACATCAAAGAGTGTTGGCTCAATCCAAGATGTATCAACTGTGTAAGGGAGAAGGGACATTTTGAATTTCATTACAGCGTTTTGGGTTCCTAAAAAATCATAGTCGCTAAACCGATCTCCGTCGCAGTATAAGAAATATCCTTTGTCACTGACATCAAATCCTTTTTGACGCATTACCCAGACATACAGATCCATCTGTCGTTTGTATGCAGCCTTCCATGGGTCGTCTAAAGTAATCTCTTTGCCATCTGATTTTTGGGACGTACTTTTATAATCAACGATATGTAATTGGTTGGTGTTTTTGTTGAACCACACATCATCTAGTCCACCACCGATCAAAAGATGTGTTTGTTCATGAACTGTATTCATTCGGTTCGCTGCACCAAAATGCAGACTTTGTGTCCAAAGCTCAAAATGCTCATGCTCAAATGGAACAAGATGTTCCATTCCCATATTTGCTAAGAAGGGGTGGGTTTCTGACTGTCCTCGATATTTATCGAAATCTCTCTTAAGGAGAATGTCGGTTGCTTCATTGATGTTAAAACCAGGAATAGATGGAAACTCAATTTTAAGGACTTGTTGCATATAAAAACAAGCGCGGCATCTAATAAAGTTTTCGATACGTGATCGACTGACTTCATAGGGGCTTTCATGCCCTGGTTTATATCGGCCGCGATGTCTAGTCATCGTATAAATAATAGAGGTAAATACATTAGAATCATATTAAAATATAATATATAAAAACAATTCAATGTTTAATAGAAAACTTTATGCATGATAAGACTTTTTTATGAGAAAAAATAGAGAAAAAGCTGATAGTTACTGGTTAAATAAATTAGAAATTAACACCAGACTTTATTTTGCATATGGTTCTAACATTAACCAAGAGCAAATGGAATTCAGATGCAATAACGCATTACCGGTTGCCATAGCTTATGTCAAAAATTTTAGATTCGTTATCAACTCAAACGGAGTTGCTACTATAATCCCAGCTTCAGCTTCAGTTGTGCGAGGCGTGTTGTGGCAAATCAGTAAATCAGATGAGGATGAGTTAGACATATACGAGGGCGTCTCATCTAACCTATACACTAAAGAAAATTGCAATGTTTCAGTAGGTTACGAGAATATTGATGCTTTGGTGTATATTGCGTCTAATAGCGAATTTGGCAAACCGCGAAAGAATTATCTTGAAACAATTATCGATGGTATCATCTCTTTTAATGGGGATAAAGATTGGTTAGACGAAGTTCAGTCTTGGGGGTGAAAGTGTTGAAAAACTGAAGCATTAATACTTAAAAAATCTGTTCTTCAAATATAATTAGAGATTAATATAATCATTTAATAAATTCTTTTTCAATTTCTTTTAATATTTTATCTTTCTCAATTCTTAAATATTGAGATTGAGTGACATCCGGAAGTCTGGACATCTTTTTGCAGACTATTCCCCAGATTTACGTTTTTTTCTTTCTAAGGGGCTTGATATTCTTTGATTTATATTAATAAATATACATAATATGTATATTTATTAATATTATTAAATAAAATTTGTAAAATCAGACATATCATTATTCTGCGAATAACACAGGATTAAAACTTCGCTCCAAAAGGCCTCTAATCGTTATTGCTCATAATAGTAAGATTTCCTCTTTATATTTTTCTGAGATAAACTAAATCGGACTAGTAATTTATCGAATTTTTTACATATAGTTCAATATATAAAGGTCTAGCGTTGTTGAGATGAAGAAAATAAACCTTTATTCATTGTAAACACCAAAGATACACGTTTTGCGTTTGCTAAAATATCTGTAAGAAGCAAAATCATGAAAATGAAAAAGACTCTCCTTATTATAAATGAAGCAAAATATACAATTTAATTGATAAATAATCTCGTATGGCTCAAAAAAATAAATTCGCAGCGATAAGCCCTGGACGTGGATATGCAATTATTTTGATGCTGATTGGTTCTACAACCATTAGCCTTGCTGGATTGGCTATTCGTAACATAGAAATGGCCGATAATTGGCAAATCAACCTGTACAGGTCAATAGCATTTGGGCTTTCGGTATCAATAGTTCTACTTTTTCGTTATGGAAAAACTGTACCCTTAAAAATCAGAGGTATTGGTTTGCAAGGTGTTCTAGCGTCAACATTTTTAGCCTTCGCAAGTATTTCCTTTTTACAGGCAATAACTAACACTACAGTCGCGGCAACAACTTTTACTCTCAGCTTTATACCTCTTTTAACAGCTATTATGGCTTGGCTACTTCTTGGCGAGCGTATTAGCAAATCGACTGCTCTGACAATGTTTATAGCATCGATTGGAATATTTATAATGTTTTTTCAAGGTTTGGGAGATGGAAAAATATATGGAAATTTTATGGCATCAATGTGTGCTCTTGGGTTTTCTTCATACGCTATAATGATTCGTCGAAATAGCAATTCGGAAATGCTCCCAACTTTAATTTTGTCGAATATGATAATAATATTTTTTGCCTTAATCTACACGTGGGATGATTTACAGATTTCATGGCACGACTTAGTTATCTGTTTTATTATTGGGGGACTTTTTCAAGCCACTGCTAATACCTTGCTTATAATTGCATCCAAACATTTATTTGCTGCAGAATTAACACTTTTTATGCTTTTAGAGTTTACGCTTGCTCCCTTATGGGTGTGGATTTTTGTTAATGAAGTGCCGTCACGTTGGACTTTAATCGGGGGTGGCATTGTAATATCAGCAGTTTCTATGAAAGCAATAGTAGAGCTTCGAAAGGCTAGGATTTAACTTATCTGCTGTAGAAATAAATTGCAGACATGACACGACATAAATTCCTAGAATACAATTTTAAATAAAATTTAGTATTTAGAAAATCAACCAAAATTCGAGAAAAAACAAATTGATCATGTTAATAAAAGTCGAACTACCACGGCAAAAAGGACAAATAAAATAACTCTGTCAAATAAAGTTGCCGAAGCGTTTCGAAGAAGTAATGCTCCTAATGGCATGCCTAACATTAGAGGGAATACTGCTAAAGTGCCAATGACTAAATACTCAATCTTCATCAATCCAAGATAAGTTAAAGTGGGTAACTGTATTACCGACATAGAAACGAAAAACGTTGAGACTATTGCTATAAACTCAGTGCGTTCAAATCTAATTGCATTTAAAAAGGTGAAAGTTGCTGGTGAGGAAATACCGAAAGCCCCTTGTAAAAAACCAGCTAGAAAGCCTACCGGAAAACTTAGTTTTTGGGCTATTTTCATAGATAGATTCCAATCTGGTTTTAAAAACTTAAACCCTATATAGAACAAAACAATTATGGCCATAAGTTTTTCTAAAACACCGCTTGAAGTCTGTTGTAAAGTTAAGCTACCCAATAAGGCACCGAATCCTGCTGCAAGACATATAATTAATAAGAAAATTTTGTGTTTAAGAGCATGAAAATACATAAACCCTTGTAATATGTTGGAAATCAGATTGGGCAAAACGAAAACTGCTACAGCAAACTTCACATCAAAGAAGCTAGTCATCATTGGCACTGCTACCAACGGAGCTCCCACACCAGTTGCGCCTTTTAAAATACCACCAATAGTAAATGCTAGCCCAACGATCATAAGTGATTGTATTTCAGTATATGGCATCATATGATACTCTAAAATGCAAATTACCATCCAAAAAATTTAAGGTTTTTTTATTAGAAATCTGAAAATTTATTTAAAATCGAATATTTTTTTAACCATACATAGTGAAATTTAATAAAGACCTTTTAAAAGAAATAAAGATTACTAACCAATTATCACAGTTTTTCACCAGTACCACTCCAATATCCGTTTTTGTAAACATCTGCATGTTTGGGAAAAGTAATAAAATTTAAAGCTTCAACTCCCCATATATTACAACTTATTTCTATATGTTTTCTTTGGTCTATTGTACCGATAGCAATATGTCTTTCTTTCATATTAGGAACTTTTATGCCAATTAATGTTCCACAGTTGTCACAGAATTGATTGATCATTGGTCTTCCGTGAGAAGTATTTTTATCCTCATATGACTTAGGTGTTTTTCCAATAAAACTTATGTTTTCCTCATCAAACAAAACAAAGCTCCTAAACGCAGAGCCACTCGTTCTTTGACACCAATTGCAATAACAATTTACTTTCCAGACGGGCTCACCTTTAATAGTAAATTTAACGTTACCACAATGGCATCCGCCACTATAATTATGAATCTTTTTATTCATTGGGCCTCCAGGAACGTAAATTTGAGCTCATTCTATCAATCATTAGTAAATCATAGTTTAAACGTAATCAGAACAAGAAATAACTAAAAATGAATTGACATTTAATTTTTTCAAAAAATTTTCAGTTTCCTCTAAAACTTCCATTTCCGTTTTACTTTTTCCAGTTAAGCATAACTATTTTTTATTGAGGTCTTACGTTTAAATTTTGCAAAGTTTGTCTTTTGCAATAAAGACAGTTCTTTTATAATATTGAATTTTTCAAATAGTATTATTTGGAAAGTTCTTGCATACGCCTTTTACTATTGTTGTAAATCTAAATTTTTCGTGTAACTTTAATTTAAAGTTTTTAAAGATGAATATTTAAAAGCCAGCTCAGTTTTTTTCATTAGAGAGGCATAAAAAATGACTTTAGCGAAAAGTAAAAAAATAAAAGACCTAAAAACTGCGCAGAAAACTATAAATAATTCCATAAAAACCCATAAAATGGTTATTGATGGACAATTGGTTGATAGTCATGGATTAGATAAGATAGAAATAGAATGTCCTGCAACAAAGGAAATTTTTGCTACGGTACCGCGTGGGAACAGTCATGACGTGAATAAAGCGGTTAAAGCGGCTTCAAATGCTTTTCCAAAATGGGCTTTGATAGCGCCAAGAGAGCGCGGAAAGTTGCTCCTAAAAATAGCTGACGCTATTGAGAGTGAAGTGGAAAGTTTATCAATTATAATCGCTAAGGAAACTGGTAACGCAATTAGAACACAAGCAAGACCTGAGGCAAAGATAGTTATTGATATTTTTCGCTATTTCGGAGGTCTTGGAGGTGAGTTGAAGGGTGAGACGATACCTCTGGGAGAGAACTTCTTAAGCTATACTCGACGTGAGCCAATCGGTGTTATCGGAGGAATAATACCATGGAATGCACCAGTGCTTTTAGGTGCATTAAAAATTGCTCCGGCGATTGTGGCTGGAAATACTATTGTTATAAAGGCCGCAGAGGATGCACCATTGGGAATTCTTAGGATAGCAGAGATCTGTCAGAACTTTATTCCAGAGGGAGTGGTAAATTTAATTACCGGTTTTGGAGAAGAATGTGGTGCCCCTTTAATGGAACATCCGGATGTTAGAAAAATTTCGTTCACTGGTTCCACAGGTGTAGGTAAAATTATAATGCGTGCAGCTTCAGAGAGAATTGTTCCTGTCTCACTGGAGTTGGGCGGAAAAAGCCCTTCTATTGTTTTTCCAGATGCAAATGAAGATTGGGCAGTTGAAGGAGTGATGGGAGCGATGCGATTTACTCGGCAAAGCCAATCGTGCACTGCCGGATCGAGATTATTTTTGCATGAAAAAATATTTGAAAGTTTTCTTGAGAAGCTAATCTCTAAGCTCGAACTTTTAAAAATTGGTGATCCTTTAGACGAGGCTAACGATATTGGAGCAATAATTAACAAAAAACAGTTTTCTAGGGTCTTAAGTTATATCCAAGAAGGACTAAAACATCCATCGAGCAAACTAATATGTGGAGGGCTGCCGCCGGAAGAAGGAGAAATGAGCAAGGGTTATTTTGCTTTACCCACAATATTTTCAAATACCACCAATGAATGGCGCCTCGCTAAAGAAGAAATATTTGGACCAGTATTGACAGCTATCAGTTGGAAAAATGAGGAGGATGTTATAAAAATGGCTAATGATAGTCATTATGGACTTGCAGGATATGTTTGGACACGAGATATAACCAAAGGCCTTAAAACAGCACATTCATTAGAGGCAGGTTGGGTACAAGTAAATCAAGGATTAGGTCAAATGCCGGGTCAATCGTATGGAGGTGTAAAGCAGTCTGGGATTGGCCGCGAATTTTCATTAAACGGCATGCTGGAGAGTTTTACTCAAACAAAGAATGTGACGGTAAGTTTATCTATACCTTCTTAAATGGTAAAGATTGTAATTGCCGCTCCATTTGTTTTGAACACATCCGCCTCTTTTATTAAGTTTGTCCATATTTGAACAAAAAACAAATAGTTTTCGAAAGTCTTGAGTTATAAAATAAAAAGATTGTTCCAAGTAGCAAATGTGAACTGTCTCCCTGAAATTGTTGATTAAAATACCGTAAATTCTTTAATACAGCTATGTTTCCATGGCAGCCTTAGCCAGAGAATTCGATGTTCTTCTATTTATATTTTGATTTTTACGGGAATTTATTCAATGTTAATTTATGAGGTATGAGAGAAACCGTCATAAAGTAAGGGCAAGTTTTAAAATTAAGAAGGGAGATATAAAAATGAGTTTAAAAAATAATTTGGTAATGCCTTTAAAAAGAAGAACTTTTGTAGCTGGAATGGCGGCAACATCTGTTTATTTAGGTTCATCGCGAGCTTTCGGTTCAAGTAAAATTAAAGTTGCTGGCATATATACTCAACCAATCCAACAGAAATGGGATGCAAGACTTCATTTAGCTTTAGATGCTGCGGCAAGTAGAGGTGATATTGATTACTCTTATTCAGAGCAGGTTTCTAATACTGACTACGTCAGAGTGCTGAGAGAGTATTGTGATAAAGGTGTTCAATTAGTAGTTGGAGAAGCTTTTGGTATTAGTAAAGAGGCCAGGAAAGTAGCCGATGATTACCCAAATATAGCTTTCCTAATGGGCGATCCATTTAAACCACACGGAAGTAATTTCTCAGTTTTTGATAACTATATCCATGAACCATGTTACTTGATGGGTATAATCGCGGGACATATGAGTGAATCGAAAAAAATCGGCATGGTTGGTGGATATCCGATAGGAGAAGTAAATCGACTTTTCCATGCTTTTATGAATGGCGCTAGATCGGTAGACCCTAATTTCGAATTTAAGGTAAATTTTATTGGTTCTTGGTATGACCCACCTAAAGCGAAAGAGGCAGCTATCGCACAAATAGAAGCTGGCGTAGATATCATGTATGCAGAGCGCGCAGGGGTTGTAGATGCTTGCCGAGAAAAAGGAATATTAGCCTTTGGAAATGTAAATGATATGAATAAAGAAGAGAATGGAACCGACGTAGTTGTAACCTCTGCTTTATGGCATATGGAGAATGCT
Organism: uncultured SAR116 cluster alpha proteobacterium; assembly: GCA_902632595.1. Classification (GTDB taxonomy): domain Bacteria; phylum Pseudomonadota; class Alphaproteobacteria; order Puniceispirillales; family Puniceispirillaceae; genus UBA5951. Next base: position 43,658 of record CACPDC010000001.1, read on the forward strand.
ATTGACCACGCGATTGAAAGAGTTAAATCGGGCACTTTTAGCGCGGAGGAATATCATAATTGGACAATGATGGCTAAAGGAGGCGCTAGCCTAGCCCCCTATTATGAATTTGATTCAAAGATTCCGTCAGAATTAAAAGCTGAGATAGCTGACCTTGCAACCGATATAAAAGAGGGCAAATTCACCGTTAAGATTATTGATGACGAACCTAAATCTACTTTCTAAAAGATTTGAAAACCAGAACACAAATTTTATATTTGTGTTCTGGTTAATTTGGAGGGATGTGTTATGAAAGCTCTTTTAAATGTAGAGAACATATCCAAAAGCTTTGGTAAACTTAATGCCAACAAAAACATAACTTTCAATGTTGCTACCGGCGAAATATTAGCGATTCTCGGCGAAAACGGGGCTGGAAAAACTACACTCATGAACATTATTTTTGGTCATTATTTAGCCGATAAAGGAACCATAAAATTCAACAATAATGAGTTAAAGCCTGGAGACCCTAAAGCTGCTATAAGTGCAGGTATAGGGATGGTACACCAGCATTTTACATTGGCAGAGAATCTTACGGTTCTAGAAAATACCTTGGTAGGAACCCAATCTCTTTACCACCCAAATCTTACGAAAAGAAAATCAATAGATAAGCTAAATTATCTAGCAAGGGAATTTGGCTTGGAACTTGACCCTAAACAGTTAGTTCGTAATTTATCTGTTGGTGAAAAGCAAAGAATAGAAATATTAAAGACACTATTTAGTGACTGTAAATTATTAATCCTAGATGAACCGACTGCGAGTTTAACCCCACAAGAGGTCACAACGCTGTTCACATCTATTCGTAAAATGGTAACTAATGGTGTTAGTGTTATAATAATATCTCATAAATTAAATGAAATTTTAGAAATAAGTGATCGTATCGTTGTGTTGAGGTCAGGAGCGGTAGTTGGAGAAGTAAAAACAAAAAATGCAGATAAAACGCAACTTGGTGAAATGATTGTTGGTCACAAGATTAATCGCCCAAATAGAGGAAAAAATGTAATAGGGGAAACGAAAATTAAACTTTGTTCAATATCTGTAAAAAGTGACAACGGGACATCAATTCTTGACAAAGTAACCCTAGAGGCGCGGGGTGGAGAAATTATAGGGATTGCTGGAGTTGCCGGTAATGGTCAAAAAGTTCTGGCAGAAACAATGTCTGGTCATGTTACGCCGGCATTCGGAACAATTTATATAAATGGTAAAAATCTCACAGGAAAATATCCAGAAGATTTTATGAGGTCAGGTGTTGCTTATATTCCGGAAGATCGTAATTTAGATGGTACTATAGGCGATATGTCTATTTGGGAAAATGTTATATTGTCTGAGACAAAAAATACAAAAATTTTTCAAAAAAATGGAATATTAAATCGTATAAATAGTCACAATTTAGCCCATGCTGTTTGTCAAAATAATGATGTCCGATATCAATCTATTCAACAGCCTGCAAGATTATTATCTGGTGGAAATATTCAAAAACTTCTTATTGGTAGGTGGTTGATACGCAAACCAAACGTTATAATAGCGTGCCAACCATCACGCGGTCTAGACGAGGGTGCTATAAGCACGGTTCATAAGACTCTGTTATCTGAACGAAAAAAATCAACCGCAATCATTTTAATATCAGAAGACTTAGACGAGTTACTTCTATTATCTGATAAAATATTGGTATTATACAACGGAAAATTATCAGAAACCATCGAAAATAGGAATGTAAATATCAACCAGTTAGGACTTAAGATGGCAGGAGAGGGTTTTTAAATGAGACTTGAAGCTCGTGAACAAACACCCGCTTGGCTCCCTTGGATTGCGATTATTAGTTCGAGTTTGGCAACTCTGATTTTTGCAGCAGTTTTAATAATTGTGGCCGGGGCCTCTCCAATTGAAGGTTTTTATGAGCTTTTTAGAGGAGCATTTGGTTCAAAAAACTCTATTGCAGAAACAGGCGCAACGGCAACGCCGTTGATCTTTACAGGATTAGCTGCAGCAGTCGCATTTAGGGCTAGATTTTGGAATATCGGTGCTGAGGGTCAATTATATATCGGCGCTCTCGCTACAACTTTTTTTGGCACAGGATTAATACAATTTGCGCCTTTTATAATGATCCCATTTCTATTCTTAATGGGATTTATTTTTGGCGCGTTAGCCCTGTTACCCTTGGTTTTATTGAGACAATATTTGAAGGTAGATGAGGTTGTTACAACCTTATTAATGAATTTTGTTATAATATTGTTGGTAAGTTATCTTCTTGAGGGGCCTTGGAAAGACCCATACTCGCTCGGTTGGCCGCAAGCAGCACCGATAGTTGATTCTGGTGTTTTACCTCAAATTATTCCTCGTACAAGGCTACATTTAGGTTTTGCAATTGCTGTATCTATAGCAATTGTTATTTGGTATGTGCAAACAAAAACATTATTTGGCTTTTCAACTAGAGCTGTTGGTTTTAATCCATCTGCTGCAAAACACTCTGGAATTTCAGTGACTAAAACAATGATTGGTGTAGCAATATTAAGCGGAGGTATTGCAGGTCTAGCTGGGGTATCAGAGACTGCAGGTTTGAAGGGATACCTTACTTTGGATTTATCTCCTGGATTTGGATATACCGGAATAGCAGTAGCTATGCTCGGAAATCTGCATCCCATTGGTGTTATTTTTTCAGCTATGTTCATAGCCGTTATTTATGTTGGTGCTGACGCAATGAGTAGAGCTATCGAAGTACCAACTTATCTTGCTGATGTGATTGTTGCCAGTACAATACTTACCGTCTTAGTGAGCCTTGTTTTAATAAAATACAGAATAATTTTTAAAGGAAAGTTCTGAGGTGATATTAGAATTACTTGAATTACTATTTAATGCTGGATTCTGGGCAGCCACCATAAGGATTGCATGTCCATTGCTCATGGCAACACTTGGAGAACTCATTTGTGAAAGAGCTGGTGTTCTTAATTTAGGCATTGAAGGCATAATGACCATAGGAGCGTTGGTTGGGTGGACAACCGTTTATTTAGGAGGTGACCTGAGCACTGGTATATTGGTAGCTGCTCTTGTAGGTGCCTCTTTCGGTTTGCTACATGCTCTGTTTTCCGTATACTTGGGTGCTTCCCAACATGTCACTGGGATTGGCATTACACTGTTTGCTTCATCAATTGGTTATTACTCATTCAGAATATTACTACCTAGCTCAACAACACCTCCTAAAATTGTTGCATTTCAAACTATAGAAATTCCTGTTCTCAGCGATATACCATTTTTAGGAATAGCATTATTCCAGCATACAACATTTACCTACTTTGCATTTTTAATGGTCCCAATAGTATTTTGGTTAATGAATAAAACACCGCTAGGGCTTGCAATTAAAGTAGCAGGAGAGAACCCGATGGCTCTTGAAGCCCAAGGTTTGGACGTATTATTCATAAGAACAATTGCTTTAATGATTGGTAGTGCTCTTATGGCGCTTGGGGGTGCTTATTTAACGATGTCGGCTTTTGACGCATTTTATTTTGGAATGGTAAATGGAAGAGGTTGGATTGCAATAGCGTTAGTAATATTCGCATCATGGCAGCCGTTTAGAGCTTTATTAGGTGCTATTTTGTTTGCCGCATTTGATGCTTTTCAAGTGCGAGCTCAACAATTAGCGGGAGCATTCATAGCCTATCAATTCTTTTTGATGTTGCCTTATATACTTAGTATTGTGGCGATGATATTCGCAGCCAAAAGCACTCATTATCCTAGAGCTTTATTAATTCCTTTTAGGAGGGGAGAAAGACACTAGACTATATTTTGGAGTAAAAAATGAGCGACCTTTTTATAAAAAATACTGTTCTTGAAAATGGACAAAACGCAGACATACTTATCATAAATGGAAAAATTGCTGAAGTTTCAAGCTCTATTGAGGGAATATCTGACGATACACCTAAAATAGATGCAGACGGTTGGTTGGCCAGTCCACCTTTTATAGATAGTCATTTTCATTTAGATGCTACTTTGAGTTATGGCATGCCTAGGATAAATCAAAGTGGAACTTTATTAGAGGGAATTTCTTTGTGGGGTGAGCTGAAACCTACATTGAAAATGGATGAATTAATTGAAAGGGCAGACAATCTTTGTCGTTGGTCGATTGCTAAAGGCACATTAGCCATCAGAAGTCATGTCGATGTAAGTGGAAAGGATCTTCTTGGCGTTGAGGCGATGTTACAGGTAAGAGAAAAATTTAAGGATTTTTTAGATATACAGCTAGTAGCTTTCCCTCAGGATGGTCTTTTTAGGTCAGGGTGTTTGGATAATCTGAATAAAGCTCTTGACATGGGTGTGGATGTCGTTGGTGGCATACCTCATTTTGAGAGAACTGCGGCTCAAGGCAATGAATCCATAAAAATATTATGTGAAATCGCAGAAAAGAGAGGTTTGCTTGTAGATATGCATTGTGATGAGAGTGATGATCCTTTCTCTAGACAAATCGAGCATCTAACCTTGGAAACAGCAAGATTGGGGCTTTTTGAGAGAGTTGCTGGTTCTCACTTAACATCTATGCACTCTATGGATAATTATTATTTTTCGAAACTTTTGCCAATGATGCAAGAGGCCAAGATGGGCATCATTGCTAACCCCTTAATTAACATAACACTTCAAGGCCGACATGATACTTATCCAAAAAGAAGGGGTATGACCCGTGTAAAAGAACAAATAAATGCGGGACTTAGAGTAGCATTTGGCCATGACTGTGTTATGGACCCTTGGTATCCTTTGGGCTCACACGACATGCTTGAAGTCGCAAGTATGGCCCTTCATGTTGCGCATATGACTGGTCAAAATGAGATGAAGGAATGTTTTCATGCGATTACTCAATATCCGGCTCAAATAATGCATTTAGAAAATTATGGTTTAAAAAAAGGTTGTAATGGTGACCTAGTGATACTTCAAGCCACCACACCTGTAGAAGCACTCCGTTTAAAGCCAGCACGCCTATTTGTAATCAAAAAGGGACAAATTATTTCAACTGAAATGCCAAAATCAAGCAAAATCACAATAGGCGAAGAAACGTATAATGTTAGTTTTACACAAAAAGATTTTTCTTGGTATGGTACGCGATAGATTATAAATAATCTTCATTAACTTGTGTTTAGCCATGAGCTAATCGCTCATGGCTATATAAAAAGATTTTCTAAAGAGCCTTATCGGTAATCATATGGGTCCAAGCTCCCTCTGGTGCCTTCGAAATCACCGGATCAGACCCACCCTTTAAAAGGGTGCTGACGGTTCTTTCATAATCAGCTGGATCCAGCGTTCCATTGGAACCTGCAGTGAGTTTTGCAATTTCCCCCATCATTCTGCGTTGATGTTTTTCTGTTTGTGCTCCTGTTGCATCATTATCAAGAACAATGTCGGCTGCTGCATCTGGATTTGCTTCAGCCCACTTCCAACCCTTCATTGAAGCACGCACGAAACGAACCATTTGATCTTGAAAGTCAGCATCTTTTAAACGGTCTTCTAAAACATAAATTCCGTCCTCTAGAGTTGCAACTCCCTGATCTTGGTACTTAAAAACGACTAAATCATCTGGTGAAACCCCAGCGTCAATTACTTGCCAATATTCATTATAAGTCATTGTGGAGATACAATCAGCTTGCTTTTGCAAGAGAGGGTCTACATTAAAACCTTGTTTAAGGACAGTCACTCCGTCACTACCACCATTTGTTGGTATGCCAAGTTGGCTCATCCAAGAAAGAAAGGGATACTCATTACCAAAAAACCAAACCCCTATTGTTTTTCCTCTAAAATCAGCAGGGGACTTGATTCCGGTATCTTTTCGACATGTTAATTGAAGACCAGAGGATTTAAATGGTTGGGCAATGTTCACAATTGGAACGCCTCGCTCGCGTGCGGCTAAAGCTGAAGGCATCCAGTTTAGCATCATATCTGCGCCACCACCTGCCAAAACTTGAGGCGGTGCAATGTCAGGTCCTCCGGGCTTAATAGTTACATCTAAATTTTCTGCGTCATAATAACCTTTATCTAGTGCAACATAATAGCCTGCAAACTGAGCTTGAGTTACCCATTGTAACTGCAATGTGAGTTTGTCGGCAGCATTAGCTATAGATGATGACATAGTCAATCCAGCCGCAAATATTGTTAATAATATTTTTTTCATTATTTTCTCCTTCTTAGTTATTCTTTAAACGATACGATGGATGCCAAGAGGTTACAAGCCTCTCAACTAGACTCAAAGCACCGTAACTTACAGAACCAGCTATTGCTGCTACTGCAATTTCGGCCCAGACCATATCCAGGTTCATACGGCCAACCTCAGTCGAAATTCTAAATCCAATTCCCACAATTGGTGTTCCAAAAAATTCTGCCACAATTGCTCCTATCAGAGCTAGTGTAGAATTTATTTTTAATGCATTAAAAATGAAGGGCATCGCTGCAGGTAACCGCAATTTAAAAAGAGTTTGCCAATAGGACGCAGCATATGTGTTCAATAGATCACGCTCAATCAAAGATGACGAATTTAGTCCTGATAGTGTATTCACTAACATTGGAAAAAAAGTCATGACCACAACCACAGCTGCCTTTGATTGCCAATCAAAACCGAACCACATTACCATTATAGGCGCTATACCCACAATAGGCAGCGCTGATATAAAGTTACCAACTGGTAATAAGCCTCGTCTTAAAAAATCGTTTTTATCTATTAAAACCGCAAAAATAAATGCACTACTACAACCTAAAAAGTAGCCAGCTAATACGGCTTTCATAAAGGTTTGTTGAAAATCAGCAAACAAAATATCTAACGAACTTAAAAATTTGGCACCTATCATCGATGGTGGTGGTAAAATCACAGTTGGAATTTCTAGACCCACTGTTATTATTTCCCAGAAAAATAAAAGCCAAAATCCAAACATTACTGGTATTCCAAAAGAATATAAAAGTGGAAAATTTTTATTATCACCTTTCATTAATTTCTCTACCGCCAACCATGAATGAAGCCAGGCACAAATAGATAAAAGCCAAAGCGTCTGTCCAAAATCACTTGAAATCTCTCTAATTATAAATAAGGCTGCTAGCAAACTAACGCCAATATCTAACTGAACATGTTGAATAAAAATTAATTTTGTTGAAAAAAGGGCGTGTAGTCTGCAAACACCAATAAATGCTATCAATGACGCTAGGATTATTATTTGTGGGTTATTGCTCTCAAAAAACAATGATAAGAAACACATTAAACCCAGCAGAGCCAGACAAAATCTAAGAACACTCTGCACACTCATGATTTTTGCATTCCCATCAATTTAAAGGTCATCTGTGAGATGATATTAACAGAAATAACTAGAAGTGCAGCAAGAGTTGCTGCAGATATCAACGCTGACCAGATTTGTATTGTCTGGCCATAATAAGAGCCAGTAAGTAAGCGGGCGCCAAGTCCTGCAACAGCGCCAGTTGGCAATTCTCCCACTATAGCTCCGACGAGACTTATGGCAATTGCTATTTTCATTGATGTAAAGAGAAAAGATACTGAAGATGGAAGCCTCAATGAAAAAAACAGTTTAAATCGCGATGCGCTATAAGTCCTCATTAAATCAATTAAAATCGGGTCAGGACTTCTAAGACCCTTTACCATACCAACAGCTATAGGAAAAAAACTCAAATAAGCTGAGATCATTGCTTTTGGCAAAAGTCCAGATAAACCTACCGCGTTCAAAACAACTATTATCATTGGGGCGATAGCTAGAATAGGTATAGTCTGACTAGTAATTATCCATGGCATCAGAGACTTATCCATAGCTTTATTTTCAACTATAAAAATGGCTAATGTTATTCCCATTATTGTGCCCATTAAGAAACCCATTAATGTTGAAGAGAGCGTAACCCAACTATGAAAAACGAGTGACCTTTTAGATGTGATCTTTTTTTTAACTGTTGTCTTCCAAATTTCGGATAATATCTGGTGTGGCGCAGGAAGAACGGGTCTCTCATGAGCCATTGTATCTTTTGCCAGATCAAAATATGACCATTCGGCAGATGCTTGTTCATAAATCTGTATTTGCCAGGGAGAATTTAGGTATATGGTAAATCCATACCACAAAAATCCAATGGCAGACAGAACCGCTAAAATAGGCATTATCTTGTTCTTAATAGTAAATAACAAACTGACTTTCCTCTAGATAATTACTTAATTTTCTAAATGACCTTCTCGAAGACCTCTTCGTACTCTTTGAGCAATTTCAAGAAATTTTGCGCTTTCTCTTATATCAAGTGGCCGGTCAAATGGTAAATCAGAATAGATAATATCGGTAATTCTGCCTGGTCGTGGGGACATTACCACTATTTTTGTAGATAAATAAACGGCCTCTGGAATTGAATGTGTTACAAAACAAATTGTTTTTTTTGTCTTCTTCCAGAGTTCAAGAAGCTGTTCGTTCAAATGGTCACGAACAATTTCATCAAGGGCTCCGAACGGCTCATCCATTAGCAATAGGTCTGCATCAAAAGCCAAAGCACGGGCAATAGAGGCCCTTTGTTGCATGCCCCCCGATAATTGCCAGGGAAATTTTTTTTCAAATCCGGATAATCCTACTAATTCAATGTTTTTTTCAATTCGTGTTTTTTGTTCCTCTTTTGAGTATCCCATAATTTCGAGAGGTAGTGAGATATTTTTAGAAATATTCCTCCACTGAAGTAGTGCGGGTGCTTGAAATACATATCCAAAGTCCCTGTCTTGTCGTGCGGTCTGAGGGGTTTTCCCGTTTATGGTAATTTTTCCACTAGAGGGCTTTTCAAGGTCAGCAACCACTCTAAGGAACGTTGTTTTACCGCAACCGGAGGGTCCAATGAAAGATACAAAATCTTTCTTTTCGACATTTAAATCTATATCTTTCAAGGCGTGCACCGCACCATCGTTTGTCTCGAAAATCAAACTTAGATTTTCAGCATTAATCACTGTCTTTTTTGAAATAGATTGTTTCATCTATGTGAATTCCCTCAAACTATATTTTTAAGCAACTAAAATTTTATTTCAAACTCCCGCTGGCATATTTTTGGGGTCTCTTATCACCTTTCTCGGCGCCGTTAGCTCTTTCCACGTCGACAAAGCCGTATTTGTGGCACTGAAGGGTTTGCGCTCAACAAATTTTCCATGTCCTTCTCTCGTTTTTACCTCATTTTCCTGAATCGCAACGTAGCCTTTTGTTAGTGTAAAGCGAGGCAAACCTTTTACAGAAAACCCTTCAAATACGTTATAGTCGATTGCGGATTGTTGGTTTTTTGATGAGATTGTTTTTTCTCTTTCAGGGTCCCACACAACTATGTCTGCGTCAGCTCCTTCTAAAATAGCTCCTTTTTGAGGATAGACATTTAATGCCTTTGCTATGTTGGTTGATGTAACAGCAACAAATTCATTCATTGTTAAACGACCCGTATTTACGCCATTAGTCCAAAGAAGTGGCATCCTATCCTCTAGTCCACCAGTTCCATTTGGTATTTTTGTAAAATCTCCAACACCAAACCTTTTTTGTTCAGTAGTAAATGCGCAATGGTCAGTTGCTACAACCTGCAAAGATCCGGCCTGTAAACCAGCCCAGAGGCTATCTTGGTGAAGCTTATTCCGGAATGGAGGTGACATTACTCTCCGAGCAGCATGGTCCCAATCAGAATTAGAATATTCACCATCATCTAATAGTAGATGTTGAATTAATGGTTCGCCAAAAACCCTCATTCCTTTTTGGCGCGCTCTACGGATTGCTTCATGGGATTGCTCACAAGACACATGAACTACGTACAAGGGGACGCCTGCCATATCAGCTATCATAATTGCTCTATTGGTTGCTTCTCCCTCTACCTCGGGAGGGCGAGAATATGAATGTGCCTCCGGTCCGTTGTTTCCTTCTTCCATTAGTTTGGCTTGTAATTGCGCCACCACATCACCGTTTTCTGCATGAACTAATGGCATTGCTCCAAGTTCGGCGCAGCGCTGGAATGAAGCATACATCTCATCATCATCTATCATTAGAGCACCTTTATATGCCATAAAATGCTTAAAAGTGTTAATTCCCTTTTCAACTACAGTCGGCATGTCATTGAAAACTTCTTCACCCCACCAAGTTATTGCCATATGAAATGAATAATCTGTCGTGGCAAGTGATGATTTGTTATCCCAGGCTTGAATTGCAGTTAACAGTGACTGACCAGGAGATGGTAAACAAAAGTCGACAACCATTGTAGTTCCGCCAGAGAGAGCTGCACGAGTTCCAGACTCAAAATTATCAGAGGAGTATGTCCCCATAAAAGGCATCTCGAGATGTGTGTGAGGGTCTATTCCTCCAGGCATGACGTAGCATCCAGTGGCGTCTAGCTCGTCTGAACCTGACAAGTTTGTTCCAATGGAGACAATTTTCCCGTTTTCAATTAAAACATCAGACTTATATGTTCTATCTGCTGTAACAATCGTTCCATTCTTTATCACTGTACTCATTAGATCTACCTCCCTTTAATTTTTCTATTCGTCAATTACGCCTGCTGTTTCTACAACCGCGTGAAATAAAACATCAGCTCCAGCAGTGGCCCATTCTTTCGAAATTTCCTCTGCTTCATTATGTGATAAACCATCTACGCAGGGGCACATAATCATTGCTGTGGGAGCTATTCTATTAATCCAACAAGCATCATGTCCCGCTCCAGACACAATATCTCTATGAGAGTATCCTAATTTCTGCGCAGAATTTCTAACGGCGGAAACACAATTATCATCAAATTTAACCGGATCAAATTTTCCGGCTTGTTCAATTTCCATTGTAAGCCCAATTTCCTCACATATTTTTTCTGCTCCCTCCCTTAAACGCTTTTCCATATCATTGATTACTTGCTGAGTAGGATGTCGAAAATCTATTGTGAAAATTACTTTACCGGGAATAATATTTCTCGAATTAGGATAAACATCACAATGGCCAACTGCGCCAACAGCTAAGGGTGCGTGTGAGAGGGCAATTTCATCAACCAGTTGTGTAATCTTTGCCATACCAAGTCCAGCATTTATTCTTTTTGGCATCGGTGTTGAGCCTGTGTGTGATTCCTTGCCTGTAAGCGTTACCTGCAACCAATTTAGTCCCTGTCCGTGTGTTACCACCCCAATATCTATGTTTTCGTCCTCCAAGATTGGCCCTTGTTCTATATGGAGTTCAAAAAAAGCTGCCATTTTTCTAGAACCTACCTCTTCCTCTCCAATCCATCCTATACGAGCAAGTTCTTCTCCTACGGATTTTCCAAAAGAGTCCTTTCGATCGTAGGCCCATTCTAAAGTATGAATACCCGCAAAAACACCAGATGCCATCATGGGAGGTGAAAATCTGGTGCCCTCTTCATTCGTCCAGTTTACAACTTCTATAGGATGCTTCGTCTTTACCCCTGTTTCATTCAATGTTCTAATAATTTCCAAGCCAGCTAACACACCCAAAACACCATCATACTTACCTCCAGTTGGCTGAGTGTCTAGATGGCTTCCAACCATTACTGGTGGTAATGATGGGTCGGTGCCTTCATGCCTCGCAAACATATTACCCATTTTATCTAAACCCAATTTCATTCCCTCTTTTTCACACCAACTTTTGAATAAATGTCTGCCTTCTGAGTCTTCGTCAGTGAGTGTTTGACGATTGTTACCTCCTGCAATGCCAGGGCCTATTTTTGCCATTTCCATAATAGAGGCCCATAGACGGTCACCGTTAATTCTAAAGTTTTGTATTGACCCACTAGTGTAGTCAGAAATCGTATTATTCATTTTTTTTACCTATATGTTGATTAGGGTTCCAGTATTCATTTTTTAATTACACTCAATTTGAGATAGAAAAACCACTAAATTTTACTCTATTTCGTGAAGAACTTTACCTATGCAATCAATTAATTCATCAATTTGGCTCTCCGTGATAATAAGAGGGGGAGAGAGTGCGATAATATCTCCCGTGGTTCTGATAAGACACCCTTTTTCAAAGGCTTTTAAAAAAGCATTAAACGCTCTTTTGGTTGGCATACCGTCAATAGCTTGCAATTCTATTGCACCTATCAACCCGATATTTCGTATGTCTATAACAAAAGGATGTTCATTTAATGAATGTAATTTATCTTCCCAATATTTTGCTAATTTAGATCCCCTAGTTAGAAGATTTTCGTCTGAATAAGTCTCTAGCGTGCCTATTCCAGCGGCTGCTGCTATAGGGTTGCCAGAGTAAGTGTATCCGTGGAAAAATTCTATCATGTTTTCAGGCCCATTCATGAAGCTGTCATGAATTTTTTCTGTTACAATAACCGCACCCATCGGAATAACCCCGCTTGTTAACCCTTTAGCGGTTGTTATTATATCTGGAGTTACACCAAAATAATCTGCGGCAAATGGACTTCCTAATCTTCCAAAGCCTGTGATAACTTCATCGAAAATTAGCAAGAAACCGTGCTTATCACAAATTTTTCTTATTCTTTCCAGATATCCCTTAGGAGGTATCAATACTCCTGTCGAACCGGCGATAGGTTCGATGATTACTGCTGCTATTGTGGATGGGTCATGAAGTGTTGCAATACGCTCTAACTCGTCAGCTAATTCCGCCCCATGTTCAGGCTGTCCTCTACTAAATGCATTTTTATCTGGTAAATGTGTGTGGGGAAGGTGGTCGACACCGCCGAGTAGAGTTCCAAACATTTTTCGGTTATTTACAATTCCACCCACCGAAATTCCTCCAAAATTGACTCCGTGATAGCCCCTTTCTCGACCAATTAATCTAGTTCTTCCTCCATCTCCATTTATTTTGTGATATGCCAAAGCAATTTTTAAAGCCGTTTCAACTGATTCTGAGCCAGAATTAGTGTAAAAAACTTTGTTCAAACCCTTAGGTGTTATATCAATCAGACGATTAGCTAACTCAAAAGCTTTAGGATGTCCCATTTGAAAAGCGGGTGCGTAATCTAGTTCTGCCACTTGGTTTTGGACAGCATTTACTATTTTTGGCCTACTGTGACCTGCATTAACACACCATAGTCCTGCTGTGCCATCTAAGATTTTTCTACCATCGATTGTTTCATAATGCATATCTTTTGCTTTAGACAACATTCTTGGTTGAGATTTGAATTGTCGGTTTGCTGTGAAAGGCATCCAAAATGCGTTTAAATCGTTTGGAATAACGGTTAGATTGTCGGGCATTATAAACTCACAATTATCTGTTAAAATAAAAGATTGGTGCTTTTTAGAAACACACTGTAATTATTAATCAAATAACATTTTCATTAATTGGTCAATTTTCGATTACATGAAATTACGCATACTGAAAATGAAATATAGATAAAAGGTATTTTAAGGTAATAAATTTGAATGATCTAATAAAAATTGGCGCTAATTTTCAATTCCAAAGACTTTGGATTACTGGCACGTCATCGGGAATTGCGCGTTGGATAGAGGTAATGTGTTTTTCAGTGTTTGCATGGCAGCTTACTAAAGACGCAACTATTGCCGGATATTTAATGACACTAAGATTAACTGGGGTCTTAATTTCCAGCATCCTTTTTTTATTTATTGGGGGAAAAGTTTCTGGTCAGTTAGTTATGATTATTATGCATTTGCTTTTAGGAATAATTTGTTTTTCAGGTTTTAACCTAGGTACGAATGAAAATTTAATTATTCCAATCTTTAGTTTTATTTCTTTTTTTTCTGGGGTGCTGTGGAGTTCTGATTTTTCATTTAGGAGAAGAATGCTTGGAGATCGTTTGTCAAGTTCTTTAGTTGGGAAAGGCCTGGCGATAGATGTTATGTCTAGTCATGCAACACGCTTATTAGCAATGTTAATCGGCGGTATACTCATTGCATCTGGGGAAGCCATTTATCTTTTTTGGTGTTTATTTGCTTTTTATGTGGGTCCGATAATTCTTCTCTGGTTTGAGAAGGATGAACCAAAGTCTCAAAAAAGTGTAATCTCCACCCTAAGTTCTGTTTTTGCCCAAGCCAAACAAAAGAAATCCATCATACTGGTTTTATGTCTAACTCCCATTTTTAATATTTTTGCTTTGCCATATCTTGCGCTCATTGCCGTTATCTTCTTAGAGCGTTTCGAGGTTAGCCCATATCTTGCTGGATTTTTTACTTCATTAGAGGGAGCAGGAGCAATTATGGGTGGGCTATTAATCTCAATTTTTCAGCCAAAAAATTTCCAACTTTCCTTCACTTCTGCTTTAATAGCTCTTTTAGTGTCAATTTTTTTAATTGGTTGCTTTCCTTTTTTGATTGGCACCGTAATGATCTTATTTTTTGCGGGCATGATGAGTTCAATTTATTCGTCCATGCAAAGTACATTAATTTATGTGAGCTCTAAAGTCGAATTGCGTTCCCCAACGTTTTCTTTAATGACAATGGCAATCGGTTCGGGATCTCTGGGAGCCTTAAATGTTGCATGGATGGGAAAACATTTTTCTGTCTCTGAGCTAGTTATGATTATGGCAATTGAAGGTATCATTTTTCTTTCCATAATTTTAGGCATTATTTTCTTTCTAAAAAAATTTTTTAATACAAAATAAAGAATAATTGTTTTGGGAATGATTTTTGACACAATTGAGAGATGTGAGATAATTATCCCGATATTTAGCATATTTAGCATTTTCGTATGGTGACAATATTAAGTTTTTGTTACTAAAACTGTTAGACAGACAGTACTAGGTTTGTTAGCCTTTGCCTTTATTTGAGGTGAGATATGAGTCCTTTTTATAACGAACTGCAGTTTGCACCTTTAAATGAGATTCTTACAACAGCTTCCTCAATTCGTGACAAAAATTGGGGTAGAACAATTACATATTCTAGAAAGGTTTTTGTGCCTCTAACAAATATGTGTAGGGATACTTGCGGTTATTGTACGTTTGTAAAACACCCGTCTGACTCTGATGCTCGAATTATGACACCAGAACAAGTTTTAAAAGAAGCAAAAAAGGGACAGAAAAAAGGTTGCAAGGAGTTATTATTTAGCCTAGGAGAAAAACCAGAACTCCGTTACAAAGAAGCAAAAAATGCCCTTGGTTTTTTGGGTTACAAAAACATGACTGATTATTTGGCGGACATGTGTCAGCTAATTATATCTGAAACTTCGCTTCTACCTCACGTAAATGCTGGTACGCTTTCCGATAATGAAATTGATAAACTAAGACCTTACAGTGCTTCTATGGGGATGATGCTAGAAACAATATCAAAACGACTTTCAAAAAAAGGAATGCCCCATTTTGCCTGTCCTGACAAGATGCCTTTATTGCGAATAAGAACTATTAGAAAAGCCGGAGAGAAAAGGGTGCCCTTTACTACAGGGCTTTTAATTGGTATCGGGGAAACCTGGGATGAACGTATCGAAGCGTTGGAAATGATAAATTTGTTAAATAAAGAATATGCACATATCCAAGAAGTAATCATCCAAAATTTTCAGCGCAAACCTGATATAAGCATGTCAGAGCATGAAGAGCCAACTCTTGAGGACATGTTGAGGACTATAGCTGCAGCAAGAATAATTCTTGATCCCGAGATAAGTTTACAAGCGCCCCCTAATCTACACGAGCGACATATAGATTATTTGCGAGCAGGCATAAATGACTGGGGGGGAATTAGCCCAGTAACTATAGATTTTATTAATCCCCAGCACGAATGGCCAGAGATTAGTAAATTAAAAGAAAACTGTGCAACAGTAGATTTCGATTTAAAAGAGAGATTGACTATATATCCCAAGTTTATAAAGGAACGAAGAACATATTTGGATTCAAATTTAGCAAATAGGATATCGATCTTGGCGAGAGAAGATGGTCTTGCTTTTGAACAGACATTGGAAGCTGCACAATGAACAGTTTGATGACCAATGAGGGAAAACTTAACACTACAGAATTTGAACGGATTCTTGGGAATGCAACCAAAGAGGTTAGCCATATTTTATTCAAAGCTTTGGAGGGAAAAGAGGTTAGTGTTTCTGAAGGAGTGACTTTATTTGAGCAGCGCAACAAGCAAGCTGAGTCTAATCGTGAAGCAATTTATGCTACCGCAGACATAATGCGTTCAAAAGTAAATGGAGAGCGTGTTAGCTTTGTAGTAAATCGAAATATTAATTTTACAAATGTGTGTTACATGGGCTGCCGATTTTGCGGGTTTGCAAAGCGAAAAGAGGATAACAACGCCGAATGGCTCTCACCAGAAGAAGTAACCATGCGAGCACAAGAGGCGTGGGCCCGGGGTGCCACCGAAGTTTGTATACAGGGAGGGTTGCATCCAAATATGCCTGCCACCCATTATCGTGATATCATTCTCGCAATTAAATCTGAATTGCCTGAGATGCATATTCATGCTTTTTCGCCATTTGAGATTTGGTATGGCTCTCGCAAAAGTAAAATGAATTATTGTGATTTTATAAATGATTTAAAAGAGTGTGGTTTAAATTCCATGCCTGGAACAGCTGCGGAGATTCTTGATACCGAGGTGCGTAAAAAGCTTACTCAAAATAAGCTAAGCGCGGAAGAATGGACTAAAATTATTCGCTCAGCGCATTCTGTTGGAATGCCCACTACAGCAACCATAATGTATGGACATGTAGATGGACCTATTCATTGGTCAAACCACATTGCTCTTTTGCGTCAAATTCAGCGCGAGACTGGCGGATTTACGGAATTAGTACCGCTCAGTTTTGTTCATAGCGATAGCCCTCTTTATAAAGATAACCCTTTCGAAGTGCGTCCTGGACCAACAACAGAAGAGGTTGATTTAATGCACGCTGTTTCACGAATTATGTTAAATGGTCTTATAAACAATATTCAGGTGAGCTGGACTAAGTTGGGAATTGAACGAGCGAGCCAAATGCTTTCTAGAGGGGTGAATGATTTGGGTGGAACGTTGATGAATGAGAGTATCTCGCGTTCTGCGGGTTCCCAACATGGTCAAGAAGTAACTGCGTTCGAATTGTGCAAGGTTATTAGGTCAGTGGGCCGAGTGCCGGTGCGGCGCAATACTAATTATGAAATTTTGGAAATCTTTCAAAACCATGATCCTGAAGATGTTACACCTCTAGTTTCAAGAAAAGGTCATGACCCGTTGTCATTTCTTGATATGTTTCCTGAGGTGAGCAAATGACACGCGTGACACTTTTAGCGGGTGGAGTAGGAGGCGCAAAAATGGCTGAAGGGTTTGACATGAATAAAGATGTTGAACTCACAATAATCGGTAATGTTGCAGATGACGATGAATTCCATGGTTTATGGGTGTCGCCGGATATTGACACAATTATCTACACATTATCTGGCAAGATTAATAGAAGTCAAGGATGGGGTGTGAGTGACGAGGGTCATCGTGCCCTTGATGTTTTGAAGGAACTAGGAAAAGAAACTTGGATGTTTCTAGGAGACCGAGATTTTGGTTTACATATCTACCGAACCGAGCGGCTGAAGAACGGTGACCTGCCTACCTCTATTACTCACGATATATCTAAGCAATTTGGATTATCTTCTAAAATAGTTTTACCCACTGACGACAAGGTGCAAACGAAAGTGAGAACCCATAATGGATGGCAAACTTTTCAGGAATATTTCGTTCGAGATAAATGTATTCCAGAGGTGCTTGAACTCCATTATGAAGGTTTATTGCAATCTTCAATAAATCCAGAAGCAGAAAACAGTATTATTGGGGCTGAGTTGATCGTTTTAGCGCCATCTAACCCCCTTGTAAGTATAACGCCGATCATCGAAATACCTGGATTTAGAAACGCACTTCAAAAGACAACGGCTCCAATCCTAGCTGTATCGCCGTTGATAGCAGGAAAAGTTATAAAAGGGCCTGCTGATAAAATGCTTCATTCTCTTGGCTACAGATCAGATGTATTAGGAATTGCGCAATATTATCAAGATGTTGTATCTCATTTATTAATTGACAACCAAGACAGTGGTTTTTTAGAGGATATCAGTTCCACTGGTATAAAAACCTACTGTACAGATATACTGATGAAAGACGCAAAAGGAAAAGAACGTTTGGCACAAGAAATATTAAATATTTTTCATTCTTTGGAGATAAAAAGGTGAGTACTTTAATTACTATTCCTATGAAAAATTTGTCAGAATGCAAGACAAGGCTGGCCGGCAGTCTTGGAGAAAAGGCGCGCTCGGATTTAGCTCGTCTTCTTTATATCAGAACGCTTGAATTTATTACTCCTTTAGCTCGTCAGTTTGGTTATGATGTTGCCGTAGTAACACGATCACCAGATGCCATCTCCATGGCCAAAGAGTTCGAAATACAAATTATTGCAGAACCAAATTACGGAACGCTATCCCAAGCAGCAAGATTGGCGGGTGAATGGGCCAACGCTAACGGATATACCCGACTTTGCGTGATACCAGCAGATTTGGTAGCGCCAGACAGTGAGGAAATGATAAAATTTCTCGAAAGCAAAGCGCTTGTAACTATTTGTCCTTCAGTAGATCAAGGAACAAATGCATTGATGCTTTCTCCACCGAATGCTATCGAATTTCATTATGGTTCTATGTCAGCTTTGGCGCACTTTAACGCGGCAAAAATTGCAGGTCTTAAACCAGTTTTGATGCCTCTTGCAAGTCTGAGTTTTGATTTAGACCATACGGATTGTCTTCATCGGGCATATTCAGTGGTACCCGAAATCAAGGAAGTTTGTAGATGAATAATGGTGTACAAATTTTTGTAATTGAGGGTATTCCAGATATCCAACCGGGTGATAAACTCGATCAAATTATAGGAAAATGCTTAGAAGAGGGTGGGGGTGTTAGAGAACACGATATTTTATGTATTGCACATAAAATTATCTCGAAGGCTGAGGGTAATTTAATCAAGTTATCCGATGTAAGACCGTCTAAGGAAGCGCATCAATATGCCAAAGAGTTAAACAAAAACCCAGAAAAAGTTGAGGTAATCCTATCACAATCAAAAAGAGTGGTTCGTTCCTTTAAGCACCCGAGACAAACTGAAGGAACAATGATATGCGAACATAAACTTGGTTTTATTTCTGCTAACGCGGCAGTCGACGAGTCTAATAGCGATTTAGGAACTTTAATTACTCTGCCGGATGAACCTGACTTAAGTGCAAAACTCTTAGGGAAATCTTTAGAAAAGCGTTTTGGTGTGACACTTGGAGTGGTAATTACGGATACATTTGGTCGACCTTGGCGTCTCGGCCAGGTTAATGTTGCAATAGGTCTCTACAAAGTCCCAACAAAAATATCTGAAATAGGGACTAAAGATGGATGGGGTAGGCAACTTTTGGTCACAGAACCAGCATTTTCTGACGAAATAGCTGCCGCCTCTGGACTTGTCATTAAAAAAGCAGCAAAGACCCCATTGGTAGTGGTACGTGGTGCAAAATGGACGCCGCTTTATTCAACAAAATCGCAAGATATTTTGCGTGATAGTACGGAGGATATGTTTAGATGACATTGGCAATAATTGGTGGTACTGGACCGCAGGGACAAGGCCTCGCTCTTCGCTTTGCCTTAGCTGGTATAAGCGTAGCAATAGGCTCTCGTGACCAAAATAGAGCCTCGGAGATTGCGGAAAATCTATGTAATAAACTTCCTAATGGCAGCTCACATATTACTGGTTATGATAATCAAGTGGCAATCCAAAAAGCAGATGAGATGGTAATCCTTGCAGTACCTTGGTCTGGACACAATTCAACGCTTCGGGAGATAAAAAACGTACTTAAAAATAAAATTTTGGTGGATATTGTTGTACCCTTGAAAGAGGGTGACCCAAAAAAAGTTGAAATGCCGCTAGAAGGTTCAGCGACTGAAGCCGCTCAAGCGCTCCTAGGTAATGAGACAACAGTTATTGGGGCTTTGCATAATGTTTCGGCTCATACACTAAATGATTTGGATGCAAAAATTAACTGTGATGTACTTGTATGCGGAAATGATTTAGATTCAAGAAAAAAAGTTATGAAATTAATCGAAAAACTTGGTGTGAAAGCCTATAATGCCGGAGATGCGGAAGCCGCGCGTTGTATAGAGGCCTTAACAGCTATTCTTATTCGTATTAATATATCAAAAGTGGTACCTTTTAGTCATGCAGGTATAAATATCTGGGCACCCGAAAAATAACGTTAATGGAGGAATAAAATGGAATTTGGCATTACATTTAAAGGTGTGGTTGATCCAGTAAATGCAAGAAAGCTTGTTGCTCAGGCTGAAGAAGCAGGGTTTACTTATTGTTGGTTTTTTGACAGTCATATTTTATGGCGTGAGAGTTTTCCTGCAATGGCGATGTGCATGGAACATACCAAAAAAATGCGTTTTGGTCCATGTGTAACAAACCCAAATACCAGAGAGTGGTCGCAGGCTGCATCACTTTTTGGGTCTATGGCAAAACAATCGGGTGGTCGTTTTGATATTGGAGTTGGTAGAGGAGACAGTGCTGTAAGAGTTATGGGTCGTAAGCCAGCTAAACTTGCCAAAATGGACGAATTTATTGATGTCGTTAAGGGATTAATAAGGGGAGAGGAAAGACAATATGGGGATGTGCCAAACCCTATTCAATTTCCTTGGGCAGAAGGTTACGAATTACCAGTCTGGGTAGCAGCTTATGGTCCGAAAGCACTTGATAGCGCTGGACGTATGGGAGATGGCCTTATCCTGCAGGTCGCAGAGCCTGCTATTTGTAATTGGCTTGCAGGTCAGGCTATAGATGCAGGCAAGTCTAATGGCCGTAATATGTCAGATTACAAAGTAATGGCAGCAGCACCTGCCTATTTGGGAGATATGGACAAATGCCGCGAGGCAACAAGATGGTTTCCTGCAATGGTTGGTAATCATGTTGCTGATATAGTAGAAAAATATGGTACAGACCGCGAAGATATACCAGAAACACTTACATCATACATAAAAGATCGTAAGGGTTACGATTATTCAAAGCATGGGCAATCTGATAATCCTTATTTAGATTTTATTACAGATGATATTATAGATGCATTTGCAGTACTTGGTTCCGCAAACGACCACGTTGCCAAGCTTAAGAAGCTTGAGGCAGCTGGAGTAACCCAGTTTAATATTTATTTGGATAATGGCGATGAAGAAAATATTATAGCAGAATATGGAAAAACAGTAATTCCTGCATTGAGTTAGGTAAAATGATTTTTACTGGAATGGGAATATGAACAAGCTGCATACACAAGATGAATGGATAGAAAGAGCCCGTCAGGTTTTACCAGCTGGGGGATTTGGAAATTTTGACCACTCAATAATGATAGCAAGAGGCAACGGTAGTAGAGTATGGGATGAAGATGGCCATGAGTATATTGACTATTTAATAGGTTCGGGTCCAATGCTTGTTGGTCATGGGCATCCGGAAGTTTTGGAAGTAGTGTTGGAACAACTTCCCAAAGGGATGACATTTTTTGCCAATAACTCACGTGGGGTAGAATTAGCGGACGCCATCTGTAAGGCAGTCCCCTGTTGCGAGCAAATCCGCTTTGTGACATCAGGAGGGGAGGCCGATATGTATGCTCTGCGGCTGGCTAGAGCATTCACAAAAAAAAATAAAATACTAAAATTTGAAGGTGGTTACCACGGCATGAGTGCTGAAGCACAGATGAGCCTTGCCCCTGAAATTGAAGTTAATTTTCCTCAAGCTGTTCCGGATAGTGCAGGTATACCCCCTTCCGTTTCTGAAGATATGTTAATTGCCCCATTCAATGATTTGCTAGCAGTAGAAACAATCCTAGCTGAACAAAGAGATATTGCAGCCATAATAGTTGAACCACTACAAAGAATTATTCCCCCAACAAAAGGTTTTTTAAAAGGTTTGCGCTCATTATGCGATAAGCATCAAATACTTTTAATTTTCGATGAGATTGTTACCGGTTTTAGGCTAGCCTATGGGGGGGCGCAAGAACGGTATGGTGTGATCCCTGATATTTGTACACTCGGAAAAATAATTGGTGGCGGTTTTCCTTTAGCTGCGGTTGGTGCTAGCTCCGAAATTATGAGGCATTTTGATAAAGAAGTAGTAGGCGCAGACAATTGGCTTATGCAATTAGGCACTTTATCGGGTAATCCCATAGCCTCCGTAGCTGGACTAAAAACAATGGAAATTTTGCGTCGTCCTGGCCAATATGAAAAATTACGTAATTTAGGAAAGCAGTTACAGGATATGCAGTCTAATGCTCTTAACAAAGTAGGAATATATCATCAAGTAGTCGGTGATGAAACTTTGTTCGATGTAATTTTTACCAATAGAGAGTGTTCTGATTATCGCAATACAAAACATGATAAACCTAAAAAGGCTCTCAAATATAACGAAACTCTTAGAAAACAAGGTGTTTTAAAGGCGCCATCAAAGCTTTATCCTTCTCTAGCTATTACGGACTTAGATTTGGAAAAAACCGGCGAGGCGGTAACAATTGCAGCGAACTCTATAACCTAAAAAAGAGTACCTAAGGCAAAGATTTCGATAAATTTCTTTTCTTTAAGGCGGGTCTTGAAATAAAAAAAATTTTTTTAAAAGCTATATATATATCTTGGAATTTTTTTTAAATAGAGGGATACGAAACGCTTAAAGTTTAACTTTTAAATATAGCAAAAATTTTCTTTTATTCATTTTCGACTATTAAAAAAAGATTAGGTTTTTACTCTCTGAAAGAGAATCAGTTGCTTTAACAGCAAAAGTAAAAAAATATAATTGGTCTGAAAGAAAAAAATAAATTTTTGATAATCATTATCATATTTAGTTTTACAGAGATTATTTTTGTAATATCTAAAGATTTTTTTCAAGCCACCAGACGTTTTTGCTACTTCAAATTAATTAAAAAGAAATAACAGCAGTTCATAGTCTCATCTGATAATGATTATCAAAAAAATTTTGTTTCTAACAATGTGGAATTTTATTGAAAAAATTGAGTGTTTTAGTTGCTTTTGATGTCGCTTCACCTCAAGCTATGAAAAGAGAAACTATAAGTTTCCGATAAAGAAACTTTATTGAGCCACTTTATTCAGACGAATGATGGGCTCTTTCCAGGAGGAACAAGTGATTCCAAGTAATTTTGAATATCATAAACCAGATTCGATAGATGGTGCTCTTAGCATTTTGACTGAATGGGGAGACGATGCTCGTGTTATCGCGGGAGGACACAGTTTAATACCAGTGATGAAGCAAAGATTGACCGACATAAGTCATTTGATTGACCTAGGTGGTATTTCGGAACTGAAAGGAATTTCAATAGAAAACAATAAAGTTTCTATTGGTGCCATGACCACACAACATGAATTAATTACTAACACACAACTTGCTAAATTTGTGCCGCTAATTAGAGAAGCGTCGTTGCAGATCGCGGACCCTCAAGTTCGTTACGTTGGAACCATCGGTGGCAATGTAGCTAATGGAGATCCAGCAAACGATATGCCTGGGCTTATGCAAACGCTCGACGCAAGTTACGAATTGACTGGACCAAACGGTGTAAGAATTGTTAAGGCACGAGATTTTTATGAGGCTGCTTATTTTACAGCCCGGGAAGATGAAGAAATTCTTACATCAATATCTTTTTCGGTACCTAACTGTGGTTATGCCTACGAGAAACAAAAGAGAAAAATAGGTGATTACGCAACAGCGGCTGCGGGTGTGCTCATTAATATGGATAACGACACTTGTTCTTTTGCTTCAATTGCATTGACAAATTTGTCTGACACGCCTGTTTACTGTGAGGAAGCTGTAAACAACTTGGTTGGAAAAAAAGTTGATAGTAACGCAATTAAAAAAGCTGTTCATTATTGTGTTGAGGCTTCAGACCCAGTCGCCGACACTCGAGGCCCTGTTGAATTTAAAAAGTATGTAGCCGGCATTATAGTTCAAAAAGCTATAGAAAATGCCATAGCACGTGTTTAGAATTGAGGAAATGATGGAAAAAATTCGTTTAAATATGACAGTAAATGGTAAAGATGTTGAGGTCCTTACAGAGCCGCGTCAGCTTTTAGCCCATGTGCTGCGAGAGGAATTAAATCTTACGGGAACACATATCGGGTGCGAAACATCACACTGCGGCGCATGTACAGTTGACATGAACGATATGTCGGTGAAATCTTGTAGTGTTTTTGCTGCCCAAGCTCAGGGTGCCAATATTACGACAATTGAAGGCTTGGGGACACCTGATGGACTGCATTTATTGCAGGAAATGTTTAAAGAACATCATGGTTTACAGTGCGGCTACTGTACACCCGGCATGATCACCAGAGCATACAGGTTTTTGCAGGAAAATGGCAGTCCCACTGAGGAGGATGTCCGTTTTGGTATGTCAGGCAATTTGTGCAGATGCACAGGGTATCAAAATATCGTCAAAGCAATTTTGGCAACTGCCGAAAAAATGAATGAAATGAAGGAATCTGCATAATGAATGAAACAATACCTCCAAAAGAAGAGAGAATGACCGCGTTAAACGGTTTAGGCACATCTAGAAAGCGGGTTGAGGACGCTCGTTTTACGCAAGGTAAGGGAAACTATGTTGACGATATTAAGCTTCAAGGCATGCTCTTTGGTGACTTCGTTCGTTCACCATATGCCCATGCGCGTGTTAAATCAATAAAAACGGAGGCTGCACTTGCAATTCCAGGGGTTCACGCGGTAATCACAGCGGCAGATTTGGAGCCTCTCAAACTTCATTGGATGCCAACTCTCGCGGGTGATGTCCAAATGGTTCTAGCTGATGGTAAAGTGTTATTTCAAGGGCAAGAGGTTGCATTTGTTGTCGCAGACAATCGATATGCTGCCGATGACGGTATTAAAGCTGTAGAGGTTGAATATGAAGAACTGCCTGTAATTGTCGACCCTTTTAAGGCTGAGCTTGATGGTGCCCCTATATTGCGCGAAGATATAGCAGATAAAAAGGAAGGGGCTCATGGTCCAAGAAGGCACCCAAATCACATTTTTACATGGGAATCTGGAGACCGTCAAGCAACAGAAGCGGTAATTAGCGAGGCAGATGTTGTTGCAGAAGAAATGGTCTACTACCACCGAACACACCCTTGTCCTTTGGAAACTTGTGGAAGCGTGGCATCAATGGATAAAGTTAATGGTAAGCTCACTGTATGGGGTACGTTTCAAGCTCCGCACGCTGTTAGGACAGTCGCTTCGCTCATTTCGGGGATCGCTGAGCATAATATTAGGATAGTATCTCCAGATATCGGCGGTGGTTTTGGAAACAAGGTAGGAGTTTATCCGGGATATATATGTTCTATAGTAGCCTCTATAGTGACAGGCGCTCCTGTAAAGTGGATAGAAGATAAAATGGACAACCTTATGGCTACCGCTTTTGCTCGGGATTATTGGATGCAAGGAAAGATATCTGCAACCAAAGAAGGAAAAATTACTGGTTTATGGTGTCACACTACTGCAGACCATGGCGCATTCGATGCTTGTGCTGATCCAACAAAATTCCCCGCTGGTTTTATGAATATATGCACAGGTTCTTACGATATTCCTACCGCATTTTTATCGGTGGATGGTATTTATACAAATAAAGCTCCTGGCGGTGTTGCTTATCGTTGTTCATTCAGGGTCACAGAAGCGGCATATTTCATAGAGCGTATGATCGAAGTTCTTGCAATAAAATTAGGAATGGATTCTGCAGAACTTAGAGAGAAAAATTTCATAAGAAAAGATCAATTTCCATATCAATCAGCTCTTGGATGGGAGTATGATTCTGGCGATTATCACACCGCTTGGGATAAAGCTCTCAAAGCCGTAAATTACAAAGAATTAAGAAAAGAACAGGCTGAAAGGCTAGAGGCCTTCCACAAAGGTGAGACACGTAAACTAATTGGTATTGGATTATCTCATTTTACGGAGATTGTAGGAGCAGGCCCAGTTAAAAACTGTGATATTCTAGGTCTAGGGATGTTTGATTCATGCGAAATCAGGATACATCCGACCGGCTCTGCGATCGCGAGATTGGGAACTATATCTCAGGGTCAAGGCCATGCTACAACCTTTGCGCAAATTCTAGCTTCTGAGATTGGCATTCCAGCGGAAGATATTACTCTAGAAGAGGGTGATACCGATACGGCCCCATATGGACTTGGTACTTATGGTTCTCGTTCTACACCAGTAGCAGGTGCAGCCACTGCTATGGCGGGAAGAAAAATTAGAGCTAAAGCGCAAATGATAGCAGCATATTTGTTAGAAGTGCATGATAATGATTTGGAATGGGATGTTGACCGTTTTGTTGTGAAAGGTAATCCAGAACGCTTTAAAACTATGAAAGAAATTGCTTTCGCTTCGTATAATCAGGCAATTCCCAATGTTGAACCAGGCTTAGAGGCTGTAAGCTATTATGACCCACCAAATATGACATATCCTTTTGGGGCCTATATTTGTGTTATGGAGATTGATGTGGATACTGGTACAACTGAAATTCGACAGGTATTTGCTTTAGATGATTGTGGAACACGCATTAATCCTATGATAATCGAAGGGCAAGTTCATGGTGGGTTGACAGAAGCTCTTGCAATTGCGATGGGGCAGGAAATTGCCTACGATGAAATGGGTAACGTTACTACAGGAACATTGATGGACTTTTTTGTTCCAACCGCCTGGGAAACACCAAATTATCAAACGGATTACACAGAGACTCCCAGCCCACATCATCCTATTGGAGCTAAGGGTGTTGGTGAAAGCCCAAATGTTGGTGGTGTTCCTGCATTCTCCAATGCCGTGCATGACGCATTTAAAAGCTTTGGATTAACGCAAAGTCACATGCCCCATGATCACTGGCGGATTTGGACTATAGCTAACAAACTCGGCTTGCATGAAATGTAAAAGTTAGGGGGTTATAAACCCCCTACTTTTTATTTAGACATGAACTGGCAAGATTTACAAAATAAATTATCTGAACATGCTTATATCGCTAATCAAGAACTAGCGATGGCATTAAAAATAGCGTTACAACTTGAGCGTCCTATTCTGCTTGAAGGAGAAGCAGGGGTAGGAAAAACCCAGGCCGCAAAAACACTTTCCGAATTGTTTGATACGGAATTGATTAGATTACAATGTTATGAAGGCTTGGACTCCGCTGCCGCAATTTACGAATGGAATTATCAACGACAACTTTTATCTATTAGGGCCTCTGTCGATACCGGTTCCGATTTGAAAGATATTGAAAACCGTATTTTCTCGCGTTCGTATTTGATGGAAAGACCATTGTTAAGAGCCATTCAACAGCAGAAAGCACCAGTTCTATTGATAGACGAAATCGACCGAGCTGATGAGGAATTTGAGGCCTTTTTGCTAGAAATATTGTCAGACTTTCAAATTACAATTCCTGAAATTGGAACTATTTCTGCAACCACTAAACCGATGGTCGTTCTAACTTCAAATGGTACTCGTAATCTTTCGGATGCTTTACGACGTCGTTGTATATACAACTATGTGCCTTATCCGGATCTTAGAACGGAGATTGCTATACTAACAAAACGTTATCCAAGAGTTAGCTCGCATTTAGCTAACCAAATCGTGTCATTTGTTCAAAGTCTTCGTAAAGAAGACTTAGAAAAAAAACCTGGTATAGCAGAAATGTTAGACTGGACGGCCGCATTATCCGGTCTTGGAATAAACGATATCACCTCTGATCCAGAAGCTTTGCAAGCCTCACTTGTATGTTTGCTAAAGACCCAGTCAGATCTATATTCTATCCCAAAAGAAGTTTCCCAGAGATTAGCAAATGGGGCTGCTTGATGGCTGTTACAAAATTTCTTTATCGGACAAGCATCAATCATCGTATTGTAGATTTTTGTCATCATCTCCGAAATAACGGTATAATGACTAGTCCGATTGATGCTGCTCATTGTTTGAATGTTTTAAGAGTGATAAACGCAAACGAACATCATGAGGTACGACTTGCATTTAAGTCTATTTTTGTAAGTAACAAAGACGGTTTTAATAGGTTCGACGAATTGTTTGACTCTTTTTGGTTTAATGAACGAAAACAGCGTCATGAACATGAAGCAATTGAGAATACTGGACCAAAGACAGTGACAAATAAAAATGCACCAAGTATTTTTGAAATAAATGGTTCCGGCAAAAGCGATAATATTGATTTACCTGACAACGATAATGACAAAGAAGCAAACACCTCAGGTAAAGGAAGACTTATTGCTGCTAAAACTATCAATACGATGACAACGGATATGAGAGAATTTATTCAAGCGGAAGACGAGAGTAAAGCATCTGAAATTGCTCGGCGGATTGCGTCTGCTATACGCTATAAGTTATCTAGGCGACGAAAATTATCTAATCGGGGGAATACATTGGACATGAGACGCATAATGCGAAAATCAATAGCTACTGATGGAGAGCCTCTAAAACTATTACGAAAACGAAAGCCGGAAACACCGATGCATCTTGTTGGTCTCATAGATGTATCTGGCTCAATGCAACCATATGCAAGAGTATTCCTATCATTTATAAAAGGTTTGATAGGGAATGATTTGCGAACAGATGCATTTCTTTTTCATACTAAACTTATGTGCGTAAGTGATGCTCTCAGAGATAATAATACATTACGTGCTGCGAACCGTTTGTCGATGATGGCGAGAGGTTTTGGTGGCGGTACTAAAATTGGCACATGCCTAAACAATTTCAATAAACAATTTATAGGTCGAATTCTAGGGCGCAAATCGTTAGTTATCATTATGTCAGATGGTTATGATACCGATGACACTGCTATTTTGGATTCCTCCCTTAAGCACTTAAAAAAAAGTGGTTGTAAACTCATTTGGCTAAATCCTTTACTAGGATGGAAGGACTATAAACCAGTTAATTCTAGTATCATTACCGCCCTTCCATATTTGGATCTTTTTGCCCCCTGTAATACGTTGCAGAGTCTTTTAGTATTGGAAAACGAACTGAGAAGTCTATGAGTAAATCACCTAATAAATCTTTTGTTATAAAACAGCAACAGCTTCATTCTGATGGTGTGCCTCATGCAGTAGCCACAGTAGTTCGAACTATTTCATCTACTGCTGCAAAACCAGGAATGAAGGCAATAGTGCTAGAAAACGGCGAATTTAACCAAGGTTGGCTTGGGGGCGGGTGTGTTACGACTGCCGTGAGGAAAGCAGCCAAAACAGCAATAAAAACAGGAGTGGCAACGCTTGTGTGTCTTCGTCCAGAAGAGTTGATAGATCACGAAAAAAGTCAAAATATGGTTACAATTGCACGCAACGGTTGTCCTAGTAAAGGTTCACTCGATATATTTGTAGAACCTGTTGTACCGCTGCCAGAGCTACTAATCTTTGGCAGTGGTCCAGTTGCAATTTCTTTATTAGAGATTGCTTATGGATTTGGATTTAAAGTTATATATTGCGGTACAAATGATGAGCTAAAAGTAAAGGCCGACCAATATCTCTCTTCCATATCAGAAGTTCAACAAATAACTCCTAACTGCTCCGACAAATATTTGGTTATTGCTACGCAAGGGGTTAATGATGTTGCCACGCTTATATCTGCTTTATCAGTTAATCCCTCATACATATCTTTCGTGGGAAGTCGTCGCAAATTTGCCTCCTATCATAATAAATTGCTAGATGCTGGTATAAAGCAAAAAGCCATAAGTGAAGTAAAATCACCCGCAGGGTTGAATATTAATGCTGTGACACCTGAGGAAATAGCACTATCAATAATGGCAGAAATAGTTCAGGTTCGTCGAACAACAAAAATAATTGAGACCATTGATGAATAATATTTCAGTAATTTTGCTGGCAGCAGGTCAATCAGTGAGGATGGGGAAAAAAAATAAATTACTTTTGCCCTTTAAAGGAGAACCGCTGGTTCGTCGGTCAGCAAGAATTTTATCGTCCATCTCTAATTCTAAGGTATTTGTAGTATTGGGCCACGAAGCCAGTCAAGTGCAAGAGGCATTATCTGGTATGGAAATTATTACAACTTTCAATGATTTCTATATTAAAGGACAAATGAGTAGTGTTTTTCATGGATTATCCAAAGCAGATGAAGCTGAAAATTATATGATTGCACCCGCAGATTTGCCCCATTTGTCACTCAATGATTGCCGCAATCTTCTCAAATCGCATCAAAAAACTGAGCAAGAGCACATAACCATTCCGATGCTGTTTTCAAAAAATGAAACAAAACGTGGAAATCCCATTATACTCTCGAATTTAGCCCGTAATATGGTTATTGCTGGGGGATTAAACCTTGGGTGTCGAGGTTTGATAGAACGTCAACCAGAATTAATTAATGCTTATCCAACTAAATCAGACGGGTTCTTTTTTGACATTGACACTCCTGCTTCTTACCAAAACGAAAAAATGAGAAATAGAAATTAACTTTAACCTGCCGTTTTAAATGACTGGCACTACAAGAGAATATAAATTGGAATTACAAGATGAAATAATAATCCCAGCTACTCGAGATAAAGTATTTGAGGCATTAAATGATATCAATGTTCTTAAAGAGTGTATTCCAGGATGTGAGGAATTATCTAGAGAAAAAGAAAATGAATTAATAGCAAAAGTTACTCTAAAGATTGGACCAGTCAAAGCTCGTTTTGGTGGCCGTGTTATACTTGATCCAAGCAAAGCCCCAAGTGCATTTAGTCTTTCCGGTGAGGGAGACGGTGGAATCGCTGGTTTTGCAAAAGGTGGTGCCGATGTAGAATTAATTGAAAGTGACGCGGAAACTATACTGCGTTACGCTGCAAAAGCAGAAACGGGCGGAAAATTAGCTCAACTAGGAGCTAGATTAATCACTAGCACCGCAAAAAAACTCTCTAAGATGTTCTTTGAAAGATTTTTAAAGGTCATGAGTGGAGAGATAGAGCTTAAAAAATAACTAATTCTGATTAAAAAATTATAATAATGTTGAAACGAAGTATACCCGTCTCAATTCATACTTGTTAATTTTTTCTTATTCTAAAATCTTTTTTCAACAGGCTGGCCTTTAAAAAATATCCCACTTATATTTGAATGTTTAAAAAGTAAAAGCTCACTAAATAGTGCGTCTTCTTTTACTTGTATCATCTTTATCCAATGCAATTTGACAATGCTCTAAACGGGAAAATCTATAACGAGAAAACATGTCATAGAATATATAGGCTACATGCTTTACCCCTGGTAATCCTATGAATTTACCTAAGTAAAACCAATTTTCAAGTTTCATCCAAATAACCAAGAAGGCGTCCACACCAATATGCCATTTGCCATCATCATCTAGCACATGTAGCGCACGAAGTGCTGTACTTTGAGAAATATCGTATTTATTTAATGGGGTTGGATCCTCTGCTATATCGTACCATTTGAAAATGCCTTCCCTAGCAATATTACGATAATATTTTATCTCTTTACTACAAAGACCACACTTACCGTCAAAAAATACATTTATCAATATACCATCCTCATTGAATTAACTCAGATATAAACTAAAATCTTTTTATTATTTGTTCTATTATATAAAACTAATTAGAGATTTTTGAATAAGCGATATTAAAAAATGTCTATTAAAAACATTTTGCTATGTCATAGTTATTTTCTTGGCCAAACTTTAAAACTCTAATTAAACAATTTTTTTTTATTTTTTTAAAAGTTTTTTTGTTGGACTAGACGCTTTAAAATTTTAATATCTAAAATTTTTATAGAATTTCGTTTGAGGAATCCACCAAATTAGTGGAGATTAGAATTAATGAGTATTAGCAAACCTATTTCAATTGATGTGGAGAGTGGCTCTAATTACTTTTGGTGCAGCTGTGGAAAAAGTGAGAAGCAGCCCTTTTGTGATGGTAGTCACGTTGGTTCCGACTATTCTCCACTCAAATTTACTGCTGAAAAAGCAGAGGTTGTCTATTTTTGTGGCTGCAAAAATACAAATAATGCCCCTTTTTGTGATGGAAGCCACAATAAATTAGAGCTAATAGAGGAGCAAAATAAAATTTTTTCTGCTCATATCCAACCCGACGATATCAAAATAGATGTTGGTGGAGATGAATCTATTTTAATTGCTGCTTTGCGCAATAATATAAATCATCTGAGTGCATGCGGAGGAACAGGTAAGTGTTCCACTTGTCGTGTTGAAATAATTGATGGCATGGAAAATTGTCTTCCTCGGAACGATGTTGAGGCACTACTTGCCAATAGGCTATCTTTCCCACCAAACATCAGACTAGGTTGTCAAACTAAATTAAAAGGTAATGTGTCTTACCGAAGACTTTTATTGGATAAGAGAGATGCAGACCTAAATAATTATGTAACAGAGCAACGATTGGAATCCGTTGGAACACTTAGAAATTTAACTATTTTATTTTGTGATATTAAAGGTTTTACACCTTTTTCTGAGTCCTTATCTGCATACGACGTAATATTTATCTTAAATCGATATTTTTCAATAATGAGGGAGGTTATTATTCGTCATGAAGGAGAAATTAATAATTATATAGGTGATGCGATTTTGGCAATTTTTGGCTTAAAGGAATCTAGACAACAAACATTAAGAGCTGTGAGTGCTGCCCTTGAAATGCTGCGAGCTATGGACGAATTTAAAATTTATTTGAATAATGCTTATGGGAACGATTTTGATATTAGAGTTGGCCTACATTACGGAGAAGTTATTTCAGGTTCTGTTGGGCAAGGTGAAGATAAGAAAGTGACAGTAATTGGAGATGCGGTAAATATAGCAAGCAGGATTGAAGCGATCAATAAAGAAGCGGGAACGAGATTTTTAGTTTCTGAAAATGTATATGAACAAGTGAAAGATAATGTTGTTGTTGAAAATTTTCTTAGATTAAAACTTAGGGGAGTAAGTAATCTTATTACGCTTCATGAAATAAGTGGAATAAATAATGATGCATTGAAGCTCAATATTACAGAAACCGAGAAAAAAATTGATGGTAAGACATGGTTTAGAACATTACCACTCAGTGAGTTAATGGATGGCGAAAAGAAAAAATACACTGTGAAAAACAAGGAAATATTACTTATAAATCAAGGCAGCATTTTTGCTATAGAGAATCTATGTCCGCATATGGATTTGCCACTTGACATTGGTCAGATAACAGAAAGAGATACGATATTATGTCCTTATCATAATAGCGAATTTAGCTTTAAATCCGGAGAAGTTAAAAAATGGGTTGGAGGTTCTCCAGATGCATACCAAAAAGAATGTAAACCACTTAACATTATAAATGTAAGACAGGATGAGGAATATATTTGGGTGAGTGATCATTAGTTTAATGGGTTTGAGCGGTTAAAATGTCTAATTTGTTATTTACGTTTCATTATTAAAGACGGTATATTACTTATCAGAGGCTTACCTTTTTTGATTTGAAGAGAAAAATTTTGAAAAAGTTGCTTTTGTCTAATTAGGTTTTGTTAGATGCCAAATTTCTTGGTCAAACTGATTCTAAGACAAAATAATTTTAATGGAGCTTAACTTTGATTTTTTCTTTCAGGAGCCCCAGTTTCCAAATATTTTTTCAAAATTTTGCATAGAAAAAATATATTTCTACTCGAAATTGGTTTTTTGTATTAACGTTTTCGAAAGGAATAATTAAATAGAAACTCAAAAAGTTAAACCTCAAGAAAGATTAAAGAAAAAGGAGAATGACACATGTTTAAAAAATTAGTGATTCCCGCATTGATGATTTCTTTTACAATCTCATCAGCTACTGCCGAAACTGTTCGTTGGGCAAGAGCTGGAGATGGTATCACAATGGACCCACATGCGCAAAATGAGGGCCCAACACATGCACTGAATCATCAGATCTATGACTCACTGCTTCAACGGGACATGTCAGGCGCAATTATACCTTCACTTGCAACAGACTGGTCTGCTTTGCCAGATAATCCGAAAATTTGGAGATTCAATCTTCGAAAAGGTGTAAAGTTTCACAATGGTGCCAGCTTTGATTCTGAGGATGTGGTTTTTTCTTTAAATAGAGCAATGGCAGACGGTTCCGAAATGAAAGAACTACTGTCATCCATTAAAGAAGTTCGTGCTGTAGATAGCCATGTTGTTGATATAGAAACTAATGGCGCTAATCCACTTCTTATCAATAACTTGACTAATATGTTTATGATGGACAGAGGTTGGTCGGAAGCAAATGATGTGATGACACCGCATGATGTTGCAAAGGGGGAAACAAATTTTGCAACTATGAATACAAATGGAACCGGTGCTTTCATGCTTGTAAGTAGGTCAGTTGACGAGAAAACTGTACTCAAGGCAAACCCGGATTATTGGGGTAAAAATATGTATCCAAATCAAGTTACAGAAATTATCTATACTCCAATCCAATCATCGGCAACACGTGTCGCAGCTCTGCTATCAGGAGAGGTAGATATTATCCAAGATGTTCCAGTGCAAGATCTTGGTAGAGTATCATCGACAGATGGATTAAAACTAGCTACCGCAGCGCAAAACCGCGTAATTTTTCTTGGTCTTAATACAGTTGAGGGACCAACAGCTGAACTTAAAGTACGTCAGGCGATGAATATAGCCATTAATCGAGAATCCATTAAGAAGGTAGTGATGCGTGGTCAATCTGACCCAACTGGCGTCATCATGCCCCCCTTTGTAAACGGGTGGACGGAGAAGCTTAACGAATATCCAGCTTACGAATTGGATAAAGCAAAAGCTCTTATGTCTGAAGCTGGTTATAGCAATGGGTTTGACATAGTTCTTAATTGTCCGAATGACCGCTATATAAATGATGAGGCTATTTGTCAGGCAGCGGTAGGCATGATGGCTCAAATTGGTATCAATGTAACATTGGATGCCAAACCGAAGGCGCAACATTTTCCAATTGCAAAGGGTGGTGAAGCTGACTTTTACATGCTTGGTTGGGGTGTGCCAACATTTGATTCTCATTATATTTTTAACTATTTAGTGCATACTCAAACCGATGACCGAGGCTCATGGAACCCAACGGGGTACTCAAACGCAGAGGTTGATGCCATGATAGTAAGTCTTGAGTCCGAAACCGACCTTTCAAAGCGGAATGATACAATCAGCAAAATTTGGGCCAATGTTCAGGATGCACAGATGTATCTTCCAATTCATAATCAGGTTTTGAATTGGGGAATGAGATCAGGAATAGAATTTGACGTTCAACCTGAAGATCAACCTCATTTTCAATTTTTGAAATTTAACTAGAAGATTAAAATTCAGCCGACTGGGTTTGCTCAGTCGGCAGATTTATTGAAAAAAAATGATTTTCATAATAGCTAGACGTATCTTGCAAGCAATTATGGTCTTGTTATTGGTTGCATTGGTTTCATTTATTATATTTAGGTTTGTCGGAAACCCTGTTGAGAATTTGATGGGGCAAGAAGCAACGTTGGCTCAACGCGCTGCTTTGGAAGAGGCTCTAGGATTAAATGACCCAATCTTCATACAATATTTTGAATTTTTGTGGAGGGCAATAAATTTTGACTTTGGAAACTCCTATCGTGGTGCACTTCCTGTCTCAGAATTAATTATTTCAAGATTACCAGCTACTATTGAATTGGCATTAAGTTCCGCCATACTCGGTGTATCTTTGGGGGTAATACTGGGTATTTATACAGCAATTAAACGTGGTAGCATTATTTCAAATTTAATTTTGTCCTCTTCCCTGATTGGAGTTTCTTTACCAACATTTTTAATTGGGGTTCTTTTGATCTGGCTGTTTTCGGTTGAATTAAACTGGTTACCTTCGTTCGGCCGTGGAGAAGTTGTAGAACTCGGTTGGTGGTCAACAGGTTTTCTAACCGTTAGTGGCATAAAGTCACTAATTTTACCTAGTATTACGCTAGGTTTGTATCAAATGACATTAGTAATGAGACTTACTCGAGCAGAAATGTTAGAGGTGTTAAAACAAGATTACATCCGACTAGCTTATGCGCTAGGACTGACCAAAAGACAAATCTATTTTTTCCATGCATTGCCAAACATTTTGATTCCAGTAATTACTATCGCCGGCCTCCAACTTGGCTCTGTTATAGCCTTTGCTATAATAACTGAAACGGTATTTCAATGGCCAGGTGTTGGCTTACTATTTATCAACGCAGTATATTTTGTCGATATACCTGTAATGAGCGCATATTTATTATTAGTAGGATTTGCTTTTGTTATAATTAACCTTTTCGTTGATTTAGCTTATCTCTTAATTGACCCAAGGTTACGCGATAGCCAATTGCGACGAGAAGTATAAAACAATGAGGTCGTTTCTAAAATCCGACATATTTTATAATTTTCGGAACAATATGTTGGCTATCGGTTCTTTTTTTGTTTTTATTACAATTATTCTCCTTGCTATTTTTGCCAACTATCTTGCTCCCTATACCCCATTTGACCCCTCAACACTTAATCTTATGAACGGTTTTACCCCACCAATGGAGCCAAATGAGTTTACAGGCCAAGTTTTTTTAATGGGAACAGATGACCAGGGCAGAGATTTATTTTCAACTATATTATATGGCTTAAGAATTTCACTTTTTGTAGGTTTAATGGCTGTTCTTTTAGCAATGGTTCTAGGTGTCATTTTAGGCTTAATTTCGGGTTTTTCAGGAGGTTGGTTAGATATAATTATAATGAGATTAGCAGACATTCAGATGACATTTCCCTCAATACTCGTAGCAATGTTAGTTTATGGTGTGGCAAGGGGTATGCTACCTCCTGAGTTACGATATGAAATGTCTATTACTGTTTTGATTATTTCAATTGGGCTCTCAGAATGGGTACCGTTCGCACGGACTGTGAGGGGCTCGACTTTAGTCGAAAAAGAAAAAGATTATATAACGTCGGCTAGGATGTTAGGTCTAAAACGTTTTTCAATAATGACGCGTCACATTTTACCTAATATTCTTAGTCCTGTTTTAGTTATTGCAACAATAACATTTGCTTTGGCTATAATAGCAGAGGCTACCTTATCTTTTTTAGGCGTCGGTGTTCCAACTACTAAACCAAGTTTAGGAACTTTAATAAGGATCGGCCAGGATTTTCTGTTTTCGGGGGAATGGTGGATTTTATTGTTTCCTGCGTTAACCCTCTTGGCACTTGCATTATCCATAAATCTCTTTGGAGATTGGTTAAGAGACATGCTGAATCCAAAAATTCATTAGATGAAGATAAAAATGAGTGCTCCCATTTTAGAAATTCAAAATTTAAGTGTAGTTTTCAAGCAGCGTAGAAACGTACAAATTATTTTGGATAAGATCTCTTTGAAAGTATATCCTGGAGAAATAGTAGGACTGGTAGGGGAATCAGGAGCTGGGAAGTCAATGACCGGTTCATCTGTTTTAGGTCTTATAGATCCACCACTTTTGATTTCTGAAGGGGCTATAATATTTGAAGGTCGGCGAATAGAAAAAAATTCAGCGTTTGTTCGAGGCTCGCAAATCTCCATGGTTTTTCAAGATCCTCTTGTTAGTCTTAACCCTTTGAGAAGTATTGGTGATCAGCTTATTGAAACCATAAGAACTCATATTGATATGGGAAAAGTTGAGGCTAAAACTTATGCAAAAAGCTTACTTAAAGAGGTGGGGATAGAACCAAATCGCTTTTACGATTACCCACACACCTTTTCTGGTGGTATGCGTCAACGAGTGGTAATTGCTCTAGCCTTAGCACCAAAACCAAGAGTAATCATTGCAGATGAGCCAACAACTGCTCTAGATGTTTCTGTTCAAGCGCAGATTTTAGATTTATTAAGAAAGCTTTGCAAGGAACGGGGCACAGCTATAATTTTAATAACACACGATATGGGGGTAATAGCTGAGACAACTGAGCGAGTGGCGGTCCTTAATGCTGGCAAACTCGTTGAGATGGGTAAAACTTATGATGTTTTGAATAAACCAAATAGTGGCTATACGAAAAAACTTATAAACTCTACTCCAACTTTTCAGCATTTAACTAAAAAGAGAAATTCTAAACCTTTTATTCAGAAGCCAAAAAAGAAAAAATTTGAACAATTAGAGTATTTATCAGTCAATGAGCTTACAAGGTTTTTTGATCTCTCTGACCCATGGTTGGTGAGGCAAATCACTGGAACGGGGAAAAGAATACTAAAGGCTGTAGACCGAGTAAATTTTAAAATTGATAAGGGTAGAACCTATGCATTAGTCGGCGAAAGTGGTTCTGGTAAGACAACAATAGCCCAAATGGTTGCAGGTCTTCTGCGACCCTCGGCAGGAAACGTCAAAATTGATGGAAAGGACTTCACTGACGTATCACTTGGTAAAGAAGAATTATTATTAATGCGAAGAGCCGTCCAAATGATTTTTCAATCTCCATATGCTAGTTTAAACCCTCGTTGGAGAGTTGGTAATATCATAAAGGAACCGCTTGACGTATTGAATTTGAACCAAAACGAAGAAACCAAGAATAAAAGAGTTATAGAATTATTAGAACAGGTAGGGTTATCGCCACGAGATATTGTGAAATTTCCTCACGAATTTTCTGGGGGTCAGCGTCAAAGAATCTGCATTGCTAGAGCTTTAGCATCACGGCCAGAATTGATAATATGTGACGAGCCCACTTCGGCACTTGATGTTTCCGTGCAGGCGCAAGTACTCAGATTACTTAAAGATTTACAAAAAGAATTTTCTCTAACTTATTTATTTATATCGCATGATTTAGCTGTAGTCTCGGAGATGGCGGATAAAATAGGTGTTTTAAAGGAAGGGGTGTTGATTGAAGAGGCAACGCCCGAAGTTTTATTTTCAAGTCCGGTGGAAAAATATACTAAAATGTTAATTGCTGCAGCCCCAGATATAGGAAATGCAAATAAAATTAATTAAAAAAAATTTCATTAAATGGAAAGTCTTCCAATTAAAGAAAGATAAAAAAACTAAAGATGCTTGATAGTAGAAATAAATTCATTTAATTTATGACATGGAAGTTTGTGTAGTTAGGATTGATGGTGCAGGCAGAGTTACTTAAAAAATGTACGGATGCGGGAATTAGGATGACCGCTCAGCGCTCCTTAATCATAGAAACGCTTCTGGAATCTGATGACCATCCAGATGCTGACCGAGTTTATCGCAGAGCAGTGGAACGGGACCAGTCAATCTCCTTGCCCACTGTCTATAGAGCGTTGAATCTTTTTGAAGGTGCCGGCATAATAAAAAAAATTAACATGAATGATGGTAAAGCTCGTTTTGAACCCGTGCGTAATGACCACGACCATTTGATAGATGCAGATAATGGTCTTATCCATGAATTCCAAAACAAAGAGTTAAAGAAGATTCTGGACTCCATCGCCAAAGAGATGGGGTATGAAGTTATTGAACATCGCATTGAAATAGTTGGAAGAAAGAGCGGAGAGTCTAACTGCGATTGTATTCAAATTAAGGTATACTAATAAATAATATTTATTAAAGGCAGTAACTTCAAAATAGAATTGAGTTCCCGCAACTATGAAAAACGACAGATAACCAAAATTATTTTTTATTGTTTCTCTTAATCAAGTTGTTCTTCTCTCGATTTTAGAAATATCTAATCTTTTAAACATCATTATCAAAAACACAGCAATTAGACTAAAAAGGCCTGCAACCATAAATGATGGTGCATAGCTTAGTATTGTGTCACGTGACCAACCAGCGCTAGATGCCGCTATTGCTGAGCCCAGTTGATGAGCCGCAAATATCCAGCCGAAAAGAACGGGACCATTTACCGCACCAAAATATTTAGAGGTGAGTTTGACTGTTGGTGGAACAGTAGCGATAAAATCTAGTCCAAAGAACATTGCCCATAAAAGTAAGGTAAAAAACTCAAATCCGCTGAAGGGCAAATATACTAGCGAGAGAGCTCTCAGTCCATAAAACCACATTAATAATTTATAATTGTCGAACCTATCTGAAAGCCATCCCGAACCTATAGTGCCCATAAAATTAAATATGCCCATAATCGCAAGATAAGATGAGGCAGCAACAATGCCGACATTATTATCTGCACAAAATGGTATAAAATGCTGACCAACAATACCAGTAGACGATAAACCGCATATAAAAAAAGTACCTGATAAAATCCAAAAAGCAGGGTGGCCGCAAGCGTTCTTTAGTACTTTTAAGCTAACTATAGCAGCATTTTGCTCAGCTTTTTTCGGGGGTTCATATATTTTTGTGTCACCAAATGGAGCTAATTTTAACTCTGCAGGCCAATTTTTACCAAAAAATAATATTAATATAGAAGAAATTAAGGACCCCAAAATCGGAATTAAAAGTGCGAAACGCCAATCTACTATTGTTGTGATCCAAGCCATTAATGGTACAAAAAGCAGCTGTCCCGCGGCAAATGCAGCTGTAAGAACTCCTACTACCAAGCCACGTCTTTTTACAAACCATCTAGATGCTACGGTCGCAGTGAGACCTAAACCTATAATGCCCGAAGCTGAGCCTAAAAATACACCTATTGCGATTAAAAAATGCCAAGTCTCGAAAGAGATAATACACAATCCTAAACCAACAATATTAAGTCCTATCGCGGTCAGAACTACCGGTGTAACCCCCAAATTTAGCATGAGTGCACCGCTGAAAGGAGCAAGGCACGCGAGTGTAAAAAACATGAGACCTATTGCATTTGAGATATCTGAAATCTGCCATCCATATTCCTCCGTAATTGGTAGAATTATTAGTTGAGGAGTGCTACTTACAGCAGATGACATTATAGTCATCAAAAATACCAATCCAGCCATTACCCAGCCATAATGAATCTTGTGTTTAGATAAAAAAGCGTTAAGGTAATGGGAAAGCACAAACAAATCCTAAAAATTTAACCAAAATTCATTATATTATTTTTTTTGCTGAAAAAAATCAAATTTTCAAAAAATTAATATTGCTTGTTCGTTATAGACTAACTTTTTTTGAACAAGTATTTATACTTGAAAAGAGTACGTAATTAAATTAGTTCTGAGTATTGTTTTTTGTTGGGGGTAATAAAAAGTACCCAGCTGTGAGCAGAACCAATATTATAGCCATTCCAAGTCTGTCATATCCGCTTATCATAACTATCCAGCCATACAACAAGGGTCCAATAAAGCTTGTCAATTTACCCGATACCATATAGAGACCGAATAAGCCGCCTTTGTGGACATCAGGTGCCTTTAGGCTAATATATGTTCTAGAAGCAGATTGTATAGGACCAACAAATAACCCAAGGCTAATTCCCACACACCAAAACAGTATTTTATATGGAGTAATTATAGCTACAAGCCCACATAAAAAAAGACCAATTAAACTCAATTTAATGGTCTTTAGAGGGCCAATATAGTCATCTATATATCCACCTATCATCGCTCCTAGACCAGCAGAAATATTAAGACAGATAGCGAACTTAATGATTTCTAACTGGCTAAAATCAAATACTTTAGCGGCATAAATTCCGCCAAAAGCAAAAAGAGTTACGAGACCATCATTATAGGCCATTCTTGCAAAAAGAAATCGGATCATATGAGGAATTTTTCTTGCTTCTACCAAGCTCTTTTTATAGCTTAAAAATGTGGGCTCTTGTTTTTTATATTGTTTGCTAAACGACGGTAAATAAATCATAATTGGCAAAGAAAAAACAAGTGCCCAGGCCGCGGCGAATAA
Source organism: uncultured SAR116 cluster alpha proteobacterium (assembly GCA_902632595.1). Taxonomy (GTDB): domain Bacteria; phylum Pseudomonadota; class Alphaproteobacteria; order Puniceispirillales; family Puniceispirillaceae; genus UBA5951. The sequence continues at coordinate 85,250 of CACPDC010000001.1, forward strand.
CATTGTTGCACGGATATGTTCTGATTCTGATTTATCAAGAGAGAATACTGGACTTTCTGGTAGAATGAAAACTGCTAAAACTATAACTAAGGCTATTACTGCTCCAACATATCCACCACCCCACGCAAGACCAGATAAAGTACCAATATTATCTTTTTTTATCATCTTACTTAACAATGCATTATAAAAAACAAAACTACTTTCTAGAAAAAATATAGATATTGCGGAAAAAATTATGGCATAGCTAATGAAGTTTGCATCTGGTTGGGCAAACCACAATAATCCTGTTGCTAGTGAACCTAGGCTAATGAATAAAACAATTAATTCTTTAAATTTGCCAGAACTATCTGCGTAACTTCCTAAAAAAGGGGCAATTAGAGCAACAACTAACGCAGTGAGCCCGGTCATATAAGCCCAAAGTACTGACCCTCCATCAGGCATTATAATGGTTGTGAAATATACCGAAAAAATAAATGTTGCATGCAGTGTTGGTATAGGAGATGAGGCCCAGTCGTAAAGCGCCCAGCCTATTTGTGACTTTTTTGAGTATAAATAGTCCATGTGTTCAATCTTAAAATAGTAATAAAACCATAGATAGGATAAAATAAAGGTTTAACCAATTACCTTTCAAAATAAGTATGCCTTAATTTATTTTCGGTTTGCCGCCTCAATAAGGGATTGTGTGTAAACATGCGAGGGTTTTTTACCGAAGATATTTTGAACAGAGTCTTTTTCAACTATCTCTCCATCTTTCATTATCATTATGGAGTGACAAAACATGCCAATAAGAGAAATATCATGGCTAATGAAAATATAGCTTAATTCGTGACGCGCCTGAAGTTCAAGAAGTAACTCCACAATTTGTCTTTGAACAGTTACATCTAAGGCTGATGTAGGTTCATCAAAAATAATGATTTTTGGTTTCAAAATAAGGGCTCTTGCAATGGCAATACGCTGTCTTTGTCCTCCAGAGAACTCGTGTGGGTAGCGCACTTCTGTATCTGGCTCTAATCCTACTTCTTTTAAAACTTTACTCACTTTCTGGTGAAGTATTGGATCATCTTTATGACCATGTGCTTTAGGCCCTTCAGCAATTATCTCTCCAATAGAAAGTCTTGGTGATAATGAACCAAAAGGGTCCTGAAAGACGATTTGTACCTTTCGACGATATGGTTTCAATAATTTAGAACTTGAGTGTGTGATCTTGTCTCCGTCACAGTAAACTGAACCATCATGAGGTATAAGCTTTGTTAAAGCTCGCGCAAGTGTTGATTTTCCTGAACCACTCTCCCCAACTATACCAAGACTTTCTCCAGTATGAAGTTGAAAATTTGCGCTGTCCACAGCTATAACATAATCAGTTGTACGACGAAGAAGACCTGTCCGAATAGGAAATTTTACTGTTATGTCCTTTGCTTCTAAAATCGTTGTTTTTGTGCCTTTCAATTTATCTCTTTTGGTTTTTAACTTTGCCTCAACCAGTGAACGGGTATATTGGGACGTTGGGGATACAAAAATTTTTTGTTTATCGCCTTGTTCAACAATGTCGCCGTCTTTCATAACGATAACACGCTTTGCAAGCTGTCGGACCAACCCCAAATCATGAGAGATAAAAAGCATTGCCATTCCTATTTCTCGCTGTAGGTCTTGGAGCAAATCAACGATTTGAGCTTCAATGGTAACATCCAAAGCAGTTGTAGGCTCGTCAGCAATTAGCAACTTTGGTCGATTTGCGAGTGCCATCGCAATCATAACTCTTTGTCTTTGTCCGCCTGATAATTCGTGAGGAAAACTTGATAAACGACGTCCTGCATCTGAAATTCCAACTCTATCGAGCAACTCAAGAACCCGTTTACGCAGTGCTGGTCTATCGTGTTTTCCATGGAGCTTAACTGCTTCTCCTATTTGTTTTTCAATTGTGTGCAGTGGGTTTAGTGATGTCATAGGTTCTTGGAAAATAATACCGGCTTCGGTACCTCGAATTTTTGAAAAATCCGTTTCCTCTTTATTAAGGTTAGGTGGACTGTTCCATGTAATTGAACCAGAAATAATGGCATTATCTGCCAGAAGGCCAAGACAAGCAAGCGCTGATACTGATTTGCCTGAACCACTTTCGCCAACAATAGCCAATGTCTCTCCTTCTTCAATATGGAAACTTAATCCGTTAACCGCGTTAGTATCTATACCATTTGTTCTAAATACAATTTTTAGATTATCTACGGATAATAATGCAGACATCATGAAAATGTCTTTCTAGGATCAAACGCATCACGAACCCCTTCGAATATGAAAACAAGCATCGTTAACATTAAAGCAAAAACAGAAAATGCAGTAAGACCAAGCCATGGTGCTTGAAGATTTTGTTTTGCTTGAAGAGTTAATTCACCGAGAGATGGTGCGGAAGACGGTAACCCAAAACCGAGAAAATCCAGCGCAGCAAGTGAGCCAATTGCTCCTGTAACTATGAAAGGAAGCATGGTTAAGGTAGCGACCATTGCATTTGGTAGGACATGACGAAACATTATTTTAATTGGAGATACCCCAAGAGCTTTTGCTGCTTGAATATATTCAAAATTCCTTGCCCGTAAAAATTCTGCACGCACAACACCAACAAGAGCTGTCCAGCTAAATAAAGTCATAAGAAATATAAGTAGCCAAAAATCCATTCTATAGATAGCAGCAACAATTATTATCACATATAGAGAAGGAGTTGCTCCCCAAATCTCAATTATTCTTTGCGTAAAAAGATCTAACCTACCTCCAAAATATCCCTGAATAGCACCCATTGAAATGCCAATTAATGAGGATAAAATGGAAACTATTATAGCAAATAAAACTGAAAGCCGAAAACCATATATGACACGCGCGAGAACATCTCTCGCGGTATCATCTGTGCCTAAAAGGTGCCTTTTATCTGGAGGGGAAGGTGCGGGTACGTCAAGTGTATCTATAGTGGAATAGTGAAAAGGAATGATCGGCCATATAACAAATCCTTTGTTGATTTTTCCATTTTGAATTAAACCATCTTGTGAATCTGAAATTAATAACTCAGGCGTATTCCAGCACTCTTCTAAACCTCCAGTAATAATTAAGCATTCAATTTCTATATCTGAATAAATTGCCTCTGTTTTTAGGTCTCCTCCAAACGTTTTTTCAGGATAAAAGGAAAAAATTGGCATATAAAATTTGTCCCGATACTTGATGAGAAGCGGCTTGTCATTTGCAATAAACTCTGCAAATAATGACAAAATAAAACAAATAGAAAAAATGATAAGCGACCAAAAGGCGCGTTTATTTTGTTTGAAATTTGTCCAACGCCGATGACCAATATTCTGGTTTTTGACTTTGTCTAACTTCACGAAAGCCTCTTCTCAAAATCAATTCTTGGATCAATCCAGATATACATTAAATCAGATAACAAACCGATTATTAATCCAATGAGACTAAATATAAACAAAGTACCAAATACAACAGGGTAATCTCTTGCAATTGCAGCTTCAAATCCCATTCTTCCCAATCCGTCAAGTGAGAATATAGTTTCGATTATGAGAGAGCTTCCAAAAAAAACTGAGATAAATACAGCAGGAAATCCCGCAATAACGATCAGCATAGCATTTCTGAATACATGTCCATATAAAACACTCTTCTCTGTTAATCCCTTCGCCCGTGCAGTCATCACATATTGCTTTCGAACTTCGTCTAGAAAAGAATTTTTTGTGAGAAGCGTTAATGTAGCAAAAGCAGAGATAGTGGAGGCAAGAACCGGAAGCGAAATATGCCAAAAATAATCAAGCACTTTTTGCCAGTAAGATAAATCTGCAAAATCAGGTGAAGTTAACCCGCGTAAAGGAAATAGTTTTAAGTAAGAGCCCCCTGCAAATAAAACCAATAACAAAATTGCAAATAAAAATCCTGGAATAGCATACCCTATGATAATAAGACTTGAAGTCCAACTGTCGAAGGCTGTACCATCGTTTACAGCCTTTCGAATTCCTAATGGTATAGAGATAAGATAGGCAAGCAATGTAGTCCATAAACCTAGGGAGAGAGAAACGGGTATTTTTTCTATAATGAGGTCTGTTACCTTAATCGAACGAAAATAGCTTTCTCCAAAATCAAACCTAACATAGCTCCACAACATTGTTGTGAAACGTTCTAATGGTGGTTTATCAAATCCGAATTGAATCTCAAGGTCTCTTATAAAGTCTTCAGGTAGCCCTTTGCTTCCAACATAACTTTCTGCTTTGCTAACATCTCTAATTTCTCCTGCACTTCCTGCAATATTGTCAAAAACAGTAACATCGCTCTCCAATCCAGCAATTATTTGTTCTACGGGACCGCCTGGCACAAATTGTACAAGCGTAAAATTTATCAGCATAATACCGAATAAGGTAGGTAAAATTAGAAAAAGTCGTCTTAAAATATAAGATATCATCTAGGCCAGCTCTACAAAGCACCTTTGGATTTAAGTTCATTGAAAGCAGTTTCGTCAAACCACCAAAAATCTAATGTTCCAAGATCATAGGGAGGTAGTTTTTCTGGGTATCTATACATGTCATAATAAGCAATCGTGTGTTGTTTTTTGAACCATTGGGGAATCCAAAAGACTTCAGCCCGTAACAGTCTATCAAATGCACGAGTTGCATTATTTAAAGTTTCACGATCTTCTGCTGCTAAAATGTCTTCTATTAAAATATCGGCAGCAGGGCTACTGTATCCGCTTAAGTTAAAAATTGAGTAATCTGCTGACTCCGAACCAAAATATTGTTTTAGCGAGGAACCAGAAGTTAATGAAGTCCTAAAATTGCCAACTAACATATCGAAATCGAAATTACGCTCTCTTTCTGTCATTTGGGCATTATCTATACGGGTATGTATTGCATCGATACCAAGCTGTTGAAGATTTTCCACGAATGGATTGATTACTCTATCAAAAGCCTGTGAGTCGTTCAATATTTCTAATTTGAGCGTTTCACCTAGCTGATTGCGCCTCACACCGTCGTCGCCAACAACCCATCCTGCTTCATCCAGCAATTTTGAGGCTGAGCGAAGATTTTGCCGATCAAGCTGACGTTCAGAAGATTGCGGTGCTAGTTTAGCTTCCTCACTGAATACCGTTTGAGGTAAGCTTTCCTTTAGCGGATCTAAAAATACTAACTCATCTTCACTTGGCAATCCTTCAGCTTTTAGGTAGCTATTTTCCCAGAAAGAGTGAATGCGCTCATATATTCCGAAGAAAAGGGTCTTATTTGACCATTCAAAATTGAACATCATCCCAATAGCTTCTCGTACTCGTATATCCTTAAATTGGTCTTTTCTGAGGTTGAAAATAAATGATTGTCCAGAAGCTAATGTTCCATCTGGTGGTGTATCTTTTTTTACCCACCCTTTTTCAACAGAAGGGAAGTCATATCCAGTTGCCCAAATTTTTGAGGATGCTTCATTTCTGAAAGTATAAGCACCAGACTTAAAGCCTTCAAATGCGCTATTATAGTCAGCAAAATATTCAATTCTTATTTTATCAAAATTGTGGCGTCCTTTATTCAAAGGTAGGTCTCGACCCCAATAATTAGGATTACGCTTATAAATAATTTGCTGACCTACATCGATTGAATCCAGGACATATGGTCCAGAACCAATCGCAGGAGTAAGAGAGGAGGCTTCAAAATCAGCACCAGATTCTAAGTAGTATTTTTTTGAGAATATTGGCAAACCTCCCACCATCTGAGGTAGGTCACGTGTTGGGACATTATCTTTAAATACAAATTTCACTTGATGTGAATTTAAAGCTTCTGCACTTTCAACTTCTTTTTCAATTACTGCTCTAAATGAAGGTAGTCCTTTGTCACGGAGAATTTCATAGGAAAACACCACATCTTCGGCTGTTAAAGGTGTCCCGTCAGAGAATTTAGCTTCCGGACGAAGGTTGAAAATAACTTGGCTTCTATCTTCCGGGTATTCCATTGAAGATGCAACAAGGCCGTAGGCGGAATCTGGTTCGTCGGCTGTGCCTTCTAGTAAAGTTTCAAAAAAAATTGATGAAAGACTTCCCGCTCTGCCTTTGGTGCTATAGGGATGCATTGAGTCAAAAGAGCCAAAACCCCAAATTGATATTTCACCACCTTTAGGTGCATTCGGGTTTACATAATCTAAATGAGGAAAATTAGCTGAATATTTTAGCTCACCGAAAGTTGAAATTCCGTGGGATTGGATTGTGTCTGAATAGGCCAATTTGGTTGATAGATTAGTATAAAACGGAAGAATAATGATAGAAAATAAAATGTAAAGACTTAACGAATGAAGACTAATTTTGTACATAATAAATGTTCCTAAATAGCAAAATAATTGTCTGTTAAAATTATAATTTAGTTTTTGATAAGAATACAATACCCATGGAAAGGAGTGTCATAATGTAAAGCTAATGTTACTTTTCTGATTTTATTTATAAAGAATTTATTTAATAAAATTACAATATATACGACTAGTATAACTCATCAGATTGATAAAATAAAACATGATTTAAGCCTAACTTTAAGCGCTTAATATTATGACAATACATACCTTTTAGTTAAATTAAAAAAGTGAATTCCGGTTAAAATCATCTCCATATTTCTTGATACATTCATCGCTGTTTGGTGATTTTGAATGTATTAACTATCTTCTTTTAAAGCTTATTCTTATAATATACTGCAGTATTTCAACGTCGGCCAAGATGAGTAATTTGTCGCATAAGAACAATCCTAAATGTTTTCAGGATATTATTTATGGTTTTTATAAAATAACTAGGTTTAAAACATGCTAAAAGTTGTAAATAATTGTAATTTTGGATTTGGGATGCAAATTAGGAAATCGCCTTTTTTTCAAGCTACTAAAAGATGGGGTGCTACCCACTACTCGGTATACAATCATATGTATATTCCGAGGTCTTTCGGGGACCCTGAAGAAAACTTTTGGAACTTAGTGAAAAAAGCTACTTTGAGCGATGTTTCAGTGCAAAGACAAGTGGAAATTAAGGGACCCGATGCCGCAAAGTTTGTTCAATTATTAACCCCACGAAATCTATCTAGCTGTCAAGTTGGTCAATGTAAATATATTCTAATCACAAATGTTGATGGCGGCATCTTAAATGACCCGGTTTTGTTGAGATTGGCAGAGAATCATTTTTGGCTCTCTCTTTCTGACAGTGATATTCTGCTCTGGGCACAGGGTGTTGTTATAAATTCTGGTTTTGATGTCGATATATGCGAGCCTGATGTATCTCCATTACAACTTCAAGGACCCCTCTCAGGTGAAATAATGGAAGCCATATTCGGCAAAACCATAAGAGATCTAAGATATTATTGGTTCCGAGAATTTAGTCTTCTAGGCACATCTGTGATTGTTTCTAGAACTGGTTGGTCTAGTGAGTTGGGTTATGAAATCTATCTATGTGATCATAATCATGCTGACGAAATATGGGAACATATTATGAAAATTGGTCAGCCACTTGGTTTGAAACCTGGCCATACTTCTTCTATTCGGCGCATAGAAGGCGGAATGCTCTCATATCACGCAGATATGAACACAAACACCAACCCATATGAGCTTGGATTAGATAGATTAGTTGATTTGGATATGGAGGCTGATTTTATCGGTAAAGATGCATTAATACACATAGCTCAAAAAGGGGTGTCTAGAAAGCAGGTGGGTATAGAAATAAAGGGTGACAAGCTTGAAGATGTAAATAACGAATTTTGGCATATTTTTCAAAAAACAAAGTGTATCGGCCATGTTACTTCTGCAATTTACTCTCCAAGGCTTAAAAAAAATATTGCTTTAGCCATGGTCCAAATTGATCATAGTAATATTGGGTTACAGGCGGAAGTGCATACACCTTTCGGTTCTAGAAAAATAGAAATTGTTGAAAAACCGTTTTATGATCCCAATAAAAATCTGGCTGTCAGAGGAAGAATAGTAGGCACAAAAAATAGTTTTAGTTGATTCACCAAATCTTAGCGAAAAATTATTTAATGTGCATGATGATTTGTTTCTTTTTCAAGGAGAGATAATGATAAATGATAAAAATGATATGGTGCTAGAAGAATTATCCAATGGTATTATCCGTTTAATTTTAAACGATGAGAAACGTCGAAACGCTCTTTCGGAAAATATGCTTGATGTATTGTTTTCTAAAATTATGGCCTCGGCAGACACCCCTGAAATTCGAGTAGTTATAATAAGCGCGAATGGCCCAGTCTTTTGCGCGGGACATGACCTAAAAGAAATCACACAGGCGCGCGGTAATAAAGACAAAGGTATCTTCTACTTTCAGAAACTATTCGATAAATGCAGTGAACTTATGAAGTTGATCCTAGCAAACCCAAAACCTGTGATTGCTGAGGTAGACGGTATTGCAACTGCAGCTGGTTGTCAGCTGGTTGCTTCCTGTGATCTAGCTTTTGCCTCTGAATCTTCAAAATTTGCAACGCCTGGTGTGAATATCGGATTGTTTTGCTCTACTCCTATGGTTGCTTTGTCTAGAAATGTATTAGATAAACATGCTATGGAAATGCTGCTCACCGGTGACTTAGTTGATTGTGATAGAGCTGAACGAATAGGATTGATTAATCGCTCTTTCCCAGGTGATGTGCTTAAAGAAAAAGTTAATGCAATTGCGCGCAAAATCGCCTCCAAATCGAGCGTTACTCTGGCTGTAGGGAAAAAGGCATTTTATGAACAGTCAGAAATGACTTTAAGTGACGCTTATGCTTATACCTCTGAAATAATGGTTGATAATATGCTAAAAAAAGATGCAGAAGAGGGTATTTCTGCTTTTTTGACAAAAAGGAAGCCTGATTGGCAGGATAAATAACATTATTCTTAAAAAGCATCACCAATTAAGAAATTCGGCGATATTATGTTAAATATTTATAGCTAGTGGCGGGAAAAAAAACGCTTCTAATTATCAATAATTAACACCATTGGTTTTTCTTAAACATGCCACAAGAGTATATCCTAAAAAAAGGATATAATTATTAACTCAGTTGTATATGCAATCGCTACATAATATCCACATGAGTAAAGAATTGGCTTGCCCAAAAATGGTTGGTTTGGAAATGGTAATCTAAATTTATAATGGACCAAAATTTGGAGGTGAAATACGTCTGTTAGATGCTTTCTGATAAGAGGATGCAATTTTCAACAAACTATCTTCAGTCCCAGGTTCAGAACGAAAAACAAGAGAAAAAGGAAGCCCTGGAGCATCGATATTAGTAATCTTTTTGGATGCTTTCGATATATAACGTGTATTGTCAGAATTTAAAACAAATACCGGGTCATAAGTTGTAGTTACATATCCCGCTGGAACTAATATTTCGGACAATCCTGCATTAGGTCCATATAGGCTTTCGGGACGCAAATTATGAATAGTATCATATTGGTGTGGCTGTCCAATTATCCCAGGTGCCCATGGGGTATGTAGTCGAACAAAAGCGTCAAGCTTATTTTCGTTCAAAACCATCATATCGATGCGTCTGAGTAACTCACGTAGCATAATTCGTTCATTTACGCCCTGTCTTCCATCTAGTGAGTTCCGAGGGTCACTTGTCTCTTCCCAATTTTTGAATGCAGCGCGTTGATCATCTCCCCAAAATTTAGAACGCTCATTTAATGCTTTCCAATTTTCAAGTGTCTCATGAAAACCAGCTGCCTTCCAATCATTTGCTCTACGGAGTAAATACTGACTTATATGAAAACGAAAACTATTCGCTAATTTTTGTTCTTGTATTGATGCTATTGTAAGATTTTTAGGCGGTGCAATGTTTCCTTCAGATAGTCCAACCATATAATCAATTGGATCAAGCAAGCCATTCCCAAACTCTTTTCCGGGAAAAAATTCTGTTGGTCTTATAGCATTAGCAAAATCTGGGAAAAGTGGTTTGCCTGAGCTATCCAATCGAAATAGTATATCTGGCATGAATACAGGTAGAAGACGTGTTAGCGCTTTACGAAAATCAACACTCATAACTTCCATATCTTCATCTATATGCCATAGAGGGTCACTGGATTGCACAAGTTTTGCATGAAGTTTTTCACTAAGGATATGTTTTATTTCCTTTAGTGCTGCATCAACGATTGGCTTTTCAGTTAAAGAGCCCTCAGGATACACTAGAGACTCAGAAATCACACCAAGCTTAACTCCTGAAAGTGATGCTTGGCCATCTTTACCAGCAAGATTTTCAGTAAATTTTGTTTTTATAATCGAAGATCGAGGAACAGTAGTGTAGGGGTCTCGTTCATCATAATAACCGTATTCTGGGTCTTTCAATGCATCAAGTATTTTAGCGCAATCGTCTAAAGATTTTCCGTGAACTCCGGTCCTGTCGCAATAAATATCTGCCCCGATTGCTCCCCCATCAAATCCAATCATAGCTTTGTGAGGTAAAATAAGTGAAACAGCATTATGGTTTGACGGTCCTCTACATGAGGCTCTTGTTTCTTCTCCTAGGCTTGCCATAACCATATTTGTACTCACAGAAACAGCAGAACCAGAGCTTGAGCCGAGAGAGGCTGCTCTTGTCGTATCGTATGGATTAGATGGATTTCCGCCCCAAGTTGAACGTTGATACCCCAACGTTGATGGGAGCACCACATCCGGGGAATTATTACCACCAGGGTCACCCGCTCTACCGTTATACTCAGTGTTTACTGCTTTAGCAAATATGATGGCGCCTTTATCACGTAACTGTTTTACAAGTAAATGATCTCGCGCTGGAAAATCGATATCGTAAGCAGCATCTGCACCACCTGTAGAACGCATATCAGAAGTATCAAATGGGTCTTTGAAAGAGAAAGTGACGCCATACATCGGCATAGCGTCAAAGTTAGGGTTATTTCCATATTTAGCATCTAGTTCTGCTGCTCTCTCAAGAGCATCAGGCTGCTGTCTAAAGATTTCACAAACCGCAGGGGCGCCCTCCGGCAATGGGCCCTCTGAAGGATGTTTATCAAATTCACCCCAACAGGTAACTGACCTTTCACCCCGGATATTAATAGTAGAAAGAGCATTTACTTGTCCAGCATTTGGAATTCCTACGATCATTCCAAATTGCTGATATACATCCTGTTTTGATGCTGTTTTCTCCATTCTACCAAATTCGAGTTGTTTGCCCATGTAGTTTTTTCTGTCAGGAAGTACGTCGTCCACTTTAACTGTTTTTGTTGGGAATTTTATCTCATGTCCGCCTCTCCTAATTCCAGGCATTTCACTAATATCTTTCCCATCCTCTGTGACGAGCATGCTGGAGACTCCATTGTATGCACGTACTCTGTCAATGTAGCTTTGAGTAACTTCTACCACAGATGTTTTGCCGGAAACTAAAGCATTATGTAGGTCCTCAATGGATGCTTCTACAACGTTAAATTTGTCGGTTAATTTTGGCATCAAATTCCTAACTCGAGGTTACTAAAAGGCTGAGGAGTCACTGCGTAAACTAAGTTTATTGCTTTTATTGGTCTAATATTTACACTTACTTTAGTCTTTTTCCGTCTAGGTCGAAGATAAATACATCTTTTGACTCAACACTCACTGATACAGAAATATTATCGTTTATTTCTTCAGCAGACTCGCTCGTTATCAAGGATACGAATTTCTCGTCTGTCCTTGCATCAAGGTATATTAACTTTTCTCTTCCGAGAGGTTCAATGACTTGGATTTGGTGGGCATCTTTTCCACTCGATTTCTTAATCTGAGTTTTTTCAGGGCGGACACCAATCGTAATTTCCGCAGGCAAACCTTTTGCTTCATCCTTATTTAACTTAACCGAAAAATATTTCGTTTTTATTGTGCTACCGCTAGTTTCGCCTTTACAAAAGTTCATGGAGGGAGACCCAAAAAAGTCAGCCACAAAAAAGTTTTTTGGATTGTTATAAATCTCGTCTGGGGTGCCAATTTGTTCGATATCCCCCTTATTCATAATCACAATTTTGTCTGCTAGAGTCATAGCCTCTTCTTGGTCATGAGTAACATATATAAATGTTTTCCCGAGTTCTTTGTGGATTCGTCCACATTCAGCCCTTAATTCTCTGCGCAATTTTGCATCTAAACTAGATAATGGTTCATCTAATAAAAATATCTGAGGTTCTGTCACTAACGTTCTAGCAAGCGCTATTCGTTGCGATTCTCCACCAGAACACTGAAAAGGCATTTTTTTCAGAAGGTGTCCAATTTGAACTAGCTCAGCCACTTCTCTAACTTTTGTTTCCATCTCATTATTTGAGACTTTTTTCATTCTGAGCCCAAACTTGATGTTGTCCTCAACAGTTTTATTCGGAAATAAGGCGTGATTTTGAAATACCATTCCAATGCCTCTTTTGCCAGGTTCAATATCATTTACCACATTATCACCTATTAGAATTTCGCCTTCGGTAGGGTCTTCAAATCCAGCAAGCATTCGTAAAGTAGTGGTTTTACCGCATCCAGAAGGCCCAACCAGTACTACGAATTGTCCGTCATCAATATCAAAATTGATATTTTTTACAGCATCTACAATTCCAAAAGATTTCTTTAGTGATTTTATTTGAATATGGCTCATTTATTATCCCAACTTATTTTCTAATCATTCCAAAACTAAATCCGCGTGCCAGATGCTTACGTATGGTAATACCGACTATAATGAGTGGAATAGTAATTCCCACTGATAATGCTGCTTGTCGGCCATATACACGACCTTCAGATGAACCCTCATATTTAGCAAGTTCTACAGGCAGTGTCACAGCATCAGTTTTTGAAAGTATGAATGCAACTAAGTATTCTGACCACGTAAGTATCAAAATGAAAAGAAACGTTGCAAGAAGCCCTGACCGTATAACGGGGAAAACGACTTCAGTAATTATAGTCCATCTATTTGCCCCCATTATTTCTGCGGCTTGCTCAAGTTCTATTGGCACCTCATCAATAAAACTTTTGGTCATCCAAACCGCATAAGGAAGGGTTGTTATAAAATATATTGCAATTAGGCCTGTTAATGAATCAATTAGCCCTATTGTTGTATAATAAAGAGAAAGAGGGCCAACAAGAACAATGGGAGGAACCATTCTCAGCATAAGCAATTGGAACATTCGGGTTTCTGACAAAACTTTGTATCTAGAAACGCCATAGGCAATAAAAGCGCCAAATGATACGGATAAAAAGGTAGAAATAAAAGAAATTATTGTTGAGTTGCGAAGTGCTGTAAAAGGCTTTTGAACAGATTGAGCATACTGTGTTTCCGTATGTTCCATAGCACCGCCCCAAACATTATTATAATTACTCATAGTAGGTTCTTCAGACCAGTATACAGGTGGCCAAGCAAGCCAGTCTTTATCTGGTTTGAATGAGGTTGCTACGATCCAGAATAACGGAAACAACACAATCAATAACCAGATAGTAAGAAGTGTATACCGAATTACGTTATCTAAATTTTGTTTCTGAGTTTTAGTCATGTTTAATTTGCCTGAGCTTGCGTTATTCTCTTGTTTTCTTTTTGTAAAATTTTAATTGCAGCCAATATTATTACCACCATCATCATCATCACGATGTAGCTCATAGCCGCCGCCTTAGACCAATCAAAGTAATACCAAGTGTTTAGATAAATAAGAACGGGTATTGTTTCTGTTGCGGTTCCTGGACCACCCTGAAAAATTGCCCACGTTTTTGGGAACTCTGCCATTGCCTCTAAGAAACGAAGCACAAGAGCTAATACAATTATTGGACGAAGAAGAGGTAGTTGTATTTCATAGAAAATCTTAAAACGAGACGCTCCAAGTATTTGAGCTGCCTCTACGGGCTCTTTTGGCAGAGACGCAAGACCAGCCATCATTATTATAAAACTAAAGGGCGCCCAATTCCAAACTTCCATCAAAACAACGGTTAATAATGCAATATCAGGATTAGTTATCCACATTATCAACATATCCCTTCCTACTATGGACGAGAGAATACCGTTTAAGGGACCTTTTTGATAAAGAATCATTTCAGCTGTGTAAGCAATTACGATCGGCACAGTAAGCATTGGGATTATAAAAATTATATAGTAAAACCATTGTAGTCGAAAATTTTTGTACATTAGCAACGCAAGACCAAAACCAATTACAAAACATCCAATGGTAGAGGCTAGAGCAAAACCTAGCGATCTAACAATAGCGATATGAAATCGACTATCACTGACAACGTCTGAAAAAATGTCTAAAGCATACCACTCTGACGCCCACCAACCTTCGCTATAAATCGAATAGTAATTGAACGAGAGGTATAGTTGTAGTATCAGTGCAGGTCCTAAAATAAGCAGAATTGAAGCTATTAAGGGAAATAAAACCATTTTTTTGTAACGCTTCGTTCGCTGAAGCATAATTTCGGACCGTGCCATTTAGTGCTCTCATAAATTTTTGGAAAAACCACCTGGCTCAAATTGAGCCAGGTGAAGTTAAGTATTTAAGCAGGTGCGTCAATCTTTGGCATCACCATTTTGTAACTCTCAAGCTCAGCTTTGAGCTTTCGCTTACCAGTTTTCTTAACAATGCCGCCGAATTCCTCCTGAGTTTTCTTTATACCCTCAGAGATTGAAATTGACCCAACGTATGCCTCTGATAAGTTCTTATTAAGGATATCGGTGAACTCCATATAACCAGTCAAATAGATTGGAGGAGCAGCAACTTGCAAGCACTGCTGAATTCCTTCCAAACCTCCCTTTGTATAGGTCTTGGCAACTTTTTCACTTGTCATATGTGATTTTGCCCATGGATCATGGAACGTATTAGCAGGGTCAGCAACAATAGCTTCACTTTCTTGCTCAGTTGTGAGCCACATAGCCAAATAAGCAGCTAGTGCTTTTCTAGGACTATGCTTATTTACAAGCAGCGCTCCCAATGGGTCTGATATAGACCTGTAAATACGCTTCCCGCTAAAGTCTGAACCTGGAACAAGACCATACTTCCATTGTCCGACAGTCTTCGATTTTTCAGGGTTTTCGTTCAAAGCGACGATACCATCCCAATACTGCCCTGAGAAGACTTTACCTCCGGTCATTCTTGGAATCATTTGTGGAGTTCCCCAGCCAGGAGCCTCAGGATGAGAAACGTCTTTGTATTTCATGTAAGTTTCCCAAGCGTACACTGCCTCGTCAGAATCCATTGTTGGGTTCATGTCGTCATCAAATGTAAAACCGCCGGCGCTATATAGCTGCATAAACCACCAAGTCGCACCGTTAGCACGATTCCTTAAATTCATTGAGCCATAATAGTCGTCTGCTGTAGCCTTTGAGGGCGGAGCAAAAAATTTCATCCATTCAATTTCTTCTTCCCAAGTGCCAGGCCAAGTCGGACTCTTTCCAAACTTGTCTTCATAGGCTGCGGCATTTTTCTCAACCGTTGCCCAATGAATAAATTGAGTATGAACATTTCCATCTGTCGGCATTCCAAAAGTAGCGCCCTTGTACTTCATGAACGTGTCAAATGTTCCGACAGCATTATAATCAAAACCAACTTCTTCCATGTAAGAATCTAATTCTTCAAGCATTCCGATCGATGCCAGTGTTGGAATCATGTTTGAATTTATATGAAACAAGTCAAACTCAGGTGATTTTGCTACGCCCTCTGCGACAACCGCAGGCGGTGCTACAAATATTGATATATCCTTGATATCTTTGAAATTTGTGCCTGTTTCTGCTGCAAATTTCTCGCATGAAGCTTTCATAGGAGCATAATATAGTGCCCAAATAATCCCTTTAAGGTCAGCTGTTCCAGCGCTTTTTGCTGCTTCAATAATTTTCTTGTTAACTGCACTATGTCCTCCAGCTGTTGCCATTTTTGGCAAAGCCATAAGGGCAGTAGTGGAAATCGCAGTGTTCATAAAATCTCTACGAGACAATAATTGTCCTAGTTTTAATCGCATCTTTTCCCTCCCGTAAATTTGCAATACTAGTTTCGATGTCGATAAGATATTAGATAGTTTTATTAGTTAGTATTTACTTATCTAAATTTATCGATAATCTTAATGATGATGAAACGCAAAAATTCTATTGTCAACAGTTTGTAAAGATAGAATTCACACTTTGGAAAAATTAATTTTAAATAAGCTAAATTTTTCTCTTTATTTTATGTTAGTGGTGCTTTTGGGAGGAAGAAATGGACGATATAACAAGTTTTAAATCTGAAATAAGAGATGGTATGATTATTGATTGGGATGTACCCATTGAAATGGATGACGGCTTAGTTTTACGAGCTGATGTTTATAGACCTATAAAGGAAGGGCGCTATCCAGTTATACTTTCGTACGGACCTTATGGAAAATATCTTCATTTCGAGGATGGTTATGAGACTTGCTGGAATATAATGTGCAAAAATCAACCAGACGTGCCGGCTGGCTCTACTAATAAATATCAAAACTGGGAAGTTGTAGACCCAGAGAAATGGGTTCCAGATGGATATTCAGTTGTTCGTGTTGATTCGCGAGGATGTGGACGTTCCCCGGGGTATATAGATTTATGGTCACTGCGTGAGGCCCAAGACCAGGGGTTATGCGTTACCTGGGCCTCCAAGCAGAGTTGGAGCAACGGGAAAGTTGGAATAAACGGTATTTCTTATTATGCTATGAATCAGTATCAAACCGCTGCTCTACAACCTGAGGGTCTTGAAGCCATTTGTGCTTGGGAAGGGGCCGCAGATTTTTATAGGGATATGTCCCATCATGGCGGAATATTGTGTCTTTTCGGAAAGAACTGGTACGATATGCAAGTGAAGTCTGTGCAATATGGTGTAGGAGAAAATGGATACCAAAGTCGTATGAATGGTGATTGGGTTTCAGGTCCAGAAACTCTTACTGCAGAAGAATTAGGTTCAAACAGGTGCGATTTTGATAAGGACTTATATGAAAATAACCTTGTAAATACAGAATATTTTCAAAGTAGGAATCCAGATTGGAGCAAAGTGGAAGTCCCAATGCTTACGTGCTCAAATTGGGGAGGGCAAGGTCTTCATCCTAGAGGAAATTTTGAAGCCTATACTCAATCCGCTTCAAAAAATAAATGGTTAGAGGTTCATGGAAAAGAGCATTGGACAGAATTCTACACCGACTATGGGGTGGAGATTCAAAAATTGTTTTTTGGATATTTCCTTAAGGGAGAGGATAATGGATGGGATAAAAGACCAAAGGTTCAATTACAGGTGCGTCATCCAGGAGAAAAATTTGTAGAGCGTTTTGAAAAAGATTGGCCCTTACCAAGCACAGAATGGTCAAAATTTTATCTTGACTATGATAACATGTCGCTCGGAACTTCAACCATGGGTAATGTTCAAAATGTATCTTATGACCCGATGGGCGACGGTGTCACTTTAACGACGAAGCCGTTGGAAAAAGAGATTGAAATAACAGGACCAATGGCAGCAAAACTCTTCGTTTCTTCTGAATCGGTCGATGCTGATTTGTTTTTAGTTGTGCGTGCTTTCTATCCAGATTTTAAAGAAGTAGTCTTCAAAGGTGCTCTTGATCCGCACACACCAATTGCGCAGGGATGGCTCCGAGCATCGCATCGTAAATTAGATGAGGCATTGAGCCGCCCTGATCGACCCTATCATACTCATGACGAAAAGCAGCCATTAACACCCGGTGAGATCTATGAGCTTGACATTGAGATTTGGCCAAGCTGTATAACATTGCCCAAAGGATTTCGTATTGCATTATCCATAAGAGGCCGTGATTATGTATATCCAGGAGGAGCAGACAGTGGTTTGTCTAATATGAAAAATAAATTTACCGGGGTTGGACCGTTTCTTCATGACGACCCAAGAGACAGACCTTTGGAAATTTATGGTAAAACAGTTACTCTGCACAATTCACCGTCACAACAATCTTACTTGTTGCTGCCAATAATACCAAAAAAATAAGCTAATAAAAATATAGATATTTGGCTAGCCGGCACAACATCAAAGTCTTTTGTTTGTTGCGCCGGTTTTTTTGTTAGGAAAGGAAATGTAATGGAAAAATACAATTTTGATGAAGAAAAAGAATTTGATCCTATAAAACATGTTGAAAAAAAATTAGGTCTTTTTGGAGAGGGAGATGTCACGATCGCCTGCTGGGAGCCTGGTCAGGTTAGTCCAAACCATTGTCATCCGGAGGCGACAGAAATATATTTCTGCTTTGAGGGCGGTGGCATAATGCGAACATTAGACGATGAAATTGAAGTAGTAAAAGGAGGGCTTGTTGTTCATCCGCGCGGGGAACTTCACGAATATACAAATGGACCCGAAAGAACTATATTATTCAGGGTTCGTTATGGTGATTCTATGACAACCAGAACAAAAAATTGGCCAACAAACCCGGAATGGAAGCCAACTGAAGTAGATTTAGAATATTTTGCATAAACGTTATTTAACCAGTGGAGCTTATATAACCAAAAAAATAAATGGCGCAATCTATAATAATAGGTGAGGTTTTGCGTAAATGAAGTTAAGACGAACAAATACTGAGCAGTTAGAACAGCCAGTAATTCAAATAGAGATAGACGGTCATTCGACATATTTGATTTATGTTGAAACAATGGATGGCTTGTATACACCTATTGGATTAGAACTCCCAGAAGGTGAAGGCCCCTTTCCAGCTGTGCTCTTAGCCAGCGGTAATGGTGGTGAGGGAATGAAATGGGTGTTGGAAAACACTAAATACAGGCGTTTTATAATTGATAAATTATTAGAACAAGGTTTTGCATGTGGATGGATCCGTTACAGAACAGAAGTCGAACTTGGATACAACGAAGGTGGAAAACTAATTAAAGACCAAAGACAAGGACGGGAGATGTTTAATCGCTCTCCGTTGGAGTATGAGGACGAAATTTCCATTATAGAAGCAATAAAAAAATACCAAGAAGTAGATGAGGAAAAAATTGGTCTTCTGGGCATGAGCCATGCCGGAGAGATGATCTTAAAGTTAACGAGTGAGTATCACGGCGTGCGAGCTGCCGTTGCAAGTGAGCCTGCTGCGCACGAATTTTTAGCTCTTAACCCGGATGAATCTGTTTCTATTAATCCTGAAACTCAGCTTCGAGATATTGAATCAATGCAAATGCAATCTGTTGACAAAGTCCGGGAGAGAATAAATATGCAGATTGCGCTGGAAAGGATAAGTTCAATTGAAACCCCTCTTTTCATAATGGGAAGGGACCAAGATGAATTACAGGGTATTTTCCGAGTAAGTTATGATTTGTTGTCTGAACAGAAAAAAAATGTTACTTGGAAAAGCTATGATCATGACTTACATGGGTTTGTTTATCCTGTTTTAGGGAGTAATAACAATTACATCGTTAACGAAGTCCAAGAGGAAGCTATTAACGATGTGATATCTTTTTTTAAAAAACATTTTTCAAAATAATCTGACGATATATTCTTTTAAACTTATGTTTCAACTATAAACGTAAACCTGTTTTTTCGTCATATGCTTTTCTTGATAGTTGTGACAAATCCTCACCAGTAAGTCGTATCCAACTTGCTGGTGCGTTTGGATGAGAGGCACTGTGGACGGAGCCAGGTGGAAAATATATTCCAGTTCCCGGCTTCATGTGAATAGTTTTATCTAATATAACTTTCTTTGCCATATTTGCTGATTTATTTCCGTTTTTATCCTTGAATATATTCATTTGTGTAATGCCAGTGACTTGAAAATAGAAAGCCCAAGACGTTCCATGGTCGTGAGGTTTCCCAAAATCAGAAACCGAGGTTGCGTGGTATAATATTTGTAGGCTATTTCTGTTTTCACCCCAGATACATACCTTTCCGTTTGAAACGAGCTGTAATAGTTTTGATTTTACTTTTGGGAAATCTAGCATGCCGTTAAGTAATGTATTAGCAGTATTTTCAAAATTATTACTTGGCACGTTGTTGCTTATTTCACGAGACAATGCATGCGCTAGTGCTGATATTGAAGGGCATAAATCTGCATCTAATTGAATTACGTGCGACATAACGATAAACCCTCTATTTAAAGCATCCAAAGATTATATTTCATAATATTTTTGATAATTTAATTACTCTATATTTCTTTAACTTTATGCTCTTTTTCCCGTAAATTGGTTACAATTTTTGACAATTTCAATATCGCATGCACCCGAACTTGCTTCAGCAAATGCTTCTACAGGGTAGGCTTCATGAATTTCTAAATCTGCCCTAATAAACAGAGATGGAAATATAACTTTCGGTTCTTTTTCGACAGTTTTTGGCATTGTAGTTAGCCCGTCTTATGGAATTGCATCTATCTGATTTTTATGAGTTCTAAATTAATGTTATAAACTTTTTAATTTTATTGAACATTTAATACTTAGTACACTAAATAAATAAAGTCTATTAACTAGGTAAAACTTGATAAATTTTAAGAGGGCAATATCATTTAAAAATATATTCAATCGAATAAAATTTTTATATCTAATTCTCGTTTAACAAACAGCGAATTAGCATCGATATCAATATTCAAGTGTTTTCTATGGTGAAAATTGCTGAACGGTTCAAAAAAATGGATAAAAAACTTGATATAATTACAATAGGTCGGAGTTCGGTAGACCTTTATGGCACTCAAATTGGTGGCAGGTTGGAAGACATGCGCTCCTTTAGTAAATATATTGGGGGTTCTCCTACCAACATTGCATGTGGCGCGGCAAGACTGGGTTTAAAATCTGGAATCATCACTGCTGTTGGAGACGAACATATGGGCCGATTTATCAAGGAGCAACTTCAGAAAGAAGGTGTTTCAATCAAGGGTATAAAAACCGACCCAGAAAGACTCACCGCGCTAGTTCTCCTTGGTATTCGGGACAATAAACAATTTCCGCTCATTTTTTATCGTGAGAATTGTGCAGATATGGCTCTTACCACAGAAGATATCGATAAAAATTTTATTTTATCTGCAAAATGTATCTGCGCTACTGGGACCCACCTCAGTCACAAAAATGTGGAGGCAGCTACTCTCAAAGCTTTAAATATAGCCAGAGAAAATAATATAAAAACAGCGTTAGATATTGACTATAGACCCAATTTATGGGGGATGGCTGGTCATAGTGATGGCGAGAGCAGATTTGTTGAGAGTAAATATGTAACAAAGAAACTACAATCCACATTAGGTTTATTTGACCTCATAGTTGGTACAGAGGAGGAATTTCACATTGCTGGAGGTGCTCTAAATACGATAGAGGCATTACGCAACGTAAGAAATGAAAGTAATGCTACCCTTATTTGTAAGCGAGGTCCAATGGGTGCAGTAGCATTTGAAGCAGAAATCCCGGATAGTCTTGAAGACGGTCATGCGGGGCCAGCTTTTGAGATAGATATATTTAATGTTTTAGGTGCAGGTGATGGGTTTATGTCAGGGTTATTACGAGGTTGGCTCGATGGCAAAGATTGGTCTGTTGCACTAACTTATGCGAATGCTTGCGGCGCTCTTGCCGTAAGTCGGCATGGATGTACCCCAGCATACCCCAGTTGGCAAGAACTCCAGTTTTTCTTGCGAAGAGGTATTATTCAACCAGATTTAAGAAATGATAATGAATTAGAGAGAATTCATTGGTCTACAAATCGCCATTCTAAGCCAAAGAGTCGTAAGGAAACTGTTAAAGTATTTGCTTTCGACCATCGAAGTCAGATGCAAGCTATAAAAGGCGCCACACCATCGAAAATAGCTCACTTTAAGCAACTTTGTTTGCAAGCAGCAATACAAGTAGCTGATGATAGAGATGGTTTTGGCATATTATGTGACGAAAGGTTCGGCAGAGATGCACTTTATAAAGCATCTGAGCATAATTTTTGGATTGGAAGGCCAGCTGAGCTGCCTGGCTCTAGACCACTTCGATTTGAGAAGCAGATAGGTATAGATTGTGGAGGTCTCTCTGAATGGCCTAAAAACCACATTGTTAAATGTTTATGTTTCGCTCACCCAAGTGATAGCGAGGAAATCTGGCTGGCGCAAATAGAAAAGGTTAGACGTCTTTATATTGCTAGTAGGCGAAACAATCTCGAATTTTTGTTGGAAGTCATTGCCTCAAAAGTCACCGATATTGATGATCATTCGATAGCTGAAGTGCTTCAAAAATTTTATTCATCAGAAATATACCCCGACTGGTGGAAGCTTGAACCTGCAAAAAACAATGAATCCTGGAACAATATTAATCAAGTTATTCAGAGACACGACCCACTTGTTCGGGGCATATTGATTTTAGGTTTGGAAACAAGTCAAAATGAGCTTGCTGAGTCTTTTGAAGTCGCCGCTAAACAATCCCTTGTAAAGGGTTTTGCAGTGGGCAGAACTATTTTTGCAAAAACAGCTGAGGCTTGGATGAATGCTACTTTGGATGATAATCAGGCAATTGCAGAGATGGCAAAAAGGTACAAATCCTTGTGTGAGGTGTGGGATGCGGCAACTATGCAAGACCCATCATTAGCTTAGAAAAACGAAAGTATGTTTGGTCTGTTATTAAAAATTTGTAATTCACCACTTTATTAGCTCGTTAGAATGTGGTGAGCTTAGAAAAAATAAAATAAACAATAAATTTTAAAAATAGTAATTAAAGGAGATAGTTTGTGAACCCTATTCATCCTAATCAAAGACTGCCTTACTCAGCAATTAACGAAAGAGCACCGTTATCGATGCCCAACAATGCGAGGGTAGTAATCTGGCCGATATTAGCGCTGGAGGTTTGGGATATATCTAGACCGATGGCACGAATGATAATTACTCCTCCACAAGGTGCTCCTATGCTGCCCGATTTTCCAAATTGGAGCTGGCATGAATACGGTATGCGTGTTGGCTTCTGGCGTATAAAAACAATGTTGGACGAGCTGGGAATTAGACCAACAGTTACACTAAATGCAAGAACGTGTTTAGAATATCCACGTGTTGCTGAAGCTTGTTTGGAAGCTAATTGGGAGTTTAATGCGCATGCTTACGAGCAGATACCTATGCATAAGCTCGACGATGAAAGTGCTAGCATAGAAAAGACAATGGAGATAATCCAAAAATTCTCGGGTAAAAAGCCACGAGGTTGGTTCGGTCCCGGTCTCACGCAGACTTATGATACAATGGATTATCTTGCTGAAAACGATGTAGAATATATAGGAGACTGGGTACTTGATGATGAACCAGTTTGGGTAAAAACTAAGACCAATCCAATTGTAGCCTTGCCATATAACTATGAATTACATGACATTGTGATGATGGCAATTCAGCATCATGAGTCTCATACCTATCGTGATAGAACACTCGACTATTTTGATACTTTATATTTGGAAAGTGAGGATAGACCAAAAATTATTGCTGTAGCCATGCATCCGTACCTTTCTGGTTCGCCTCATCGAATTCGCTATGTTAGAGAGGCGTTTGAGAGGATGTTAGAAAAACCAGGTGTTATTTGCTGGGATGGTGAACAGATACTTGACTGGTATATAACACAAAGCGAAAAGCCGTCTTCCATTTAGGGTTTTTATCCAAATATAGGATTACTATACTTTAGATAAATTAAACAAGAAAATACCTCTTAAAAAACAATGAGCATAACAATGTATGATAGAGAAGAAGTGGGAGCCAACGTTCCGCATGATTTACTCGCTTCAATAAAGGGAGCAGATGAAGGTCCATTAAAAGGACTCACATTTATGGTAAAAGATTTATTCCAAGTTAAGGGTCATAAAACAGGGAATGGAAGTCCTGACTTCCTGCAACATAATGAAGAGTCAAAAAAAACAGCGCCTCTTATTCAATCGCTATTAGATAATGGTGCTACACTAACTGGTGTAACAATTTGCGACGAGTTTTTTTACAGCCTCACTGGTATTAACGCCCATTATGGTTCACCACTTAACGTCAGGGCCAAAGGAAGAATGGCAGGCGGCTCTTCATCTGGTTCAGCTGCTAGCGTGGCAGCCTCTCTGTGTGATTTTTCAATCGGAAGTGACACAGGCGGCTCTGTGAGGGTGCCCGCTGCTTTTTGTGGATTATACGGCATACGTCCTACTCATGCTGAAATTGACTTAACAGGTGCTACAGCGATGGCACCTTCATTTGATACACCTGGTTGGTTTACAAGAGATGCAGACTTATTAAAAAAAATTGGGGATGTTCTTTTGCCAAAACAGAAGCAGGATATATCTAAATTTAAACTCCATATCGCTGTAGATACTTTCGAACAAGCAACGGAAGGTGTGCGCACAAGTTTGATTTCCGTGTGCGATTTGCTAGAGAAGGAAATACCTACAGGCAATTCAATTCGAATAAATAATGACGATTATTTTAACTGGCGTGAAGCATTTAGAATTATTCAAGCATATGAGATAAAAAATACCACATTGAAATGGGTTAAGACTTATCAGCCAGATTTGGGACCGGGCATCAAAGAGCGCTTTCAAATGGCTGATAAAGTCAGTGATGAAGAATTTCAAAACGCAAATAAAGTTCGGCAAGCTGTTCGTGATAGGATGGAACAGATATTGGATGAAAACTCTGTTCTTCTAATGCCTACCGCTCCGGTAATTGCTCCTTTGATTTCAACAAAAGTAAATGAACTTGAATCCTTTAGACAAAACACAATGGCTCTGACATGTATTTCTGGTTTAACAGGGATGCCACAAATTACCTTGCCGGTAACAGAAGTTTTGGAATGCCCAGTTGGATTGTCCATTCTTGGAAAAAAATATTCTGATAAGCAGCTCTTAGAATTAAGCTGTACAATATCAAAGAGGTTGAATTTAATAAGTCGTTCGTGACACTAAAAATATGAACAAACTTGAAGGGATGGATCAATGCGGGATTTTCAAAAACCTGGACGCTCTCCAGTATATGCCTCTAAGGCAATGGTCAGCACCTCTCATCCTCTATCATCTTCGGCAGCACTTGATGTTTTAAGAAAAGGCGGTAATGCAGTTGATGCTGCTTTGGCAGCAGTTTCAGTTCAGTGTGTTGTAGAACCAGCCTCTACGAGTGTGGGTGGAGATTGTTTTTGTTTGTATGCACCTGTGGGCAGCAAACAACCAATTGCAATCAACGGTTCAGGAAGAGCTCCAAAAAGATTAACCGCAGATTGGTTAATAGCTAATGGCTTTAATGCTATCCCACAAAATTCACCACATTCAGTAACTGTTCCAACCGCAGTTGATGCATGGGTCACGTTAAATAATGATTATGGTAAAAAGCCCCTAGGAGATATCCTGGAATATGCTATCAAATATGCTAGTTACGGGTACCCCATAGGTCAGCGCGTGGCTTTTGATTTTGCAAATACGTTTGATTTAATACAGCAAGACAAAGATTTATCAGAACTATTCTTGTCTAACGGAAAAACATTACCTGTTGGCTTCAACCATAAACAACCCAACCTAGCCAAAACATTAGAAGCAATCGCAAAAAAAGGGAGAGATGGATTTTTCTCTGGTTGGGTCGCAGATGACATAATTCAAAAGTTAACTTCACTTGGTGGGTTTCATCAAAAAGATGATTTTGATGAAGCAACCGCAAATTATGTGCAGCCAGTTAGTTCAGAATTTAGAGGGCATAAAATTTGGCAATGTCCACCGAATGGTCAAGGGGTAATAGCTCTATTATTACTAAATATGGTATCAAAAATAAACTGTTATGGAGATGACCCAATTAATTTGAAACGTATTCACTATGAGATTGAGGCCGGAAAACTTGCTTATCGAGATAGAGCAGCAGTCTTAGCAGACCCAGAGTTCTGCTCTGTACCTGTACAGCAACTTTTATCTCAGGAATATGCTGAGGAGCTATTAGGCCAAATAAGAGCGGACAGCCCTATCTCTTCTTTGCCAAAATCAACATTACCTAGGCATTCTAACACAGTTTATATATCGATTATTGACGAAGAACGTAATGCTTGCTCTTTTATAAACACAATATATAACTCGTTTGGATCTGGTCTTCTTGCTCCTAAATCAGGCGTTCTGTTGCACAATAGGGGAATGGGATTTGTTTTAGAAAAGGACCATCCAAATTGCCTTGAGCCAGGAAAACGTCCTCTACATACCATCATACCAGGCATCGTAACTAAAGATGACAAACTTATAATGTCCTATGGAGTTATGGGAGGTGAATATCAAGCATTTGGCCACATGCAGTTTTTATCCCGTTTTTTTGACTATGGTCTTGATATTCAAACAGCACAGGATAAGCCACGTTTCTTTCCGGACCCTTTTTCTGAGTTCATTGACTTGGAGACAACCATTCCACAAAATATTCAAGATGACTTAGTCAAAATTGGCCATAAGATAAGAAAAGCAATTATACCAATCGGGGGATCACAAGCGATTCATCTAGATGAATTCACAAACGTTTTAAATGCGGGTTCCGATCATAGAAAAGATGGTATGGCAATTGGATTTTAAGCGTTTATTTCGTATTTATTCCGGCATTAAACTTAAATCCTACTTGTTTAAATTTGTCAACAAGGCCAGGTTTAACTGAATTAATCTTATCGGCTGCAGCTGGGGTAAAGGCTATGTCATTCATATCATGTACTCCACCAGAGATAATTACTTGCAGTAAACCATCGGTTTTGCCTGAATTCTTGAAAGAACGACATACGCCTGGTGGAACAGATATGGTATCGAACTTTTCTAAAATTATAGCAGCTGAGCCATCATCGTTCCAGCTAACTTCAAACTGACCCTCTAACACGGTGAATGTCTCATATGTATTAATGTGGTTATGTAAACCAGGTCCTTGTCCCGGAGGACACTTCGCATGGGTCATTGTAATCCCACCAGCCCCGATTATAGGGGCTCCAGAATTAATCGGTGTATTACCTTCCTTTGGGTCGAGGCCAATTACAGATAAAAGCTGTCTAGCGTAAACAACATCTCTTCCCTCAATAGGAATATTTGTATCTTGTTGAATTGAGAGTGGCTTTAGTGTTTTGAATTTTGAGACTCTTTTACCCATCTCTTCACTTGATATATGTTTTGTTTTCATAATTCTCTCACTTTTATATTATCAACATTCTGATTTTATGATTATTTTACCAGCATAACAAGTTTTCTCAATTTATTCTATTTTGACAAAAAACCAAAAATAATCTTTGATAAATCGTGACTCTCGTCATTACACAGATCAAATGAAATTAACGGAGATAAAATATGAAGTTGGTTAGATTTGGTTCATACGGAACTGAAATGCCAGGATTAATCGACGAAAGCGGGCAGTTATGTGATTTATCATCTTATGTCAAGGATATATCCGGAGATATATTATCCGAGGAAAAACTTACAGAAATTTCCAAAATTAATACAAACATTTTGCCAAAAATTGATAATTCGGTGCGTCTAGGTGCATGCATAAATAATGTCGGTAAGTTTATTTGCATCGGGCTTAATTATGCTGATCATGCTAAAGAGGCCGGAATGAAGGTTCCACCGGAGCCCGTCATATTTATGAAAGCTACTAGCGCGATTTGTGGTCCGACAGACCCAATATTATTGCCCAAAGATAGCGTAAAAACGGATTGGGAAGTAGAGCTAGCCGTAGTTATTGGTAAGAAAGCAAAATATGTCGACTTAGATGATGCAATGTCATATGTCGCTGGGTATGCCGCTAGTAATGATATCTCTGAGCGAACATATCAGTTAGAAGGATCGGGACAGTGGACAAAGGGTAAATCATGTGACAGCTTTGGTCCTCTTGGTCCTTGGTTCGTTACTAAAGATGAAATTGAAGATCCCCAGAACCTATCCATGTGGTTGAGTGTTAATGGCAAAAAAATGCAAGATGGATCAACAAAAACGATGGTTTACGGCGTTGCCTTTCTCGTTCACTATATAAGCCAATTTATGAGTCTAATGCCGGGGGATGTAATTTCTACAGGCACACCGCCAGGGGTGGGGCTGGGAATGAAGCCGCCTGTTTATCTTAGAGCTGGAGATATTGTCACGTTGGGAGTTGAAGGTTTAGGTGAACAGTGCCAGAGAGTTATTGGCGAATAAATTAGCTTTTTTCCCGTGGGTAGTTTTTCATCTATTGATATAAAAGTTAAATTATTACATTTTTTTATATGTTATAAAATAAAAAGCGAAATGGGATCAGGTAACAACATCGTTTCAATTTAAAAAAATTTTGTCAAAAATATAAATGGGAGGCTAAAAGATGGATAGGAGATTAGCGACAATACTTGCTCTAGACGTTGTTAATTTTAGTAAATTAATGGCTGAGAATGAGGTTAAAACACTGGAGAATCTAGGTTCTTCACGCTCGCTAATTGATTCATGTATCGATGAATATGAAGGCCGTATATTTAATACAGCAGGAGATAGTGTGCTTGCAGAATTTTTTAGTCCTGTGAAGGCTGTCGAGTGTGCGGTAAAAATCCAAAATGCAACACAAGTAAAAAATAGCGAGTTACAAGATTCAGATAAAATGGATTTTCGGATTGGTATCAATATCGGAGATGTCATGGTTCAGGACGGTAATTTGTTTGGAGACTCTGTGAATATTGCAGCGCGACTAGAATCGCAGTCGATCACAGGCGGAATTTGCATATCCCAAAGTGTTTTTGATATGGTGAACATGAAAGTAAAGGTGTCATATGAAGATGCTGGAGAGCTAGAATTAAAGAATATTGGTCGCCCTATAAAAGCTTACAACGTACTGAAATGCAAAGGCGCACAGCGTGGTTTTGTTAGCTCGGAAGATAAGCCCAAAGTAGAAATTACTTCAAAAGAGCCAGGGTCTCTTGCGGTTCTTTTGTTTAAAAATCTATCTAATGATGAAGAGCAGTCTTATTTTTGCGAGGGATTCTCGGAGGATTTAATTTCTGCTCTTTCAAGGTACAGAAAACTATTAGTTATTTCCAGTAACGCTAGTTTTTCTTATGCATCCAAAGAAAAAACACATTCTGAAATTGGAACTGAACTTGGAGTGCGTTATCTTCTCGAGGGTAAAGTTCGTAAGTTAGGTAATCGCATACGCATAAGCTCAAGCTTATTATCAACAGAAACAGCTGAAACATTGTGGTCAGATAATTTTGATACTAATATGGATGAAATATTTGACGTGCAGGATAGCCTTGTAGAGACTATAGTCTCTACAATAGTGGGTAACGTAGAGCGCGATGAAATTAAAAAAATATCAAACGCCAAACCAGAAAACTTGAAAGCTTATGACCTAGTTCTCCAGGGACTTGAATATCATAAACGGAGTTCTGTCTCTGCAGAGAACAATAAAAAAGCACTAAGTCTTTTTACCCAGGCAACGGAGGTAGACCCATCTTATGCAAGAGCATTTGCATGGAAAACTTGTTCATTAGCAAACAATGCAGAGTGGTTTCAGGATGAAATGCCAGAAGGTTGGATGCAAGAAGCTTTTGCATCGGTAAATAGAGCAATGGAACTAGACCCAAATGACCCAGAAGCACATCGCATAATGGGAGCAGTAAAACTAATGTTTGAGGGCGATATGGAAAAAGCATTATTTCATCACGAAAAGGCTATCGAAATTTGCCCAAGTGATACCTATCATATTGCAAGATATGCGATATTACTATGTTACCTAGGTGAGCCCGAAAAGGGTCTGTTAGAGATTGAAAGAGCTATTAGAATAGACCCATTTTGCTCGGAGCTTATATTAGAAACTCAGGGAATGTGTTATTATTTAATAGGAGATTATGAGAAAGCCATTTCAAGTTTTAAGAAAATGCAAATAGATACACGTACCAGTCTTTTTTACAAAGCCGCTTGTCATAAAATGTTGGAACAGAATGACTTAGCCAATAATATATTGGGCCTTGCTTTTAATGAGAGTGGAATGGACATAAATAAATTTATAACCACACAGTTTTTTCAAGATGAAGGTATGAAAAAATCATTGACCGATGTTTTAGAATCCATACATGTTTGAGTAGATAAATTTATTTTTGTCTCAAAAAGAAAATATTTTTATAGTTTTAGTCATATATCTTGATTTAGGTTTTATTGACTTCTTTTTTCATTTTTAGATAAACGTTTTCGAGATTGTTTAAGTCTTCTTCTCCAAACAAGGTTGTGTTCAATTCGATTTTTAAATTACCTGTATTTACTATTAATTGGTTTTCATCTTCTGTTTGTTCACTAATAACTTCAAAATATTTTACCGGCCGAGAAATTCCTTTGAGTTTTATTTCGCCTACTTCCTCAAGTTCAAATAAATCACGAACTAAAAGGTAAGTCTCTTCGGAAACTACGATTTTGTTTGGCTGAGCTGAACTTTCTAATCTTGATGCCAAATTGACAGGGGAACCAATCACCGTATAATCTAAATGATTTTCTGAACCAAAATTACCGACAGTACAAAAGCCAGTATTTATTCCAATTCGGATACTAAGAGCGGTCTTAAGTCCAAAATTTTTGCCCCAAACGTCAGTAAGCTCTTTCATTTTTTGTTGCATTTCTATTGCCATTTTTAAGCAATTAGTAGCGTCCTCTGCATAACCTTTTGTTTCTGGGTCGCCAAAAAAAATAAGAATAGCATCTCCGATATATTTATCGATTGTGCCACCATATTTTAAAGCAATTGTAGACATTTCGTTTAGATAAAA
This sequence comes from uncultured SAR116 cluster alpha proteobacterium, assembly GCA_902632595.1. GTDB lineage: Bacteria > Pseudomonadota > Alphaproteobacteria > Puniceispirillales > Puniceispirillaceae > UBA5951. The sequence goes on from CACPDC010000001.1 coordinate 115,810, forward strand.
ATTTATAAGACTTGTTAATTCTTCTGACTCAAGATGTTCAGTAATATCAGTAAATCCTACAATATCTGAAAAAAATACTGTCAGTTTTTTCCTCTGGCTTGTGACGTCTGCATCTTGATTGCCTGAGAATATTTGCTCATAAATCTGGGGCGAGAGATATCTTGCTAATTTTGCTGATAAGATTTCAAGTTCAGCAGATTTTTCCAGTGCTTCCTGTTTTGCTTCATCGGCGATTCTTTTTTGCTTTTCTAATTGTGTTGATAATGAACGGCGTAAGTTAGCTTCCAATTTTAGCTTGGAATTTTCTTTTTTTAATTGAGCAAATTCTTTAGCTGTTAACTCGGTATCTGACATTTCATATCTCACGTTTATCTAGGGCAAATTAATTTTATAATAATAAGAAAATATCATATATCGATAACTATTTTGTTTCATAATATTATCTGCATCTGCATCTGCATCTGCATCTGCATCTGTAACAAGCAATATTATCAGTTTTTTATGCTGAAATTTCTGTCTTTGAGGTACATTAGTTTGACTGCAAAAATAATTAATGGCATGAAACATAAGTCACAGCAAATATTCAATTCTTCAGCTAAAGGATTTTTAACTTGAAAAGACCTATTGTAGTTATTTTATTTATTTTCGTTTTCTTAATTGGTGCCTTTCTTTTGCTTCAAAATCAATCAAATAGGGCAGCTATCCAGATGATCGATAATGTAAATAAGACTTTGGAGGCAAATTTTGGTGACGCGCAGGTAACCTATGATGAAATCAGAGCAAATGTCTTTCAGCGTTCTGCTATAGTAGACAGATTGGCTTTAAGCATTTCAGGCGATCAGATTTTTGTTATTGAAAAAATAGAAATGTCTGGCGACATGGACACCATTCAACTAATCGATTTATCAGACTTAGAATTAACTCTTAATCATAATGAAGTAGAGTTTAATGCAACGGCTCGGCATCTACAAATTGAAGAATTAAAACTTGGAAAAATTCAGAGTTTCTTCAGAGACAACGAAGATTTACAGGTTATAATGTCTCTTATCTTAGACGAAGTTTCAATTTCAAGGTTTAAAATTGAAGATTTTTCACTTCTCGGAAAGGGTATGGATGAGGGTTTGTTTTTAAACATAAATGGAGACCTTGCAATCCAAAATATTGAAAGAGGTTCCATAGGAAAAATTAATGCAAATGGCACGGTTAAAAATAATGCTACATATTTTGATTTTTCTCCTTTTTATTTTGAAGTGGATAAAATAGAGATTTCAAGTTTCGACTTAAAATCTGTGCTTGTTGCGTTTAATGCAGACCAACCAGATATGCTTCGCCAACTAAATAGTCTCTTCGGTATTACAAAACTTGATATTGAAAATAGTTCATTATCTATTCCCGACGAAAAGCTGAAAATTACTTTGGGCAGAGGCGATTTAGAGATTGAAGATAGTATAGTGCAGATGTTTCTTTTGGAAAATTTTACTTTCCAAGAAAATTTAAATATTAAAAATTATAAAGTAGCCGAACTTAGTCTTAAAGGACTTGATTTATCGATTAATTTTCTTTCTGAGGAAGAAGTTTCAAAACAAGCTTCTCGTATCTTTGGTATTGAGGAATTATATTTTAAAGATGTCCTTTTTCAGTATGATAAAATGCCGATTAAATTCGATGAATTTGGTTTTTCAGAAATTGAGACAAATTCCGAACAGATAGTCAGTGGAAAGACTTTTATGTCTGGTCTTCAGATACCTCTTTCTGAGTTAAAAATATCAAACCAAAAGATAGTAGAAGAAATAGCCGAGGCTACGAAATTAAATAAGTTAGAGGTTAGCCTTAAAACTGAATTTGATTATGATGATGCTGATAAAGAATACTACAATCTAATAAGCATTGAGTTTGATCGGCTTGCGGATATTGAATTTGTTTTGGAGTTATCAGGATTTGAGCCAATTTCCATTGAAGATATTCAAGAAGATCCTGCGTCTATTTTTAAAGATATACTTGGTAAAGACATACAGCTGAGAAAAGTTCAATTTGATTATATAGATCATGAATTGGCGGATATTATATTCGGAATTTATCCACAAATCACTGAGGGATTAGATTTTCTGAAATTACAGGCATCATTATTACTCTTCCAATATTCAGATGAAAAAGAGCTTTTGATTAATGCGCTAAATAATTTTGAACGCGAAAAAAATCAGATTGGCTTTAAAGTTCTGACTATTGAACCGTTTAAAATAACAAGGATTCCTGAACTTTTCCTATCAGGTCAATTGAATGAATATATCACCTTAGAAGCCTATGGAAATTAAGCAAATCAGACACTTTGTGATATTTGGCGCTCGTTTTGTAGTTAAAAAAAGAAGAAAGCTAGGGATTAAGTTTATTACATCTTCTTATTAATTTTTCAAGACTGTCCAGGAAACGTGATCTATCTATATCAGAAAATTCTTTATGATTTTGTATGTGGAGGGGATCCACAGCCCTTAAATCAGTCATCAAATTCCGCATTGCAAGCCTGTTACCAATATTATTTTTAGTTATTAGCTCACCATTATTTTTGATTACTTGGCCTCCATTTTCAATAACCATTGCTGCGAGGGGAATATCACCTGTTATTACAATATCGCCATCAGATATCTCTTCTACAATATACTTATCAGCTTTATCCAGTCCTGCATCAACAACAACTATCTTTATAAGCGGGTTTTGAGAAGGTCTAATACCTCCGTTACTCACAAAAATGACGTTTATCTTATGTCTTGTTGCAACCTGTTCAATCTGCTTCTTAACAGGGCAAGCATCTGCATCCACATATATTTGCAAACTAAATTAACCTCTCTTTTTAATATCAAATTTTTTCCTCTTAAAATCTTATCAGATATTGATAATTCCCATGAATATGTACTTATTATTTTTGGTGTCATTTAATTCTTTATTTCTTATACTAAAATCCAGAAAAATACAGCTGGTATTGAATCTTAAAATTAAATAAACGCTTGTTTGGAGTTTTATATGTTTCCTAGCGCATTGCCTGCAGTGTCTGTCTCTGGTGTAAATATTCCATCGATTGGATATGGTACAATGTTGTTTCCAGAACCGGAAAAAGCAGTAACTTTGATCTCTGAGGCCATCAAATCTGGATATAGGCACATTGATACAGCCCGAAAATACGGCTCTGAGCAATGGGTAGGTGAGGCCTTGCGCAGCACCGATATAGGGCGCGAAAATATTTGGATTACTACAAAGGTCACAGAGGAGAATGCCAAAGCTGATGATTTTGAAAGGTCAGTAGAAAAAAGTTTGGAAACAATGCAACTGAATTATGTGGATCTATTGCTGATTCATTGGCCACAACCCAAAGTACCACTTTCAGAAACAATCGGCGCGTTAATCAAGGCGAAGCGGCACGGACTTGCAAAAAATATCGGGATATCAAATTTCACTGTCGAATTGATTCACAAGGCTGCACAAATATCTTCGGAACAATTATTTACCAACCAAGTTGAATATCATCCCTACATAAATCAGGACAAAGTGATACAGACATGTAGAAATTATGGTATATCTGTTACATGTCATGTACCATTAGCTAGAGGTGTGGTGCTTAAAGACCCTGAAATTATAAAAATTGCTCAAATTCATCAGAAATCACCTGCTCAGGTTACTCTTAAGTGGCTCATTCAGCAGGAAAATATAATCGCTGTGCCTAGAGCTTTATCTATAGAACAGATAAAAGAAAACATAGATTTAGCTGATTTTAGTCTGTCGAATGAGCAAATGGGTAGGATATCAAGGCTACGCTCAAGGAATTTACGTGTTGTTGATCCAGAGGTTCGAAGGCCTATTTGGGATTTACCCTGATTGCAATCAATGAGAAAACAGATTTGCAGGTATGAGATCGGATGAATTAAACTAATTTATACTTTGTTTTGGGGGTAACAAATATGGATAATTATTATTCAATTTATGATTTTGAAAAACAAAATAAAGAGGTTTTTTGGCTTAACATGTCAAAATCTATTGATTGGATTACTTCACCTAACATCGCTTTAGATGAGAGTAATTCTCCATTTACTAAATGGTTTCCGGACGGGCAGTTGAATAGTTGTTATAATGCTGTGGATAGACATGTGCTCGCCGGTCGAGGCAAGCAAACAGCGATTCAATATGAATCACCTATAACCGGGCAATCATCTTCATTAAGTTATTTGGAGTTACAAAAACAAACTGCTAAGTTCGCGGGCATGCTTGTTGAGCAAGGCCTCAAAAAAGGAGATCGAATAATAATTTACATGCCGATGATCACAGAAGCTGTGATTTCTATGCTCGGATGTGCCCGTATTGGCGTCGTGCATTCAGTCGTTTTCGGAGGTTTTGCGGCTGCAGAACTAGCAAAACGGATTGATGATTGTAAACCAAAATTAATCATAAGTGCCTCCTGTGGTCATGAGCCAAATCGATTGGTGCATTATAAACCACTCTTAGATAAGGCTATTCAGCTATCTAACCATCAACCTTCAAAATGTATAATTTATCAGCGTAATGCGTTAAAAGCTGCTCTTATAAGCGAAAGAGATATTGAATGGCATGAGGCGGTAGACAATGCAACTCCTGCGGAGCCTGTGGTATTATCGGCAAACGACCCTTTGTATATATTGTATACGTCAGGGACAACTGGTCAGCCAAAAGGTGTTGTTAGAGACAATGGAGGTCATGCAGTAGCTCTCTCCTGGAGTATGTCTAATATTTATGATGTTAAAACAGGAGAAGTTTTTTGGGCTGCTTCAGATATTGGTTGGGTTGTGGGCCATTCTTACATTGTCTACGGCCCACTATTTGCTGGTTGTACTTCCATCTTATTTGAAGGTAAGCCAGTTGGAACTCCAGATGCTGGGGCCTTTTGGCGTGTAATTGAAAAGAATAAGGTTAAAACATTGTTTACGGCCCCAACTGCCTTTAGAGCTATAAAAAGAGCTGATCCAGAGGGCTCATTTATTAAGAAACATGATATTGGCTCTTTAAATTATCTTTTTCTTGCTGGTGAAAGAGCTGACTCGGACACCATTAAGTGGGCTGAAGGGCAATTATCTATCCCCGTTATAGACCATTGGTGGCAAACAGAGACCGGCTGGTCAATTTGCGCGAATCCTGTTGGGTTAGATAGGTTGCCTATCAAACTTGGTTCTCCAAGCGTACCCATGCCGGGGTTTCAAATAGAGGTATTGGACGATAAAGGAGACCCAGTAGCTGTCGACACCTTGGGCTCAATAGTTATCAAGCTCCCTCTGCCCCCCTCATGCTTGACAACTATTTGGGGTGCAAAAGATGTATTTATAGAGAAATATCTTAAACGGTTTCCAGGATATTATGAGACAGGTGACGCGGGATATACGGATTCGGACGGATATATATATATCATGGCAAGAACAGACGATGTAATTAATGTTGCTGGCCATAGATTATCTACTGGACAAATAGAAGAGGTAATATCAGGTCACCCGGATGTCGCGGAATGCGCTGTTATAGGAATAACTGACGAATTAAAGGGACAAATACCTATTGGCTTTATTTGTTTGTTTCCCAACAAAAAAAAGTCTGATGAAAAAATTTGTGAGGAAATTGTGCATTTAGTTATAGATAATATTGGGCGCGTTTCAGCTTTTAAAAGGGTTATCATAATAGACAGGTTACCAAAAACAAGATCTGGTAAAATAGTGCGAGCTACCATGGTAAAAATCGCCAATCAAGAAGATTGGGTGATGCCTGCCACCATAGAAGACGAGTCCGTACTTGAAGACATTTCTGATGCTCTGAAAACCCAATTATTTTCGAGGGTCAATTAAATTGAAGAAATTTACTGTAAAAATATTACAGATTGTATGATTTTTATTAACAAAGAAAAGATAATAAGGATTTTTTAAATACTCTTTTTTTTTAAAAAGCATTGCGTAAAGCTTCGAAAAGCCTTAAATAGCATTGTCTGTTTAAAAAAGCAGAAAATAACAAATTGATACGAATAGCTAGTTTTTAAAGAGACCAGTTTTTTGTGTTAATAAAAACTGAGGATAAAAAATGGCTAACGGAAAAGTAAAATGGTTTAATTCACAAAAAGGTTATGGCTTTATAGAACCGGAAGAAGGTGAGCAAGACGTGTTTGTGCATATATCGGCTGTGAAAGCAGCAGGTATGGATGAATTATCAGATGGCCAAGCTGTGTCTTATGAATTAGAGACCGGTCAAAATGGTAAAACATCAGCTGTAAATTTAGCTGCTCTGTAATCTTTGGTATTCAAAAGAGCATCAGACATTTATAAGCGTCTGGCGCTTTTTGCATTTTAATATTCAGATATCTGGCGCAAATCTTTATTAAGATATCAAATTCGCAAAAAACAATAAAATCATCCAGATTTACTGATACTTGTAATGAATATTGGCATTGATACGAAGATCAAAAGAACTCGAACTAAATGGTGGAATGCTACAAACGCAACGTCAAAACCAAAAATTAAAGCTAAAATCGTTGCCTCATATAAGCCACCGGGAACGAAGGCAAGCCAAATTGATAAAAAAGTAACATTGGTTGTAGCCACAATTAGCCAAGCTACCAATAGATAAGCGGCTATAATGATTGCGGAAGTTATGCAAGCGTCAAATAAGGCTGTTTTAAGTTCGAAAAGTGAAATTTGGGCTAGCCTTGCCCCAACAGAGGCTCCAATCGTCAATTGTGCGATAATGACTACTTCGCTTATCCTGTTTAGCTCAACCATCCCTGTGATATGTAAGATGCTGCTCAGGAATATAGGCCCTAATAAATGTGGAAGGGGTATTCTGAATAGTCTTGCTAACCAATAACCTCCGAAACATAATGCTAGGAACATTATAATTTGTATGAATGACAGGTCAGTTAAATTTGGCATTTCGGCCAATATTTCATTAGAACGCTTTATTGCCAGATTTCCCTCAATTAATGCTAGAAGTATAGGTGTACTAATAAACACCACTGCTATTCTTACAAGGTGAAAAAGAGCCACAACATAGTCTTTTTCTACCAGTTCACGTGCCATAATTACTGCCTCTGCTTGACCTCCAGGTATGCTGCATAAAAATGCTTGTTTTGGTTCATATAATTTAATCTTCCTTAAAAATTGAAAAGAAATGAGAGTTACACATATTGTAGCAACTATCATAATGCTTATAGTTAATGACCATTTTTGAGCGTTTTGGAAAATGTCGGGAGTAAAATTTGTTCCTATCATTACGGAAATTCCAATGATCACAGGCAGATAAAACCAATTTGCGATTGTAAGGAGTGTTTGCGTTTGGCGAATGCTGGCTCCAATGATGAATACTCCTATAAGGCTCCCTAGAAAAAAAGGGGCAGGAATATTTGCCAATTGAAAAGCAATTGCGCTAATAAGTGCTACAAATAAAGTAAATACAATTTTACATATATCAAAAAAAATATTTTTGCTGAAAAATTGCATATGCATATCCTTGCAGATATTAGGTAGAAATTCCTATAAAAAATTTACTAATTTGATAAAATCAGAGGGAAAACTTCAAGAGAATATTCAAAAATTTTCAGAAAAGTAAATGAAAAAAGCAGTAATAATTTGATTAAAGGGTCAAGAGAAAAATATAGTCGCCGCTCATATACTTGACTACCTTGATATATCTTGATTGTTGGCTAATCCAAAAAGTAGCATAAATGAGTAAGGCAATGGATAGAATTATAGTTTTTATAAATGATGATTTTAAAAGTTCTTATGGGGAAATTATAATAAAAATTTACCCACTTACATAAAGTATTGAAAAAAATGAATGATCTTAAAAAAATTAAAATCCAATAACAATTCTATATGGGTAATTTTTCCTCGTCAGCATTTCTCTCTGTTTTCCTTATGAATTCTCGCCATACAATTACCATGCTACTTATAAAAATGGCGCAAGCTCCAAACAACTCAAAAAAAGACGGTGTTTCAGAAAAAAATAGAAACCCTGCTAGACCAGCGACTGGAAGTTGGAGATATCTAAGGGTGGTTACTACAACAGCATCAGCATATCTATAGGCAAGGGTAACAGACAACTGGAGGAATGAAGCCAAAATTCCTAACAGTATTAACACCTGCCAAATACCAAAATCATGCGAAACAACTAGTTTTGATGGAAAAATTGTAAGGCCAGCTAATGAGACAATAATAGCACCAGCTATATTATGTATTAAAGTTACCGTAAATGGTGAATCAGACTTTCCGAGTTTCCTTAGAATTATGGATAAAGCCGCACCAGTTAAGGCAGCAGCGATCCCGTATATTATCCCCACACTTAATCTGCTTGAGAATGGGTCAGTTATTAGAATAACTCCAATCATACCCACAATCACGGCTGACCATCTGTATACTCCTATTTTTTCTCCTAAAAACATTGGAGATAATAACGTTACAAATATTATTGAGCTTTGAAAAAGTGCTGTAGCCAAACCAAGTGAAATATTTTGAAGGGCTAGGAACACTAGTGTTATACTACTAAGTCCTAATATAACTCTCAGCAACATAGCAACCTTATTTTTGACATGGAATAATCTATATTTATGAATAAAAAAGGCGGATACGATTAATATGGGTAAAGCAAACCAAAAACGGAAAATTAAAATACTAATAATGTTTAAATCTTGTGCTAATAATTTTACAAGCATGCTTGTAAGTACGCCAAATAACACGGTTAATATTGAAAACAAAATGCCTTTAGCTACTTCTGTCATTTTTTTCTTTTCTTGAAGAATGGTGGGTGTTTTTTTACTCTAAAGACCCTATCTTACTTTGTAAGTTTAATCTTCGAAAAGATTTTATAACGGAAAAAAAATATAGACAAAATTATCGATAAAGTTAAAATTGAAGCTAAATTTGATTTTTAATTTTTTAAAGGAACAAAATGAAAGCATCGGCATTCACCTATCATAAGCCGAATTCTCTCGATGAAGCATTAGGATTACTAGAAAGCGAAGAGGAAGCGAAGATTCTTGCTGGCGGACAGTCACTGATGCCGATGTTGAATATGCGATTTGTTCAACCAGAGACGATAGTAGATGTAAACGGACTTAAAGAGCTGTCAACGATTTCTTTTACAGACCGAGTTGAAGTTGGTTCTCTGGTACGCCAGAAAACATTAGCTACCGACAGAATTATTGAACAGCATCTGCCAGTTATGCGGGAAGCTCTAAAATGGGTTGGCCACTTTCAAACCCAATCTCGTGGAACAATTGGGGGCAGTTTGTGCCATTTGGATCCGGCATCAGAGTTACCAATGGTAGCCTTACTATACGATGCGGAATTGCAAGTTGCATCGAAATCTGGAGAACGGGTAATTCCAATTCAAGAATGGGGCCTCGCTTACATGATGCCATCAATTGGGCCAGATGAATTGCTTACTAAAATTTTCATAAAACCTTGGGAAAAACCATATGGTTTTGGCTTCCAGGAATTTGCGCGGAGACACGGTGATTTTGCAATCGCTGCGGTCGGATGTCTTTTGAAACTAAAAAATGGTATCATAACTGATATTGCGCTCTCTATTGGCGGTGTAGAGGATGTTCCAAGAAGATTTATTGAATGCGAAGAGGAATTGCGAGGTGCTAATTATGATATTGACGAAATCAAGCAGCGTATAATAACGCCATTAGATAAAATCAATTATTTAGATGATAGTCTTGTTACAGGCTCTTATAGGCATAAACTGCTAAAAGGGTTGCTTGTACGGGCAATCGAACAGGCCGTGACTAGAGCAAACTCTGTTTAAAGAGGGAGATATTAAATGCAAGAACAAATTGTTCAAATGCATGTGAATGGCAAACCGGTCTCAGGTAAGGTGGAGGCGAGAACGCATCTAGGAGACTTTCTCCGCCAAGCAGTTGGACTTACCGGCACACATCTTGGATGCGAGCATGGTGTTTGCGGTGCCTGTACAGTTATTGTTGATGGAGATGCGGTACGTTCGTGCTTAATGTTAGCGGTTCAAGCGGATAATTGTGAAGTAACAACTATTGAAGGAATAGCGGAAGATAATGGAAGCTTGCATCCTCTGCAGGAAGCGTTTCGTAACAATCATGCCTTGCAGTGTGGTTTTTGCACAGCGGGGATGATTACTTCATTATATGCATTTCTCTCTGAAAACCCAAATCGAAGTGATGATGAAATAAGAGAAGCGATATCTGGTAACATATGCCGTTGTACTGGTTATCAAGGAATTGTTTCCGCTGCTAAAGAGGCAGCAACGAAAATGGCCAAAGTTAGGAACTAAAAAATGGGCGTAAGACAAATTGGTGCACGTGTTCATAGGGTTGAAGACGAAAATTTAATTCGGGGAGAAGGAAAATATCTTGATGATATTCAGTTGCCTAATATGGTGTATGCAGCATTTTTGCGCTCCTCAATGGCTCATGCAAAAATATCGATAACTGATATTGAAGCAGCGCAGTCATTACCAGGCGTGAAAGCGGTATTCACTTATGATACTCTTCCATCGTCTCTTGTTAGTAAAACTCAATTGGAGACTTATCCTGCGCCTATAATTAAACAAAGTATGTTACCTGATTTACTTGCGAATGACGAGGTAGCACATGTTGGACAAGCCATTGCAATGGTAATAGCAAGCTCTCGTCACATAGCGGAAGACGCCTGTGAACTGATCCAAGTAGATTATAAGGCGTTGACACCAGTCGTAGACGTATTAGAAGCAGCAAAACCGAATAGCCAATTGACTCATAGCTCGTTAAAAGACAATATTGCTGCATCGATAGAGACAAAGTTTGGTAATGTGGAAACAGCCTTTGCAGAATGCGAAGACTCAATAGAGCTATCGTTCAAACAACACAGGGGAGGTTGTCACTCCATGGAATGCAGAGGTGTTCTTGGCGATTGGCAACAGCAATTAGGCGAATTAACATTATACTCTTCAACTCAATGTCCATACTTGGTTCGAAGGATGGTATCAAGACAGATGGGGTGTCCAGAGAGCTCAATAAGGGTAATAGCGCCCGACGTTGGGGGAGGTTTTGGTCCTAAAGCAGGGTATTATCCTGAGGAAACGCTTATTGCAATTGCATCAAAAGAGTTAAGACAACCTGTTAAATGGTCTGAAGATAGAAAAGAACATTTCACCTCAACTAATCAACAAAGAGACCAGTTCTGGAATTTAAAGGTTGGTTTTAAAAATAATGGTGAAATTACAGCCATAAGTGGACACGTCTCTCATGATAGCGGTGCTTTTTTAAACTATGGGTTACTGCTATCTGCGACTACTTTAATGCCACTACCGGGTCCTTACAAGATAAAGAACGTTCACGTAACTCTTGATGCTATTTATACAAACACTGTTTCCACTAGTCCAGTGCGAGGAGCAGGAAGACCAAATGCTGCTTATGCTATGGATAGGGTTATCGATGCCGTGGCACGTCATTTAGGCATAGACCCTGCAGAAATGAGACAAATCAATTTAGTTAAAAATGAAGATTTTCCATATCAGCCTGGATCTAAGCACCGGAATGGCTCAATGATGACGTATGACAGCGGAGATTATACGGGAATGTTAGCCATGGTAAAAGAAATGGCAGATTATGATGGCTTTCGCCAACAACAAAAAGAGGCTAGAGCAAATGGGAAATATCTTGGTATTGGTCTGGCTTGTTTCATAGAAGATACTGGTATGGGGCCCTATGAGGGTGTTAATGTACGTATTGACGTAACGGGAAACGTTATAGCATCTACGGGTGCTACTAGCCAAGGTCAGGGGCACGCAACAGTAATTTCACAAGTGATTGCCGAAAATCTAGATATAGATATTAGCAAAATACGAGTTGAAGCGGGGGATACTGGAAAATTTCCTCATGGTATAGGTGCTATTGGAAGTAGAACAGGGGTAAACGTAGGCATATCAGCAAATGATGCAGCAAGCCAAGTGAAAACAAAAGCTTTAAAACTAGCATCCATCTTGCTCGAGAAGTCAGAGGATGAATTGGAACTTTCGGATGGGGCAGTGCGAGTTCGTTCCGACTCGAACCAGTTTATTACTCTTGCGGATTTGGCATTACAATTATCTCCAGCGGTTGCTGGGAAACTTCCAAAAGGCTTTGAAACAGCTGGTTTGGAAGCTGTATCCTATCAAACTACCGATTATATGCCCCACTCAAGTGGTGCTAACATAGCAAAGGTTGAAGTTGATGTTGTAACTGGTGGTATCAAAATTCTTGATTATTACGTGGTTCATGATTGCGGAAGAATATTAAACCCTATGATTGTGGATGGACAAATTATTGGTGGGGTTGTTCATGGCATTGGAAATGCAATGTTTGAGCAGATGGTATATGATGAAGCTGGTAATCCGATGACTACGAATTATGGAGACTATTTATTGCCCCTAGCCTCTGAAATGCCTGAAATACATGTGGCTCACATTGAAACTCCGTCCCCAGCAAATCCAATGGGATTGAAAGGTGCAGGAGAGGGAGGGACAATACCCGCTATTGGAGCAATGATAAATGCTATCGAAGATGCGCTAACACCATTCGATGCGTATGTCGCACAATATCCAGTGACCCCGGAATATATCCTTGATTTGGTTGATGGTAAACAGGTGGCTGCAGAATAGGGTAAATATTCTTAAGTCAGTCTCGAAACCTTATAATTTGTTCAAGTAATTCACAGATTTGCTTACTTTGTTTGAAACTCGGTGCAACATTATTCTGACAAGAATCTCGAAAACTTTCTAGCATCAGCACATATTGGTTGCATGGTCCAAATATTTTTTTTGTCCCTTATCCTATTTTTCCTAACGCCCAGCTTGCTGTAGCTATTTCACCTGGATTGAACGGCGTATCTAGTCTTCCCCAGCCTCTGCGGCTAGTCATGTGAACAGATTGGGACAAACTCATGTCACTTGAGACCTGCATTGAAAGTCTTTTACCATTTCCAAAATCAACTAAAGCATTCATATTTTTCTCGACATCTAAATTTTTTTCCATTTGTAAGTCACAAGATATCAAACTGGGTTCACTCTCAAATAATATTAATCCTGCAAGTATCGTGTAGCATGCTATATCAAAGACTGGTCCACCTCCCATAGATGCAAAATTTCTTACATCTCCTTCCGGCCTTGGTGGATAAGAAAAAATGGCTAAAACATAGGAAGTTTTCCAATATCCAGTTTTTTTAGCCATTCCCATTGAGGATGATGACACACCATAAATGCTTCACGAAAATAACTATTATTTTTACTAGCAGCTTCCTCAACTGCTTCTATCTCATGTAAAGATAAAGCCATCGGTTTCTCGCATAAAACGTGTTTTCCGGCATTTAAAGCTTTAATACTCCAATCTGAGTGTAAATGATTTGGAAGAGGAATATATACGGCCTCTACCTCAGGATCTAGAAGTACGTCTTCATAATGACCAATTTTTGAGGAATTATAATAACTTAAGTTTAAAAGTTCTTTTGGATTTCGTGTTCCAAGATGCACGACATTAAACCCAATTTCTCTCATGGCAGGAATTAACTGATTTTTAGAAATTTTAGCGTCACCTAATATCCCAAATCTCATGTTTACCTCTTATAAAAGATCATTGTTTTTTGCAATAAAGCAGAGCGTTAGCTTAATCATTATCTGTAAGCCCTGCACCTGCTCCTTCAAGTCTTGAGTGTTCAGTTTCTGGAACATATGTATCGGCTGCAAGAGCCTCAAGTTCTCTCCAAATTTTTTCTTCTATAAATAAGGTATCCGATGGCTGCAATAGAGCCAGATTGTCATCAAACTGATTAACAATCTCTAATCTCAAATTATCGGCTTTTGTAAAACTAAGAAATTCTTTACTAGCCATCAAGGAATATTGATGAATACCTGCAACCACTTTGTCGTTGAGACTTATTAAAACTTTCAACTCGGGGGCCAAATGGATGCATGTTCCTGCCAGAAGTAATATGCTATCAATGTGTTTTATAAGAATCCTCTCATATAGATTTGATTGTAAACAATCTATTAAAAATGGGGCATTCTGGACAACAGAAATAGTTTCAAACTTCGCAACCTTTGAAGAAGTATTTAAAGAAAGAGGTGGTTCTTTACTCGCTTGAATTAAGCTTGGGAAAAAATCGAAAAATTTAATTTGATAAGCACCAATTTTTGTAGCACTTGATGCTATATCCTGAGCATTTCCCACGTCAACTCCGCCACCAACACAAGCTTTATAACATAAAAAAAGTGTTTCTGAGAAGGATCGATGCATAATCAATTTAGTGCTGGAAGCCACCAATCATCGGCATCCGAGGCCGCTAATTCTGACGCTGTTGGCGCACCTTGGTATAACGTTATACGTGTCCATCTATCTGACTTTGGATCGAATTTTGCTGCACCAAAAAATGATAATTTACATCTCAGCATATCAATCGGACGGCAATTTTTACCAATTAAATTATCTTGTATTTCACCGTAAGGTGCCCATAACGATGTTTGTATTCTTCTGACAATATATCGAAATTGCGGATGCTTTAGGATAAAAACAGCCGTAATTTCGTTTTCATCACAATCCATTAATGCTTTTTCCAATTCTTGAACTCTTTTTGCAATATCAAGCGGTTGCTCTTTTTCGGCCCCTTGTTCGCTGTGTCTTAAACCAAGTCTCGGTTCAAGTTTTGATGCTGAGGTATACCAGAACCGAAAATTCTCATCAGGATCAGAAAAATCGATCTTAAACGCCCAATCAAATTGTTTCCTCATTATTATTTTTAGTGATTTTAACGACATATCTGGGCGGAGGCGAGCTTCGGTGTTACTATTCATACAATGTGTTAAGTCGTCAATCTCATCTCCTCCAATTTCAACTATGAGGGAAACCATGAGCTCCTGCGTTTCAATTGATAGTTCACTAGTTTCATTTACAAGTTTGTTAAGAGGGTGATCATCATCAGCATAAGATTGAAATTTAGGACCTAAATCTTCCCATTCTTTTCTAAGAATAGTTATTCGGTTAGCCTGAACCGTATCTGTCGTCTGCCATTGTTTAAGGTGCTTTTTTGCCCTTTCGTATAACGTAAGTAATTTTGTTCTGTCTGAAATATTAAGTGAGACTTTTTGCCGCATTCTGGTGATTGCGGTCTCTCTAGCTAAAATCCAATTATTAATTAAAACAGGATGGCTTATTAAAAACGGGGCCATGCCCAGACCTGTTGAATTACCAATTCCTAAATATCTTTTGTTTTTAGGGGAAAGCCTAATCGCTGTTTTTGGAGATTTACTTTTTGCGATATGTTCCACAAGTTTATGAGTAAATTCTCTGATGAGATATACGGCCAGCATCTCAATTTGGAAAGGTCCAGACAGATTACCTCTATTTGAAATCTTATGTCTATCTGCTATTCCGAACTTACCATTACCATAAACAGCTGTTGTTCTCATAAGGTAACCAGTAGCTTCAACAAGCTTTTGTTCAGGTTGGACCCCTCTCGATAAACTATCGACAACATGTTCAAATAGTCTGACAGATTTATTAGCTCTGCTTAGCACCAACTCTTTGTTTGAATATCTGCCTGCCTCTTGTCGTGGTACTTGTTCTTCCAACCTATCAAGGTCAATGCTGGAAGGGATGCCATCAAATAAAACAAATGTGCTATCCCATGCCTCTGCGATCACACGATCAGTTCGGTTTGCATCAGATAGTGGGTGTGTGAACACTATAAGAGAATAGGGCATACCGTCATATTTGATTGTTAAGACGGCTTTCCCGAAACCTTTCTCATCTAAGCACCAATTTTTGATATGAAGTGAAGAACCCCCTTTTGATAGCTGTCGTATTAAAACACGCATAAAGGATAATCGCGTAGGGAAAAAGCTGCCTAGCCTCGCTAATTTCATAACTTCCCTTGCTGGTCTCAGCTGAGCTGTTAAATCTTGAGTGAGTTTGCATATTTCCGATTTTTTAGATTTTTGTCCTATCATACTCAGTGCCCAAATGCATTTTTATAGAAGTTATACCAATTATCACCTAGTATGCCATCAATCTCTTGTTGAGAGAAGCCAGTTTCCTGCAGTCCTTTTTCTAGATTAGGAAAATCTGTGTTCCTACTAAACCATTCTGGTTGTTTTGGGAAACCAGCCTTTTGTATTGTACCTTCACCATAATCAATCGTTTTTGTCCAGCGTCCATTTCGCATCCATTCAACGATTGAGTCAGGATGGTCTTGACAAAGATCAGAGCCTATCCCAAGAGAGGTGGTTTTTCCCATCAAATCAGCAGTCCTGCCAATCATTTCGCAAAATTCATTTAAGGTACAATTGCTTCCATTTTTTAGGTGATGGGGGTAAATTGAAAATCCAAGAATGCTGCCAGAATTCGCTAACTCTTTTAAAACAGTATCTGATTTGTTACGTTTGGCATCATGCCAAAAATTTGGGTTAGCGTGTGAAATCGTTATAGGCTTTGAAGACAATTCAATTGCTTGAAGGGTAGACATTTCTGCTGAATGACTCATGTCTATAATAATCCCTAGACGATTCATTTCAGCGATTACTTCTCTTCCCATACGGGTAATACCACTATCAAAAGCCTCATAACAACCGGTTGCTAATAAAGATTGGTTATTGTAGGTAAGTTGCATTATTCGAACGCCAAGCTGATGCCATATTTGAAGAAGTTTAATATCATCCTCAATTGGCGCTGGTGTCTGAAAACCAAATATAATAGCTGTTTTTTTCTCTTTTTTAGCAACACTTATATCATTGGCGCAGTGAGCCTGCATGATCCTCTCAGGATACCTCTCAAACCAGCTATTCCATTGTTCTAGATTAAGCACGGTTTCTCTAAAATTTTCATGATAAGCGATTGTTGCATGCACGCAGTCAAGATTGCCATCAAGCATTTCCCAAAAAATCTTTTTAGACCAGTTTGCATATTGCAGGCCATCAATTTTATAACCCATTGGGACGCCTTTTTAGATTTGCAAGTTAAATTTTAACCTTTAAGAAAGTTTTAAATAACATATTTTAAAAAAATCGGAAATACTCTATCATTTGACCCTGAAAGAGTATATTTGCAGAATATTCTATGAAAGTGAAATGAGCGGAAGTTAATTTTATGCCTGAAACTCAATCGATGACACTAGATGAAATTTATAATCTTGCTTTTAGCAAATTGATAGAGGCAGGTGCTGATAAGCATAATGCGTCTATTCTTTCAAATACATTACGAAATGCTGAAAGAGATGGCTCTCATTCTCATGGATTATTTAGACTGCCTGCTTATTTGACTGGTCTAAAGTCAGGTAAAATCAAAGGTAGCGCAAGGGCTAGTATTACCGAGGTTACGCCCTCCTTTATTCGTGTAGATGGAGATCAGGGATTGGCACCCACAGCACATAATGTTGCCATCCCAGCACTTGTGGATGCTACAAAACAAACGGGAGTAGCTATAGCAGCTATTCATAGATGTTTCCATATGGCGGCTTTATGGCCAGAAGTTGAGGCAATAGCAGAAAATGGCCTTGCTGCTATTGCTTGCACGAATTATATGCCAGCTGTAGCGCCAGCAGGGGCTAGTAAAGCTTTTTTTGGAACAAATCCAATCGCTTTTGCTTGGCCGCGTCCTGATAAAACACCTATTGTATATGACATGGCAACTGCCGCAATGGCGCTAGGGGATGTTCAAGTCGCTGCGCGTGATGGAAAGAAAGTACCACTTGGTACTGGCCTTGATAGCGAAGGAAAGCCTACTACCGAACCCTCTGCTATTGTAAAGGGAGGTGTACTTCTGCCATTTGGGGGCTATAAAGGCTCTGGTCTGTCCATGATGGTTGAATTACTTACTGCGGGTCTTACTGGGGAAACTTTCTCCGACGAAACTAAGGCACGCGATAACGCTGATGGTGGTCCTCCTATTGGAGGACAATTTCTCTTAGCTATGTCACCCGAAATTATTGCAATAGATGACTGGCAAAACCATTGCGATTTATTTTTTGAGCGTATTAGCGGTTTACCGGGGCAAGGCGTGCGTCTTCCAGGAGAGAGGCGGCATAAAAATCGCTTATCTAATGCCCCAAGACACATCAACATAGATCTTTTAGAAAAAATTGCCTCCTTTTAGGGAGTTGATAATAATTATCTTTGCTTAAGACCATATTGTTCGGCTGTCTCGGATAAAAGTCGCCAAAGGGACTCTGAGTAACTTCTTGGTAAAAAAATTTGCCAGTAATTTTGCTTTCTCCATAGCTTGATACTTACATGATGCATAGATGTTGTAATTAATTTATCAACTGGAAATTGTGCCTCCCGAAGATCGATCGGAACATGATGAGCAAGAATACGGTTTGAAAAAATCCCACTCATTTTTATCTGAACAAAACTATGTGACAGGTCAAGGTTCATAACAAAATTCTCTTGGTCAAACTTAAAATTGCCTGAATAATCATCTAAAACCCACCATTTAAAAGGTTCTACACGAACAATGCTGGTGTTACCAGAATGACAGACGATACCTGGTTTTAGGTAATCATTATGTATTTGAAAATTTTTAATCTTTTTCTGAAATTCATTTATTTTATTTGGCCAGGTAGCTAATTGATTAAGCTTAGAATCTCTTACAAGTTTAAAATCAATTTCTGCTGAAACGGCTGTCTCCTGCTTTTTTGGAAAATATGCATCTAGTGCGTTGATGCGAGAAATGTTAGAAGATTTAACCATACAATCTTGTTCCCTCTGGGTCAAACATATGCGGAGATACAATTTCTACGTCTAAAAAATTAGAGCGCAATTTGTCAGATAAAACTATATTTTTGTCCTTGACAGAGTTTAAGCCTCCTTCAATAAAACCAAGTGCTATCCAATGCCCTAGTGCAGGTGAGAAGGTAACAGAGGTAACCCATCCAATAGGATGACCTTTTGAAAGTCCAGCCTCATTTAATAATGCTCCAACTTTAAAAGATTTGTTTTTATTTTTTGGAAAAATACCAACTAGTTGCGGTCTATCTGAGTGATTTAGGGCTTTTCTATTTTTAAGAATACCTCCGACGAAATCTTTTTTCTTGGAAGCCATCCCACCGAGTCCAATATCCTCGATAGTTACTCTCCCATCAATTTCAGCGCTTGTTACATGCCCTTTCTCTATCCGCATTGTTCCAAGAGCTTCAAGGCCATAAAGACAGGATTCGAATTCCTGAGCTCTGCTCCAGATCAATTCCATGACTGATTGTGCATAATCACTCGGAATATAAATCTCGTAAGAAAGTTCGCCAGAAAAGCTGATGCGTGCAATATTACAAATCACAGTTTGTATCGAGATTTGTTTAACTCCCATAAAAGGAAGTGATTCTTCCGCTATTTCGACCGGATTATCTATGATTTTTGATAGTAAATTTCGTGAATTAGGTCCAGCAATTGCACAACCACCCCATTGGTCAGTTACCGAAGTTATCTGAACGTTTAAGTTAGACCATCGTAACTGCAATAATTCTTCTAACTTTGTCATTACGGAGGCTGCATTGTTAGTTGTAGTTGTCATAAGATAACAGTGATCGGCTAGTCGCCAGGTCGTGCCATCGTCAAATACAAAGCCATCGTCACGGAGCATTATACCGTAACGAGCTTTTCCAACGGGCAGGCTATTAAACTGATTAGTATAAATTCGATTAATAAATTCAGTTGTATCGGGACCTTGTATCATGATTTTTCCAAGAGAGCTGACATCGCAAATACCAATACTTTTTCTAGTTATAGTTGCCTCTCTTCTATAAGATGAGTCCAACGTTTCAGATTGCTCAGGATAATACCACGGCCTTTGCCATAATCCTGTATTAATCATCACAGCATTGTTTTTAAGAGAAAAATTATTAAAAGGTGTTCTTCTGATTAGCTTGAAGTGAGACTGCCTGTTTCTGCCTGCGAGCGCGCCCAGTGAAATAGATGTATAAGGGGGTCGAAAGCGAGTTACTCCAACTTGACTTATTGAGCAGTTAAGCGCATCAGCCATTAAGGCAAGGCCGATGATATTGCCAATCTTGCCCTGATCTGTTGCCATGCCCAAAGTTGTATATCGTTTCATATGTTCCACTGATATAAAACCTTCTTGATGTGCCAGACGAATATCAGAAGTGGTAACATCATTCTGTGGGTCAACAAACGCCTTACCCTTGATTGAAGCCAAGCGAATTTCGTATAAGGGTGCAATTGGCGTCTCCCAACCACCTTTAATTAAAGAATGTTTATATTTTTGTTTTGATTTGTATTTAAACAATTCCTTTGCTGAATTAATACATTGTTTTTGCTGCCAAATACCAGCAGCAGAACCTACAAGAAAAACTGATTTCTCATCTCCAAATGAGATAAAGCACGCTTTTTCTTCATCCCAATTTATTGGAAAATTTTGATGTGAAGCGAGATGGATAACTGGAGACCATCCAGCAGATATTAGAAGACAATCACAAAAGAGAGTTCCTGCATAACGCCATCCATCATCTGTCATCTCAACTATTTTAATTTTATTAATAGATGAATTGTTAAACCCTTTTTCTGCTTTAGCAACGCCAGACCCAAGAAACAAATTTATTCCGCTCCCCGAAATTTGACGCAAGAGCTTATCTCCAATTTGCTCACGAATTTCCAATATAGTAACTTTTGCTCCAGCATTTTTTAATTCTAATGCCGTTTCATAGGCAGAATCGTTATTGGTAGAGATAACAATGTTTTTGCTGATTAATATTCCGTACCGGTTAAGATATGCACGAGCAGAGTTTACGCTCATAATTCCTGGCAAATCATTATTTATAAATGCATAAACTCTTTCAATAGCACCAGTAGCTAATATTACATTGGTCGCTCTACAAATATTAAATCTTTGTTTTGGTTTTTTTAGTAAATCTTTTTGCCCCTCCAAGGGAATGATCTCAACAAGTCCAACAGTTGTGTTGTCATATAAGCCGAAAGCAGTTGTACGTGTTAAAATAGTAACGCCAAGATTTTTTAGAAGTTCTTCTTGCTCCTCTAATTCTTTTTTGTTTTGCTGATTTAGATAGCTTCCGCCGACAATATAATCTTGTTCTACTATCAATACATCTTTCCCTGTTTTTGCGGCAGATATAGCTGCTTGCAGACCCGAGGGACCACTTCCAATTACTAAAATATCCGTGTGAGTATGAAGATGCTCATAGTAATCTGGGTCTGGCAGTCTTGACGATTTTCCTAATCCTGCGGCTTTTCTAATAAAACGTTCGAAAAACATCCATATTCTAGTACCTCGTCCCCATTCGAATGGAGGTATGCCCATAAACGTTTTATAATAAAATCCAGCAGCAAAAAATCTACCAAGAAAATTCAAAATACTTCCAAAATCAAATTTGACAGATGGCCAGGCATTTTGAGAATAGATATGTAGTCCATCTGTTAATTCTGCGGTACTTGCTCGGATATTTGGTTCTGTACGAGCACCAAATCCAATAGTTACAAGTGCCCCAGCTTCTTCAACACCAGCCGACATTACGCCACGTGGCCTATGATATTTAAAGCTTCTTCCTATTATATTTAGATTATTAGCTAATAATCCTGCTGCGATACTATCGCCTTTTTTGGCAAAATATTTTTTCTTATTCCAATAGAAATGTATTATATCATCCTTAGTTTCCTGTGGATGTAAAACGTTGTTTATACGTGCAGACTTCATTTGCTTTTCTCAACTTGTTTTTGCCAATCGCTATGAGAAAGTTTCACAGAAAAAATCTCATGTGTTACAGTATCTCTCTCAACTAGTAGCCATGAGCGACATCCATAAGAATGCTGCCAGGTTTCGATTTGTCTGCCATAGATATTTTGTCTCAGAAAAACTGCATCATGCCAGCTATCTTCATCTGCATCCAAAGCTGGGTAGGTTATTTGGCCATCACCACCATAACTAAATTCAGTTTGGTCGCGCTTACCGCAAAAAGGACATTTTATTTGTAGCATCTCTTTAAATCCTAACCATGCAATTTCGGGTCAGGACCTGCACCGCTTTCGTCAATATGATGCCCTGTTTTAAACCGTTCTAAATTATGACCCTTAATTATATCGTTTGGTCGGTCATTAGCTATAAGATCAGCAAAATACCAGCCAGATGCAGGACTTGCTTTAAATCCTCCATAGTTCCAGCCGGCATTTAAGTATAAATTATCCAATGGTGTCTTACACATGAAAAACGAGCCATCCATGGACATGTCAACTACTCCAGACCAATGTCGCAATAATTTTACTCGCCCTAGGCATGGCAGAAGAGATAGTGCAGATTCAGATACATCTTGCACAATGTGTAAATTGCCTTTTTGAGCATAAGATTTATACCAATCTATATCACCACCGAATACCAAGCCCCCTTTATCCGATTGTGATATATAAAAATGGGCACCCCCTACGCCGAATACGATTACATGGTCAAGCAATGGTTTAAGTGGCTCCGTCACAAACGCCTGTAATTTATGGCTTTCAATTGGTAAGTTTCCCAAATCGGCTAATTGCCATAATCTGGAGGTATTACCGGCAACGGCTAGAGCAATTTTTCTTGCTGAAATCTTACCTCTGTTAGTCTCTATAGAGACAATCTTTTGTGCTTTACGCTTAATAGCAGTAACCTCACATTTTTGGATAATATCAACACCAAGCTTGTCTGCAGCACGGGCATATCCCCAGGCAACAGCATCGTGCCGCGCTGTTCCTGCTCTTTTCTGAACAAGAGCGCCATGGATTGGAAAACGAGCATCATTAGCGTAATTAAGATGTGGAATTTCCTTTTTTAGTTTTGTGCGGGGCCATATTTCAGCATCTGAACCAGTTTGACGCATTATATTATATCTTCTAGCTGCTGAGTCTAAGGCACCAGGTGTGTGATAAAGTGTTATATGGGAACGCTGGCTGAACATTACGTTAAAATTCAGCTCGTGGCTTAAATTTTCCCACAGTTTTAGTGAGTCTTCATAAAACTCGCGGTTTCCCTTAAGCATATAATTTGAACGCACGATTGTTGTATTTCGTCCAGCGTTTCCTCCACCAATCCATCCTTTTTCAACGACAGCTATATTTTTTAGATTAAAATTTTTTGCAAGATAATAGGCAGTTGCAAGTCCGTGTAAGCCTCCACCAATGATTACAATATCATAATTCGATTGAGGTTCTGGATCACGCCATTGTCTGGACCAACCTGATTGGTTTGTAAATCCATTTTTAATTACGTTCCATGCTGAAAATCGTGTCACTGCAAGGCCATTAGGGAGAGGGGTTCAGGTATTTTAGACGTTTATTTACCTATCGTCTGTAAGGTAAACAT
>CACPDC010000002.1 GCA_902632595.1 uncultured SAR116 cluster alpha proteobacterium
ATTTTGCAAATTAAATTCCCATTTATTTTTAAAAGCGAAAACTCAATCTTCGAAATAATTTATTTTTGACATAAAACAATTGAAGTAAAGTGATTAAGGATGGCGGGAGTGACGGGACTCGAACCCGCGGCCTCTGGCGTGACAGGCCAGCGCTCTAACCAACTGAGCTACACCCCCATTAACAAACCAAAAAAAGGTCTGGTATCAATCTGTTTTTCTTAAGTTTTGAATTAGACCAACAGCCTAAGACTGTCAAGCAACATTCTATAAATTAAAAAATCAAAATTCTTAGATCTAAAAGCTTTATATAAACGTAAAAAACACTTTTAAGGAGAGAAGAATGTACCACACGACGACACCGTCTTTTAAATTACCTGAGTTATTTTCGTTTTTGAAAAACCAAAAGATAAATCTTATTCTAAAACTTTTATTTACCGGCATTTTTATTTGTGTTTTTTCTTTTTCTACAGTTCATGCTGCAGGCAGCAGTTCTAGCGACAAAAGCCATAGTAGCGCCGACCATTCTAAACAATATTATGAAGCTGTGAAATTAATCAAATCAGAAAAATTTGATAGTGCATTACCCATATTGCAGGCTCTTGTGCAAGATAACCCAAATGACGCTGATATTCACAACTATTTAGGATTTTCGTTTCGTAAAACTGGCGAATATGACAAAAGTTCCTTCCATTATGAGAAAGCTTTGAAAATAGATCCAAAACATTTAGGGGCTTTGGAATATCAAGGTGAATTATACTTAGCTTTAGGTGACGTTGAAAAAGCAAAAGAAAATCTGGTTAAAATTGATGACATTTGCTTCACGCAATGCACCGAGTTACGAGAATTAAAAAAAGCTATAAATTCGGCAATTAATTAATTTACTTTAGGAAAGACGATTACACATTTAGAAACATACTCAATTATTCATCATTTTTTTGATCGCATTAGTGAGGTTGCTTGTCGTCTTTCTTTTTTGTTTAATGTCAGGAATGAGACTGATAATGATGTCTCCATCGCTTCGTAAATAAGGGGAATCATAATCGGGAAAATCAGACAACAAAACTTCTAATTGTCGCAATAGCTCGCTTTCTGATTTGACCTCTTCAGTCAATGTTATATTTAAATCTTTATGACCTTTTCTATCATTATAATCCATGTGAACTCCGAAGAAGTTATCCAATTTTCTAATTTCTGAAAAAAGCCATTCGTAAAAAGCAAAAAATAAAAAATCTAAAACTTTGTTAAATATTATCGTAATTTATAAAAAAAAGCGAGGCGTAGCCATCGCTTTTTTTATGGTGGGTGGTGAGGGGTTCGAACCCCCGACCTATTCGGTGTAAACGAATTGCTCTCCCAGCTGAGCTAACCACCCAGAACCAATTGCCATTTACTTTTTAGCCAAAAGGTTAACTAGAATATTTAATTATTAACTGCAGCCTTTAGTGGAGCTCCAGCCTTAAATTTTGGCTGCTTAGACGCTGCTATTTGAATTGTCTCACCAGTTCTTGGGTTACGGCCTGTAGTTGCAGCACGAGATGCAACGGAGAAAGTACCAAATCCAACGATTCTAACTTCATCACCACTTTTTAATGAACCTTCAATAGATGCGAAAACAGCATCAACTGCTCTAGCAGCATCGGCTTTAGTTAGTGAAGAATGTTCTGCAACAGATGCGACGAGGTCGTTTTTATTCATTGAGTTTTCCCTTCCTAAAAGTAAGTTGTAAGGGTAAACAATATGCGCTACGACCCATCAAATCAATCAAAATATACGGATTTTTTTCGAAATTTTACCTAAAATCAGGTTAGTGAGCAACAATATCCGAAACAGAGCCAGACTCAGGAGGAATTGAAGAAGAAATTTTTTCTACCAACGGTTTAGGTTTTTCTAAAAACGCCAAATTTATCACTTCATCTATTATAGAAACTGGGACGATCGCCAAACCACTTTTAACATTTTCTGGGATATCCTCTAAATCTTTTTCGTTATCTTTTGGTATGATAACGGTTTTTATTCCGCCTCTTAATGCAGCAAGCATTTTTTCTTTTAGACCACCAATAGGCAAAACCTGCCCCCTCAATGTAATCTCACCAGTCATCGCTACATCCTTTTTTACAGCAAGGCCTAAATGGGCGGAGATAATTGAGGTCACCATTGCAATACCCGCAGATGGACCATCCTTTGGTGTTGCACCCTCTGGTACATGAACATGTATATCGAATTTTTCAGCATTTGATAGGTCGATACCAAGGTCTTTTGCCTTAGACTTAACATAAAATTCTGCAGCTTGGATTGACTCTTTCATTACATCTCCAAGTTTTCCGGTGGACGATATTTTTCCTTTTCCTGGAACTTTAACAGCCTCGACTTGCAATAATTCGCCACCGACTTTAGTCCAAGCAAGCCCCGTCACAACGCCAACCTGGTCCTCTGCATCTATTTCACCAAACTTAAATTTTCTTACGCCCATAAAATCAGATAAATTTTCGGTGTCAACATTCAAACTTTTTGCCTGGCCCGTAACAATTTTAGTTAGTGATTTCCTTACTATTTTAGCCAAAGATCGTTCTAATGCCCGAACGCCGGCCTCTTTTGTATAATATCTAACTATATCTCTGATTGTATCCCGAGATATTAATATTTCACCTTTCTCTACTCCATGCTCATTAAGCTGTCTTGGCAAAAGATGATTGGTTGCAATTTCAATTTTTTCGTCCTCTGTGTATCCCGATAGTTCAATAACTTCCATTCTATCTAACAATGGTTCCGGCATGTTTAAGCTGTTAGCCGTCGTTATGAACATTACATTAGACAAGTCGAAATCAACTTCCAGATAATGGTCTTGGAATGTATTATTTTGCGCTGGGTCTAAAACTTCCAGCAGTGCAGAACTAGGGTCACCGCGCCAATCTGAACCAAGTTTATCTATCTCATCTAATAAAAATAGGGGGTTGTTCTTCTCCGCTTTTTTCATTCCATGTAATATTTTTCCAGGCATAGAACCAATGTAAGTTCTTCGGTGACCCCTAATTTCTGCTTCATCTCTGACGCCACCGAGTGCCATCCTTACAAATTTTCTGCCTGACGCTTTGGCAATACTCTTACCGAGGGAGGTCTTCCCAACACCCGGTGGACCAACAAGACAAAGTATTGGCCCCTTATTTTTTTTTGTTCTCTTTTGAACTGCTAAAAATTCGATTATGCGTTCTTTTACTTTGTCAAGCCCATAATGATCGTCATCCAGAATCTGTCGTGCGTTTTGAATATCGATCTTTAATTTGCTCGCTTTTTTCCATGGCAGTGCAACCATCCAATCAAGGTAATTTCTTACCACTGTTGCTTCAGCACTCATTGGGCCCATATTGCGAAGTTTTTTGAGCTCATTCAAAGCTTTTTCTTTTGCCTCTTTGGGCAATTTAGCTTTTACTATTTTGTCTTCAATTTCATCAATTTCATTCTTACCGTCTTCGGTCTCACCGAGCTCTTTTTGAATAGCCTTCATTTGTTCATTAAGATAATACTCTCGCTGGGTTTTTTCCATCTGCCTCTTAACACGACTTCTTATTCTGCGCTCGACCTGCAATACGCTGATTTCTCCATCCATCAACTCATACAACTTTTCCAGCCTAGTACGAACGTCTAGTTTTTCCAGTAATTGCTGTTTATCTTCAATGCTCACTGCAACATGTGAGGATAACGTATCAGCAATTTTATTTGTATCTTCCAGTTGATTAACGGATGCCAAAACTTCGGATGCAATTTTTTTGTTAAGCTTTATATAGTCTTCAAAATGATGTATTGCTGCTCTTCCTAAAGCTATGATTTCTGGGTCAATTACCTTTTCTTCGCGTATTTCATTCACGTTTGCCATCAGGAATTCGCCTGAATCATTGATTTCGTTTACCTGAGCACGTCCACCGCCCTCCACCAAAACTTTCACCGTCCCATCTGGAAGTTTTAAAAGTTGCAGAATGGTTCCAAGAGTTCCAACACGATATAAGTCATTAGAAGATGGATCTTCTGTGCTAGCGTCTGTTTGGGTGAGCAATAAAATTTGCTTATTTTGAGCCATAACAGCTTCTAATGCCCGCACTGATTTGTCTCGTCCAACGAACAAAGGAACTATCATATGAGGGAAAACAACGATATCCCTTAATGGAAGGATAGGAATGGTTTGAGTTTCGTCAATATCAGGCATTAAAAATTTCCTTTGTGAATTATCTAAGTTAAAAATAAAATTTTAATTCATGATAATGCAATTAACATAACCGGATGGCATCCAATCACTTAATTGTTTCAATCTACAATGTGATATTAAAATTACAGATTTCAAGGGGAGAGTTTGGCAAACATAAGAACGTTTTTTTTGGTTTGAGTACATTTGTTCGATTTATATTATTGTTAATATTATCAAACTAAAGTTTTCGGGGGTCAAATTTAATGTGAAAAGTTACCTAAAATAATTTTGATAATTTCCCGAAATATTGAATTTTTTAAATTGATTAGGCCCCCGAGTCTTGCTTAGAAACAGAAGAGTGAACAAGCAACGGCGCTGCATTCGATACCACTACGTCTTCATTAATTACCACGCTATCTATGTTATCTGAAGTCGGTATATCAAACATTGTATCCATTAGTATACTCTCTAATATGGACCTAAGTCCCCTAGCACCTGTCTTCCGTTCAATTGCTCTTCTTGCTATTGCTCTCAGCGCATCTTCCCTAAATTCAAGGAGCACCTCATCCATTTCAAAAAGTGCCTTATATTGCTTAGTTAGAGCATTTTTAGGTTCAACTAGTATCTGAACTAGCGCATCCTCATCTAAATCTTCCAATGTGGCGATGACAGGTAGCCTCCCTATAAACTCTGGTATTAGACCAAATTTAACGAGATCCTCTGGTTCAACCTTAGTAAGTATCTCACCAATTTTATGCTCATCTTTATCCCGGACCGTAGCGCCGAATCCAATGCCTGTGGAGTTTGTTCTGTCAGCTATCAGTCGCTCTAACCCAGCGAACGCACCACCACAAATAAATAGGATATTAGTGGTATCAACTTGCAAGAATTCCTGTTGCGGATGCTTTCTCCCACCTTGAGGCGGAACAGATGCAACCGTTCCTTCCATAATTTTTAGCAATGCCTGCTGAACACCCTCTCCTGATACATCTCTTGTAATAGACGGATTGTCTGACTTTCTGCTAATTTTATCAACCTCATCTATATAAACGATACCTCTTTGCGCTTTTTCAACATTATAATCTGCAGCTTGAAGTAATTTTAGGATTATGTTTTCGACATCTTCTCCAACATAACCTGCTTCGGTGAGTGTTGTTGCATCTGCCATAGTAAAAGGTACGTCTAGTATACGAGCAAGCGTTTGAGCTAAAAGAGTTTTTCCTGAACCTGTTGGACCAACTAACATTATATTTGATTTAGAAATTTCAAGGTCACCGACCTTTCCTGCATTCGCAAGCCTTTTATAATGGTTGTGTACAGCAACGGATAGAACGCGCTTCGCGTTTTCTTGACCAATAACATAATCGTCCAGCACTGTTTTGATATCAATCGGAGAGGGAACCCCTTCACTATTTTTAACGAAACTGCCCTTATGCTCCTCTCGAATGATATCCATACATAATTCAACGCACTCATCACAAATAAATACTGTTGGTCCAGCAATCAGTTTTTTCACTTCATGCTGACTCTTACCACAAAAAGAGCAAAATAAAGTAGATTTGCTATCGTCCGTTGATTTTGCCATTGCTTTTAATCCTTTTTATTTAAGATTTGGCATCTTTATATAACGACATGTTATCAGATAAATACGACTTGTCATTAAAACTTGTTTAAAATTAGTTTTTTTTCAGGAATACATTTTTTTTAATTTTTTTATCAACTTTTTTCTGGTAACGGGCGCTTAGACACAACTTCGTCAATTAGTCCCATCTCCTTTGCTTCGTCTGGAGACATAAATGTATCACGTTCCATTATTTTTTCGATTTGCTTTAATGATTTCCCAGAGTGTTTTTCATATATTCTATTAAGTCTGCTCCTCAGACTAATTATTTCCTTTGCGTGGATCTCAATATCTGTTGCTTGGCCTTGGAAACCCCCAGATGGCTGGTGTGTCATTATTCGAGAATTTGGTAAACAATGTCGTTTTCCAGCTGCACCTGCGGTAAGCAGAAGCGAACCCATTGATGCAGCTTGACCGATACAGACAGTTGACACATCTGGTCGAATATACTCCATAGTGTCATAGATTGCCATCCCAGAAGTCACTACACCGCCGGGAGAATTAATATACATAAAAATATCTTTCGAAGGATTTTCTGATTCAAGAAATAATAATTGGGCACACACTACCGAAGCCATCATATCTTCAACAGGACCGTTTAAAAATATTATCCGTTCTTTCAATAAACGAGAATAAATATCGTAAGAACGTTCGCCTCGATTTGTTTGCTCAACAACCATTGGGATCAAAGCAGACTTTTCTTGTGGCAGATTACCTATCATTATTGTCTATTCCTTTTTGTAAGTATCAAAATCAGCTGTTGGCTTTTCTTTCTTCGGCATGTGACAGTTTTGCAAACTCATTAAAGGTATAGCTAATTAAACTTCGTGCCAAGAAATTTATGCAAATCCTCCGCTATAGGTTTTTTTTGCCTGGCTTCTTTTTGGCTGACTTTTTTATAGCTGAATCTTTCTTATTTGATGAAAAATCAGATTTACGCAAAGCTTTTTTCGATTTTGCTTTCTTCATAGCAGGTGAGTTGTCAGCTTTATTTGTTAGCTTTTTTGTCTTGGATTTGGTTTTTTTCTTTGCAGTTTCCTGAGTTTTTTTGTTCCCCCCAACCTCGTCCGACCGGTATAACTCGTCAATATTAGTCTCAAAATCAGTTACGTTCGCTAGTTCTAATATGTAGTCAATAACTTTATCTTCGAACAGAGGTCCTGATAGCTGCCGTGCTGCTTCAGGATTTTTTTGATAATATTCGATAATTTGTTTTTCCTGCCCGGGATAATTCTTAGCCTGCTCAAAAATTGCTCTTTTTGTATCCTCTTCTGATACTGTTAAATTATTGGTACGTCCAATTTCGGTCAACATTAATCCTAACCTTACCCTGCGAGAAGAAATGGCTAAGACTTCTTTCTTGGTTGCCTCATCTAGGCCTTCATCCGCCTTTTTATCGTCTGACTGCCCATTGTCATCTTGTTCATTATCTACGATACCCTGTTCTGATTTCATGGATTTTGCCACTACGTTGTATTCTGATGAGAGCAAAGTTGGTGGAACGTCGAATTGAGCAAATTCATTTAGCTGATCTAAAATATTTTTTTTGAGCAATTGACGAAGCGCTGGTGCATGTTGAGAGCTAATTTGCCCACTGACTGCTTTCTCGAGTGAGGATATGTTTTCAAACCCCAGCCTCTTTGCTAAAGAGTCATCTATAACTGGCTCACCTTTAGTGCGAATCTCGTTTAATGTAACTGAAAAAACAGCCCGTTTTCCCGCAAGATGTGATGCTTGATAATTCTCTGGAAAGGACACATCAATGTGCCGATGTTCTTCTGCTTTCATCCCCAAAATTCCTTCCTCAAATCCAGGGATAAAAGTATTGCTTCCTAGCTCTAACGAATGACCCTTTGCAGCGCCTCCTTCAAATGGCACTCCATTTATGGAACCTTCAAAATCAATTATTGCTATATCGCCCAGTACGGCTTTGTAATTTTTTTTTGTTTTTTCAGTTGGACTATTTTCAGTTGCTAGTCTCTGCATTGCGTTTTTAACTTCAGACTCGTCTATCGGCAAAATTGGCCTTTTAATTGATAGTGCCGATATTTCTGGCAAGGCAATTTCTGGAAGAACTTCGCATTTAAGCAATGCCTCTAAATCTTTTCCATCTTCGTAAGAAGTTATGTCAAGTGCTGGTTGGCTTGCAAGATTTAATTTATTTGATTCTATTGCTTCACGGGCCGCTTCGTCCAGCATTGTTTGAATTACCTCTCCCTTCGATTGTTCTCCATATCTTGCTTTTACAACTGATATAGGTACTTTTCCTGGACGAAATCCTGGCATCTTCACGGTTTTCGAAATTTCAGTCAATTTATTAGCGACACGCTGGTCTATATCGCTAGAATTTATTTCAATATTAAATTCACGCAATAGTCCTTCATTAAGCGACAATTTTATTTCCATGCTGTGTATTTCCTAATTTTCAAATCTATTTGCTAAAGAATAAATCAGCGTACCTGTCAATACTGAAATCTTTATTAATAAAGCATTCTGTTTAAATGGTGCGGGCGGAGGGACTTGAACCCCCACATCGTGAGATACCAGAACCTAAATCTGGCGCGTCTACCAATTTCGCCACGCCCGCAATAAAATAACCCCTATCGCTACAAAAATAAGATGATTGCGTCAACACCAATAAACTTCATTGAAAAAAATACATTTAATTTCATTAGGCTTATCCTCCAGTAAATTTACAATAACCAATCAACCGACAGCGAAAATTAAATGATTGCGTATTCCAAAAGAAACTCTAAAACTCGTTTAAAATTAAATAAACATATTGTGAAAAACAAACAATGAGGAATGGGGCGAGTGACCGGATTCGAACCGGCGACATCCAGTACCACAAACTGGCGCTCTAACCAACTGAGCTACACCCGCCATCAATACTCAATGAAATTGATAACATTATGTAAGAAGCGTATTACAGCAAGAGAATTTTTGTTGCAACACACTAATTCAATAAATCATAAGGTTAAAATAAAAGTGAAATAAAAAATTCTGCATAAAGAAAAACTCTGATATTAAAATCAGATGCAATTTTTAGCCGCTTCAGAAACAAAAAATAAGGGATTGTTAAATGCTAAATAGAAACCTTGTTAACTTAAGTACAGAGACAGCCTTTAGTGTTTTGGATAAAGCCAGCAAACTTCAAAAATCCGGAAAAACTATAATCAATTTAGGAATAGGACAACCAGATTTTAGCACACCTGAACACATAGTTGAAGCTGGTGTGAGAGCATTACGAGATGGTGCACATGGGTACTCGCCATCTTTAGGTATCATTCCTTTGCGAGAAGCGGTTAATGAGGATCTCTCAGAGCGGTATGGGTTTTGTCCACCCATCTCAAGAATTCAAATTACCCCTGGTGGAAAACCAATCATATTCATTGCAGCAATGATTTATGGTGGGAAAGGAAACGAGATTATACTACCCAATCCAAGTTTTCCAATTTATGAGTCGGCTGTTGCATATTCGGGCGCAAAACCAATTTTTTATAAACTTCGCGAGAGTAAAGGGTTTTCTTTCGATGCAGATGAAATCTTAAGTAAAATTACAAATAGGACAACCCTAATAATGCTCAACACTCCTCACAACCCCACTGGTGGAGTTACTCCTCCTTCAGAAATTAAAAAATTAACAGAGGGTCTGGCTGAGTATCCTAACATAACGGTTTTTTCTGACGAAATTTATGACCGGTTAGTTTTCGATACTCCACCTCATTCTTTACTTTGCTACCCAGAAATTCGGGATCGATTAATTATTCTCAATGGGTGGTCAAAGACCTACGCAATGACAGGTTGGAGGGTTGGATTCGGAATTTGGCCCGAGTCAACAATAGAATTTGCTGATAAGCTAGGCATAAATTATCACTCATGTGTTAACACTGCTGCGCAATATGCAGCCTTGACAGCAACGACAGGCGAACAAACTTGTGTTGAAAATATGAGAATTGCCTTCAGGAGGAGAGCGAGACTTATCACAAAAAATTTAAATAAAATCAGAGGAATAGAATGCCAAATGCCGGGTGGAGCTTTTTATGCTTTTCCGAATATTAGTAAATTAGATATTTCATCGGAAATTTTACAAGCTCAGCTACTTGAAGAGTATGGAGTGGCAGCCCTGGCTGGGACTGCATTTGGGACATATGGAGAGGGTTTTATTAGATTTTCTTCAGCAAATTCAGACATCCTTATCCAAGAAGCCTGCGATAAGCTGGAACAATTATGCCATAATTATATGTGAAAATTGCACAAATTTTATGCAGAAATTTAGAATTAAGGAAAAAATGAAGCGGCATATTGCATCTCAAAATACCTACCGTTACTTTAATACGATTTTTATTAAGGTAATGATTATGATTTTGTGACGTTTAACACAACTTTCTTTCTTTAAATTTAATGTTCAAAATTTGGAAAAATTCGACGAAGCTATCCACGGTTTATTATCTAAATTATTTTACAATATAGAGAGTTAAATTATGAAAAAAATTGAAGCTATAATTAAACCATTCAAACTTGATGAAGTTAAAGAAGCTCTTCATGAAGTTGGAATTCAAGGAATAACAGTGATAGAAGCAAAAGGGTTTGGACGTCAAAAAGGGCACACGGAACTTTATCGTGGTGCCGAATACGTAGTCGACTTTTTACCCAAAGTGAAAATCGAAGTAGTCATAGAGGACACAATGCTCGAGACCGTTCTGGAAGCGGTCCAAAATGCCGCCAAAACAGGGCGGATAGGTGACGGAAAAATATTCATTTCATCTATAGATGAGGCGATTAGAATACGCACAGGAGAAAAAGGTGCTGAGGCTGTCTAGGACTTTGCCCAAAGTCTCGACAATTTACACTCTAAATTATTTATTACGGCAAACTATCCATTGGAGAGAATGTAACAATTTTGAATGAAAGGACAATAAATGTCAGATATTAAAAAAATAATGGAAATGATAAAAGAAAATGACGTGACATATGTGGATGTACGTTTTACTGACCCAAAAGGAAAAATGCAGCATTTGACACAACATGTGGATACAATCGACGAAGATACGCTGGAAGAAGGGTTTATGTTTGATGGATCATCAATTGCAGGATGGAAAGCTATTAACGAATCAGATATGTTACTTAAACCAGATTTGTACAGGGCCTACATGGATCCGTTCTTTGCCCAACCAACCCTAGCATTATTCTGTGATGTGCTTGAGCCAGCCTCTGGTCAGCCATATTCCCGTGACCCTCGCTCAACAGCTAAGGCGGCTATAGCAC
Organism: uncultured SAR116 cluster alpha proteobacterium; assembly: GCA_902632595.1. Classification (GTDB taxonomy): domain Bacteria; phylum Pseudomonadota; class Alphaproteobacteria; order Puniceispirillales; family Puniceispirillaceae; genus UBA5951. Next base: position 11,067 of record CACPDC010000002.1, read on the forward strand.
ATATGGAATCAACTGGTGTCGCAGATACCGCTTTTTTTGGTCCAGAGGCAGAGTTTTTCCTTTTTGAAGATGTCAAAATAGATGTATCTATGAATAGAGGATATTATGAGGTTGATTCATCAGAAGGTCCATATAATAGTGCTAAAAATTATGATGAAGGCAATCTTGGGCACCGACCTGGCATAAAAGGCGGCTACTTTCCGGTACCTCCTGTTGACTCAGGTCAAGACGTAAGAGGAGAAATGTTATCTGTAATGGCTGATATGGGAGTCCCAGTTGAAAAACATCATCATGAAGTTGCTCCATCTCAGCATGAACTAGGAATGAAATTTGGGGAATTGATCGAAACCGCTGATAATCTTCAACTGTATAAATATTCCGTTCAACAAGTTGCGAATGCATACGGTTTATCAGCTACATTTATGCCAAAACCAATTGCTGGTGATAATGGTTCAGGGATGCATGTACACCAATCTTTGTGGAATAAAGGCAAGCCATTATTTGCGGGAAATTCTTATGCTGATTTATCTGAGAGTGCTCTATATTACATTGGAGGTATCATAAAGCATGCCAAAGCACTAAACGCTTTTACCAACCCGTCAACAAATTCCTACAAAAGATTGATACCCGGATATGAAGCGCCGGTTCTTCTTGCCTATTCAGCTCGCAATAGGTCTGCTTCTTGCAGAATACCTTTTGTATCTAGCCCAAATGGAAAACGAGTCGAGGTGCGGTTTCCAGATGCAATGGCTAATCCATATCTTGCCTTTTCAGCAATGCTCATGGCTGGACTGGACGGTATTAAAAACAAAATCCATCCTGGCGATGCGATGGATAAAGATTTGTATGATCTGCCTGCTGAGGAATTAGCACAAATACCTACTGTTTGTGGTTCTTTAAGAGAGGCTCTTGAGAATTTAAGCGCTGATAGAACATTCCTTACAGATGGAAATGTGTTCACAGATGAACAAATCGATGGTTACATTGATCTTAAGATGGAGGATGTCATTAATTTAGAGCATACGCCATCACCTATAGAATTTAAGATGTATTACTCTTCGTAAAACAACGAAAAACTGGAATTTTAAAAACCTCAAAAATTTTTTTTTGGGGTTTTTTTATTTTTACTAAATCTCTATATATTGTGTTAAAAAGATGCGTCTCTATTCTAAGTCTAGTAATTTGTTTTTCAATAATGAATATCGCGGGGTTAGGCCAAAATGCCAGATTTATTTGAAAGTTCAGTATCAAGTGAGAAATATAGCGCAGGGCAAATAGAAATACTCGAAGGACTTGACCCAGTAAGACATAGACCCGGAATGTATATCGGCGGAACAGACCAAAGAGCGATGCACCATCTTGTTGCGGAACTTTTAGATAATTCAATGGATGAGGCAGTCGCTGGCCATGCTAATTGGATTGAAATAACACTTATTAACGATAAAACAGTACAAATTAGTGATAATGGCAGGGGTATCCCGATAGATCCCCATCCGAAATTTCCGGATAAATCTGCCCTGGAAGTTATACTAACTATGCTTCACGCTGGTGGCAAATTCTCAGACAAGGTGTATGAAACATCTGGTGGTCTCCATGGTGTTGGAGCATCTGTTGTTAATGCTCTAAGTGTCAAGCTTGATGCAGAGATTGTCAGAGATAAAAAATTATATAAACAGTCCTTTTCAAAAGGTAAGCCGGTCACTCCATTAACAAGGGAGGGTTCCGCTCCAAATAGACGCGGAACTAGTATTCAATTCTCTCCTGACCCTGAAATATTTGGAGATGATTTTAGTTTTAAACCAGCAATTTTATACAAGATGGCAAAATCAAAAGCGTATTTATTTGCAGGAGTTGAAATACGTTGGAAATGCATTAGTCCCATCAAAACAAACGATAATGAGATTATTCCCGAGGGTGAAACAATATGTTATCCTGGAGGTTTAGCTGATTATCTTTCTGATGCAGTAAAAGGACGAAACTTAATGCTATCTTCAGCTTTTACAGATAAAACAGCAATAGAAGGGCAAAAATTTGAATGGGCACTTACCTGGTTGGGGCCTGGTGAAGATAGCTTTTTCCAATCTTATTGCAATACGGTTCCAACCCCTTCAGGGGGAACACACGAAAATGGTTTCCGTCAAGCAATAGTCAGAGGTATGCGCGTTTACGGAGATTTGAAAGGACAAAAAAAAGCATCTGAACTTACCGCTGAAGATATATTGGCTAGCTCAGCGGGTATGCTTTCTGTGTTTTTGAAGGAGCCACAATTTCAGGGGCAAACGAAAGATAAACTTGTTTCGAACGATGCAGCCAAACAAACTGAGACAGCGGTAAAAGACCGTTTTGAAATATGGTTATCCGCTGAGCCCGAACGCGCTAATGACTTACTCGATGCCGCAATTGAACGAATGGAAGAGCGGAAACGCCGTCGTAAAGAAAAAGAGGTGGCTCGTAAATCGGCTACTCGTAAATTGAGGCTGCCTGGGAAACTTGCAGATTGTTCAGAACGTGATACCACTCAAACAGAAATATTCATAGTTGAGGGTGATTCTGCTGGTGGTTCAGCAAAATCCGCGCGGAACAGAGCTACACAAGCCATACTTCCAATGCGGGGGAAAATACTAAATGTTGCGAGTGCATCCTCAGAGAAGCTGTCTCAAAATCAAGAACTGAGCGACCTTCTTTTAGCATTGGGTGTAAGAACTCAAAACCATTTTGAACTGTCAGACCTTCGATATGGAAAGGTCATCATTATGACAGATGCCGATGTAGATGGTGCACATATTGCCGCGCTTCTTATGACATTTTTTTATCAGGAAATGCCTCAATTAATTGAAGCAGGCAGATTATTTTTGGCGCAACCCCCTCTTTATAGAATAACGCAGGGTAGTAAAACATTTTATGCTCAAGATGATGGCCATAGAGAGCGAATTTTGATTAACGAATTTAACGAAAGTAGCAAAGTTGAAATAAGTAGGTTTAAAGGGCTTGGAGAAATGCCACCATCCCAACTTAAAGAAACTACGATGGATCCAAATACTCGCAAATTGGCGAGAATACACCTTCCAAAACGCGATTTAAGCGGCGCTGATAAAAGGCGAGAAGCGGACAGGCTAGTAACAACGCTGATGGGTAAAAAGCCCGAACTCAGATTTGGCTACATTAGAGACCATGCTGAAAATGTAATATCCCAATTAGACATTTAAATTGTAGCCTTTGCGGTAAACTAAACTTTTGCTAAGAGATTTGTCAAAACCTTAGTCACCTTTTCGGGAGCCTCCATTGAAGATAGATGTCCAACGCCCGACAAAATTGTCAATTGTGAATCTAAAAATAGACTATCTAACTCCTTCGCAAGAAAAGGCGGTGTTAATTGATCTTCTTCGCCAACAAGTATTTCTACTGGCATTTTAGCATTACGCGCAAAGTTTCTGCAATCTGGCCTCCCAATTATTGCTTCCTGCTGCAACGTAAAGTTTTTTTGTCCAACATTGCTGGCCATTTCAATTACCTTTTGAACAAGTATTTCATCTTTTAATGCTTTTTTAGACAATAGACTTGGTAACAGGCGTGGAGTTACGCCTTTGAATTTACCTAATTTCGAAAGCTCTATCAGTTCTCTTCGTTGTTTTATTTTTTTATTACTATCCGGTCTACCACTTGTAGAAAATAACCCCATGCCAATGACCTTTTCTGGTGCTATTTGCGCAACCATCTGAGCAACATATCCCCCCATTGATAACCCACAAATTACAAATTTTGAGTTTTCATTTTTAACTATATTCTGCGCCATTTCCAATATACTATTGCTTCCTAATGTGTTTGCAACGTTAATATCACAGATATTTTTAAGGGCATTAGTTTGGTTCTCGAATAACTGGGCTGTACAAAGCAAACCTGGAACCAATATTAATCTCGTCATCAACGCTCACCTAAAGTTCAAAATTAAAAAAATATCTTATTCTAAGTGCATATCTCATGCTTGACCAACTAGCCAGAATTAGAGTATTACCTCACAAAAATATTTATGAAAGTATTTTTTACCCTTTTAACATTTAAGGAAAATTAAAATCTCAACTCTATTCAGTGAACTAGGACTAAGTGCGGGTTTATGCGCTGCGGTATCAGCGTTGGGCTATGAAACTCCTACACCTATTCAAGAAAAAGCAATTCCTTTTATCTTAATGGGAAGAGATGTAATGGGTTCCGCACAGACGGGTACAGGAAAAACAGCCTCATTTACTCTGCCAATGATAGACATTCTGGATGCTGGAATTGCAAAAGCTAGAATGCCACGTTCACTGATACTTGCGCCCACTCGCGAGCTTGCTGCACAGGTAGCAGATTCCTTTGAAAACTTTTCTGTGAACCATGAGCTTTCCATGGCTTTGCTTATAGGAGGGGTAAGTTTTTCTGAACAGGAAACAGCATTGGAAAAGGGTGTCGATGTACTTATAGCGACGCCTGGCAGATTACTCGACCATTTTGAAAGAGGAAAAGTACTTCTGCAGGATGTAAAGATTCTCGTTATAGACGAGACTGATAAAATGCTCGATATGGGTTTTATACCTGATGTGGAGAGAATTGTTTCGCTAATCCCGAGAATTCGTCAGACTCTATTTTTTTCTGCTACTTTATCTGACGAGATTCAAAAAATTGGAAACCAATTTGTCTTAAATCCGAAAATCATTGAAGTTGCTCGAATTGCTCAAACAGCGTCTACTATTTCTCAATATATTTGCAAAACCACTCCAAGGTCAAAACAGAGTTATTTACAAAAATTACTTAAAGATGAGCGTATTAATAATGCTGTAATTTTTTGCAACCGAAAAAAAGATATTGCTTCATTAGTTAAGTCTCTGAAAAATCATAAATTCAATGTATCAACTTTGCACGGAGACATGTCTCAAACAGCAAGACTTGAAGCTTTAAAAGCCTTTAAAGAAGAAAAAACTAAATACCTTATAGCATCTGATGTTGCCGCTCGTGGACTTGATATTCCGTCTGTTAGTCACGTTTTTAATTATGATGTGCCTTCAAACGCTGAAGATTACGTTCACCGGATAGGTAGAACGGGACGTGCTGGTAGAACCGGAAATGCTTTTACATTGGTAGCAAGCAGCGATGATCAAAAATATTTGTCAGCAATTGAACAACTAATTTCCATTTCTATTCCTGAGCATACCATTTCAGGAGATAAAGTAGACTTCAATGCACAAAATAATATAAATAATGATCAAAGCGTTAATGAGAAAATCATAGAACCAGCCACGGACTCCTCAACTAAATCAAAGAAAACTCAACAAAGGTCTCGTTATAATGAAAAAAGACCACCCGCATGGACTGGCGGTAATGGATTTGAAGATCCAGAAAATGTACCTGCTTTTTTACGTTAAATAGAATTTTGGTGTTCTACCTTTTCCAAAATGAAAATGATCAATAATTCAGAACATTAAGAGTTTTATTAACAACTTCTGATAAGTCGGGGGAGATTTCATTCACATTCAATTTTTTAAGTGTATTAAGCATAAGTTTCTTTCTTTCATCAGAAAAATTGGAAAACCGGGTCAAAGGTAAAGCAAGTCTTGCGGCCATTTGTGGATTATTTTTATCTATACTCAATAATTGTTCTGCCAGAAATTCGTATCCACTGCCATCATTTGCATGAAAATAAACAGGATTTCCAATCGCAAAACTTCCTATTACAGCTCGAAGTTTATTTGGATTTTCCGAATCAAATGCCTTATGTCTCATAAGTTTTTTGCATTTTTCTGGTGTCCCATCGACCACTGAACGGGCGTGCCATATAAACCAATTTTCAATTACTAATGGATAAGATTTCCAACGTTCATAAAATTTTTGTAATGCGATACTTCGATTGGGTACATCGATATCATTCAATGCATTAATTGCGCCTTTTACGAGGGTCATATTTGAAGAAGAAACCTGTTTTAAAGCCAAAGTTTGAGCAAGTTCAATGCCTGCCAAAACGCCCCAAGCTAATAACTGGTTATGTAAACTTCTACCAGATACGTCAAAAGAATCTAAATTAGACTTTGTAACGTCTAACCTACCTTCAAGAAATTTTGTAATACTATTACTCATGCGCTTTAAAACATTCTGCTTCGAAAGAAAAACATTGGGTGGATCTGGATTTTCGACTTCAGTCATTAATACAGACTGGCTTGGAGGAATTAACAAAAGAGCCTTAAATGAGTCATTAAATTTTTTTGAGTCAATGGATTTGAGCAATGCACCTGTTAATTGCGATTCAAGTTCTAAATTTGTTTTTTTCACGAATTCTTGTAAAATGACATGATTATATAGTATTTGTGCAGAGTCCCAAACCACGTAAGGGTCAGAGTCAAAAGATATCAAATTAACATGCTCCTCAATAGTGCGGTCATCAGCAAGCCTAATTGGCGCAGAAAAACCTTTTAAATAAGCCGGCGTCGCTGTAAACAAATCATCGATTTTGGTTTTATCGACAGGTCGAATGGATAGTATTGTTTTCGCCTTATTTAAAATTACTAAGGGCTCAGATTTCATTACCTCTTCGTTTATAACAATAGGTATCGGATTGCCTGACTTGTCATTCAGAGAAAATCTAAATGGTACGGTCAAAGGTTTATATTTTTTACGAATGTTTTTTGGCTTTTTTTGAATTAAAGTCAATTGTAAATCCGACTTATTTTTCTTCCTGGTCACATGGATATGAGGTGTACCAGCTTGTTTATACCAATTAGAAAAATTTGTTAAATCATAATTATTAGCATCTTCCATAGCTTTCAGAAATTCATCACAAGTAGCTGCTTTTCCATCATGGCGTTTAATATAAAGAAGGACTCCTGCTCTAAATCCAACTTTTCCAAATATGTTTGCCAGCATTCTTATGACTTCTGCCCCTTTTTCGTAGACCGTAGGCGTATAAAAATTATTAATTTCAGAATACCTTTCAGGCCGAATAGGGTGCGCCATTGGACTGGCGTCCTCCGGAAATTGAATTGAACGTAACGCTCTTACATCTTCAATTCGTTTTACAGCTTCATCATGTGAGTCAGCTGTAAAACATTGATCCCGATAAACCGTTAACCCCTCTTTTAAAGTTAACTGAAACCAATCACGACAAGTCACTCTATTTCCAGTCCAATTGTGAAAATATTCGTGTGCTATAATCGACTCAACACGCATTAGGTCTGAGTCACTTGCAGTATTTTCATCTGCTAGCACAAATTTACTATTAAAAATATTTAGACCTTTGTTCTCCATTGCACCCATATTGAAATGACTTACAGCCACGATTTGATACAAATCTAGGTCATATTCCAACCCATAAGACATTTCGTCCCATTTCATTGATTTTTTGAGTGATAACATTGCGTGAGAAGTCAAATGTGAATTGCCATGTTCAACATAAATATGCAAATTAACTTCTCGACCTGATGCGGTAATAAATTTGTCTTCAACTTTCTCCAAATCACCAGCAACGAGGGCAAATAAATAACTTGGTTTTGGAAATGGATCATGCCAAACAACAAAATGCCTTTTGTTGTCAAGCTTGCCAGAATCAATCAAATTTCCGTTACTAAGTAAATTTTTATACTTATTCTCCGCTTCAATCCTTGTAGTGAATACACTCATCATGTCAGGTCTATCTGGATAATAACAAATACGTCTAAATCCCTCTGGCTCACATTGGGTACAAATCATATCTCCAGATTTATATAGTCCCTCTAATGCTTTATTTGTGTAAGGATTACATATCGATGCGACCTCTATATCGTTAACATCATTAAGTAAGTAAAGAGTTAATGAACCATCTTCATTTATGATTTCATTCAAGTTTTGGGCTATCTGATTAACAAGAGCAACTTCAATTTCTAAATCCTGTCCATATAAAACAAGTGGCGGTAAACTATTTGAAAATGAAGCTTTTACACGCATCTTCACTGTCGTTTTTGCATGGTTAGAGAATATTTGGACCAATAAATGAGTGGAAATAATTTCCCAACCGGTAGGCGCGTAGGAAACACGCATAACCTCAGTGTCAGTCATTACTAATTGCTTTCACGAGTGTTCGTATAGGCCAAAACGCAATGATCATAGCAATACGGCTTACCGGGCTCTATTGGCTCACCACAAAAAGAAAAATTTGTTGTTTTAGGATCCCCAGATGGCCAAACGCATTTTGAACGTGACCAGCTTATTTTCCGAAGCGCAAGTCGTAAAGGTAAATCAGACCCATCTTCCTCATTTTTTTTTGCCTTGTTTCGAGAAGGAGTGCCAGAAACAGAAATCGGTGATTGTCGTTTTGGAAGACCTAGCCTATGGGCTTTTCCAGCCACTGCATTTCGTGTAACGCCTAATCTCTGACCAATTTGAGAAATAGAGAGTCCTTCATTCCATAATATTCTAAGCGTTGCAAGTCTCTCTTCTGTCCAACCTGTTTCTTCTTTCATTTAATTATCTTTCTTCACACGCTATTATTTTCTAAGATTATTATTTGCAAATCACCTATTATAGTATCTTGATTATTTCAAGTCTTAAATGCACCTATAAAATTTGAGATGAATGAAATCTGATAATCAAGCATATGTTTTCCATAATGAACTCTTAATCCAGCTTTCTTTGCAGCACTAAGCAAGGCTGTTTCTTCTGGTTTCATGATAATATCACAAACCACACAGTCTCTATTAAGTGCCTCTACATCGAAAGGCAAAGGATCATTTAATTTCAACCCAAGTGAGGTGGAGTTTATAACAAAGTCAAAATTTGAAAAATTAACTTGTTCCTTTTTTAAACACCCTATCTTATCCGTTTTCCTAACCGTTTTAATGATTTGAACTACTTCCTTTGCCTTATTGAAATTTCTGTTTATTATTTTTAGACACTTTATAGGCTCATTGACTAATTCTGCTGCAAGTGCGCGACTTGCACCACCGGCTCCAACCAACAAAATGTTTTTATTTTTTAATTGGTATTTGTGATCCTTTAAGCCTGCAACAAAGCCAACTCCATCAAAGTTATCGCCATGCAAGGTTCCATTCTTATCGAACCGAACTGCATTTACCGCTCCAGTGGCTTTCGCACCTGGACCTAATTTATCGCATAAATTAGCTAATGCCACCTTATGAGGAACAGTTACCACTCCTCCACGAACATTCAATATACCTCGCAACGAATTAACACAATTTGCTAAATTAGAAGGCGGCACATCAATGGGTATCATTACATGATCAATACCTTTTTCATCAAACCTCTGATTGAATAATGTAGGTGCGCGCACTTGCTCTGATGGGTGTGCAAAAATAACAAAAATTTTTGTAGTGCCTGATATGACCATGTAATTTTATTATATTTTTTTTAGTCTCTTACCATATACTTATGTCTCATCTTCACGTGAAAAATCAAGAGAAGCGGAATTTATACAATATCTTAACCCGGTAGGCTGCGGTCCGTCAGGGAAAACGTGACCAAGATGAGCTCCGCATTTATCACAATGAACCTCTGTTCGTTGCATCATTAAACTAAAGTCTTCTTTTTCTGCAACAAGCCCTGAATAAGGTTTTGTGAAACTCGGCCATCCACTCCCAGACTCAAATTTGTCATTACTATGAAATAAAGGAACCCCGCAACATATACAATTGTACTTACCATGTCCATGATGGTCCCAGTATTTACCTGTGAATGCTCTTTCAGTACCTTCTTGGCGCGTAACATAATAACTTTCAGGGGATAATAATGATTTCCATTCTTCATTTGACTTAGTAATTTTATTTGTCATCCATTTGCTCTTTCTTCTTTAACTTTTCCCCATATCTTAGATAATGTTAGAGGCATATCAATATGTGGGAGACACAACGCATTACAAACAGCTGATACCACAGCTGGCGGGGCACCAATAGTTCCTGCTTCTCCGACCCCCTTTACCCCTAGGTAATTATTTTTACACTTAGTATTACTAAGGTAATGAGAAATCATCGTTAAATGATCCGCACGAGGCAAAGTATAATCCATTAATGAGCCAGTTAAGCATTGTCCTGCTTCGTCATATATTAAATTTTCATACAACGCTTGCCCTATACCTTGCGCAATACCCCCATGTATTTGCCCACCCAAAGTATCTGGATTAATGACACCGCCTAAATCATCTGTTACGGTATACTTCCTTATGTGAGGGACAAAAGTTGACTTATCAACCTCTACCTCTACTACATGGCATCCATATGGGAAACTTGGTCCAATAGTTGAATATACATGTTTCAAATTAAATGGATGAGCTTCTCCATCAACAAAAAGATATCTAGCCAGCTCTTCTATTGCAATTGTCTCATTCGTTTGAGCATGCCTAAATATTCCTTCCTCAAATTCTATATAGTTTTCATTACACTCGAGCAGTTTTGCTGCTAAGGGTCTGGCCTTTTCCAATATTTTTTCTGCCGCCTCTGCTGTCGCAGAACCTTGGATTACAGTCATCCTAGCTCCACCTGTATTACCTGCTGGAGAAATTCGTGAGTCACCTTGGATGACCCTAATCTTTTCTGCGTCATATCCAAGTCTGTCTGAAAAAATCTGTGTTAAAGTTGTGTGATGTCCTTGGCCATTTTCCATTTGTGCAGCGTAAATGTTGACCTCTCCTTCTTTATTGAAACGTATATCTACACCGCCATCTTTTCCATTGCCACAGGATTCTAAATAAAGACTAATACCAAGTCCTCTTAGAAAACCGTTCTCAAGACTAATTTTATATCTATCATCAAACCCTTTTACATCAGCATTTCTCAATGCTGCATCGAATAGGGCAGGCATATCACCAGAGTCTATTGTACCACTGCAAACTGTCTTATAAGGAATTTGTTCTGCTTGAATCAAATTAGCCTTTCGAACTTCTACACGGTCTAGTTCAAGATCAAACGCAATTTTATCCATTAAGCGTTCCATCATATAATTTGCTTCTGGCCGACCTGCGCCCCTGTACGCATCTATGGCGGGAGTATTTGTTACCACCCCAGTCACCTCAAGGCTAACTTTTGTTATATCATAAAGGGTTGTTAAAGTTCGACAGGTAGATTTAGTGGGCACATAAACACCAAAGTTTGACAACCAGCTGCCAAGATTAGCCAGATTATGAAACTGCACAGCTTTTATTTTGCCTGTATTAGAAACCAATGCTCTCGCATGGCTACATATATCACGACCCTGCAAATCGCTGACAAAGCCCTCCGTTCTTTGTTGCTGCCAACGGACAGCTCTATTTAATTTTTTGGCAGCCCAAGTTACGCAAAGCTGCTCCGGGTGAAGAAATATCTTATATCCAAACCCACCCCCAACATTTCCTGTTCGCAAATGGACTTTGCCATTTTCAAGTTTTAATGCCTCAGCGAGTTGCTTCGCCAAGCTTACTGTTCCTTGGGTACCACACCAGACGAGTAATTCCTCATCTCCATCTGGTTCTGGATGTGGCATTGCAAAAATCTGCCGCATTTCCATAGCATTAGGTGCCACCCTATTGTTTAAAACAGAAAGCTCTATAATGGTGTGGTTAGCTAAATTTGTTTCATCAAACTCACGCAAAGTTTCTTCATGATTACCAACGCGCCAGTGAAAAACCTTGTTACCTGGATAATTGGGATAAAGTTGAGGTGCATCGGGCGATAAGGCAGCATAGGTATCTGTAACCGACGGCAAAGTTTCGTATTTCACTCTTATCAATTCAGCAGCGTCCAGCGCTTGCTCTTTAGTATCGGCAACTATCATTGCTACGATATCACCAACAGACCTTACGATACCCCTAGCCATTGGAGGTCTTGTTGTTTTTGATACTTCTGTACCATCTGAATTTTTAACTAAATCGAGACAATGAATTTCTCCAATATTTTCTGCATCTAATGCATCCTGGGATGCTATAAGATGAATTCCAGCCAGTTTAGACGCTGCCTCAAAATCAATAAGTTTCACAATAGCATGCGCATGTATCGACCGCAGAAAATGCACAAATAGGCCCTCTCCAACGTTAATATCGTCTGTAAATCTGCCTAAACCAGTAAGAAGCACCCGATCTTCAACCCGTTTTACAGCTTGTCCTATTCCAAATTTCAAACTTTTCTCCAATTTTAGTCTGCTGACCAGCTTACTATAGAATTTATATGGAATTATTCAGTTTTTATTTCAAGGAAAAGTCGTGCCAACTAGAATAAATTCTATGTACGGTTGTACACCAACATAAACAACCAAAAAAAACACCAATAATGGTGAATAATGATGGAAATAAAAGCATTAAAACAATAAAACAAATTGTTTCACTTCCCTCTATAAATCCACTATGAAAGTAAAAACCTTTTTCACGCTTTGGTTTTATATTTTTTTTTTGAACTTGCTCATAAATTATTCCGTAAGCAAGAAAACTAGTTCCAGTCCCTATAAAACTAAAAATCAAAAAACAGGCCACAAAACTATTACTTTGGTCATAAACCGCAAAAGCGATAGGTACTGAACTGTATATAATAAAATCGAGAACTATGTCTAAAAAAGCACCGAAGTGTGTTGGATGCTGCTCTCTTGCGATGGCACCGTCTAAACCATCTAATATACGATTAAATATGAAAAATATAAGTGCCCAGAAAAAATAACCAAAACCAACTAGACAAGCGGCTATAATTCCAAAAATGAAGCCAATTAAACTTGCGGTATTAGCAGAAATACCAGCTTTTATAAAAATAATGGCTAATGTAGAAAGTGTGGGTTTTAAGTGCTTCAGCAGAGCTTTATCAAGCATATGAACCTATAATCTATTAATTTAACTTTGTGAGTAATGTTCTTCCAGCAATACAAAAATCTCCTAGAGTAACTTGTAAATTACAATGAGGAGGAAGTAATATATCTATTTCACCGTGAAGTAATAAAACAGCGATCGGTACTCCTGCCCTCATTTTTCTTCCCTCCAATACAGGGCTTCCCAAATATCGTGCAAAAGGACTCCCCCACAAAATTAGAGATACATCAAAATCAGTATTTGAAGATGAGGAACTTTTATCTTGATTGATGCAAATTTCTCTTCTTGCATTCAAATTAGATGCATTTGAAATTTTAGCAGGCAAAAACAAACCATCTATAAAAATATTTATGTCAATTTTTCCATGACAGGGCATTAGGATAAGTTTATTAGTCTGAATTTGTTGCGAAATTCTAATTCTTTTTTGGGTTGAGGTAGTATCAACTGATGTTATTAAACCATCCATTGGCGCTAAAATATCCTCTGGATTTACCTTGGGGTAGTCTATTGTTTCTGGATATCTCGTTACGTAAACAACCCAAAGCAACCCTAAAAGACCTATTAATCCAAGAGGAACCCAGATAAAAGCGAAAACTATAACTAGGAGACCAGAAATTATTCGTACCGGCATCCCAGGAGATTGTGAGTCTATTGACTCTCTAAAATATTCATGAAGCTTGCTCATTTCTCTCTAACCTACAAATAGTTCTAAAAATACTCTTTTTTAGTTTTAATCTGGTATGGCAAATATTTGATTGGGGTAAATCAAGTCTGGATCACTAATGCGGGCATTATTCCGTCTAAATATATCGACGTATCTAACACCCTTTCCATAAGCTCTATAGGCTATCCGCCACAAGGCATCTCCTTTATGAATTACCATCATATCACTTCCATCTTTTCCAACCTCAAGTAAATCAGAGCTAATTTTGAGCTCTGACACTTTAATGATTTTGTCATTTTGATCTAATAACTCAGCGCGCAAACTATATTTTCTATTAGCTTTCATATTAGCCTCTGTTACCATGCTCCATCGATGACTCTTTAAGTCTGAGCCAAATTTATTAAGAGAAATTAAAGCAATAAATTGTTCATCAAAATAGGCGCGCATTGTAGTTCCGCCAACAGCAAATCCAGAGAGTCTTAATTTTGAATTATCCTCCCATGATAAGCTTCGAATTTGAATAAACTCACCCTGTTCCAACGAGTTAGAAATTTTATCTGCTGCATCAAGAACTGTTGCTACCGAACGCAACTTATCAACATCTTTTTCTATATCAGACACTGTCGGGTTTACTTTTTTGTCTGTGAATTCGGGTGATTGAACAACTATAGGTATTGATGCGTCTGATTTTGGAACAAACACTACAAGAGGTTTTTCTTGTTTATTTTCTTCAATATCTACAACGACCGCTAAATCTGAAATGTCAGTATTCAATATTTGTGTTGCTGCCGAGTTACTTTTAGTCTCAGGTGTTAATGGTAAATTACCTGTATCATCTAATTTGGATAAATCCTGTTCTACTTTTTCTGACTCTACCCGTATCTGCACTCTAGATGACTCATTTTCACCTGGGCTAGGTTTTATACCTAATTGTATAAAATGAGAGCCGGGTTCGAAACGCTTGTCGGGTATTGCAACCCAGTCCCCTTTATCATTAATTATTGCCTCAGCAATAATGATATCACCATTGAATAAAACTACAGTTTTTCCTGGTGGACCGACTCCACCAAAAAGACTAGACCCATCAGGACTTACCTGAGCTAGTGTTACCCGCAACTTATCTTCTGTTTCTTGAAGATTATTTGACTTTTCTTCACTGATTTCAATTTCATCGTTTTTATTTATATTTTGTTGCTGCTCACCGACTATATCAACGCTAGTTGATGGATTGTAAAAAGGAATAGCATAAAATGCACCAATGAAAACGGCTGTTGCCAACCCGATAAACCATAATTTAGAATTCTTCATTAATTAGCTCCTAGCTAACACGACTGATTTAATGATAAGATACTTGTCGTATTATGCAAAATTATAAATTTCTGATTAGGGATGACATGAAAACAATTTGCGTTTTTGCAGGTGCTGCCAATGGTATGTCTCCGCAATTTTCAAAAGAAGCTTTTCGAATTGGACAAATGATTGGTGCTGAGGGTCATAAACTCGTATACGGCGGCGGAAGAACCGGTCTTATGGGTGCATTTGCTGACGGTGCTCTGTCCAGTGGTGCACATATAACCGGGATAATTCCAGAATTTCTGCAGTCTCACGAAATTGGACATACGGGAGTTGCAGAATTAATTATCACAGGTTCAATGCACGATAGAAAAAGTTTGATGTACAAAAACACGACAGATTTTATTCTATTACCAGGCGGTCTTGGTTCACTTGATGAAACAATGGAAGTGTTAACGTGGTGCCAACTTAAATTATTGAGTGCTAAATTTCATATATTTGATTTTAATGGGTTTTGGCAGCCAATGCAAAAGTTACTCACTCATATTACAGAGCATGGTTTTATGCATAGTACGAACTTAGACTATGTTTCATGGGCAAAAACTGCTAATGAGTTACTAGATAATCTTCATGGTAAATAATATTTAAAATAACTTTGTATTTAACTCATTAAATCAATGCGTTATTATTGAAATTTGTAGATAAATTGTCTATTGTTTCGAGAATCTATCTGATGAGGGTGAGTTTTTAAAACCTTTCCTATTATTGTTAAGAATTTTAAATAAAATAAAAAGTATTTTATTTGTGGGGGCAATCATGAAAAAAATTAAAGTCTTAAATCCAATTGTAGAAATGGATGGTGACGAGATGACAAGAATCATCTGGCAGAAAATTAAAAATAAATTGATACACCCTTATTTAGATATAGATTTAAAGTATTACGATCTTGGTATTGAGGCAAGAGACCTCACTGACGATCAAGTTACAATTGATGCTGCTGAAGCGATCAAAAGATATAGAGTAGGTGTAAAGTGTGCAACAATAACTCCAGATGAGCAGCGTGTTGAAGAATTTAATTTGAAAAAAATGTATAAGTCACCAAACGGGACAATAAGAAACATACTTGGGGGAACGGTTTTTAGGCAGCCAATAATAGCAAATAATGTACCAAGGTTGGTGCCGGGTTGGACAAAACCAATTGTTATTGGTCGACATGCTTTCGGTGACCAATATCGAGCTACAGATATGCTAATTAAGGGACCGGGGAAGCTTACCATGACATTTCAACCAGCTGATGGGACAGAGGCATCCCATTATGAGGTGTTTAATTTCCCGGATGGTGGAGTGGCTATGGCAATGTATAATCTCGACGAGTCAATTAAAGGGTTTGCCAGAGCATGCATGAATTACGGACTTGACCTTGGCTGGCCCGTTTATATGTCAACAAAAAACACAATTATGAAGGCATACGACGGACGTTTCAAAGATTTGTTCGAACAGATTTATCAAAACGAATTTAAAGATAAATTTAATAAGGCGGGGCTAACTTATGAACACCGTTTAATAGATGATATGGTCGCTTGTGCAATGAAATGGAATGGCGGTTATGTGTGGGCTTGTAAGAATTATGATGGAGATGTTCAGTCAGATACCGTTGCACAAGGATACGGCTCTCTTGGATTAATGACATCTGTTTTGATGACACCAGATGGACAAACTATTGAAGCTGAAGCCGCACACGGAACTGTCACACGTCATTATCGCCAATATCAAAAAGGTGAGCAGACATCCACTAATCCAATTGCATCCATTTTTGCCTGGACAAGGGCCCTGAGTTATCGAGGCAAATTTGACGAGTCCGAGGAAGTCAGTAATTTTGCAGAAACATTAGAGAAAGTTTGTATAAAAACTATTGAAAGCGGCAAGATGACTAAAGATCTTGCGATTTTAATAAGTGCTAGTCAAACTTATCAGACAACAGACGAGTTTCTAGATACACTTGATTCCAATCTGCAAAAAGCTATGTCTTGATATATTATAATATTTTTTAAAATAGTGTTCAGAAACCGTTAGAAATTAAAGGGTTATTAACTCTCTCTTGATAGCCTCAACGGCTAACGCAGCATTCTCAGGCTTACTTCCCCCAGCCTGAGCCATATCAAACCTGCCCCCTCCACCTTTACCATCTAATATGTCTGACGCGATTCGAACTAGTGAAACAGCGTTAAGCTGACCCTCGCAATCTTGCGATAGCGATACAACAATTGATACCTTCTCACTCTGAATTGAAACAAGACATATTACGGTTGCAGAGGCATTTAAACGAAATTTATCAGCGAGCGATTTCAATTCCCTCGCTGGCGTATCTTCAAGAATTTTGCTAATAAAATTAAATGAGCCAACTCGTTCCGAGCCACTTATTTCACCAAAACCATTTCCTGCAACAATATTCTGTCTCAATTTTACTAGCTCTATTTCTAGTTTTTTCTTTTCTTGTAATAGGGAAGAGACTCTCTCAGGAACAAGCTCCGCTCGTGATTTAAGAAGATTTGCCGTTTTGGTTAAAAGTATTTCGCGTCCGACAAACCATTGACGAGCTCCGTCTTGACTCACTGCTTCTAGTCTTCTTACTCCGCCGGCAACAGCAGACTCTGATATGATTTTAATTTGACCTATGTCACCTGTTCTTTTTACATGTGTTCCACCACAAAGCTCTATAGACCAGGCAGATTTCTTGCCTACCTCATCAGTTCTACCAATCATCACGACTCTAACTTCATCTCCGTATTTTTCTCCAAATAGAGCCATAGCACCCTCAGAAATCGCTTTTTCTGGAGTCATAATCCGTGTTTCAACTGTTCTATTCAATTGCACCTGTTTATTAACAATATCCTCAATCAGAGATAGCTGTTCTGTTTTTAGGGGGACACCGTGAGAAAAATCAAATCTCAATTTATCTGGAGCTACGAGAGAACCTTTCTGGACAACGTGTTCTCCCAGTATTTGACGCAAAGCTTCATGCAATAAGTGTGTTGCGCTGTGGTTAGCCCGTAATTTATTTCTCCTATCAATATCGACATCCATTTGTATCGGTTGTTGTATTGTAATTATACCTTTCTCGATTTTACAATCATGCAAAAATAGAGAAGATATTTTTGTCGTATTTTGAACTTTGGCTTTTCCGTCGGGCCAGGAGAAATAACCCACGTCTCCTAATTGACCGCCAGATTCTGCATAAAAGGGAGTTTGGTTAGTTACAACAATAACTTCATCGTTTTCTGACGCTTGGTTAATCTCATTATTGTTTGAGATAATGTTGGTCACAATTCCTTGGGATGATAACTGACTATAACCCAAAAACTCAGTGACACCGTTTCTTTCTAAAATTTCTAAAAATAGTTTGCTTTCGTTTTTAATACCCGAACCAACCCATGCAGCGCGAGCTGCATTTTTTTGAGCCATCATCGCCTCATCAAAACCATCAACATCCACTTCCCAGTTGTAACCTCTTAAATAATCTTGAGTGAGATCCAACGGAAACCCGTAAGTGTCATAAAGTTTAAAGGCTGTGGGTCCGTCTAAAATATTATTTTTAGTATTCGTTTCCAATTCTTCCTGCAGAATTTTTAACCCACGTGACAATGTATCCTTAAAACGTGTCTCTTCTAATTCAATTGTTTGTGATATTAACGTTTCCGCGTGAAATAATTCTGGATAATGCCCACCCATCTCTTGCACCAAGCCAGCAACTAATTGATGCATAACTGGATCTTGGCATCCCAGTTGATGTAGATGCCTCATAGCCCGGCGCATAATCCTACGCAAAACATAGCCTCTGCCCTCATTAGAAGGCAATACGCCATCTGCAATCAAAAACCCAACAGCACGCAAATGGTCAGCAACAACACGCAGAGAAACAGCCTGTTCCCCATTAATATCTGTATTTGAAACTCGAGCTGAAGATTCTATCAAGGAACGCATAATATCTATATCATAATTATCATGCTTGCCTTGCAAAATTGCTGCTATTCTCTCCAATCCCATTCCAGTATCGATGGAAGGCTTTGGTAAATTTATCCTACCTTTTTCTGTTTGTTCATACTGCATAAAAACGAGATTCCAGATTTCAATAAATCTATCACCATCCTCATCAATTGAACCTGGCGGCCCACCAGAGATGTGATCACCATGGTCATAAAATATCTCCGAACATGGGCCACAAGGACCAAGATCTCCCATTGACCAAAAATTATCCGTTGTGTTAATTCGAATGATTCTATCTTCGTTAAGACCAGCAATTTTTTTCCAAAGTATAAAAGCTTCTTCATCCTCATGATAAACCGTAACTAGTAATTTTTCTGGACTCAGACCATATTCTTTAGTGATAAGTTTCCAAGCAAGTTCTATAGCATAATCTTTAAAATAATCACCAAAGGAGAAATTACCCAGCATTTCGAAAAAGGTGTGATGCCTTGCCGTATAACCAACATTTTCGAGGTCATTATGCTTACCCCCCGCCCGAACACACTTTTGAGAGGTGACCGCTCTTTTATAATCGCGTTGTTCTAAACCAGTGAAAACATTTTTAAACTGTACCATTCCAGCGTTAGTAAACATGAGTGTAGGGTCATTTTCTGGGACAAGAGGACTAGAATTGACCTCTTGATGCCCATTCTCTTTAAAATAGGATATAAATGTGGACCGAATATCATTTACATTTGACATTAAAGAAACTAACTCTCATTCCAACAAAACAAAGATGAGCAAAAACAAAACACCAATTGATGAATGTATTTGTACGGTAAATACCTCGATTTTGTCTAGAGTATTATTAACGCTTACAATTTGCCAAATATGGATAATAAAAACTCAATTTATAAGCATTTTAAAATGAGTTCATATGTATGTTATTTCAATGTTGTAGTATGAAGAAAAAACAAAATATAGCTTATAAGTTTTTGATATTACCTAAATAATCTCAACCTCATTAGATGTAGTCTCATCTAGCATTTGACTTTGAACTAATCCAGCATTCTGACGAATTGCAAACTCTAACTTATCTGCAATCGACTGATTATCTTTTAAGAACATCTTTGCATTTTCACGACCTTGCCCTATGCGTTGAGAATCATATGAATACCAAGCTCCTGATTTTTCTACTAATCCTGCTGTTACCCCTAAGTCTATAAGTTCACCAGTTTTGGAAATACCCTCTCCATACATTATGTCAAACTCTACCTGTCTAAAAGGTGCTGCAACCTTATTTTTGACTACCTTTACACGAGTTTGGTTTCCAACCACTTCATCTTTATCTTTTATAGACCCAATTCTTCGTATATCTAATCTAACTGAAGAATAAAATTTTAATGCGTTTCCACCAGTTGTAGTTTCTGGACTTCCAAACATTACACCGATTTTTAGTCTAATTTGATTTATAAAAATTACGAGACAATTTGACTTGGCTATAGACGCAGTTAATTTACGTAAAGCTTGACTCATTAAACGGGCTTGAAGACCTACATGAGTATCTCCCATTTCTCCCTCTAATTCTGCTCTAGGCACTAGCGCTGCAACAGAATCAACAACTAGCACATCTACCGCGCCAGAACGAACTAAAGTATCTGCGATTTCTAAAGCTTGTTCACCAGCATCAGGTTGAGATATTAATAAACTATCTAAATCTACCCCAAGCTTTTTTGCATAAACAGGGTCCAAAGCATGCTCTGCGTCAACAAATGCACAATTTCCATTTTCTTTTTGAGCTTGAGCAACTGCATGTAACGCTAATGTAGTTTTGCCAGAGGATTCTGGTCCGTAGATTTCTATTATTCTTCCTTTAGGAAATCCACCAATTCCCAATGCAATGTCAAGACCAAGTGAACCCGTTGATATTGATTGGACATCTACAACTGATTCGTTCTGGCCGAGACGCATTACAGACCCTTTACCAAAAGATTTTTCAATTTGACCAATCGCGGCTTCCAGGGCATTTAATTTGTCGTCACTCGCCATTTTAATTTCCACTACATTGTTACTCAAAATTTCCTCCATGATGCATAGTCAAACTTTATTGTCTAGCTCTGATTTTTAAATTATATAATTTTAGGAAAATTATATGTTTACGTTTTGTACTTATTTATGTACTTGTTTTGTTCTTTTTACAAGCAAATTATTCTATAAACTAAAAATTTTCAGTATAACTTTTCTATTTAGAGAAAATCTAAGTAAATCGCTCCGTAAAAATGCAAAAATTTAGCGGCTGGCGTATTTTTTTTAAAAAATTATATAAATTTAATCATCTCTGTGAACGCGTTCCATCCGCTCATGTAATTCTTGTGCATGAAGACTTAAGGATGCTATTGGACGAGCTTCTAAGCGAGAAAGATTAATTGGTTCGCCAGTATCTTCACAATACCCGTAGCTCCCATCTTCAATTCGTCTCAAGGCCGATTCGATTTTTTGTAATAACTTACGCTCCCTGTCTCTTGTTCGGAGATCTAATGCTGCATTACTCTCTATTTGGGCTCGGTCCATTTGGTCAGGTCGGTGCAGACTTTCCGTGGATAAGTTTGCAATAGTTTGATTGGCTTCATCTAGTAATTCAGACCGCCAACGTTGCAATTTTTGCCGAAAATACTCGACCTGCAGAGGATTCATGAACTCTTCATCAACGTTTGGTTTGTAATCAAGCGGTAATTGAATTTCTAATTTATTTTCATTAGTAACGTTTTCATTTATAGCGTTGGTTAGCTCGTCATTTTTTCTTTTTTTTAATGATGTAACTTCCATAATTGCTCCCCCCAAAAAACAACAAAGTTTCATTTTTGTGTAATTTCCTGATTTGCGGATATCGATTCCACCACAAAAAATCAAGTCATTAAATTACAATGTTAAAGGTTTTCCTCCTAATGGAAAGAAGGTTTGATACGCTTTTATTTCAAAAATTTTTCATACTTGGGTTGTTTTGATGGCTTTAAATCCAGAGAGGTCTCATTTTTACATCCGGTTTATTCTCAGCCCCCTACTACATCGAGGGCAATTTTTTAAAACTCTAAACGCAAAAAAACTTTATGATAAAAATATGCAAAAATAGCTAATATCACGCTTCCGATAAAAGTTGGCACGAGTAGAAAAGTCCAATCAGGTGAAGAAAAAAAAATGATCACTGGGTTCGATGCAGCCGGGGGATGTGAAACTCCGAGAAGTTGCATTCCAATCACAGTTAAACAGAGCGATATCGGCAGAACCCAAAATTCCATACCAAATATTTGTGAACAAGTTAATCCTATTAGAGAAGCCAAAAAATGCCCTCCCAAGAGGTTTTTTACCCTCGAAAATTCAGACTTTGGAACTGCTAGTAGAAGGAAAATGGAAGCACCAAAAGAACCAATTATTACAGGATAATTGGAAAAAAAAGAAATCAACCATAGAAGCCAAATCACTGTTGCAGCCGCAATTCCACTAATTAGAATTTTCTTTAATGACCCCGGTTCAGATTTAGGTTTCATTGAGATAAAAAAATCATTCAATTGAAGTAGAATTTTGGTACTTTGTCTTTTCAAAATTGGTCCCCATTGGTTAAAAAAACCTCAATAAATTCTTTTAAGATAAAATTTTTATTTGTTCTATCGAATGATGAAATGTTTATCTCTTTATCGTGAACCTGTCCAAACCTAATTTTTGAGAAACGTTGGTTTTACCAAAAATTTGAAAAATTTAAAATTTTTACTTACTTCCCGTTTCCATTTACTGTAGCGTTCTTGGAACTATCTTTTGTTAACTAATTAGTTTTTTGATGTTTCAGACCCCAGTATGGAGACTAACTATGAAAATATTATGTATACTCTACGATGACCCGAAAAATGGAATGCCAAAAAATTACCCTTTGAGCGAACTTCCAAAAATTGAAAAATATCCAGATGGCATGAGTTTACCATCTCCCAAGAATAGAGATTTTAAACCTGGAGAACTACTTGGTTGCGTTTCCGGTGAGTTGGGTTTGCGAAAATTTCTCGAGGATTCTGGTCACTCTTTAGTCGTTACATCTGATAAAGATGGAGCTGATTGCAAAGCAGACAGAGAGTTAATTGATGCTGATATTGTTATTTCGCAACCGTTCTTTCCTTACTACCTCACACGGGAGCGCATTAAATCCGCATCTAAATTAAAAATGGCCATAACAGCAGGAATTGGCTCAGACCATGTTGACCTTGAAGCAGCTATGGAGCACGAGATAGATGTTGTAGAGGTAACGTACTGTAATTCAAGGTCGGTAGCTGAACACATCGTAATGATGATATTAAGCCTGGTTAGGGACTATCATCATCAACATAGCATTGTTAATTCCGGTGGCTGGAACATTGCTGATGCAGTGTCAAGATCGTACGATGTTGAAGGCATGCACGTTGGTACAGTTGCAGCTGGTAGAATTGGCCTAGACGCGCTAAGAAAAATGAAACCATTTGATGTACATCTTCACTACTTCGATAGGCACAGGTTATCGCCAGAAATTGAGGAAGAGCTGAATCTTACATTTCATGATACTGTAGAATCAATGGTAAAAGTTTGTGACGTTATAACAATTAACTGTCCTCTTCATCCAGAGACTGAAAATCTTTTTGATCACAAAATGATTGAAAAAATGAAAACTGGTGCTTACATAGTTAATACTGCAAGGGGAAAAATTTGTAATAAAGATGCTATAGCAGACGCTCTAAAATCCGGTAAACTGGCTGGTTATGCTGGAGACGTTTGGTTCCCGCAGCCAGCACCTAACGACCACATCTGGCGCAGCATGCCGCACCATGGAATGACTCCTCATACCTCTGGAACTAGCTTATCTGCTCAAGCAAGATATGCTGCTGGCGTAAGAGAAATTCTTGAATGTTTTTTTGAAAATCAGCCTATAAGAGATGAATATCTAATAGTGAAAGATGGTGTACTCGCCGGAATGGGTGCGCATTCCTACACCAAAGGAAGTGCAACATCCGGTTCAGAAGAGGCCGCCCGATATAAAAAATAAAATTGCTAGAACAATCTCTCGTATTACAAAAGTACCAGACCAAATTTTTGATTTAAAGGAACCGCGGTTCAGAGTAGCAATCGAATTTTTTGCCGTGTTATGAACGATATTTAGTAAAAATTGTTGGCATGTCAAAAGTGCAAATTTTTCTAAATAATTTTCTATATTTTTTTAACTCCGATATGGAAATATATAAGTTGATAATAAATTTATAAGAGAAAGAATGCTTCATCCAGCAAACTGCATGAGATATCAAAGCAGAGCCGCGTTTAATTTTGCCATATAAAGACGCATCATTTTGTCACATGGTAAAATACTAGCATATGACGACCTAAATCTGTTATATATTTGAAATGTTGATGTTATACCAAAGACAAAGTTTAGTTATAACCAATAATTGGAGCAGCAGTTGGGTTATCAATCCTTATTTGAAAAACAAGTAAATCAGCTCAAAGAAGAAAATAGATATCGTCTATTTGCAGCCCTAGAACGAAAAGTGGGTGAGCATCCGCATGCTATTTGGCATAGTGATAATGGTCCCAAAGACGTTATTAATTGGTGTTCTAATGACTATTTGGGTATGGGTCAAAGGAAAGAGTCCATTCAAGCTATGACAAATTCAGCGGTCAGTCACGGGACTGGTTCCGGGGGAACAAGGAATATTTCTGGCACTAGTCACGCGATAGTTTCTCTTGAATGCGAACTTGCCGCGCTTCATAGGAAGGAACGGGCGCTAGTTTTTACATCTGGATATGTGGCAAATGAGGCAAGTATTAGTGCTATTTCTGCGCTTTTAGACGAACCTGTTATATTTTCTGATTCCATGAATCATGCATCTATAATATCGGGAATTAGATTTGGTCGCTCCGAAAAAATTGTTTTTCGGCACAACGATGTAGAACATTTGGAGTCCCTGCTCAAAGCCCAACCGTATAAAAGACATAAATTAATTATTTTTGAATCGGTGTATTCTATGGATGGCGATATTTCACCGATAGAAAAAATTATTGAATTAGCTAAAAAGTATAACGCCATGACTTACCTTGACGAGGTTCATGCTGTTGGCATGTACGGCAAAGAGGGCGGTGGTGTTGCTCAACAAGAGGGATTAGAATCCGAAATTGATATCTTGCAAGGAACTTTAGGAAAAGCTTTTGGTACAATGGGAGGTTATATTGCCGCAAGCGACGCAATATGTGACGCAGTTCGTGGGTATGGGTCTGGTTTTATATTTACCACAGCAATGCCTCCTCCTCTTGCAGCTGCAGCCTTATCCTCAGTTAAACATTTGCGTCAAAGCCAATTCGAACGTGAATCACAACAACGTCAGGCAAAATTCTTAAAACAAAGATTGCGTGAATATGGAATGCCTTTTTTAACTGGCAATACCCATATTGTTCCAGTAATGGTTGGTGATGCAGCTAAATGCTCACAAATAAGCCAAATTTTGTTAGAAAATTATGGGTTTTATATACAGCCAATAAACTTTCCAACTGTGCCCAAAGGAACCGAGCGATTAAGAATTACCCCGGGTCCTTTACACAACAATGAGATGATAAACGATCTGGTAGTTGGTTTGGCAAAAACATTTGAAGAAGTTAATCCTCCCTCTATAAATTTATCAAATAATGGCGCCAGTGCTGCTTCTGCCTAGTTTTTTGTAAAATGGAATTCTTTTCGTAAACTTTCAAAAGAAAAATCTTTTTTACAAAATGGAAATTGGGTATCTTTTGACGGCCTCGATTTATGTTTATTGATAAAATTGGTAATATAAAATGATGGACGGTTATGAAATGGTATTATATAAACGTTGTTTCCAAGCTTTAAAAATTATAGCATAGCTTTGACTAATGTTTTTAACTTCAGGCACTTACATTCAATTCTAGTAGAGCCAAATACCAAGTTTAGCCTAAAAGTAAAATTCATAGAGACACAAAGCCTTTAGATTTTAAAAGCCACTTTTTCATACCTTATTCATAATTTGTTCCGGCATCTTTTTGTAATATTTTTGTTCTAACATGTATTCAATATTTTCCTTATCCTGAGCCGAGCCTTCTGCTTGAATAAAAGTATATTTTGCAAAATCCCTGCACCAACCTTTATCTGTGTTAAGACAATCTACCGGATAGATATTACCACCCCATTCCTTAGCGTCATTGACTAATTCATGCCCCAGTTCGTCAGTAGTCTCAAGGCAATCTGCAACGAAACTTGGCGAATAAATAACAATTTGCTTTTTACCATTTGAAATCAATTCTTCTACGACATCGTCGGTATAGGGCGTCAACCATTCTTCAGAACCAAAGCGGCTTTGAAAACTCATTATACATCTGCTAGACCTTATGTGTTTCAACTTGCTAGTGATAAGACAAAAAGTTTCATAGCAATGTCTGTAGTAATCATCTCCTTTATAAACAACTCGTCTTTTTTGCATTCCATGAAACGTAATAATTAAATTATCTGCTTTAATACCTTTTCCCATTAAGGTTTTCAATTTAGCATCAATTTTCTTTACTGAATTATCAATAAAAGCATGCGTTCTGTGAAAATTTGTTATTACCTCAAAAGTTGGTATTTTAACTCTCTTTGATAATTCTTTAGCTAGAGCATCTATACCAGATGCTATAGTACTTTCGGAATATTGAGGGAACATAGGTATTACCAATAGTTTTGTTGCGCCTATACCCTTTTTTAGGTCCTCTTCCCAACTGTCATATACCTCGTTTACATATGGTGGAGAGAGGAGAAAAGCATGATTAACCTCTACGTTACTACCTAAGTCTATTTTTTTTAATTCCTCTCTAACATAATTAGTGAACTTTTCAGTATTTGTAATCAAGGGAAATTGATTACCATCCCAAATACGTTGATATAGTTTTGCTGATTTTCTAGGCCTAAAAGGTAGCACAAATAAATTTAATATTAACTTCCAAACCCACGGGTTTAAGTCTACTACCCTTGGGTCTCCTAAAAATTTTTTCAAATATTTCCTCAAAGCTCGGGGAGTTGGCTCTGAGGGGGAACCTAACTGTACGAAAACAACTTTAGTTTTTCTTTTGGGCTGGCTATAATTTTTATACATAAATTTTCCTTTTTAATTTTTGGAATATGGACAACGAGTGAACTAATACAATATATCTCTAGAAATAATATTTCCAAATTTTTCAACTTCAACCCAATCGGTAAATTCAAAACATCGAGATGTGTCTGTGGGCCCAGATGTTATAGACATAATCGTTCTAATAATTAGTTTGTTTATAAAATTGTATTTAGGATAATCAACCCGACCAGCAAAAACATTAATTTTTGTAGGATTCCAATCTGTTTTTCGCAAAAATTTAATAGTATAAGGGTTAGTTTTTGGATTATTCTTTGCTTTTTTTCTAGCAACAAGGTTTACGGAAAAGAAATAATTATTTTTTGCTATTATTTTTGATTTATTTTTCTCTATAAATTTATAAATATCTTTATGGTGTTTTCCATATCTGACTCTTGCACCAATTACTATCTTGTCAAATTCTATAAGATTTTGCTTGTGCGCTTCTTGTACTGAAACGACCCTGACTTCATGTTTTTTTCCACAAATTTTTTCTAAAAAATCAATTATTCTTTTAGTTTGACCGTCAGTAGTTGAGTATATCATGATAATTTTAAGCATAAACACATCATTTAATTCATTTAATTTCACCAATCGCTATTGATAAATAATATCTTATTTTCAAACTTCTAGCTTTTCCAAATATTTTTGGTTGAAGAGGGCCACTTTTTCTCAACTAAATTGATAAATTTTAATAGTTTGTAAAAAAGTCAAATTTCAAATTTGTGAAAAAAAATTTTTACTCTTTTATAATCTCTCACCCTTAACTCTCTGTCTAAAGGTTCTGAATTCGCTTCAAATTAGATTTTTGAATTAGTTCACACTTTTCAGATATCTTTCTTCAAATAATTTATCTGTTAATTTAAATTGATCCTAAATGTCTGAAATAAAGGCAGTTACATTTTCTATAATAATTTAACAAATACAAAAAAGTGACAAAAATATTAAATTCAATGTTAACACTTAAATAGTAATCTTTTTCGCCGTGTGCTTGTTGTTTGTTAGCTAATAATACGTCTTTTGCCATTGTGATTAAGATCTAAAAAATAGTGAAAAAACTTTTTAGCCAAGTTTCTGGATCTAAATAATAATTCATTTAACAATCTAAGAATAATAAGGTATTAGTTATTAACAAAAAAAAATTTTTACATTTAGCGGCTGTGGTGTAGTGGTAGCACAAGAGCCTTCCAAGCTCTTAGGGCCAGTTCGAACCTGGTCAGCCGCTCCATAAAATAAATCAAAAATTTAAATACGAAACTGGTCAATTTTTGCAAAAAATTTTTTATTGAATGCTAGCATCAGACGTTTCAATTATTTGTTTAAAGAAATATTTTAGGGTATTCTTTTCACGTCAAAAGAATGAAACTTTAATTATAAAACTAAGTAAATTATCAAACCATACGATGTTTTTATTTTGAAAATAAAACTGAGCATATTTAAATTTTAGCGTGGTTTGATATATAAGTGATTAGAGATAAAACGTTTTAAAAAAACGTTCAAAACTTTCTATATAAATAATAACATAGTTCAGTTGATTAGTAGTAAATCTCACCCCATGTTGGAGTTGTAAACTGCATAGCAAGCTAAAATTACATGATTGATAGAGGTTTCGTAGCTTTTCTTATTGGCCGTGTTTCAATATGGGCGGCTAGTGTCATGCTTTCAGTGGCACTAGGTTGGCACATTTATATAGAAACGAGAGAACCATTTTTCCTCGCGCTAATCGGCTTGATGCAGATACTTCCTACATTCGCTTTTTTTATAATCACTGGTTTTATAATTGATAGGATACAAAGAAAATATATTTTGCTCATTTGCACTCTAGTAGAATTTGTTGCCTTCGCTGGAATTTTCTTAGCCATGCAGGGTGATAGCATATCTCTCCCATTCATATTTTATATGCTCTTACTACACGGAAGTGCACGAGCATTTCAAATTCCGTCGGAACACGCCATTCTCCCAAATATAGTCAAACCAGACAAATTGGAGAAGGCCGTTGCTATTACATCTACCGTCAGCAATTTTGCCAAAACAATAGGCCCGTTAATCGCAGGCTTGTTTATTGCTTTAATAGACAAATATATATACGTAGTTTTACTATTTATTGTACTCATATCATTTTTGTCATACCTCTTTATCCCTTTACTTAAAATCAACACTCCAACCGAAAATGGTATCAAACCTCTTCTGAGTGGCATAAGATTTGTGGCAAAGAAAAAAGTTTTATTAGCCGTCATCCTTCTTGACCTTTTTATTGTACTTTTAAGTAGTGTTGAGGCATTGCTTCCAATTTATGCAGCAGATATTTTAAAAGTGGGACCAGACGGCCTTGGTTTGATGCGAGGCATGCCAGCAATTGGAGCTGTCATAGCAGGTATCGTTCTATCTAATATTGGCCCGTTAAGATACTGCGGAATATTATTATTTGGAGCTTTTGCTTTATGTTCATTTTCTGTACTAGTTTTTGGATTTTCAGACATTTTTTGGCTTAGCCTGATAGCGTTATTTGTTTATGGCGCAACTGATATGTTAAGTGTAAATATCAGATTTACACTAGCTCAAACCATTACACCGGACGAAGTGCGAGGAAGAGTAAGTGCCGTATTCGCAACTTGCACAGCATCATCAAATCAACTTGGGGAATTCAGAGCAGGTTCAATAGCAACTGCTATTGGTCCTATTGGCACAACAATTCTAGGAGGAGCATTAGGATTAATTATATGCATTATAGGTGTATTCAAATCGCCAAAGTTGTGGAGACTAGATAAAATTTCGGACCTTAGATATAGTTCTGAACAAAATAAATGAGAGTCCTATGCCTATTTATCTTAACTAATGACATAATTATAAACATAGCTATTTTCTGATTAACACTTAAAAAGTGGTGACATAATTCTTCAAGAAATACCAAGCAAAATTCAAAAAGCTTTCAAACCTATGTTATCATGGAGCATTCCATTCTCTAACAAGCTCCTGGCACGTATCATTAGTTTGTTTTTTTAAAAGAACAAATGCATCTTCTTCACATAATTGGCGTAACGCCCAGATTGCCATTGCTCGAACTGTGATTGCATCGTCGTTAAGGAATTTGATTATGATTGGTATCAGAGAGCTGTCAGATGCGTTTCCAGCAGCTATCAGACAATTACGAATGAATTTCTTAAAGCCTGCTCTTCGAACTGGGGTACCAGCAAATAGCGACCTAAATTGAGATTCTGATAGAGATAATAATTCTTTAAGCGGCAGCAACCCTGGTTTTTGTCCTAGTTGCATTTTAGTGTCGGACGCAGTCTTTGCGAATTTATTCCAAGGACAAACTGCTAAGCAATCATCACAACCGAATATTCGATTGCCGATTAGCTTACGAAATTCCGCCCCAATTATTCCATCAAACTCGATAGTAAGATATGAAATACAACGACGTGCATCTAGTTTGTAAGGCATTGGGAAAGCGTTAGTTGGACAGATATCTATACATTTTTGACATGTGCCACAACGATCTTCAGCCTCTTCATTTAGAGGTAATTTAGCGTCGGTTAAGATCACGCCCAAAAATAACCAGGACCCAAATTTGTTAGAGACTAGATTAGTATGTTTTCCTTGCCAACCTAACCCTGACTTGACGGCTAGCGGTTTTTCCATTAGCGGTGCTGTATCAACGAATACTTTTACTTCACCTTGAAATTTGGAGACAAACTGGCTCGCTATTTGTTTCAATCTACCTTTCATTACAGAATGATAATCCCTTGATCTGGCATAAACAGATATGTTGCCAAACTCTTTTTGCGAGATATCATCTAACGGGTTATGTTCTGGGCCATAGTTTTTAGCAAAAACTATGGCAGTCTCTGCAGCTTGCCACATTTTTCGGGGAGAAACACGCCGTTCAACTGTATCGGACAACCACTTCATTTCACCGTGGTAACCATTTTGTATAAAATTACGGAGTTTTACGCTAGTATCGTCAGATAAATTTATATCTGAAATCCGTACTTCGTCAAATTCATAATGTCTAGCTGTTTTCTGCAACCAAGGAAAAATATTAATTTGCATTAGATATATCTTTATTAATTAAATTCAAAACTAGCATATTCAATATAAAAACTAAAATGAATTAAGAATAACTTTATCTTTCATTTATCGTATTTACTTATAATTGAGGTATATCTCCCTCTGCCTGCAGTTGATAGAAAGAAGATACAAATTTCTTTAGCTGCCCTTCTCTGATTGATTCTCGAATAGAATTCATTAATTCCTGGTAATAGGTCAAATTATGCCATGTTAATAAAGTTAAACCTTGTATTTCATCTGCTTTAAATAGATGGTGTAAATATCCGCGGCTGTAATTTTTACATCCAGTGCAGGAACAAGCCTCATCCAGCGGTCTTATATCATCCGCATGACGGGCATTTCTTATATTGACGGTACCAAATCTCGTAAATGCTTGTCCTGTTCTTCCAGACCTAGTCGGTAGTACACAATCAAACATATCAACACCCCTCATTACCGCGCCAACAATATCCGATGGTTTGCCAACGCCCATTAAATAACGGGGTTTTGAACTCACCATATGCGGCGTTGTAGCAGTCAATGTTTCAAACATTAATTCCTGGCCCTCACCAACAGCAAGTCCACCTATTGCATATCCTTCAAAGCCAATCTCGTGAAGTTTCTGAATACTTTCCAAACGAAGCTCCGGATATACTGAACCTTGCACAATTCCAAATTGCCCATAACCTTGCTTTTGAATAAAAGCTTTTCGTGACCTCTCCGCCCAGCGCATAGATAGTTCCATGGATTCTGCTGCTTGTGACTTGGTCGCTGGATAAGGTGTGCATTCGTCAAACGCCATCGTAATTGTTGCATCAAGCTTGCGTTGAATTTCGGTAGAGATTTCTGGTGTTAATAAGTGATAGCTTCCATCTAAGTGACTTTTAAAAGTGACCCCATGCTCATCTAATGTTCTAAGAGGACCTAGTGACATAACTTGAAAGCCACCAGAGTCAGTGAGCAATGGACCTTTCCAATTCATCATTTTTCTGACACCGCCTAATCGTTCCACTCTATCTGGTCCAGGCCTTAACATTAAATGATAAGTATTTGACAAGATAATTTGTGCTCCCGTTTGAACAACAGCTTCAGGCATCATACCCTTAACAGATGCTGCAGTTCCAACGGGCATAAATGCAGGCGTATCAATACGCCCGAAGCCTGTATACAGAGCTCCTAATCTTGCTCTTTCGTCTTGGGTAATCAACTCAAATTTAAAATTTGTCAGCATTTTTTATCGAGCACATTCTTTTTTTCTAATAAACAACCATCACCATAGCTAAAAAACCTATATTTTTGTTCTATAGCATGCTGATAAGCATTTTTTATTTCTTCAAAGCCTGCAAATGCACTAACCAACATCAGCAATGTAGATTTCGGTAAATGAAAATTTGTCATCAATAAATCTGCAACATTGAAGGAATAGCCAGGTGTAATAAATAGGTCTATATCCCCTTTAAAAGCTTGCATTTTTCCAAATTTTGACCAAACCGATTCAATTAAACGCAAACTTGTTGTGCCAATGCAAATAATTCTGCCATTTTTGTTCTTAGTCTCATTTATTCTATTAGCAGTTTCTAATGTTATCTCGCCCCATTCTGTATGTATTTTGTGTTCAGATATCGTTTCCGTTTTTACAGGTAGAAATGTTCCAGCACCAACATGCAAGGTTATCATTTCAATATTAGCTCCACAGTCAACGACAGCTTTTCTTAATCGAGGAGTAAAATGCAAACCCGCCGTGGGTGCTGCCACCGCACCAAGTTTATTGGCGAACAATGTTTGATAATTAAAAGAGTCTGTTTTATCACTATTTTGATTGCGTTTTATATATGGTGGTAACGGCATTTTACCCGTTTTTTCAATCATCCGTGTTAATTTTTTATTACTAAGATTGAATTTAAGCTTTATTTCGCCCGAATAACGTCTTTCTATCACATATGCCTCAAATTCATCGCTAAATATAGCAATGGCGCCTAAAACGCATCTCTTCGCTGGCTTTGCAAACGCAAACCAGGTATCTTCAGATATTTGTTTGTGTAAAGTAAAACCAATGTTTTTACCGTTGATTTTACCGTATAATTGAGCAGGAATAACTTTTGTGTCATTTGCAATTAGCAAATCACCTGGGAGTAGCAGAGAAGGTAAATCACTCATTAAATACTCATTTAATCCGCTCATTGTTATATGTAAGAGCCGCGCATTGTCCCGAGGATTTAAAGGGCTTTGGGCAATTAAATCAGGTGGGAGAATAAAATCGAAATCATTTAATTTATACATTATTAATATATCTGAACCACACCTTTGATGTAGCGGCCCTTATCAACGACTACTAGACTTTGAATACGTGCCTCAAGCATTTTTTCTTCTGCAGCAACCATCATTTCATCTTCAGAAATAGTGAGTGGGGATAAATTCATAACATCACCTGCCAAAGTTGATGTTAGGTCAGTTCCTGACACCAACATACGTCTTAAGTCACCATCAGTGATGATGCCTTTTAACATTTTATCTAAGTGGACTAATGCTAATCCTAATCTAGCTTCAGTCATTATTACAATCACTTCAGACATAGACATATTAGTATCAACTAATGGGAGATCTTTTTGAACCATTCTATCTTTTACGCGAGATAGTAATCGCATGCCAAGCATTCCGCCTGGATGGTTGGCAGCAAAATCTTCAGGCTTGAACCCTGATCGGCTCATCAGTGCTATAGCAAGTGCATCTCCCATTACAAGTGTTGTTAACGTCGATGTGGTTGGTGCTAAATTCAAGGGACATGCCTCTCTATCTATTGATACATCAAGGGTAATATCTGACGCTAGAGCAAGCGTGGAAGAGAGAGATCCCACCATGGCAATTATTTTCACATCAAGCCGCCTCAATGCAGGCAACAATTTTATGACCTCTTCCGTTTCTCCAGAATGAGAAATAAGTAAAACCACACTATTTTCTTGTACCATTCCTAAATCACCGTGAATCGCTTCGGCTGGGTGTAAAAAAAGAGCAGCAGTACCTGTAGATGAAAAAGTGGCGGCTATTTTTCTTCCAACAAGCCCGGACTTTCCCATGCCACAGATAATGACATGCCGAGAAGTCTCAGAAATAACGGAAATGGCTTGATAAAAATTAATATCCAAACCATTTTCTAATTTTTTGAGAGCAGCTCTGTAAGTTGAAAACATATTTTCAACATCGGGAATAAACATTTCTTCAACCATCTAAAAAGGTTCTCTTTTATTAATACAATAGAAACGTACATTGTATATTTACTTAACTTTGATGATAAAAGCGAGTGATTTGATTGGGCTCAATTAGATAAATGAACAAATTAGAATGCGTTTAAAATATCTGACTCTTAACTGATACTGAAAAAAAGCTCGGTAGTTCCTGAGAAGTCTAGAAGGGTAATATTACACTTTGCCGTAATTACCTTGGAGTTTGCATACTTTATTCTTAAGCAACACTCTTCCTTACTCATCTGAAAACTCTGATTTTCACAAATGAAAAAGTAAAACAAACTCTTCCTAAGAAGCACTAATGGTCGTTGTTTTTACAATCTCTTAATTATTTAAAAAATGATTACAGCCTTTTGACTTGCAACAGGTGATTGCTCAGATTGGCCATTTGCGTCTTTTCCCATTATTCAACAACAAGGCCCAGCATATTTACATTAGCACCAATATAAAAGCAATGTTTGTGCATTAATGTTTTCTTTTTTTTTCAGATAAGTGATTATTAGAAGTTGATATTTGTTTTTACGATTTTCTTACGCTAAATTAAAGGAGGAATATTAGGTTTTTTATTATGAAATTACATTTTAAATGTTCTAAACACGAACAAGCAAAAAAACTATTCAATGAGATGGTTGGTAGATATAATCAGCATCAGCTTGATGAGGCAGAAGTAATCATTGCATTAGGTGGAGATGGGCAAATGCTTTCCTGCCTAAAAGATTCTATAGACTATGAAATCCCTGTATTTGGTTTAAATTGCGGTCACGTTGGTTTTTTAATGAATGAATATAAGCAAACTGATTTGATTGAACGGATACAAAACGCTGAAACAGCGCCAATACATCCGCTATTGATGCAGGCTAGACAAATAAATGGAGAACAAAAGGAAGCACTTGCTATAAATGAAATCTCACTTTTAAGACAAACACATAATGCCGCCCATTGCCAAATAACTGTTAACTCAAGAATAGAGTTGCAGCAACTTGTCTGTGATGGGGTAATGGTAGCAACTCCAGCGGGCTCAACAGCATATAATTTATCAGCTCACGGACCTATAATTCCAATAGGCGCAGAATTATTGGCTTTAACACCGATATCACCTTTTAGGCCCAGAAGATGGCATGGGGCGTTACTGCCCGCGTCATCAAAAGTTAACATCAAAGTATTAAGCCCTGAATTTAGGCCTCAATCTGCAACGGCAGATAGCTTAGAAGTGCGTAACATTGAAGAAGTGACTATCCGCCAGGCCAGCGAAATAACACTTCGTTTGCTATTTGATGCTGGCACATCATTAGCCGAAAGAACTATTCAAGAGCAATTTTTAGCGTAATGATTTTTGCGATTGGAGAATTCATTCTTGTGTTTCCGAAATGAATCCAACAATGCAACTTTTAATTTGCTCCACTACAAGCGGTAATTCTATATAAAGCTCGTGCCTTGCACAATTAAAACAAATCAATTGCCCATGCTGCAACAAACCTATTGCTTTTTTTATTGCAGTTATGCTTACCAATTTATCTTCGCTTCCGACTAAAATCATGACAGTCGGTTTTATGCTCTTCAAAAAAACTGGATTAAGTGTTGAGATATAACATGATAAGAGCGCAGATGAAAGCCAGCCAAAACTCACACCGGAACGCGCAAGTGACGGATTTTTATTTATTAAACTAATTACATGCTCGATAGTTTCTCTATTCCGACTTAATAAATTATTTGAACTAAATTTGCGTGTTTTTAAAAGTGTTTTTTGACCTGTTTGTGGTATTAAATATTTTCGAAAACCAACTATTGAAATTATTTTTGCTATTATATAAATTAAGGACGGAAGCTTAATTTTGGGCATTATCATTGGAGATAATGCGATAATTCCGTCAATCTGAAATTTTTGTAAACTAGCCAGTCGAAATGCCAAATGACCTCCCATCGAATGCCCAATTATGTAAAATGATTGGCTACCCCAACCAGTTTGCTCAATAACATCGCATCCAGCCTTTACCAAGTCATCAAAGCCTTCACTATGACTCGTCGATGGGATGTTTCCAAAATTGCCTGATAAGCCAAGGCCTGGCCAGTCGAAAATCAAAGTCTCATATCCTTGTTGATTCAGAAAGGATATAAGACTTAAATATTTTTCACAAAATTCACCTAGCCCCATTAGAATAACGATACGATGTTTTGATTTTTTTTTGCCAATTTTCCATGCTCGCACGGAACCTAGAATAGTATTTACCCAAAATTCTTGTTTCATGAGCAAAACCCGCCCTTAAATAAGCTAACCAATATTTATTACGAATTTATATTTTTTCCTAAATACTTAGAGATTGACGATTCCACATCGAAGCGTACAACCCATCTATTTTTAGTAGTTCTGAATGTGTGCCAAATTCCTCAATTTTACCTTGATTTAATACTAATATTTTATCTGCATTTACTATTGTTGAGAGCCTATGGGCAATGACTAAAGTAGTCTGATTATGTGAAATTTTATTTAGCGCAAATTGTATTTCTTTTTCTGTTCTGCTATCGAGTGCAGAGGTAGCTTCATCAAACAGAAATATCACCGGCTGTTTCAAAATCGCCCTTGCAATAGCAACGCGCTGTTTTTCACCTCCAGATAATTTGAGTCCACGTTCTCCAACAAGAGTATCATATCCATCGGGCAGGCCTGCAATAAAAGTATCAATTGCAGCCAGCTTAGTTGCTTTTTTTATCTCTTCCATATTCGCGCCAGGACGCCCATATCCGATATTATATCCAATTGATGCATTAAACATCACCGTGTCTTGAGGGACCATTCCAATACTTGTTCTGACACTATCCTGCTGCACGTAACGAATATCTTGACCATCTATTAATATTCTACCTTTTTGTGGATCATAGAAACGGAACAATAGTCTAGATATCGTCGATTTCCCAACACCACTTGGACCTACCAAAGCTACCCTTTGCCCAGGTAAAACCGAAAAACTCACCTTGTCGAGAATTATCCCTCTGCCATAAGAAAAACTGACATCTTCAAACCTTATTTCTCCCTTATCAATTTTTAAAGCGGGTGAGTCTGGTACATCTTTTACTTCAGGCTTTTGCTTCAACAAGCCAAACATGCGTTCAAGATCAATAACCGACTGTCTTACCTCTCTATATGTCCATCCAAGGAATTGCAGGGGCATAGCAAGTTGTATTATATAAGTATGAACAACAACAAAATCTCCAACGCTCATGCTTCCCTGCTGAATTCCTCTACTGGATATAGTCAAAAGCACAACAAGACCGATAGCGACTATTAATCCCTGCCCTATATTAACAATCGTTAATGAAGTTCGAGAAGATATAAAAGCTTTTTCATAAATACGTAACGCCCGATCATAATTAATAGATTCAAATTTCTCTGCGTTAAAATATTTAACTGTTTCATAGTTGATCAGTGAATCTACTGTTTTTGTAGCTGCAAATTCATCAGCTTCGTTCATTCTTCGTCTGAATTTTATTCTCCACTCAGTTGTTTTAATTGTAAAATATGAATAGGTTATAACAGTAAAAAACGTTATTAAAGAAAATTCGTAGCCAAATAGCATCCACAATATTCCACAGATAAAAACTAACTCAACAAATAAAGGTACGACTTCAAATATTCCGGTGGAAAGCAATACTGTCATTGCTTTTGCGCCACGATCGACCGAACGTGAAGTTCCTCCTGTTTGTCTATCCAAATGAAATTGGAGAGATAATTTGTGGAGGTGTTCAAATGCTTTTAAAGCTGCTAAACGAACTGCTTTAGAAGCAAATTTAATAAATAAAAATTCCTTCAATTCAGCAAAGACAGTTTCGCCTACTCGAGCAAGAGCATATGCTCCAATTAAAAGTAACAACAAATCTATTGAAAAGTTGGTTCTGTTCTCAATATCGAATAGGGATACCGAATCAACTGCTGCGCCATAGAAGATTGGGATTACGGCTGCACATAACTTAGATAATACGAGTGAAGTGATCAATCCGACTAGGCGGAGGCGCAAACTATTATCGCCTTTGGGTGCAATATAATTAAATACGATCGACAACAATTCAAAAAAAGAGATGGACTCTTCATTCGCAGCACTCATCGAGGAATTAGAGGATGGACTATTTGCCATTAACTAACTGAAAAACTTTCGCCACAACCACACTTTGCTGTTTCATTTGGATTATTAAAGACAAAAGATGAACTAAACTTGTCCTCCAACCAATCCATTTCTGAACCAATTAAAAACATAACGGCTGCAGGATCAATTAACACGCGAACACCATTAACATAGATTGAATCTTCAAATTCCTTTTGTTCACTAGCAAATTCAACATTATACTGAAGACCCGAGCACCCTGCCGTTTTGATACCAACTCTCAAGCCAATGACACCCTTTTCGGCATTTTTTAAAATATCT
Organism: uncultured SAR116 cluster alpha proteobacterium; assembly: GCA_902632595.1. GTDB lineage: Bacteria > Pseudomonadota > Alphaproteobacteria > Puniceispirillales > Puniceispirillaceae > UBA5951. Next base: position 49,622 of record CACPDC010000002.1, read on the forward strand.
TTTACTCGCTTGGACGCCCTATCAGTTATAGTAAGGATAGGAGTATCTTTATCTAATTGCATTTATTCAACCTCAGTATCAGACTCTTATCAGAAACTATAATCTAGCGCTAGCTTTGCATCCTCACTCATTCTATCTGGAGTCCATGGAGGATCCCATACTAACGTTACATTGACGATACCAACTTTTTCTAGCGAGGCAACCTTTTGTGCCACTTGATTGGGCATTTCACCCGCAACAGGGCAACCTGGCGCAGTTAAAGACATAGTTATATCAACATCACCTTCGTAGTTTATATCAATATTATAAATAAGCCCCAAGTCATAAATATTTACGGGAATTTCTGGATCTTTGACTTCCATCAACGCCTTAACTACCTCTAACTTCTTTGGTATTTTGTCTATGTTACTGAGCTTACTGCCAGCGGTTGCGATATAGCCATTAGAAACATCTGGCATAAAATCTTTAAGGGCTAATTCATCTTTATCTGTATTTTTTTTCTTTCCAGACAATTCAAGCTCCAAAAATGCGGTTTACTTTTTCAAGCGATATGGCAAGTGCATCAAAATCTTCCTGCTCAGTATAAATAGCAACAGACGCTCTTGCAGTTGACGTTAAGTTGAAGAATTTCATTAATGGCTGGGCGCAATGATGGCCCGCACGAATTGCAATACCATCCTGATCTATTAATGTAGAAATATCATGAGGATGAGCAGAATCAAGTGTAAAAGATATCACTCCAGATTTCATAGGAGAGGTCCCGACAAAGGATAATCCCCTAACTCTTGACAATCTCTCATGGCCATAAGACAACATTGATTTTTCATGTTTTTCGATATTCTCCATGCCAATTTCTGTAACGAAATCTACCGCAGCACCCAGTGCAATGCACTCTGCTATCGGAGGTGTTCCAGCTTCAAAACGAGAGGGCGGTTCTGAGTAAGTTGCACGTTCAATTTCAACTTCATCAATCATATCACCACCACCTAGAAAAGGGGGCATGGTTTCTAATATTTCGGCTCTACCCCAACACACACCAATTCCACTCGGCCCGTAGAGCTTATGCCCAGAGAATACATAGAAATCACAATTGATATCTTGTATGTCAACGGGCATATGTATTGCGCCCTGACATCCATCTACCACACAGATAGCCTTATTTTCATGTGCGATTGTGCTTATTTCTTTTACAGGAAAAACAGTGCCGAGTACATTTGACACATGCGGAACAGATATGATTTTTGTATTTTTATTAACTCTCTTTTTTAATTCAGTCAAATGAAAGGAACCACCACGGTCAACTGGAACTGCTACTAATTTTGCACCAGTTCTTTCACATAACATTTGCCATGGGATAATATTAGCGTGATGTTCTGCAACCGTAATAAGTATTTCGTCGCCAGCCTTCAATCTACTCGACCCATAACTATTTGCGATCAAATTGAGGGACATAGTAGCTCCACTAGTAAAAATCACTTCATCTTTGGAACCAGCATTTATTAAGCGAGCAATTTTTTGGCGCACCTCTTCATAAGCATTTGTTGCTTCCTCAGATAAAGTATGGAGACCCCTATGAATATTTGAGTAACCCTGTGAATAGGTTTTTATTAATTGCTCCAAAACTTGACGTGGTTTTTGCGATGAAGCAGCAGAATCAAGATAAATTATCGGTTTGTTATTTACTTCACGTGATAGAAACGGAAACTCATCTCTTATCTTTTTATTATCAATTTTATCTGTCATAAGTTAACCCTGTCAAACAGTTAAAGTTGATAGATTTGTGGATTGAGAAACCCATTCTTGAATGTAATATTCGACTTGTTTTTCGAACTCTGGCACCCTAATTTCCGACAAGGTATCTATAAGAAAGGCCTCTATTAGCATAGACCGAGCTTCCATTTCAGGTATTCCTCGACTGGCCAGATAGAATAACTGATGTTCATCAATTTCACCTATTGTAGCGCCGTGGCTACAAATAACGTCATCAGCAAATATTTCTAGCTCAGGTTTTGTATCTGCTTCAGTTTCTCGTGAGAGTAAGAGGGCACGTGTCATTTGCTGTCCATCCGTCTTTTGTGCCTCTGGGGCTACTCTTATTTTACCTTGAAAAATGCCTCTCGCTCTATCATCCAAAACACCCCGTATGACTTGTTCCGATTTACAATTGGCAACGTTGTGGTGTAATCTCGTAGTGATATCAATATGTTGGTCTTTGTTGCCTAGATAAATTGCTGAAAGATGACATGACGCATCTTCACCATTTAAATTTAAATGAAGTTCTGACCTGGATATATTGCCCCCGCTAGATAGAGTAAAATTTCGATAGTCTGATCCCGTTCCCTGACTTATAAGGGTTAACCCTAATTGGTCACTATTCAATTCAGCAACCTGACATTTAACATGATCACAAACGGAACCGTCGCTAAGTTCCACAAAAACAATTGGTGCAGACAGGCTATTAACGCTGCAGTGAGTCTCTAAAATGTTGACTTTTGCATTTTTTCCAAGACGTATCATTACAAATGGATGGGAGGATTGTTCTATTAATCCGCCCGTGAAATATAATTCTATTATTGGGGGTATATCTGAAGACGCATTGTCAACATCGATCACAATGGCAGACCTCATCGCTCCAAGTGTTAAATTGAATATAGGGTGGTTTTTCAAAAAGGACTTATTAATAGTTGTAAATGCTGATGCATCTTCCAGCACATTATTAATGGTAAAGTTATGAGCAGCATTTTTCGAAGTATGCGAATCAAATATCCCATTCCTAAAAATTAGCTTGTAAGAATCTTTTATGTCAGGCGCTAGTTTATACTTTATATCACCCTCAGGGTTTAGCGCGATTTCAAAGGGCTTTTTAATAAGGCGGTCAAGTGAAGTAAATTTCCATTCCTCATTTTTTGATGAGGGCCAACCTAACTCCAAAAAGCTATCTAAATGCGCTCTCTGCCAATAATTTTTGACTTCAAATTTATCAAGCTCAGGCAGCATCATTTATTCCCGCATATCCGTTTTCCTCTACTTCTAATGCGAGTGATTTGTCACCAGATTTAATTATACGGCCTTCCGATAAGATATGAACTTTGTCTGGAATAATATGGGATAATAGGCGCTGGTAATGGGTGATGACAAGCATTGAACGATCAGGATGACGAAGTAAATTTACACCTTCCGAGACGATTTTCAATGCGTCAACATCAAGACCAGAATCTGTTTCATCCAAAATAGCCATGGAGGGTTTGAGTAATGCCATTTGTAGTATTTCGTAACGCTTTTTCTCGCCTCCTGAAAAGCCGACGTTAACAGCTCTCTTCAACATATCATCTGAAATTCCAAGTTTTTTGGATTCTGCTCTCACAATTTTAACAAAACTAAGTTGGTCGACTTCTTCTTCACCTCTTTCACGAAGACGTGAGTTAACGGAGGCCCTTAAAAAGGACATACCAGACACACCAGGCAACTCTACCGGATATTGAAACGCTAGAAAGAGACCTGAACGTGCACGCTCATCTGCCTCTAATTCCATAATGGATTCGCCATTTAAAAGCACATCGCCACCCGTAATCTCATAGCCCATTCGGCCTGACAAGACATAAGAAAGAGTACTTTTACCGGAACCGTTTGGGCCCATTATGGCGTGGACCTCACCCGGATTAATTTTTAAATCGATTCCATGAAGTATTTCCTTACCATCAACGGAAGCTGTTAATTTTTTTATATCCAGAATAGACATTTTATCCAACAGAGCCCTCTAAAGATATCCCAATCAATTTTTGTGCCTCTACAGCAAATTCCATGGGAAGTTCCTTCATTACTTCCTTACAAAACCCATTAACAATCAGAGAAACCGCATCCTCTTCTGATATTCCACGTTGTAAGCAGTAAAAAAGTTGCTCTTCAGATATACGAGAGGTAGTGGCTTCATGCTCAATTTTACCGCTAGGATTTCGAGAAACGATATAAGGAACTGTGTGGGCGCCACACGACTGACCGATTAATAATGAGTCACATTGGGTAAAATTACGGGCGGATTCCGCACCTCTATTTATTTCTACAAGACCTCGGTAAGTATTCTGAGATTTACCAGCGGATATACCTTTAGAGATTATGGTTGATTTACTACCCTCTCCAAGATGAATCATTTTTGTTCCAGTGTCCGCTTGCTGTGCTCCATTTGTAACAGCAACGGAATAAAATTCCCCGATAGAATTTTTCCCTTTGAGAACACATGAAGGATATTTCCAAGTTATAGCAGAGCCAGTCTCAACTTGTGTCCAACTAATTTTTGACCTATCCCCTCTACACGAGCCTCTTTTTGTAACGAAATTATATATGCCACCTTTTCCCGTTTCATCTCCTGGATACCAATTTTGAACCGTTGAATATTTTATTTCTGCGTCTTTCATTGCAACTAGTTCAACAACAGCGGCATGAAGCTGATTTTCGTCTCTTTGAGGTGCGGTACATCCTTCCAAGTAGCTAACATATCCTCCATCTTCAACTATGATCAAAGTACGTTCAAATTGACCTGTTTTTTGCTCATTTATCCTGAAATAAGTGGATAGCTCCATGGGACATCGAACGTTTTTTGGAACATATACAAAAGAGCCATCGGTGAACACCGCACAATTAAGTGCAGAAAAATAGTTATCTGAGACTGGTACCACCGAACTAAGATATTTTCTAACAAGTTCGGGATAATTTTGTATAGCTTCTGATATAGGGCAAAAGATTACCCCTGCTTTGCTCAACTCTTCTCTAAAAGTAGTTGCTACAGAAACAGAGTCGAACACTGCATCAACGGCAACACCAGACAAAATCTTTTGTTCTTTCAAGGGAATCCCAAGTTTTTCATAGGTTGCAAGCAATTCTGGATCCACTTCATCCAGCGAGCTTATTTTTTCTACAGTTTTTGGAGCTGAATAATAATATATATCGTTATAATCTATAGGCGCTATTGATAGCTTAGACCAATTAGGTTCTGGCATTTTTAACCAGTGCCGGTAAGCTTTTAACCTCCAGTTCAGCATCCACTCTGGCTCATTTTTCTTACTAGATATAAACCTAATAATATCTTCGTTTAGTCCTTTGGGTGCTTTTTCTGATTCGATATCGGTTACAAACCCATACTTGTATTTTCCTGTAGCCTCTTCAACAGCACTAATTGTTTCGACGGTTGCTACCATTTATTTTAATCCCAATGTTGCCATCGTAAATTTATACGCATTTAACCCGCCTTCTATTTTTGTTTGTATTAATAAACATTACTTACAAATTGGCTTTTTGGATTGAAATTTCAAGTGATATTTACCCCAAAAAATAAAAATATTAACACAATTTTTTTTTGATTGTTATGATACTCTCATTTCTTCTAGTCCATCAGGAATTTAAAAAGAAATTAGCACTTATTATTAATAGCCAGCATTAATTTTTTACAATAAACGTCGATAACGCATTCCTTTTGCAAAAGACGCCATGATTGGTTGCTTGGGTCAAATTCCTCAAGTAAACTTTATCATAATATTCTTAAATTTGGTTGCAAGTTTTTATGAACAAGATCAGAAACTTACGCCTAAAAATACAGATGCTGTTTTTATATCCACATAAAATGGAGCCAATTACATCAGTATGTCAACATTAAGCTGACATTTAATTACAAATAAATCATCATAAGACGAAAAGTTTCACATCTTCAGTTGAATGCCTCACGCCTCAATTTATATTTACCATCAGTAATACCATCAAATACATCATCGACATCAGGATGACTGATTGGCCCATTCTCTTTGTCTGTCAGAAGGTTTTGTTGGCTCACATACGCTGCGTAGAAGCTATCGGAGTTTTCTGCTAACAAGTGATAGAAGGGTTGCTCTTTTCTTGGCCTCACCTCTTCAGGTATTGCATCATACCATTCGTCGGTATTATCGAATTCCGGGTCAACATCAACTATGACACCTCTAAAAGGGTATAGTCTGTGTTTAACTATATCTCCTATACAAAATATTGGTTTGGTATTTACTGAAGCTTTTGAGTTAGTCATAAAATTTGAATCCAAATACCTGTCTAAAAGTGACGTTTAAAAAGTTTAAATTGTATCTTTCGGTTCTAAAACCTGTCGGCCACGATAAGTACCTGTTTTTAAATCTATATGATGAGGACGATGCAATTCACCAGTATCTTTGTCTTCTATATATACATCGTTTTTTATGGAATCATGTGCCCGACGCATATTTCTCTTCGACCTCGTGATTTTACTCTTTGGGACTGCCATTTTATTCTCCTCTGAATTAGGTCTAAAGTTTTAACAAAAAAATAATGTAGCCTTTATCATCTCAAGAAAGGTGCCAATAATGGTGGAGCCAGACGGGATCGAACCGACGACCTCCTGCTTGCAAAGCAGGCGCTCTCCCAGCTGAGCTATGGCCCCAAATAACCACACCAGATAAAGTAGTTTGCTGGCATAAATCCATGCGTTTATGATAGATAGAGTAATTAAGGTCAAGTCTAAATTGATCCCCTCAGAACAAATTTCTTTTACAATTTTTATTATGTGAGTAACATTAAGCGATAATTACTATTGTAACACCCTTACTCAAGAGTATTTTGAATCAAATGCTGCAATAAAAAAAAGAGATGTTTATAGTGCAAAAATATCAATCTTTTACTATTTTAGAAAAACATACAATTTCGTAAATTGTAATTAAGTCCAAAATATGAAGTGATTGCTGCTTGAATTAAAATTAAATAAACCAAAGTTGATCAGATGGGTAAACTTGATAAGATAGATAAACTAATTCTTTCTGCTCTTCAGGAAGATGCTAGAATTACTAATATAGATTTAGCAAAAAAAGTTGGGTTATCTCCATCTGCCTGTCTACGCAGGGTAACTTCGCTGGAAAACACGGGCACAATTCGATCATATAATGCTGAATATAACTTATCGAAACTTGGTCATGATGTTCTTGTGCTCGTCCGAATAACCTTAACAGGTCAATCAACTGCAATGATGGCAGAATTTGAGAGCGAAGCAAGAAAAATACCACAAATACTGGCTTGTTTTCTTATTGCAGGGCAAGAGGACTATTTACTTAGAATTGCCGCTAAAGATGTAACTGATTTTGGAAAGATACATTCAAATCATTTATCGGCACTTCCCCATGTTTTAAGGATGGAAAGTAATTTTGTATTAAGACCTGTTTTCAACAGAGGATTGGATGCGAGTATATTTTAAAATATTTTTATAATTTAAAAGACCGAACTGATTTTTATCATACCATGCGAAGTGCATTTCCGTATTTTTTAATGTTTTTGATTTTTTTCTCAAATTGTGACCAATCATCTTTTTCAGAAATACAAGACCAAATTTTTTCCACCTCTTCCGATGACAAACTCGATTTTACTAACCCACTAAAATATTGAGGACGAGTTTTCTGGCGAGGTTTTTGAACGCCCAGCACTTCTAAAAATGGGAGAATTTCTTTATCCTCTTTTAGCATGGAATTTGGCTCAAAACCCGCATAAAATCTGTGAAAAAGATAATCTAATTTTATTTTACTTTTCTTAGTTGCACTAAAAAATAATGATAAAAAAACATCCTGTTTTATATCAGTAGGCTGCAATATTCCAAATCTCCAACAGAGTTTATTAAATAAAGCTACCTGCATTTTAGGGTAAAATTTTTTTAATTCCTCTTCCAATATCTCAAGTGAAACAATTTCTGTAAAGCAATCAGCAAACCTGCATAAAGCCCATAACGCAGCCTCCGGCTGCTTACCATATGCGTATCTACCTTCATAATCAAAATACGCTGCTGTGAATTTGAAATTCATGTCAACCAGGAAACGCCAGGGTCCGTAATCAAAAGTTTCACCTGTTACATTAAAGTTATCCGTATTTAAGACACCGTGGACAAAACCACTAGCCATCCATCCCGCAACCATCTCGGCAACATTATTAATTAAAGAATTTAAAAGTTGTCTTATCATTTCATTTGGTGGGACTTTACTTTTGATGTTGGGATAATAATGTTTGATTACATACTTTGCGAGATTTAGGATTTCCTCATTCTGATTTAAATATGCAAGCCTTTGGAAGCTCCCAATCCTTACATGACTGTGCGACAATCTTACTAAAACAGCAGAGCGAGTAGGAGATGGTTCATCTTGACGTTCTAGTTGCTCGCCAGTTTCAAAAACACTTAAAATCTTACAGCTTTTTACTCCCAAAGCGCTAAGATATTCACTAGCAAGAACTTCTCTAAAAGCACCTTTGAGCGTAAGCCTCCCATCTCCACCCCTAGAAAACGGAGTAGTACCAGAACCTTTTGTCCCCAAATCAAGAAGTCTTTTTGTATCGTTTTCGATAAATTGAGCGTATAGAAACCCTCGTCCATCTCCAATATAGGGGTTATAATTTCCAAATTGGTGGCCATGATAGCAAAGCGCTAAAGGAACTTTAAAACTATTTGGAAATGGAGTGAAAGAGCCAAAATAAGTCTTCCATTCTACATCATTTAAAGAATCTAAGGAGACTGTTTTAGCAGCATCCTGATTTCTATACCTTTGAACCAAACTGTTGAATCTCTCGGGCTCAACTTTAACGAAATGTTTTTCACCTAAAATTTCGTGAAACGCTACCGGTTTCATAAAAGAACCTAATTTACTTACAAACAAAATATATTTTTATCAAAAACGGTAAAATTTTTGCCAAAAATTTATCGTCTAAGCTCTATGACATTATTATTCGCATAAATTGAGTCAAGTTTACCGCCAAGAATGTATTCTGTTATAAAATTGCCGAAATGAATAATCTCTTCATAGAAGCGTGTTCCTTTTGTCGGGTCAATACCAGCAAATTTTTCAGTTTGATGCCTTACTATGGATAAATCCGACAAGCCTGGTGCAATCACTACATCTAATTCACTCAATGCATCTTTCAAACGGCTATAATCTCTTTGTTGATAGGGAATACGGTTTGGAACCACAATTATATGTGGTGTAATAGCACGAGAGGAGTCTTTGCGGTCTTGTATTTCTTCAATAAAATCTCTTGTAGGACGTATATCACCCCAATTGATAGACACTGGAACCAACAAACAATGACACATCATTGCAATTTGGCAAATACTGTCTGGCTTCCCCGCACATGTATCAATCAATAATAAATCCTTTGCTGCACTCAAATGGTTTCTTACTATTGTGTCTACTGTTACAACATTTACCGCATCATACCTGTCACCTATCGGCAAGTGTCGTAAATTTTCAAATCCACCATCAGCTTCCAGCATTTCAAAACTACTACCTTGGACGTCGGTATCAATCAAAGAAAGATTTCGTTTTTTTTGATACTGTCTAAAATAATCAGCAAGGTAGCAAGTAAGTGTACTTTTTCCGACACCGCCTTTCATGTTTGCTACCATTATCGCGCAACCCATCGTTTGCCTCCCACGAACATATTTTTTTGCACATTGTTTATCATCAGTTTTGAATATTTATCGGTCATTTTATTCTATCAATAATAGTTAGAGCAGGCCTTTTTTTTGAGTGGGCTAGTGACCGACCACTATGCAAATATTCCAAATAAACATTTTTTAGTCAATGGGTTATTTTCCTCATTTTTTTTTGGTAAAAAGGTACTCCATAGAGACATGAGTCCTTTTTGAATTACTGTTGTAAGTTGTCAAAATAAAAAGAAGCTTTGTTCAAAAAAAATTTTAACAAATTTCAATACTCAACATACACTTTTCATCTAGCTGAAGATGACTGTTTTTCTATTAAAACTTCGCCTTTTTTATATAAAGTTTGTGTTTTTGAGAGATAATCTGTAGAGCTGATTTTTCCCGATTTAAATTCCTGCCTAACATCAAGCATTGCTGCCTCAATTTCACTCAATTTTATAGTTAAATCAGTCTTTGAATCAGAATTATTTATCGACAAAAATTCAGATATGTTATTCTTTTCGATTTGTCCTTCATCATTGTTTGCGATTACATCTTCACTCTCAGATTGTTTAAGAACGTCTTTAACACCGGCTTTTCTTTTATTTATGACAAATCCATTATCCAATTCGAAAATATTTGGTTTGTCTAGCGATTCCATTTTGTTATCTTGCTCCTTTACGTTAACCACGACCTTTTCCGCAATTGCGCCCTCATTGTTCTCTGCAGCAACATCCTGAATTGTTCCAGATGAAATGTTTTTAATGTTTTGCTTCAACTTAGAATTTTCTGTTTTTACATCGGTGAAATTCACCCTTTTTCTTCTTTGGTGACTATCGGACGTAATCAAAGTAAAAAGAACGCAAATTATTAACACTGTAAAAATATAAACTATGGTCTGCTCAGTGTTTTCTGCAAAGGAAGTCTCGACTTGGAAATTTGCAAGTAAAAACGTATCAAACTTACTGAAAATTACGGTGAAAAACTCGGGTATCAAAGATAAATTCAAGAAAATCTCCCTCAATGCTTTGTTTGGAAACTAGGAGAATAATTTACAATCTCATGTTTAAAATAATTTAAATATATTTTTAAATAGCACAATTTGAACTTTTATAAAACAGATTTAAATTTTAATCACCTTTAATATTGTTTAAATAAACTATACCGATTTTATACCAAAATAGACTTTTAGTGATGGGGCAGGAGATTTTGGTTTTTTGTCTGGGGAATGTGAAATATCATGAGGTATACAGGGGTCACCTAGTCCGGAGGTATCATCGTCTTTCCCACCTTTGATAATGCGGAATTCAGATTGTTCTAACTCGTCTGATTGTTTTTTTTTTGACATATTTTTGTTCCGTTGACACATTATATTACACAAATTAAATCTCTTAAAGAATAAAAAACACTTAGTTCAAAAATATACGTATTAAAGACTTTTCTAGAATAAATTTAAACTAAAAGTATTAATACGCATGTATTTCTTCCTAAATTTTTGTGACTTTAGCAAGCCTCTCTTGCCTTCTAAACTCTATATTTGGACAACGATTACCTATAACTACAATACCGTTTTTTCGCGCTTTCTTTTCTGCGTCTGGGTGCCAAATATTCAGCTGTAACCAAAGCGTTTTAACCTTACATTTAATAGCTTGTTCTACTATTTCAGGCACAGCTTTGGATTGCCGGAATACATCTACCATATCGATTTGATAAGGAATATCTGTAAGTTTAGCAAAACATTTCTGTCCTAAAACTTCACTGCCTTCATGACCTGGATTTACTGGAAAGACTTTATAACCTCTCTTAAGTAGGTTTCGCATGACTGAGTTACTTGGCCGTTCTTCTTTCATACTAGCACCGATTAATGCGATAGTTTTAGTTTTTCTCAAAACTTCGTCAACGAGCGCGTCATTTACAATGTTATTCATTTAAATATTCCCAGTTGACTTAATTTTGTTCTTTCTCATCCTATTCAAAGCAATGCCGAAATACCAAGCAATTTTTGCTGCGCTCTAAAACAACAATAAATAGATACTTACATTTATCATTTGCTTCACTCAAAGCGCTTGACCTTTATTGATAAAATCTTAAGATTGAAGTTTGGAATTCGGAGAGACTAATGACGCTAACCAACATAGACCACTATGCTATCAAAACAAATAAATTAGAGGAAACCAAAGCTTTTTATGAATTACTTGGGCTGATTGAAGGGCCAAGGCCAAATTTTTCTTTTGAAGGGTATTGGTTGTATTTGGGTGATGTCGCCTTAGTTCATCTCATCTCAGATGACGACAACAGGTCGAGTGGAGTAGACCAATATTCGGGTGAAATGTTAGAGAGTCGAAAGGGTTTGCGTGGGAGTGGATCAATAGATCATATTGCATTTCGAGCAATAAATGCGGAGCGATTAAAAACTAATTTAGAAGAACATAATATGTTCTTTAGGCAACGCGAGGTTCCAAATATGAAGCTTTTTCAAATTTTTCTTGAAGATCCAAACAAAATTACTGTTGAAATAAACTACTATCAGTAAAAAAATTTCATCTAATCATAATAAGGATAAAATGTGCGTTTAATAGATTTAAGTGGCGAGATTTTCCAAAAATGTCCTACACTTCCTAATCATCCCCCTGTCACACTTAGTGCTTATCAAACCCATGAGACATCTCGAGAGGCCGAAGGTGTAAAATTTTCATGTGCATCATTGTTTCTCACTTTGGGGGAACATACCGCAAGTCACGTGGATGCCCCTTGTCACTTTGATGAGAGAAAATCTGCACTCAGTATTGATAAAATGCCCCTTGAGCAGTTTTATCGTCCGGCTTTGTGTCTGGACCTTTCTCATAAGCCTCTAAAAAGCGATATTACTGTTTCAGACCTGCAAGATGCTGAGAAAAGAACGGGGGAAACTATAAATGAGAATGATATAGTTTTAATTTATATGGCACATTATGACAGAACTTTCGGAACCCCATCTTTTCTAACTGATTTTCCAGGTCTAACAAAAGAGTCTGCAATCTGGCTTGGCAAAAAAAAGATTGCTAGTTTTGGAGTAGAGGCTCTGAGTCCTGGAAGACCTGGAAAAAATAATTTTGAAGTTCATTTAGTCTGCCGTGATTGGGGCTTTACTCATATGGAAGGTCTAACAAACTTGCACAAAGTGGTTGGCATAGGACGTTTTCAATTCGCAGGTTTTCCATTAAAAATAAGAGGAGGCACAGGTAGCCCAATTCGTGCCGTCGCTATAATAAATGATTCGGAAAAGTAAATTAAGTGATAAATTCCCCTTTCATGAATGGGTTTTTTCTAGGATTGTCATTAATCCTCGCAATTGGTGCCCAAAACAGTTTTGTAATAAGGCAAGGATTGGCACGAAATCAAATTGTGTTGACCGTAGTTTTCTGCGCACTAGCTGACATTTTTCTAATTTTTTTTGGTATAAGTGGACTTGGACTGATTGCAGAAAAGTTTTTTAATTCTTTTCGTCAATGGATATTCATTTTGGCCGCATTATGGATTGGTTGGTATGGGATATCTCATGCACATAATGCATTTAGATCGTATAACCGAGAGCTTCAGGATTTCAACCCTGACACTTTGACAGTTATGCAAACTCTCACTAAATTGATTATTCTAACATTTTTGAACCCACATGTATATTTGGATACTGTATTACTTATCGGCATTGTATCGCTTCAATATGAAGAATTAGAAGCATGGATTTTTGGCTGTGGTGCTTCATTAGCAAGTATCGTGTTTTTCTGCTCTCTTGGATTTGGGGCAACTGCTGTTTCTTCATTTTTTAATAATAGAATGGCCTGGAGAATTTTAGATAGCCTAATTTCAGGCATAATGTTCTTCATTTCCTTTAAACTAATTTTTCAAAGTGGCATACTTTAATAAGACCGCGTTTTCTTGAAAAAATTTCGGAATAGAATAAGAGTATCATCTTGAAATCAATCATTAACGTGTCAGAAATTATAAAATATCTAGGAGTAAAACCTTGAGAGCTATATTAATTTTAAAGATTGCTATTGGCAGTTTGGTTTTAAATTATTCATCTGCATTTGCGCATATTTGTGAGCTGTCAGGTACCGAAACAGCGGATATAATTAAATACAATCAATGCGTGGCGGATCAAGATCGGGAGACTAAAATAAATAAGAAGATAAGTGGTTACGAAGATGAAATCAAAGAGTTAGTGCAGGATAATATTAGATTAAAAAGACGACTGGCAAAAATTAAAAGTGCACTATCCACTATCATATCAAATTACTAAAATTCATATTTTTATCTGTTAAAATACTGGATTTCAGTCAGCATCATGCTATATTTTAGGGAAAAATTCAAGCGGAACAATTGTAGTAGATGATTTAGCCACAAGAAAATAAGTTAGTTTTATTTTAATGACAATTTTATAGATATGTTTTGATTAATGAGGCAAGTAATGAGTGCTCTTAGAGACGATGTTGATCCAGATGGACTTTTAGAATTTTCAGTTGTTTTTTCTGATCGATCCCTTAATTCTATGTCCATAGCTTTTGGAGATGTAATGCGAGACATATCTCGCATTCTAAAAAAAGCTTATAACGCAGAAGCTTTGGCTGTTGTACCAGGAGGTGGAACATATGGAATGGAGGCTATTGCCAGACAGTTTACAACTAATAAATCTGCGCTAATAATTCGGAACGGATGGTTTTCCTACAGATGGTCACAAATTTTAGATGCAGGCGACATTGCGAAATCGCAAACGATAATAAAGGCTGCGCAAATTTCTGACGAGCCCAACTCTTGTTTCGCACCAGCTTCAATTGACAAAATAACAGAAGAAATAGCTTCCCAAAAACCTGATATTGTATTCTGTCCTCACGTGGAAACGTCTGCTGGTATATTAGTGCCAGATAATTTTTTAAAGCAAGTGTCTGAAGCTGTGCATAAAGTTGGTGGTTTGTTTGTTCTGGATTGTGTTGCTAGCGGAACCTTGTTTGTGGATATGCAAGCGTGCGGCGTAGACATATTGCTCACGGCACCTCAAAAAGGATGGAGCGCCAGCCCTTGTGCTGCAGCGGTAATGATGTCAGATAACGGTCGCAAAATGTTGGACAGAACAAAAAGCTCAAGTTTCGCAAATGATTTAAAAAAGTGGACAGAAATAATGGAAGTTTATGAGCAGGGAAAGCACGCATATCACGCAACCATGCCAACGGACTCACTCCGATTATTTAGAGATGCACTTTTGGAAACAGAAAAATTCGGTCTGAATGAGATAAAAAACGCACAGACTGAATTAGGCAAAAGGTGTCGTGAAGTGATTGAGCAGTATGGATACAAATCCGTCGCAGCAGATGATTACAAAGCGCCTAGTGTAATTGTAAGCTATACAGATGATATTGACATCAAGTCAGGGAAAAAATTTATGCAGGCAGGTATGCAGGTGGCTGCTGGAGTTCCTTTGGAGTGTGGAGAGCCAGAAGGGTTTTCCACTTTCCGAATAGGTTTATTTGGTCTGGATAAATTAAAAGATATTGATAGAACAGTGGCAAATCTTAGGAATACTCTTGAAACAATTCGAGGTCAAAATACATAACATTTCGCTGACTTCATTACTTAATTTTTAGGTAATGTTAATATTGCGCCTCTTTTCAAGTCGACAAGCGATATTATTTTTTGGTTTTACAGCTTTTCAGAAAACTTTTGCTCGGAAAAGCGTCTCGCAAATGCCTCCTGTGCCTCTAAAGGTAAAACGCCGGTTGCATCCCATTGTTTTTTATTGAAATCTGTCGTTTCTAATTCAGACCTAAATGTGTCATTCAATCTATTGATCATATTAAACATGGATGATGCGAGAGTTATTTCCACTATCTCTGCATCCGAGAACTGTGTCCGCATCTTATCCCAAAGCGGCCCGTCATTCTGTGCTTTGTTAAGGGTGACAGCTTCCGCCCATTCTATAGCAATTTTTTCTTTATCGTTAAATTCGTTACTAGTTTTATAACTATCATCAACCATGAGTGCAATTTGGTTTTCAGAATAACCAAGACCCTGCGCATAGATACTAGTATGTGATGTGCAATAATTACATTCATTTGTCATAGAAGTTTTGACACAAGCTAATCCCCTCAAGCCTACATCAGAGTTTGCGCCTAACCCTTCCTGTCGTGTTGAAGTGAGAAAACCTAGAAACCATCTAGCAATTTTTGGAGAAGTGTTTGTCAGTATCTTTAAAAGGTTGGATGACCTGCCAAGAAACATGTTAGAAGCTTCTAATATTTCGGCTTCACCGTCTGTCACTTTGTCTGGGTTGACGCCTTGTATTCGTTGCATTATCTGCTCCTTATCAAATAGTTTTGTTATTGCGACTAATTTTTTATAGTCACATCATTAATCCAAAAGGGTATCTCTCTAACTTGTCAAACTGCATATTTTATATAAACGGTGCGACTTTCTCAGATGTTAAAATCATAGAACGTTTAGCTAAGTCAGCATCTGCCCAGTCCATACCAGCATACATTAAAGTGCCAAATTCTCCTACCTCTTCTTTGAATACATTAAGGTCATCTATAACTTTATCTGCTGTACCCCAAATTATCATTTTTTCACAAACATCCTCAAATTTTACGTCCTCATCTGCTTGATTAATGTCACTTTTAAATAGTCCAATTTTACCCATAGCAGAAAATTTCGTAAAAAGCTGTTTGTAATAATAAACATAAGGACTGTCTGGTCCTAAAGCATATTCTTTCGCTGTATTTAAATCATCGGCGACAAAAACGGCTTTAGCAACACGCCAATTAGAAGGGTCTGCAACGCGGTTTATTCTAGCACAACCCTCAGAGTATTTTTGCCAATGAGAAGCCACCCAGATAGGCATAATTATGTCTGCACTAATCGGATCCCAACCTCGGGCCGCGGCTTCACTTACGCCTTTAGAAAAAGGTGCAACCGCAGTTACGACAATAGGTGGATGAGGTTGTTGCAAGGGCTTTGTCATAATGCCCTGTCCGATTTCTTTCATCATAGTATTTTCAGTGGATACCTGCCAATATTTGCCCGAAATGTTGTATGGTGGCTCACTTTGCCATATCTCTAACACCATATTTATACCTTCCAAAAACATTTCTGCACGATCTTTATTTAAAGTTCCAAACAATTCCGCGTCGGATATGAGACCACCTGGAGATATGCCAAAATTAAACCGACCTCCAAGCATATGATCAAGCATAGCAACCTGCCCTGCGATATGAACAGGATGGAGATTTGGGATGTTAACTGTCCCGGTTCCCAGTCGTATTTGCTTTGTTTGATAGGCAAGCGATGCCATAAACATACCACAGGATGTTATATTTTCTGCACTATCAGACAGATGCTCGCCCGCGTATGCTTCAACAAATTCTAACTCATCAGCAAGCAAAATTGCTTGTCTATCTTCATTCAAACATCTTTGCCAATTTTTCCCAATTGGATGAACTGGACGAGTAAAAAAACCTAGCTTCATATAAAATCTCCCTAATTTTATTCTGCCCTGTCCTCTACCTATAAGCCAAGTATAAGTTTTATTTTTTTCCCAAAAAAATTATGCTAAAATTTTGCTATTTTTTAGCTACGATTAAAATTCGTTATACATTGACACTCAATGATATGATTGAGCACCATGTTTCTGTATTTTGTTAGGTAAGAACTATGCATTTTATAAAAAAAATTTTGGTACATTCTTTCTTAATACTATTCTTCACAACTGGCACAGTATCAATATGCAACTCAGAAACAATTGACGATTTAGTTCGACGTGAAGGCTTATTTTATCTCAAATTTACAGATGTTCCATTTAATGGCGAATTAGAGGGTATTCAACAAGGACTCATTTCAGAAGGAAGAAAACAAGGACAGTGGTTGGAATTCTGGGTCACAGGTCAACTAAAAAGTAAAGGCATGTATAATGACGGTAAAAAAACGGGGACCTGGCTTTTTTTCTTTACTAATGGGCAACTTCTTGGAAAAGGTGATTATTTGGAAGATAAAGAAACCGGACAATGGCAATTTTATTTTAGAGATGGAAAAATCAATCAAGAAAAATCTGGAAATTATATGGAAGGTAAAAAAAGTATACCCGAATAAAAAAGGAGATGTCCGTTGACACGTATACAAAAAATTAAAAAGAAAGCGATCGGGCCGCAATTTGTAGAGTTTTATTCTGCAGTTGAGAATTTACTAGGAAGAGTACCCAATTTTTATAAAACGTTTAGTAATTCACCTCTTCTTGCTATGACATTTCTACCTATTAATGCACTTGCTCAAAGAGAATGGGATGGTACGAGCATAAGCGGCAAAATCAAAGAACTCATTGTAATAAAGACTAGTCACACAAACGGGTGTAAATACTGTTATGCCCACAATACGTCCCTTGGCAGAGCAGCAGGAATTACCAATGAGCAAATTGAAGCTATCTCAAAAAATGAAGTTTCTGAATCAGCGCTTTTCAATACCCAAGAAGTACTAGCAATTAAATGGGCAGAGGCTGTAACATTAAATCTGGCGGCCAAAAATAATGAACTTTTCGAAGAATTAAAGATCAATTTCACCGAAAAACAAATAGCAGAGATGACGATTTTATGCGCAATGTTCAATATGATAAATAGAATTAACGATTCTCTGGATGTTGAACTTGAAGATACGAGCGAAATAGATAAAATACAAAAATCATTAATTTTAGAGCCAAAAAGAATGACTGATTATTTAACTTGGTTAGCTAATTTTTGGCAAAAAGAATATCCATCGACAGAATAGGTCACCAATAATGTAAATATTATTCTTATCCATTTAGCTTCAAGGAAAGAAATTTTTATGTTTGTCTATTACCGGAATAAAATTTCAAGATATTTCAAATTGAACTTAAGCAAATAATATTTTAAGTGTTGAAAGGATTAGGAATAAATATGCAAATAAATATTACTATTCAGACGTTTAAAACCGAAAACGAATTAGAACTTAGTGTAATGCGGTGGGACAAAATTAAGAATGAGTTTATGCCAAAGTTTCAGCAGATGGGACTCACTAGATACACAACAAGTAAAATTTTAACTGAACAGAATAAATTTCAGCTCAGCCATATCTTTGAATATAAAGATAATGAATCTGCTAAAAACTGCATAGCCATTTGGCGTGAAATAGAATTAAAATGGAGCGAAAAAATTGAAAATACCACAACAAGTTTTAGGGGAAAGATGATAGACCGATTTGATTTTGAGCAGAAATAATGACGCGAAATATTGAACTAGGTAAATTTGTAATCATACTTGTTAGTTTTTCAATAATGATTAAAACAGCGGATGTGATGGCTGATATGGATAGGAAAGGCATTATTTGCTCAATGGAGGATGGCTTTGATTATGGATACTCTTTTAACAATGGGGAAGTTCTTAGCTACAAGTTTATTGTAACTAATAATAAAGTGTTATCTAATATTTCATTACTTGGTCAATACGTTGATAAAACTGAATATTTAGAATGGAAAATTCAATTCTCAAGCAGAATATTTTGGTTTCGATTTAATAAAAAAACAAATTTTCTAACAACAGAAAGCGAACAAGCTCAGATAAGTTTCAACCATAAATGTCAGACGTTTGACTTGATGGAATGGAACCAGCACCTCTCAGGATTAAGTGATATGTATCAATTTGAATATGATAAATATTTGAAATCGAGTGACGAATATAATAAAGGGTTAAATTTGAATTGATAAGAAATAAAAATTTTCGATGGTTTTAGAAACATAAAGCCTTATGAACCAAGTGGAGAGGGTATTAAAAAAAATTATATAATTAATTAATTTTGGGTCATTTAAAATAATGGTGGAGCGTACTGGGATTGAACCAGTGACCCCCACGATGTCAACGTGGTGCTCTCCCGCTGAGCTAACGCTCCCAACTTATTTTTCTTTTTTACTAACTACCCTTGCGATTCCTGTCAAGCAAAGTGTGTAACTCAAGTCTTGCAAAATTAAAATAAGGCAATTTAATTAAAAATTGATTAGATAATCAATAAAAACGCTTAAGTTTTCCGGATAAATGGGTATGTTATAATTATGCCCCAGAATAGTACTTATTTTTCATTCAACACTCGTTTTGAAACAACCACATTGGACGCTTTCGTAATAACAGAGCCGTCTCTTCTAAAACCAGAAAAGGTCGGTGGTGAAAATTTAAATTCCCCTATTATTTTGTCAGTTCCACATGGAGGTAGATTTTACCCATCTGAGATGATTAAATATGCAAACTTAAAGGAAATGCGAACACTTGAAGATATTGGTTCGGATGTTATTGTTATGCCTTTAATCAACTCTGAGCAGTCAGCTATTAAAGCGAATTGTAGTAGAGCAATTATTGACGTAAACAGACCAAAAACAGCACTTGATCCAAAATTAAACCCTATCGCTTACAACGGAAAATTTCCAAATCCGAAAGATAGATGGCAACGATACATAAATTCTGGTTATGGGGTTATACCGCGTCTTTCCTCGGGCCGTCACCCTCTGTACAAAATGGAACCAACAATATCATCAGTTGAAAAAAGGATAAAATACTGGCATCAGCCTTTTCATCAATTAATATCTGAAGCTGTAGATGAAGCACAAAAATTATTCCAAAAAACCTTATTATTAGATATTCACACTATGCCGCAATCATCT
Organism: uncultured SAR116 cluster alpha proteobacterium; assembly: GCA_902632595.1. Lineage (GTDB taxonomy): Bacteria > Pseudomonadota > Alphaproteobacteria > Puniceispirillales > Puniceispirillaceae > UBA5951. The sequence goes on from CACPDC010000002.1 coordinate 69,748, forward strand.
CCTGAACTTCCAGATATTGTGATAGGTAATTTAAATGGGGTTAGTGCTTCGAAAGAATTTATTTACTTAATTACGAATATTCTTGAACAATTCGATTTAACATACTCTATGAACATACCTTATGCGGGTGGATACATCACAGAACATCATGGGGACCCAAGTGAACATAGACATGCTATCCAAATAGAAATAAATAGAAACCTTTATTTGAGTAAAAATTACATAATTAATAATAAAAATATTAATGAGTTAAGTGAGGTACTTAAGAGAATTATTGAATCTGTAAGCTCTGTTTGCTAATTATAGTACAGGTTTTCAAATATAGGGATTACTACCTTTCCTAGTTATCATTCGCAAAGGAACCCCTTTCAATTTAAATTCATTTCTCAACCCGCTGACTAAATATCTAAGGTAGGATTCAGGTAAAGCTTCAGGACGAGACACAAATAGGGTGAAAGTTGGCGGTCTTGTTTTTATCTGTGTCATGTAGCGAATTCTGAGACGTTTTCCTTGAACTAGAGGTGGTGGGTGAGCTTCTAACATCATTTCTAACCATCTGTTTAATTTGCCCGTTGAAACCCTAGTCTGCCAGATGGTTTTTATAAGTTGGACAGACTCAAATAATCTGTCTAACCCCTTCCCATATAAGCCAGAAACGGGAACCACGGGAACGCCACGGAGCTGCGCAAGAGAAGTTTTAAGCCTATCATTAATTTGTTTTATAGAGGAGGATTTGTCCTCTACGGCATCCCACATATTTGCGCCTATAATTAAAGCTCGTCCTTCATCTGCAATATGCCGCGCGATGGTCATATCCTGTTTATGCGGTGTTTGACGAGCATCCAACAGTAAAATACAAACCTTTGCAAATTGAATGGCTCTTTGTGCATCCTTCACCATCAACTTTTCTACTTTCTCAAAAATTCTTGCAGAGCGTCTTATACCTGCTGTATCAACAATTTCATATTTTTTATTACCAAACACAAACGGTACCATTATGGAATCTCTAGTTATTCCTGCTTCAGGCCCCGTCAATAATCTGTCTTCACTCAAAAGCGTGTTAATGAGAGTGGACTTTCCCATATTTGGTCTGCCTACTATTGCTATACGAACAACCTCTTCCGGATCATTATCATCCGACAATAATTCTGCATTAACATTACCATCTTCTTGCAATAATATATTGTTTGATATAACAGGTGCTTCTCCTTGGTCTCTATCACCAAAAAGCTCGTCTTTTCTCCCCAAATCAGTCGCAAGTTCGAGGATAGATTCGTATAAATCTATTAGGCCTTCGCCATGTTCAGCAGAAATGGGAACAGGTGCCCCTAGGCCCAATTTCCAGGATTCCCCTAAAGCCTCTTGACCTTTTTTACCCTCACATTTATTCCCAACTAGTATTACTGGTGCGCCTGATTTTCTAAGTTGGCTAGCAAAGTAAATATCATCAGGCAAAATCCCAATTCTTGCATCGATTAACATCAGAGAAATATCTGCTTCATCAATTGCTATCTGTGACTGCCGTCGCATTTTATCTTGCAACGTACCTATTTTCGCTTTTTCAAAACCAGCCGTATCAATTAACCTAAATTTCATTGAAGCAAGTGTTGCTTCACCATCACGTCGGTCACGCGTAATGCCAGGTTCATCACTTACAATTGCATGCTTAGTTTTCGTCAATCTGTTGAAGAGAGTTGATTTTCCAACATTGGGCCTGCCAACAATTGCAACGGTAAATAACATAATTTATTTAAACACTTGAATAGTTCCGTCGCGTGATAATGCGACAAGATGTTGGTCGCCGATTTGAAGCGGTGTAGTAATTTTTGATGTGATTTTCGTTTTAGAAATAAGTTTTCCAGAATGCGCTTCAAATTTAAATAGTTCGCCCGTGCTGCGGACTATCAAAACCTCAGCATTAGCGACAAGTGGTCCGAGATATCGCGGTAAATCTTGTGTTGCGGCAACTCCTTCTGGAATCGCTCCTGGTAGTTCAGTAACCCAACGAACTGCGCCATCTTTCTTTCTTATTGATATAAGTCGACCATCAATAGTGACCACAAACAAATTCAATCCAGCGATCCAGGGCATTTCGATTCCGCTAATTGGTTTTGCCCATATCTCAAATCCTGTTTTAACGTCAAAGGCACTCATTCGACCAGATTGGCTGACAAAATAAGTATTTTTTTTATCTGTCGCAGCAAAAGCTCGGATATCACCCAAACGTTCCAGGGGTGTTCTTGGATTAAAACTTGCAAGAGAGTCAGCCCAAATTAACGTGCCAGATAATAGATCATAAATCGCTATCTCGCCAGCCTGTCCGCTGACAATAATTGTTTGCTCCATTACAGCTGGAGATGAGGCCCCATAAACTACCGTATCAACCGGAAAGCCTGCTCGCTGCCATATCAACGTTCCGTCTGAGAGTGTAAATACATAAACCCTTCCATCCAAATCGGTCACCACTACATTATTTAATTCGCTCAGTGTTGGCCCACCTCTCAGGTTATCCTCTACAGCCTTATGCCACAAAACATCACCAGTATTTGCATTAAATGCATATAGATTATTTCTACCAGAATGGGCAACGATTATATTATCACGAAAGGCAACACCGCCAATAATACCGGGAATATGCTCATCTTCTTTTGGATCTAACCTAAAAGACCACACTAATTCACCAGTATCCAAATCAAAAGCACGAAGCTGGCTAAGCCCATCTATTGCAAAAACCTTACCGCCGGCAATAATTGGCTGAGGGAGATCAATTGTTTTGTCTTTTACACCTTTGGTGCGAGTGGACCAACTTAATTTTAAGGGGAATGATAACGATAAGTTACCGCCTGAATGTCTCTCATTTCCACCAGCATGCGTTGCGTTTGTTTTTAAAATCTTGTTCAAACTCGTATCTATTTCGCTTGCCGCTAGTTTATCTATCGAGATATCACTAAAAATGGGTAAAACCGCCTGACGTTCCCCTGGTAATACAATGCTATTATTAGAACAGGAAATTAATATCGAAGCAGATAAAATCATGAGAATCAAATGAGAGAAATGTCGCATCGGTCTGATTACTCTGATTTTGTTGGCAATACGTCATGATAGTTAGCTTGAAGTATCAATAAAAATTGTGAAATTCGTTGTCTGAGAGAGGGTGAAATGTCCGTCAGTTTCGAAGCCTGCTTGAGTAGAGACATAGCTTTTTCCGGATCACCAAGTTCTAAATGTAAGCCAGCACTTATCTCTAATGCTAAGCCTTGAAGTGGTCCAGCAAATGCGGAGAGAGAAGATATTCTGTCAATAAGTTCACTCTTGTTTGCTGTTGTAGGTGCATTCATCACTGAGAGTAATAAGGCTGTATCTTGGTAAAATGGGTCATTACCGGCCTCTCTACTTATTGAAAGATAGGATTGCTCGGCATCTATTTCGTTCTTTTTCTTCGCTTGCAATGCTGCCATCCTAAACTTGGCAAGCATTTTATATCCTTCAGGTAATTGTGGGGTTATTGACATTAATTCATCAAAAGAATTATCGGCTGAAACTGCATTAAAAAAAGCATCTCCTGCCGCTTGCATTCTCGAATCCCTCCAGTAATCATATCCTTGATTACCAGCTACTACAACAATAATCAGAATGGCAATCCCTATAACAATGTTACCGTAGCGATTCCACAACATTTTCATCTTATCGCGGCGTAAGTCTTCTTCAATCTCATCAAAAATATCAGCCATAAACAAAATTAGCCTTTCATATATTTACACTATAATCGTTAAATTTAGTTGTAATATAGATACCATAACAAAACAATTTATGCATATCACATTATGAGTTATGCTAAAAAAAACACAGGTTTTCTTGAAGAATTATTTTATATTTATAAACTTTTATCAAATGACAAAATTATCTCATTTACAAAAATCCCAAAAACCATTTTATTTTAGCCGAAAAGAATTGGCTGTTATCCTATCAACATATTCCACAAAGGTTTCAAACGGAGACTGGCGAGACTATGCTCTTGATAATTCATCGGAAGCAGCATCGTTTTCAATTTATAGACATGCACATGAAACCCCCGTTTTAGTCATTGAAAAAAGAAGATTACGAACAGCATCAATGCCTTTATTTTTATTACATGATAGACATAAAATAATTAGTAAATCCAATTCCCTCGAAAAGGTAATAAATTATCTTAATAATATGCCAAAGCTTGTTTACTCGCGGTAATTTGTGTCCTCTCCTTTAACCACATAACTTCAAATTTAAATTTAACAACACATTAAAATTTATCACTTATAATTATTTCTGTTGATATTATCTTTAACATTTACTAAATTAGAACAAAACAAGAACAAATTAAATTTTTATTAAGGTCATTTACTAAGTTCAAAATTCAGGAAATGATTTTTTTTACAACCAAACCCAACGTATAATTCTGCACAAATAATAAAATGACGGTAACATTAAATGATTTATTAGCCGAAAATTTAAATATTTTTTGCTGGTGTAACAAATGCAGTCATAACAAAGTGATTAAAACAGAACAAATCATTAAAAAATTAGGACCTAACTACCCTGTTCCGTTAGTTGGACGTCATTTAAAATGCAAAAAATGTAATAATACTCGAGATATAACAACACGACCTAATTGGCCCACTCATGGTGGACAAATCACACGCCATACAACTTGATTTAAAAATAATCTTTGTTTCAGAATTATTTCAGTTACTGGACATTGGTAAGTAAATCATTCATATTGCGGACTAACGGACAAATCTTCATATTCTTTTAAAAAAGAGGGAAATTGTGAACTCTGACGAAATTCTAAAAATTGAGGCTTTTTTAAAGGCAAAATTCTCTAAGGCTAATATCAAATTAAAACCAAGAGTTGAGACGAAGGATTCTGTCGAAATTATCATTGATGACGAAACTCTTGGCATTATTTTCAAAGATGACGAGGATGGGGATGTTTGTTATCATTTCCAAATGACTATATTAAGCGAAGATATTAATTAGCGCATGCAATAAGTAATTTAACGCTTTTTCACCTAGTCATTTATCCGTAAAATTTGCCTCTCTTTTTTCAACAAAAGCCAACATACCCTCTTTTTGATCGATGGTTGAGAACATAGCGTGAAATAATCTGCGCTCAAAGCGAATTCCCTCAGATAGACTCGTTTCATAAGACCTATTGATTGACTCTTTTAACATTTGAACGGCAGGTTTCGAGAAACTCGCTATTTTCTTAGCAGTGTTTTTGGCCTCCTCCATCAAAATTTCATTTGAAACTATTCTAGCCACCAAACCAGCTTTCTCAGCTTCTTCCGCATCCATCAATCTTCCTGTTAAACACATTTCCATAGCTTTTGACTTACCAATAATCCGTGTCAAGCGTTGACTCCCACCTATGCCAGGCATAATTCCTAATGATATTTCTGGCTGACCAAATACGGCTGTCTTGGAAGCAATTATAATATCACACATTAACGCTATCTCGCACCCTCCACCCAGTGCGTATCCTGAAACGGCTGCAATAATAGGCTTACGAATTTGGCTAATCTGGTCCCATTCAGCGAACCAATTTAACTGATACATCTCTGCAAACGAGTGCTCACGCATTTCTTTGATATCTGCCCCAGCTGCGAATGCTTTTTCAGAACCAGTAATTATCATGCATCCTATATTATCATTTTTATCTGCCTCTTGAAGTGCATAGATCGTCTCTTCAGCTATTTTACTGTTCAACGCATTTAGCATTTTTGGACGATTGATTGTAACAATCATTATATTTTCATTAATTTCCATAACTATCGTTTCAAACTTCATTTTTCTCTATTTCCCTATTTTTTGATAATGTTAGGCATGCTCAATCCAAAGTAAAATTTAAATATCATAAGAAAAAGAGAGGATTTAGCAAATTAAATTGTTCAATTGAAGTGTCTATGATTTTATCCTTAAATTTTTAAGAATGCCTTCAGTTTTCAAGTTCTATACTATGCACTTAGAAATTTGTTTTTTTCTTTATTTATTGTCACGTAATAAATAATGGTGTTTAACGATTTCATTAATGTTTTCCATTTAACCTTTTGGAGTTAACAATGACAGCATATTGGCTTGCCCGCGCAAAAATAAATGAACCAATTTCGTACAAAAGATATACTGACCAAGTCCCTGGAATAATTAAGGCTCATGGCGGAAAGGTGTTGGGTCGAGGAGGAAAATTCAAAATACTGGAGGGTCCTACTAATTTCGAACGATTTGTTGTAATAGAATTTCCGTCTCTTGAAGCAGCAGAGAAATGTTGGGCCTCTGATGAATACCAAAATGCTGCTAAACACCGAAAAAATGGGGTTGGTGAGAATGAACTAGTGATTTTAGAATCTGGTGAATTCACTAAATAACAATATAATTTTAAAAGTATTCAGTTTAACTAGTAGCTATTGGTTACAACGACTTTTATAGCATCATCCACTCTATCTCTTGCATAACGAATTGCCTCAGGTAGCTCATTCATATCAAAAGTATGGGTATGCACAAGACCCGGATCGAATCTATTCTCTGCCATAAAAGCCATAGCGCGGTGAGTGGCTGACTTACCCTCACCACGTATTCCATATAAATATATATTATTCACTGCCAGATAACCTATGTCAAAATTTACTGGGTTTTTGGGAAAAGCCGCCAAACATACTTTTCCGCCTCTATTTGCCATGTGAACAGATTGATTAACCGTCTCCTCAGAGCCAGCACAATCAATAATATAGTCAGCACCTTTTCCTGTAATTTCTCTTACTTTCTTCTCAATATCCACCTCTTTTGCGTTCAGGATATAATCAGCACCAAGCTCTTGTCCAATTTTAAGCCTATTTTTTCGCGTGCCAATTAAAATTACTGGAGACGCTCCAAGGGACTTGGCTACAGCCACAGCAAGCAACCCAATAGGACCAGGACCAATCACAACTACGCTTTCACCTGCTACTAAGCCCCCTAACTCGGTTAGTCCGTACATAGAGGTACCAGCTGTAACCACTAGAGTAGCTACTTCATCACTCATATTGCGAGGGACCCTGATAATCGTATTAATGTTATTAACAGCATATTGGCAAAATCCGCCTTGAGAAGTGAATCCGTTCGCACGATGTCCTTTGTTCACACTCCCATAGTTAAGTCCATAGTTGTGACAAGATGTATACATTCCTGACCGGCATCTTTTACATTGACCACAACCGGCATGAATTTCCACTGTAACCCTCTCACCAATCTCAAATTCGTCTACACCGGGCCCCAGGGCAGCAATTGTACCCATATATTCATGACCGGGGGTAAAATTTTTATTAAAGGGCGTACCTCCCTCTATTAAAGCGGGTGTGCCATATTTCATCACTTCAAGGTCTGTTGCACAAATTGCGATAGCATCTATGCGGACCAGCACCTCTGCCTTCCCGGGTTTCGGAACAGGTTTTGAAATTTGAACTAATTCTTCAGGATTTTTGAGAACCCAAGCATTCATATTTTCTGGCACTGGCATTTTAGTTGAATATATTATCCCAGACATAAATCTTTCCTGTTTTCGCGTTTTTTATCAAAACGGGTTAAGCATCAGGCTCTTTCAAACGGTAGCTATCTGGTATATCTAAAGGCCTGTTTTCGCCATCAATGAATTCCACGGTCGTGAATAATAATTCAGAATCACCAATATTTTCCACAGAATGAAGCATGTACTCATCCTTACCATAGTAAAAGTGCCTAGTTTCACCTGCAAAATGGTTAACTTCTTTAATTTGTCCAGAAGAAAAATAATTTCTAGCACGCCCATCATTATGAGAACTCCAAAAATATGGATTGACATGTCTGTGGAAAGGACATCGGTACCCAGGCGGTAGCCTTAAATGCCATACACGAACCATAGGTGTTTCGGAAACTAATATAGACCCAACACATCCGTTATCATAACTTTGTCTCATCTCGTCAATAAGATCTTCAGGCCAGTCTTTAAAATCATTTAAATTTTGAGAAGTCTCAATATGATCACTTTTTCTATTCAATTTTTCTGAATGTCCATCCATTATTATCTTCTCCTCTTAAGCAAATATTTTTGACAATCCAGAGAAAAGCCGTTGCTTATCTTCTTTTTTTAGTTCTCGAAGTGGCGGTGCTAATCGCTCCCAAGATTCATCACCAGATCGTTTAGCTTCTGCTGCCTTCATTGCCGCCATCAGATTGAATGCGCCGATAAAATTACGTGCTTCAATAACATTTTTAAACTCTTTGCTTTCTGGGCCTCCGGGTGCATTAATTGCGGCCTGCACCAACCCAGCAAAAATATTTGTAGATCCTGAAATAATTCCAGCACACCCAGCTTCTATACCTTTAAAATAGAAGGCCTCAGAGGATGGATAAATATCAAAGTCGTTCTCTATTCCACCTGTAGCTGATGCGAAAGCCGCAGATTGTAAAAAATCTCCAGAAGAGTCTTTTAAGCCAGCGATGATTTGTCCAAATTTATTTTTCAAACGGACCACTAAATCAACCGAAATGGGAACTTGAGAAACTTGAGGAAAATGATATAAGTAAATTCGCAAATTTTCTGATTTAATACTCTCTATCATAAATGAAAAATAGTCATACAATCCATCGTCACTTACAGATTTATAGTAAAATGGCGGCAATACAAGTTGGTTTACATACCCATACTCTAAGGCTGCTTTAGATATCCGAGTTGCATCTTGCGTTGAAGGATGACCTGTTCCAATTATCACCCTATCTGTAGGTATTCCTCCATCTGATAACAATTTTGGAAGAGACAACCTATCGCTGATAGAAATAGACGACCCTTCACCAGTTGTACCTACTGGCGCGACACCGTCGCATCCACCATCATTCAATAGGTACCTACAATAATCGATTAATTTTGAATGGTCCACACGATAATCTTTTGTAAATGGAGATACAGCTGCTGCGTAAATGCCTCGTTTTGCTTTTGCCATAACTTTCACTTTCTAGAAAATTTGCACAATCATTTCAAAATTAGTTATTTTTCATTACTTCGGATATACATCCATAAATAATTTCAAAAACTATGAAATCACGTCGATTTTGTTTTCAAATAATTTTCATCAAATCATACACATCAGACCTCAAAATGCCAAGATTATATATTTTTTCTGTAGATAAGAGAATTCTTAATGCTAATGTGATAATGAAAACCTTAGTAATATGTATACCTAAAAAGAGAAAATTTATGACTAGGATATTACTTCTTGGCTCGGCACCGAATAGCGTAATAGCAAGAAAGTGGAGTAAAAAGAATTTTGATGTAATCACCGCAATAAATAATGCGTGGCAAATCCGTGATGATTGGAATGATTTGATTTATCCTTACGATTTTTCAGCGAAACGACTACCTAAGAAATTAAAAAAGGGACAGAGACTTATTAATGAAGAGAATTTTGTACCATCACAAAATAAATATGGCGGATTTATTTATGCCGGAGGTACTATGGCATTTACAGCAGCCTATTGGATATTGGATCACTACAAACCAAAACAAATCGCATTTATGGGATGTGATATGAACTATCCAAAAGAAGGTCCAACCCATTTTTATGGCACTGGTGACCCTGACCCACTTCGAGATGATATATCTTTAACATCACTTGAAGCTTGTGCCGCACGATTTTATATTTTTGCTCTCCAACAAGGCTGTGAGAGTGTAAATTTATCCGCTTTATCCTCTCGGTTAATATTTCCCCGTGCAAGCGAAACTCCCAGCAGTTTGTCGGCGGACCTAAAAAAGTTTAACCAGAAAGCTATTGAACATGCACTAAAACTTGAGAGAGAACTCGGCTATTTCGTTCTCAGTGGACGATACTGGAAGGTTTCAAGTATTATTGATAAAAAATATATGTTGAAATTAGATGAACTGTGGTTATCGGCGGTACCGTCAGAGTTAACAAAGCATATAAGGTTTAGTTAGGATAAATATGACTAAAATCACTTAGATTTAGCATTATAAGTGTAAATTTCCATTAGCTCCTGTTTTAATGAAAGTACCGTTGTTTAGGTCTCTAAAAGCTTGTTGCAATTCAGCTTGTGTATTCATAACTATTGGGCCATGCCAAGCAACCGGCTCTTTTAGAGGTTTGCCTGACACCAGCAAGAATCGGACACCTTCTGGACCTGAGTGAACAAGGACTTCATCACCAGTGTCGAATAGCACTAATGTTCTGTTTCCAGACAAATCTCTGACCTCAAATTCCTGCCCGTTAAACTCTTTTTCAACTTTCACACCATGAGGGTTTGAAGCGCCATCAAATCGAGCGCTACCCTCGAATATATATGCAAAACCCTGACGATATGTATCAAAAGGGATCCGTTTGCTTGTTCCTGCTGGCACAAAAATATCGAGATAGTGTGGGTCTGCGGCGATATTATCAACTGGACCTTCAACGCCTTTATAACTTCCCGCTATAACTTTAATTTTGCTGCCGTCATCTTCTTCTAAGAGACGAATTTCTTTTGACTTAATATCTTGATATCTAGGAGCAGTCATTTTTTCTGAGGACGGTAAATTGGCCCAAAGCTGAAAACCATGCATATGCCCATTCTGGTCACCTTTTGGCATTTCTTGATGTATGATTCCTGAACCAGCAGTCATCCATTGTATATCTCCGTCGGATAAATCTCCAATATTTCCAAGACTATCTGCATGAGTGACTGTTCCTTTAAGGACGTATGTTATTGTCTCTATGCCTCTGTGCGGATGCCAGGGAAAACCCTTATTATAGTGGTTTGGATTTTCGTTCCTAAAATCATCCATCATTAAAAATGGATCAAACGGTTTTGTGTCACCAAATCCAAAAGCGCGATGAAGATGAACACCAGCCCCCTCCATGGCAGGTTTAGCCAAAGATATACTTTTAACAGGTCTTATTGACATTTTTATCCTCTTTAAATCAATTGTTTAAATTATAGTAATTTTTCAAATGATTAAGTTTTTTACAATTTAAGGCGATTTATTTGGAAGTGGTATAAATTCATCTTTATCTCCGATAGGTAACTGGAAACGCCCATTCTCCCATTCTCCTGCCGCCCAGTCTGTTTTTGCAACCTCAATTTTTTCAAGTGAAGAAGAAACGAAATTCCACCATATATAACGTGGCCCTTCAAGAGTAGCACCTCCAAGCAATATAATTCTTGCGCCTTTCACTCCTGCTTTAACGGATATCTTATCTCCTGGACGAAAAATAATCATATTCCCTGTTTCAAAAATCTGGTCAGCAACCTCTATTTCTCCTTGCATCACATGAACTGCTCTATCTTCATGTTCATCAGGTAAAGGTATTGAAGCTGAGGCTTCTAATTTGACATCCACATAAAACATTTCAGAGAGTTGTTCAACCGGAGATCGCCCCCCCCCAGGCACTTCCCGCCACTAATCTGGCTTTTACACCAACATCCTCCAAAGTTGGCAGCACCAGTTCTGGGTGATGCGAAAAAAAGGCGCCCCTATCCTCATCTTTTGCTGGTAGAGCTACCCAGCTTTGAATTCCAAATAAAGAATGACCTGATGCACGCTCATTCATTCCCGTACGTTCTGAATGAGTTATCCCATTACCAGCTACCATCCAATTTACGTCACCAGCAGAAATTGTCTGGTATGTGCCAAGTGAGTCTCGATGCTCGATGGAACCTTTCATAAGATATGTGAGAGTAGCGAGGCCGATATGCGGATGCGGCCTTACATCGATACCCTGACTAGTTAAAAATTCTGCAGGTCCAATTTGGTCAAAAAATATAAAAGGTCCAACCATTTGTTTTTCTTTTGTTGGTAATGCGCGACGCACTTCAAACCCTCCGATATCTCGGGCTCTGGGAACTAAAACAGTCTCTATAGCATCTACGTTAGTTTTTTTAGGCATCAGTGCTTCTAAATTTGGATTCCAACTCATGGTATTGACTTTCCCCTGTTTAGTTTTCTGATATGTAATGAAATTCGATTTTTTCAACCAAATTATAATCTTTTTAGTGATTTTATGATTTCTTTTTTAATAATATCCAACTAATCCTCATCCCAAATTTGGCCATAGAATAATTCAATTATTATCGGATAAAACCATAGTGAAGTGCTGCTGGTACGATTATATCTTCCTCATCTTCAAGATGCCTTTTTAGTGCTTCATTAAATCCGTTCTGGCATTCCAACAGCCTTCTTGCGCAATTTGATGCTTCCTTAGTTAACCGAATCTCATCCAGCAAAACTTCATACTTATTAACGATTAAACTAATTGCTTGATGATCACCTTCCAAAAGGTCAATAGCTGCAGACAATTTACTATCATATTTTACAATCCCCGGGAAAAAAAAGGTGTCCTCCATAATATGATGCGTGTGAAGTTCCTGAAGCATAAATCCTGAATATGTCAAGGTCTGTTTTTGAAATTCTTTAGTGTCTATATCGTTGTTCAGAATTGCTTGAGAAAGTTGAACTAAATGCAGCCCTAATTTTCGAAACATCTCATGCCTTTGCAACCAAAACTCTGCAAAATTTGGAAAATTTGGGTGGGTATTCCATTCTACTCTTGGGTAATCTGATAAAAACGTTTTTAACTCCTCTGGCAAGAAAATCCGATTTAATAAGTCAATTTTTGTCATTCTTAAAAAACCTTTTTATTGAAATGCTCTAAAGTATTATTTTCTGACATTTATATCAAATTGGGAATGCCCATAAAACAAACCAAATAAGTGCTGGTATCAGGCATATCATAGTAAGAGAGGAGACAATAACTATTCCACCTATCATATCCGGTTCAACATTGCGTTCCAAAGCAATAACAAAATTTAACAGTGCAACAGGCATTGAAGCCATGATCATTACTACTCCAGCTAGAATTCCAGAAAGACCCATTGCATAAATTACAAAAATGCCCGCAAGACCTCCAAAAACCAGTCGAGCGATAGAATAAATCATTCCTTTCTTTAAATTCCAGATAGATATCTGAGGCAGCGCATAACCAAGTAAAAGTAACGGAAGGGGTATTGCAGTATAGCCTAAATAAGATGTCGTATTTAGCAACATACCTGGTATTGTTAAATCCGCTAGTTTAACAATCAAAGCAGCTGCTACTGAAATAACAATTGGCTGCAAAAAGAATTCCCTTTTTTTAAATTGGCCCGATATCATTCCATAACCTAATGTATTCTGTGACACTGAAATAACAACGAAATACGGAAATGCTAGAGCAAGTCCCTCCTCTCCAAAAGCCAGCAAGCAAAGCGGCAGTGGTAAATTACCTGAATTAGGATGCAAAAGGCAACTCATATAAGCCCCCAAGCGGTCTCCTTGTATTTTAATAAACAGATAAGATGAACATGCTACTATTGCCATAACCGAGAGAGCTGCCAATCCAGACAATGATAATTCTAATAAAGTAGTTTCTGTTTTTATTAATGTGGAAAATGTAAGACAAGGGGTCGCAATTTTAATAATTAGAATACCGATAGTCTTCGAATCAAAATGTATATTCAAAATAAAGAGTGCACTGCCGATACCAAGCATCAGTAGCACTGGCACCGTAATGTCCAAAATATCAAGTAGCATCTATTTTACACTAACTCTGCACGCTAAATTTATATAATTTTGAAGATTATTAATTATTCATAGGTATTTACCGGTAGCATAACCGGCTCGCCTCTTTCGACAGAAAGGTCGGCAGCTGTATATAAATCCATGACCTCCTTTGCTTCTTCAGGTTTAACTAAAACCGGTTTGTTTCGACAAACTGCATCTAAGAAGTGAACTGTTTCCTCATACATAGGGCCTGCATATGTATGATTCACTGGTTCGCCCGGCATTGAGGACATGGGGTATCTGATGCCATCCTTTGTTGTCGTTAAATGAACATCTTTATGGGAGTCATCTATTATTAAAGCGCCATCTGTTCCTATTACCTCAATCCAGGTGTGAGCGTAATTTGGATATCCTAAAGGAAGTATCCACCCAGCACCTACAGTAATTGTTGTACCGTCATCCATTGTGACTAAAATCCACTGATGATCGGGAGTTTCACTATTTTGGGAAAATAGCTTACCTGCCGTTTGACTATAAACTTTCACTGGTTTTCTTGGACGTAAGCACCATAGAAGAAAATCTAAATCATGCGTTGCCTCCATTGCCGCGGGAGAGAGAGCTGTTCGTCCTGATATTTTTGTTCCTAATTCGCGCGTTACGTGTCTACTAACAAGGCATGTTACTGGCTCTCCTATAAGTCCTTCGCTTAATGCTTTTTGGACATATGCATACTTCGAGTTGAATCGTTGAGAGTATCCTATAGTAAACTTTACATCCTTATCTATAGCAGTCTGAATAAGTTCATCAGCTTGCTCTAACGTTGTAGCAATAGGTTTTTCCATGAAGACGTTTTTGCCAGCCTGCAAAGCGGCGAGTGCCATTGGATAATGTGTTGTCTCTGGAGTAGCTGAGATTATTATAGTATCGATGTCGGGATTCAATATAAGTTTTTGCCAATCTGATACAGACTCGTGTACATCATATTGATCTGCAACCTCCTTCCGCCGGCCATCATTAATTTCTGCAATGAACACCTTATCTACAAGAGGATTATCTGAGCAAGCTTTGGTACGAATACCCCCACACCATCCTGTACCTATCACCCCCACATTAATTTGCTCAATCATAATTATCTCCTCAGCTCACTGATTGATCTATTTGTAATAGGTGTTTTATTAGATGTATCTCACCTGTCAATGCTAAAGGATAAATATAATCAGGAATAGGTAATTTTTTTTTTGGCAAACAATTGTATAATAATTGGTATGTTGATGTTATTACTAAATACCTATATTACCAATCAGGAATCAGTAGTTATTTGCAATGCTCTAAAACCGCCAAGCCATTCTTGAGTAGAACATTTTGGTCCAAAAAGGCGGGGTGTTGCCCATAATAAGTTAGGCTCTATAACGCTCATATTGCGATCATCAAGCTGAGAGTCAGATTTTTTATTTTCTGACTTCATTTGCTTCGGTCTTCTGTCAAGTTCTGATTGAATTTTAATTAAATCGTTCATCATAAAAAACGTTACGACCCATCAAACAAAATATTTAGTTTTTACTTTGCCTAATCGAATAGTTAAACATAAGTTTTTAAAATGAGCTAAAGCTTAATGTTATCAGAAAGATAGACCACTGCTTCCTCGACATCTGCTTCTCTTATGATTTCTCCAAGAAGACCATTGACTAAGAATTCGCCAAATTCTGAGAATTCAACAAATATTGAAAACTTCTCAGTTCCAAATAAATGAGCCGGCACCCAGCTAAATAAAAAATGTTGATTTTCGCTTGCAAGAGACCTCGCAAATGGTTCAATCATTTCAGGAAAACTAAAATTTGTGGTGACGGCCATCGCAACAAAAAAATTTTTACTACCATAGTTTTTAACATCTATTTCCGGAGAAAATAAAATAATAACATCTGCTATATTATTTTCTTTAAGATAACGTTTTAGCGAACCGCGAAACTTATTTCGAAGTTCTAAAAGACTTATAATATCAACACTCTCTGGCTCTTTTATATTTTTGTCTTTTGATAATCGTGTCATGCAAATCAACCCAAGCAAAAGCTCTTCGTACAAATTCTAGATATTAGTGTGATAATCAAAAAGTTAAAAAAGAGCAAAAATTTTTAATCTAATTCAGTTTTAAAATGAAGTTTAATGGACCTGAACGAAATCAAGATTCTTTCGCAAAAAATTCTAAGGCCTTTTAAGGACTCAGTTTGGTATAAAAAGATAATTATTTTCTCCTCGAATAGAATCAACTTTCACAATTTCTAAATTTCCGTCAAATAAGTATGCCTCATAACCCGCATCAATCATTCTTTTAAAAATCCTAGAAGAAGAATTGCCCATTGAATTTGCTCGACTATCATCAAGCTCAAGAAACCAAATTGGTCTGATTTCATGAATAAGCCTCAAAGCCCCGTCTAGAACATTTTCCTCAGCCCCCTCTACGTCAATCTTTACGAGGTCAACACTTGAAATATCATGCTCTAATAACATTTGATCCAATTTCATTACTTGCACCGACTCACTGTGCACATTTTTATGTTTTCGACGTCCTATATAAGCCAAGCCTACTCTTAGTGAACCACTATCTTTAATAGGTGTATGAAGTTTTCTCATCCCCGCACGGTTCGATAAAATATATTTCTTACAAATAATTTGAATATCGTGAGAGGACCATAAATTTGACCAGAATTCTAGGATTGGAAACACATAATGAGAAGGTTCAACTGCAATCACCAAATTAGTCTTATTTTTCTGTTTAATACATGACCGAGTGAAATTTCCAACATTTGCACCCACATCGACTACAACTAACTTATCTTTGGGTATTAAACCAAAAATCACTCCAACGAGGTCATCGAAACGTCTATCAAAACCAGTCCTTAGTAAGAGTCTAAACCATCTGACCTTTTGAGATAATGAAAAGTCTTTACTAGTTAATACTTCTAACAAATCCAACATCCCTTTATTTTATAATAGAAGATAAACTTTGTTTGTTAAAAATAAGGCGCCAGTAAGAAAAAAAGTTTTAAATATAATCAATACTTTATCTAAATATTTTTATTTTACAATATGATTTTTCATGAACATTGTGTTAACAAGGAAATTATTGCTCATTAAGTGCAATTATTTTTTCACAATAAGTTAGTGACATCCCAAATCATAAAAACATTTAGTGTAAATTAATGTCTCTCAGTTATACACAGAGAATAATATAACAGCTCGTAATTTTTCAAATGAACAAACATATCCTAATCCCGGTTAATCTTTTCATTCCAAAAGGGTACCATTGAGCTCCAGACACCATCTCCTAAAAACCTATGATAAATTGCGGCAGAAACATGGATCAGTATTAAAAAATAGATCACTGTAAAGGAGAATTCATGAATACTAATAACCCCTTCTATGATCAATCCACTTTTAAAGCCCAACCAATACAAAGTACCTATTGATATTCCAGAGATTGCGATTATTCCAAGGCAAAAATACATCCCATAATGCACTATTTTTGCAGCGTATTTCTGTGTTTGAGAGGTTGCGGTAGGGAGTGAAGATTTTTGGGTTCTTCTCATGTAAATAAAGCGAATAATTAATAAAAATAAAAACGCTGCAGCAAAAATCATCTCAAATTTTAGCAAAGACAAATCTGCTAGTTGATCTAGCTCATCTACTTGTTTATATATCCCATATCCAAAAATAACAATGAAACCCCAATGAAAAAATTTTGCTAAAAAGCTGTATTTTCTCGGTTTTTCAAGATCAAATTTTTCGCTTGGCATTTTTCAGACATTTCATTCTTTTTTCTTAAATTAAACTATAAATTAGTCAAAGATCAACAATTGTTATTTTTGTTTTAGTAAAATATTGCTGTGTAAATCGTTTGGTAAAAAAATAATATAATACGTTAATCTACAGTAATGTATTTTCCTTCCAAGCTCTTCTGTACTAAGCGGAGCATCTATATACTAATTTAATCTTTGTTAGACATTTATAGTAAAGAAATTTTAAGCCCTTTTTATCAACAAATCTAAACGAAAAGAAACTTCTTTTTTCTGCAAAAAAACTACATTTTTTGCTCAGTTCTCATCGTATTTTCATTTTACATTTTCTTGTTAGTCAGAATAGATGTCCAAAAAAGTTAATACTAATTCAGTTATAAGTTAATAAAAATAACAGAAAGTATTTGTAAAATTCATTTTTATACATATAATGTTTTATTATGCACGTATTTGAAAGAATTATAAATCCCCTAGAAAGAAGAAGAGTAAACCGCGGTTATACTCAAAAAAAAATGTCAAACCTTTTAGGTCTGACCCAATCTCAATATTCAAGAATTGAAAATGGAGAAACAAATGTAAAGAAACATCTGAAAAAGTTGTCAGAGATATTTGAATGTGAACCCAACGAGGTCTTCCAGGGTGATATTTTAAAAGAAATAGACGATGACTTCATAAACGATGAAACCAATAGTTTTCAAAGATCTTTCCATGAAAGAAAAAAGGGGTTTGTCCACTTGAAAATAAATGGTTGGTTTACCAAAAAGCAAATAATTGAAAATTATAAAATGCTATTAAATGAATTGGACGAATGGAAGGTTAATGAAGATGGTATTAGATGGAAACATAAAGGTTAGAAAATTAAAGTAAAATATCTACTCCCACTCAATAGTTCTTTTTATATAAGTCATTGTTTTATATATATTTTTAAAAAGTTTGTAACTACTTTGTAACTAATTTTCTCTCTCATCAAATTGATCTTTTTTATATTGTAAGCAAACTCGATCGGGATGATAGTTTTTATCTCTAGGAAGGTGGATCTTCATGCCGGCATAGGGTTTTAATTGCTTATGCAATTCTGGGTCATATAAAACACTTTGCGAAATTCTAACTTTGTAATTTTTATCAATTGATATCAAGTTATCTTCATAACATTTATCCATTAATTTAGATAAGCATATCCCATTTTGTGGATCCATCCTTCGATCTTTATCTACACTCCAGGGAATGATATGGGCGCCTACCAGAAGAGATCGTGTACGGATACCAGTAATCGCGCATTGGTGGTTGTAATTGTTTTTTACATTGTCAGAAAATATTTTCTGATATGCGCCCCGATGTTTTCCAAGTGTCTCTTTATCTTCTACTGAGAAACTTCCAGAAGCAATTTTGTTATGAGCAGAAATCATTGCTTCTTGTTTCATTTTTTCAGGTTTTAAATCTCCCATTCCTTTTGATATAAGAAAATTAAAATCCTCTTTCGATATTTCATTCATTCCATAATTATTAAAGAAATGGTTCCAAGTTTGGTCTTTGTTCTTTCTTGTATCGGTAATTTCACCAGGTTCAATATCATTTTGATAGATTAAGTTTTCAAAAGGGCAGGGATCCTCAATCATTGCGTATTGATCTCCATCCTGTACGTACTGAGGTTCAGATGTTTTTGCTTCTCTTATTTCTTTAACTTTGCCCGCTCCGAAAAAATAAAATTGCTTTGATGATGAAACTTTCTGGGGTGTTCTGTATATGAATAAGTCACCAGGTGAAACCTTATTATAACGGAACTTATTCCATGTATAATAAGAGTAATCTAAGTCCCGATGTGTTTTTTTTCCAGTATCGAAAATAAAGTATTTTGTATTAGGGTTTCCAACCTCTATTTGAAAATGATTTACATTACCTATTCGAACAATAGAAAAAACCTTCTTTGAGTGCGAAATCCGATATTTACCAAAATGTCTTTGAAGTTTTAATGCTGTTGCAGTCGCTTTGATCCTTGCAGGAAAGCGAGTTTTGTCTTTGTTAGTAAACTTTGAAACATGGAAGTGATTGCTATGCTCTAAGATATTTACTGAGTATGATCCTGCATAACCATCGCTCTCCAAATCATTTAATGTAAATTTCAAGTTATCTGAAAATGAGGTTAATTCATTCAAAATCTTTGGGACAATATCTGATTTTTTTTCATCTGCAAAAGCAATATAAGTCATGACATTATCAATAAAAATACTTAAATAAATTTATATAAGTTATTGTTTTTAAACACTTTTTATCTACTCCCACTCAATAGTGCCTGGTGGTTTACTCGTGTAATCATATACAACCCTATTGATACCTGACACTTCATTAACAATTCTAGTAGAAACATGCGCTAAAAATTCAGTTGTAAACGGAAAAATATCGGCTGTCATTCCATCTGTTGAAGTAACAGCACGTAAACCACAAACATACTCATAAGTCCGTTGGTCTCCCATTACTCCAACAGTTTTTACAGGAAGCAGAACCGCAAAAGCTTGCCAGATTTCATCATACAGACCGGCTTTACGAATTTCTTCTAAATATATTGCATCAGCATCTCTGAGAACATTTATTTTATCAGAACTTATGCTACCTGGTATTCTTATTGCTAACCCGGGTCCTGGAAATGGGTGGCGATCAATCAAAACCTTCGGGAGACCCAACTCTTTTCCAAGAAGACGAACTTCATCTTTGAACAGCATACGCAGTGGCTCGACAAGTTTTAGTCTCATATGTTCCGGTAATCCGCCCACATTATGATGTGATTTTATCGTGACATGCTTGCCTCCTGAAATCGAAATAGATTCAATGACGTCTGGATATAACGTTCCCTGTGCAAGATATTCAGCCCCCTCTATTTTTTGAGCCTCTTCGGTAAATACGTCTATAAAACTAGCCCCTATTATCTTTCGCTTTTGTTCTGGGTTGGATATGCCTTTCAACTTTGAAAGAAAAAAATTGCTAGCATCCTTATGTATCAGCTTAATATTTAAATGGTTTCCAAATAACTTAATTACCTCCTCTGCTTCACCTTTGCGAAGTAGACCGTGATCCACAAAAACACAAGTTAACCGTTCACCAATAGCCTTATGCAATAAAACAGCAGTTACTGAACTATCCACTCCTCCAGATAGCCCACAAATGACTTGTCCAGATTTTCCTACCTGTTCCTTTATTTTTTGGATTGCCTGATATTTATATGTAACCATTGACCAGCCTTTTTCACAATTACAAATCAATTCAGCAAAATTTTTTAGAATTTGTGTTCCACCATTTGTTTGTGCAACCTCAGGATGAAACTGAACACCATAATATCGACGCTTATGATCTGCTATTGCTGCAAAAGGTGCCCCTGCTGAGCAAGCAACCACTTTAAATCCGTCAGGTAACTCAGACACGTGATCGCCATGACTCATCCATACATCAAAATCTGTTCCCTTTGGGAGGTTATAAAATAGGGGACAATCTGCAATTACGTCTAGTTTCGCACGTCCAAATTCTCTATTTATACCTGTCTCAACTTTGCCACCTAGCTGTTCGCATAATGTCTGTTGACCATAACAAATTCCAAGCACGGGAACACTATTCCAAATTTCATAGGGTGCCCTTGGTGTATCTATTTGCGTAACTGAATTTGGTCCTCCTGAGAGAATTATTCCCTTTGGGTTTTTAACAAGATACTTATTTACATCCGAAGTTGACGGCATGATTTCCGAATAAAAACCCGCTTCACGCAACCTTCGAGCAATCAACTGTGTTACCTGTGAGCCAAAATCTATGATTAGTATCATATCAACCAAACCAACTACCTAAAATTTGTTTCTTATAAGAAAAAAAAACAAAACTCTTATAATCCCGGACGATAATTTGGAGACTCGCGTGTAATAGATACGTCATGCACGTGAGATTCTGCTAAACCAGACCCTGTAATTCTGCGGAATATACATTTGGTCTGCATTTCTTTGATGGTTGCATTTCCAGTATATCCCATTGCAGCTTTTAGACCACCAGCTAGTTGATGTAATACATTTTCAACTGGTCCCTTATATGGTACTTGTCCCTCAATACCCTCAGGAACCAGCTTGAGAGGCTCGGAAACTTCGGCTTGGAAATATCTATCTGCCGAACCTCGAGCCATTGCTCCCAGAGAACCCATCCCTCTATATGCTTTAAAAGAACGGCCTTGATACAAAAAAACCTCACCTGGTGTTTCGTCTGTACCTGCCAGCAAAGAACCTATCATTGCTGAAGAGGCACCACCCGCAATTGCTTTCGCCAGGTCTCCAGAATATTTTATTCCTCCATCTGCTATAGATGGCACTCCTGCCTCTGCACATATTGCGGATGCCTCCAAAATGGCTGTAAGCTGTGGCACGCCTACCCCCGCAATAATTCTTGTCGTGCATATAGAGCCTGGACCAATTCCAATTTTTACTGCATCGACACCAACATCAATCAAAGCCTTTGCTCCACCCGCTGTAGCAACATTTCCTCCGATTATCTGAACATCATTAGATATTTGTCGTACCTTTCTTATTGTGTCCAAAACTGATTGAGAATGACCATGAGCTGTATCAACTACAATAACATCTACCCCAGCCTTTACCAACGACTCTGCTCGTTCCACACCACTGGCTCCAGTACCTGTCGCCGCAGCTACGAGTAGTCTACCTGCAATATCCTTTGAGGCTAACGGATGATTTTCTGATTTTTCTATATCTTTAACTGTGATGAGTCCGATACATTGACGGTCCCCATTTATTACAACTAATTTTTCGATACGGTGCCGATGCAACAGACCCCTGGCCTGTTCTGCACTAGTCTCCTCAGTAACAGTAATAACGTTTTTAGTCATTAAGTCAGAGACAGTTTTTGACATATCAGTTGCAAATCTTACGTCTCGGTTAGTTAATATACCAACTAGTATATTATTTTCTTTAACAACTGGCACACCACTTATCTGGTTGCTACGCATCACCTCCAGAGCTTGACCAAGTGTTTTTTCTGGTCTAATGGTGAGAGGGTTGACAACCATTCCAGCTTCGAAGCGTTTAACGGAACGAACTTGGTTTGACTGGTCTTCTATAGAGAGATTTTTATGCAAAACTCCAATCCCACCTGCTTGAGCCATTGCAATTGCCAACCTACTTTCTGTTATAGTGTCCATTGCAGCTGATATTAGTGGTAAATGTATATCAATAGTGCGGGTGAGCTTTGTGGTTATAGTTGTCTCTTTAGGAAGTACTCGCGAATAGCCTGGCTGTAATAAGACATCATCAAAAGTTAGCGCCTCTGAGATTTTTTGTTCAGCAAATTGCGTTGGAAACCTCTCTGTCATTTTCTGAACTCCTCAATTGCTGGTTAATGGACGTGAACATACGCTCTTCAAGCCAAAAAATCCAGACTGCAACAATTAATTGTTTGACTTCTTGAGATTTCTTGTTTTGTTAAAATCGACTGCCAACAAATAAGTCTCGACAGACTCAACTCGACTTGCAGGAGGCTTAAGATGTTTTACTTTTTTGAACCTATTTTTCAAAAGTGCTAACAATGACTCATCTGCACCACCCCTAAACGACTTTCCAAGAAAAATACCCCCCTCTGTAAGCACCTCTGCTGCAAAATCTAGAGCAACTTCAAGCAAGCCCATTGTTCTCAAATGGTCTGTTGGACGGTGTCCCGTAGTTGCAGCTGCCATATCAGATAAAACTATGTCTGCGTCACTCCCTTGTAAATAGGATTTTATATCCCTCAACATCGACTGATCGTATATATCACCTCTAAGAATATGCGCTCCAGAAACAGCCTCTGTTTCGAGTAAATCGATCCCGATAAGCTTACCCATACCTGCGTCAATTTTACATCTTTTTGCTGCAATTTGTAACCAACCTCCTGGGGCACACCCTAAATCCACAACATTCATATGTGGTCTCAGGAATTTATGCTTATCATCCATTTGCTCTAGCTTTATCGCAGATCTTGAACGCAGGCCACGTTCTTGACTTTGAGAAACAAAAGGATCGTTCAATTGACGTGTTAACCAGCGCTGAGATGATAATTTACGGCCACGCATTTTTTTTGGCTTTTTTGTAAGACCTGCCGCTGTTTTATAAGACCTTCCTGAATGACCCTTTCGGGGTTTCCTTGAAGTTTTTTCCGGGGTGCCAGTATTACTGATACTATTTGACATTTAACTAACTTCCTTATGAATTCTTCTGGATATGTTAGACAATCGAAGCTACCAATTAGAGAAAATTAACGAATAGAAATCTCAATATGTTTTGTTTTATAATTCATATTTCATTAAAGTAATATTGATTGACGTTAACTATTTATACTGGCATTAAAAATTAATGATAGTTTGTATTCATATTTTTACAAAAAATTATTGCCAAACCTAACTGAAAAATTACCCATTACTTTTTTTGTTTGAAAGTGTTTCTGAGTGTCCTTAAAGATAACTGGTTTTGCTGGTAAGATTAATACCAGTTGGAAATTAGACTTTGTTAGTTTGGTAAGACTTTCCATTCCGCTTGGAATAGCACAACTCATCTCTATTGGAGTAATGACAAGTGATATTTGGGTCATGGGGCGTCTTGGCAGTTTTGACCTTGCCTCAGGCGGACTAGCTATACGATATTATCAACCTTTTTATTTTTTTGCCCTTGGCATGCTAATTGTCCTCTCATCACTTACATCACAGGCTCTTGGTGCCAATGAAATGATTTTAGTTAGGCGAGTTTTTAGACAAGGGATGATAGTGGCTATTATTTTTGGGTTATTATTAGCAATTCCCGTAATATGCGGCATCTGGTTATTACCAGCACTTGGACAAGATCCAGCCCTCGTTCAGCACGCAAGTTCATTTTTGATTGTATCCGCATTTTCTCTTCCTTTAATGTTTTTGTTTCTTGTGATGAGGTTTTTTTCTGCAGCATATTCAAAACCTTATGTACAACTGCTGGGAGCACTAGTTGCATTGCTTTGCAACATAGTCGGAAATGAAATTCTTGCTTTTGGGTTTTTTTGGATACCCAGCTTAGGATTAATTGGAATCGCTATTTCAACCGCCATCTGCTTTTTAATTGGGACTCTCTCAATGGGGTTAATTATTGGATTACGAACTCCATTCAGGGAGACAAAACCTTTTAGAAGGTGGTGGATAATAGACTGGAAAATAGCAAAAAAAATACTGCGAATAGGAAGTCCAAATGGAGTAATGGTAATGTCAGAGACTGGTATGTTTGCAGTTGCCTCAATAATGATGGGTGTATTTGGGACAGCGGCCCTTGCTGCAACCGCAATCGCTACCCAACTTGCGGGAATTTGCTTCATGATACCCCTTTCCATCGCTCAAGCAAGCTCAATCCTCATTGGAAGGGCGGCAGGTAGCAAAGATGCTCAAAAGGTTGCTAGATTGAGTATAATTGCTATAGGGTTGGGTATAAGTGTAACGAGTATTTTGAGCCTGTTAATTTATCTTTTTCACCTGCCATTAATCAAAATCTTCTTGCGAAGTGACGACCTGCTTCAGCAAGCAGTAACTAATCTCGCAATACCGTTTCTTCTAATTGTCGCCTTTTTCCAAATCGTTGATGGAACACAGGCCATTGCTGCTGCAATTTTACGAGGCATAAATGATACAGCAATTCCTGCGACGATAGGCTTTTTTTGTTTCTGGGGCGGCGGTTTATTTGTTGGATATCTCCTTGCTTTTAAAGGAGGGGTTGGGCCAAATGGAATTTGGTGGGGCCTCGGATGCGGACTAACGCTGGCAAGCTTAATTCTTACTGCGAGATGTTTCTGGTTTTTGTTTAAAATGAAATCCAGCAAAAGAGTTGAATTAAGATAAAATTGTATTGAGGTAGACAAAATAAAAAGATAAACCCAATGTCTTATTTTATGAAAGTAGACAAATCCATATGTTCCTAGAAAGACGGGCAATATTTACTTCAAAAAAAATTGACTCCCGAGTTGCACGTGAGCATCTCGAAATTCACAGGCCTATCGCCAATCAAGAACAACTTATAACGATTTTTTCGACCTGCCCTCATCTACTTCAATTGAGCCAACGTTATGCAGCTAATAATTTAAAACAAATTTTAAAAGGGGAATGGAAGTTAGCTTTAAACGAATTAAAAAAAGAATTTTTCAACAAAGTCTCAATAGCACAAGATGAGGCAAATGCGCAAAGTGCAATTAGACTTTATAAGAATAAATCAAATTATGTCATCGCTTTAAGTGAGCTACTTGGTTTTGTTTCAATCGAAGAGAGCTGTAAGCTACTATCAGAAATAAGTGAATATGCGATACAACAAACTCTATCATTTATCTTTCAACAGGAAGCTGTAAAATCAATCGAAGACTGTGGTTTAGCCATTTTGGCTATGGGAAAATTAGGATCTAAAGAGCTCAATTATTCTTCTGACCTAGACCTAATTTTTTTACATAAATCTGACACTAACAACAGTAGTCAAAAATTTATAGAGCTAAGCAAGAAATTAATTTTTATGCTTTCTACTCCCTCTAAGGATGGCAATGGGTGGCGAATAGACATGCGTCTCCGCCCTAATCCAAGCTCCACTTCAGTTAGCCTCGATGTTAATACAGCTATGATTTATTATGAGAGTATAGCCAGGTCATGGGAAAGAGCGGCATTTATCAGGGCAAGACCAATTGCGGGAGATACTAAACTTGCGAAAGATTTTTTGTCAAAAATAGAGCCCTTTATCTGGCGTGGTACACTAGATTATACTGTTGTAGAGGACTTACAAAATTGGCTTCGACATTACCCTATTCCAAAAAATTATTTAGGTTATGATGTAAAATTAGGTGCCTTTGGTATTCGTCATGTTGAACTAATTACCCATATACTACAACTCCTTGGTGGAGGAAGAAATTTTGGTCTTCGTAGCTATAATACAAGTAAGGCCCTTGAAGCCCTAGAGAATTCTGGATGGATTGGGAATGGTAAGGCAAATGACTTAATCTCCTGTTATTATGCGTGGCGAAGAATAGAACACAGACTTCAATATCAGAGAGATAACCAAACCCACAAGCTACCAAAATCAGAAGCGGAATTTATGGCATTTTCTCACTTATTGGGATATGAAAATTCCTTTAAATTTAGAGAGTTATTGCACCAATTACAGGAGTTTACAAGAATTTCTGCTTCACATCCAATTTTAGATAAAATGATATCAAAGAAAGACAATACAAATTCGTCTTCTATTACATTGCCGCAAGATACAGAATTAATTTTTGAGTGGATATCTCAACTCGGTTTTGAGAATGAAACGTCTATACAGAAAACTATACAAGAATGGATTGAAGGTGGCATTGCTGCCACTGCAAGTGAGCGTTCAAGAAATTATTTTGTAAGACTACTTCCCAAAATGTTACCTGAAATTGCAAAAGCTGATTTTCCTAATGCTGCCTTTGCAGCCTTTCAAGATATTATATCCAGTCTCCCGGCTGGCGTACAAATATTTGCACTACTTGAAAATAATCCATCGCTTGTTGGTCTTTTGTCTAACATACTTGTCAAAGCTCCTCGCTTAACAGAAATACTTCGTTATAATAATTACCTACTTGATGATTTATTAGAAAATCAATTTTTTCAACAGCTTCCTGACAAAAATACAATTAAAGAAATATTGTCAAATGAAATAATAAATACCTCTACAGAAAAGGCACTCGACCTTATTAGAAAAAGAAATAAAAGTTGGCAATTTCAGGCAGATATTCATTTATTAGAAGCAATATCAGAGTCAAATGAAATTGCTACTTTTAGAAGTAATGTTGCAAGCGAATGTCTCAGCAAGATAATACAATTGGCGTTGGAGGATTTAGCAGCAAGACATGGCAATATTGAAAACAACTATGAAATAATTGCCCTAGGAAGATTAGCAACTTACTCACTTACAGCACATTCCGATCTCGATTTAATTCTTGTTTATGAAAACAGGCATAGAGAATCTTCAAAAAGTGAGGAACAGTTAGGCTTAAGCAGTTATTTTATCCGCTTAACACAGTTAATTACTAGTTGGATGAGCTTAAAAACATCTCATGGAAGCCTATATGAATTAGATTTAAGATTACGACCAGACGGTAATGCAGGCCCACTCGCCGTTAACATAGACCGTTTATCATCTTATTACCAAAATGAAGCATGGATATGGGAATTTTTTGCATTTAGGAATGCTCGTTTACTTTTAAATGAGACAAAATTTTCAAATGAAGTTTCTCAAGTCATAAAATTCATACGTTCACACGCTTTCAAACGAAATGAATTGATTGATAGTTTCAGAGAAATAATTCATAAGCGCAATTTAGAAACTTATCCTTTTTGGAACTTAAAACAACAACACGGTGGTTTGCTAGATTGCTCTATTGCCCTATATATTTTGCAAAAATTACGAAAAAATTATCCCGCACTTACAAATAGATTGTATAAAATTCACGAGCGTTTTGACAACATAATCCAACAACTATCAACACGTTTGATTTCCCATAATCATAACGAATTACCTGAGCGAGTAATGCATTTCATAGCAGTTCAATTAAACTATGGAAATGCCAAACTTTTGAAGGAGCAAGTTTGCATTGATCTCCAACTCGTTAAAAAAATTCTTGCAATTTTATTAGATTATAAAATCAATAAATGACTCTACAATAGATCATTCTTGAGTCTAGTTCATCAAGACTGAGCAAATCATTATATTGATAGCAGATAAACGACAATAATGGCGTAAATAAGAGAGTGGCTACACAGAAACAGTTGTAACGACTACGTTACACTTTTTTATCAAGAACGGTGTGATTATACCAATTTTTTACACTCTTTTGTTTTACTTAAATTAGCGCGAAAATTATATGTTACGGTCTCTATTGTCCACGTGGCCTCTTTTTTTGGGCCTAGCATTAATCATGATTGGGAATGGAATCCAACTCGTTCTTCTAGGTGTGCGTGCTTCTACTGCCGGGAATAGTAATCTGATTACCGGCGTCATGATGGGTGGATATTTTCTTGGTTTTTTTATTGGCTCTATTATTGTACCAAACACACTCTCAAAAGTAGGACATATTAGAACTTTTGGGGCTCTCGCATCCATAGCCTCTGCAAGTATTTTATTACACTTACTTTTTATTGACCCAATTTCCTGGGGAATCTTGCGAGTGATTACTGGGTTTTGTTATGCAGGCATGTTTATAGTTGTTGAGAGTTGGTTAAACGAAAAAGCAACAAATGAGAATAGGGGGCAAATATTATCCATATACATGATCATTACTATGATCGGTCTCGGAGTTGGTCATCTTATAAGTGGATTTGATGATGGAGTTTCTATTGATCTTTTTCTTATAGCATCTGTATTGGTCTCAATAGCAGTCGCACCTGTTTTGATCACAGCCACCAAAGCACCAGATTTTGAAACACCCGAGATGATATCTTTTCGTAGATTAATTCAGATTTCTCCTCTAGCATTAGTTGGATTATTTGTAACTGGAATTGTTGTTGCAATGTTATTGGGAATTGGTGTTATTTATGCAAAAAATATTGGTTTAACAACAGGGCAAACATCATTATTTATGGCAAGTGTTACCATCGGGGTTTTCTGTCTGCAATACCCTATTGGTTGGATATCAGACAGGTTTGATAGACGCCTTGTTATCTTGGGAACATGTTTAAGTGCTGCACTGTTCGCATTAATACTAAATATGCTAGGCAAAGATAATTATGCATTACTTCTTTTGTTTATGGCCTTGTATGGAGGTACATCGTTAACACTTTACTCCCTCTTTATTGCCCACGCGAATGACTATTTAACACCATCACAAATGGTCAGCACCTCTTCTTCTTTGGTAATGGCAAATGGTATTGGGGCAGTGATAGGTGCACCAATGGTGGCTGCATCAATGGACCTCATTGGAAACTGGTCTTATTTTAGTTTGATAGGAACAATTCATTTTATATTAGCGATTTTTATTATATATCGAATGATGGTCAGACCATCAATTCCATCAGAAGCTCAAGGTCCTCTGATCTTATTGCCAGAAACTGCAACAGCGACTGCCGCATCACTAAACCCAGAGACAGAATGGATTGACAGCACCCCACAATCAATTTCAGAAGGAGACCCTCTTGAGGACAATCCTTACCTTCCGAAAGACGCGGGCAAATAAAAATGAGACTTTATTTAATTTTTATTTTCACAAAAGGCCAAGTTCACGGAGTTCTTTAGCTAAGGAGAGAGGCATTGGTGTTTCGTCTGTCTCGTTCGTAGGCATATCTGCAGGAATATCTGAGCTCTCTAAATAACGCCATCCTTGAAATATTTTTTCTTTCCTTGGCCAAACAGGTACAAGGCCGGGTTCAAGTATTATGCCACATTTTGGTTTAGAATCTGGCTGCAATACCTCAATGAAATCTTTTATAGGTTGACGTGCCACCATCTGTCCCTTAATTATCCAATAAAGGCTCCCACCGTCAAGCAACTCTTCTTTTCGCCTTGGCCAATTTCTTGTTGGATGTAACAATTCTCTACCAGCATCAACAACTTGTCTCTGTCGGGTGACAAGAGATTCCAATGTATCAATTCCCACTGATAATTTTTTAAGGTGAACCGTCATTTTCAATACTATTGTTGTTCATTTTATAAAATTGCTACTGCTTTTGATTAGTTTATTTATGTCCTCTTTATTTATGTCCAAATGAACAACAAAGCGAAATCTGGATATGATTTTTCCATCAATTTTTTTTTGTTCAGGATAATTCACTTTGATGCTATTAATTTCGAGATGTTTGTGCATTGCTGAAGCTTTTTCAGGTTCGATGTCAGCAAAAACAATATTAGTGTGTATTATATTCATTGGCACTTGGAATGATGAATATTGAGAGAGCTTTTCCGCTAAAAAAAGAGCATTTTCATGATCATCATTAAGTCTCTGTAAATTATGCTCAAGCGCAAAAATACCCGCTGCAGCAAGGATACCAGATTGGCGCATTCCTCCACCAATTTGTTTGCGCAGTCTGCGCGCTCTTTCAATAAAATCTGGGGCTCCAGCCAAAACGGAACCAATTGGTGCACCCAACCCCTTTGATAAACATACAGAAATCGTATCAAAGAGCATACCATAGGAACTAAAGCTATTTCCAGTCTTCACGACAGCGTTCGCCAACCTTGCACCATCGAGATGAGTAGATAGATTATGAGTTCGCGCTAAATTAGATAAACCCCTCATTTTTTCAATTGGTTGTATAATTCCGCAAAAAGTATTTTCTAATGATAAAAGCTTGGTAGTTGGTTCATGACT
Organism: uncultured SAR116 cluster alpha proteobacterium; assembly: GCA_902632595.1. Classification (GTDB taxonomy): domain Bacteria; phylum Pseudomonadota; class Alphaproteobacteria; order Puniceispirillales; family Puniceispirillaceae; genus UBA5951. Next base: position 100,435 of record CACPDC010000002.1, read on the forward strand.
ATTACCCTTTTTAATCGACAGTTTTAAATCATCTAGGTCAATCGTACCTTCTTCATCAGTTGTGAGCGGATTTACAATGACACCACCTAGCGAACTCGCTCCTCCAGCTTCCCAGGCATAAATATGGTATTCTTTTCCAGTTATTACCTCCTCACCTCTTTGGCAATGAGTTAAAATTGCGACTAGATTTGATTGCGTGCCAGATGGCATAAAAAGAGCAGATGGCTTGCCCAAAAGTGAGGCTACTTTTTCCTCGAGTTTTTTCACAGTGGGATCATCGCTATAGTCATCATCGCCTACGATAGCATCACGCATCACACGACGCATATCCAAAGAAGGTTTTGTTACGGTGTCACTTCGAAAATCGGAAAAACAATCGCTCATGTTTCTTTTCTACTCATTTTAATTTCAAATATAATTATTAAAGACTATTTTCTATATTACTTCCCTTGAAACCATTTAGGTAAAGAGTAATAACACGAATTTATTTTATAACATTGTTAAATAAAGACCTAACCAAAAAAAAGGCTCCTTGTTTAAGGAGCCTCTTCGAAATTATTTTTTTATTTTACCATTAATTTGTGAATTCAGGATAAGCTTCCAAACCATTTTCTGTTTTATCTAGACCATCCAATTCGGATTGTTCGTCTACCCTTACACCCATAAATAATTTTAGCACATACCATACAATAGCTGAAGTGAAAACGGTAAATACCCCTATAACAATTATCCCGTAAAGTTGTGCTCCAAGCGTTGCATCTGAGTTGGATAAAACAACCGCTATGGTGCCCCATATACCCGCCACTAAATGAACTGGTATCGCGCCTACAACGTCATCTATTTTAAGTTTGTCTAATAAAGGAACTGTTAAAAGCACTAAAACGCTGCCAACACCCCCAATAAAGATAGCCAAAATTGGTGATGGCGCTAAGGGCTCCGCCGTAATTGCCACCAAACCGCCAAGAGCTCCGTTTAACGCCATAGTTAGGTCAACTTTACCATAGAGAGCTATTGTTCCAATGATCGCAACAACCACACCCGCCGCAGCGGCTAAATTTGTGTTTATGTATATATTACTAATAGCATCCACATCAGCTGCCGAGCCCATTGCTAATTGTGAACCACCATTAAAGCCAAACCAACCAAACCATAGTAAAAATGTTCCAAGCGTAGCAAGAGGTAGATTAGAACCCGGCATAGGCTTAACCTTACCATCATCGGTATATTTTCCAGATCGAGCGCCAATTATTATACACCCAGTCAATGCTGCCCAACCACCGACAGAATGAACTATTGTGGAACCGGCAAAGTCGAGGAAACCCGCTTCTGAGAGGTAACCGCCACCCCAAGACCAACTTCCTTGAATAGGATAAATGAAACCAGTTAAAATCACCACAAAAATTAAAAATGAGGTTAGCTTCACTCTTTCTGCTACTGCACCAGAAACAATTGAAGCGGCCGTCGCAACAAACACCATTTGAAAGAACCAATCTGACCCAGAAGAATAGCCATCATCGACCACTGTTTCTGAAGGGTTCCAAAAAGAAAATGAGCCAATGTAACCATTTACATCCATGTACATCAAATTGTAACCTACAATCGCGTACATAAGTCCGGCGATAGCATATAACGATATGTTTTTTGTGGACTGTACAGTTGCATTTTTCGCTCTAACAAGACCACCCTCCAGCATACAAAAACCAGCCGCCATTAATGCGACCAAAAACCCATGTATCAAGAAAGAAAACGTATTAAATATGTAAGCTGTTTCGGCATCCGGGGCAGCGTTGGCCGCTGATGGCAATATTATGGAACTTGACAAAGACCCTACTATAATAGCTAACGATTTTTGCCATTTTATATTTTTGATCATAGTAATCTCCTATATAATTATGAATTAAACAATTAGATTTAATTAAAGGGCGCTGCTTCCGGTTTCCCCTGTGCGAATACGAATAGCTTCTTGTAAATCCAGCACAAAAATTTTTCCGTCTCCGATCTTCCCAGTTTCAGATGCTGATTTTATAGCGGTTATTACAGCTTCTTCCGTGGCTTCATCGACCGCTATTTCTATTTTAGTCTTCGGTATAAAGTTAACAGTGTATTCGGCCCCGCGGTAAATCTCGCTTTTACCCATTTGACGACCATATCCTTGAACTTCGCTCACGGTCATACCTGTTATATCAATATTTTTCAGCGCTTCATGTACAGTTTCCAACTTACTAGGTTGAATTATCGCAATGATGTATTTCATATTTTTCCTCATGTTGCTGATGTCGTTATATGAATATGAAGAACAGCTTATGGCCAGAATTTCCGATTACTAAAGGTCCAGTTAAATAGCTTTTTTGGAATTATGACTCATTTACCTGCTGTCAATCATTTCATTGAACTGCATTAGCAAATTGCTTTAATGCAGCATTCTGCTAAGTTTGCATAAATGCGGTGCAATTTTTGCATCGCAAAAACAAAAAAATAACGAAAACTTATTACAGGACTTACTTTAATATGCGTTATCTAACTACTCTTAAATATATAGATGTTGTAGCCAAAGAGGGTTCCATTAGAAAAGCTGCCGACCGCCTTGCTATAACTTCAACTGCGCTAAACCGCCGTATATTGGCAATTGAAGATGAGATAGGACACCCATTATTTGAGCGTACACCAGCAGGAGTGCGTTTAAACACAGCAGGTGAATTGTTTGTGCAACATATCCGAAGTCAGATGTCAGATGTAAACCGAGTATTATCGCAAATATCAGATTTATCAGGTATACGCCGAGGACATGTAAGGATAAGTAGTGGTCCTCAGACAATAAGCGCTTTCCTTCCAAGAGAGATTGCCAGATATCGGGAAAAACACCCGGGAGTAACATTTCAAGTGTTAAGGAAAAACTCTCAATCAGCTGTAGAATCGTTAGTGAGTCATGAAACTGATACAGCTATTATTTTTGAATCTTTGCTTCCCTCTGATATTCAAATAGTATCGTCAGTTTCCCAGATAGTACAAATTATAATGTCACCTGAACATCCGTTAGCCAGCAAAAAAACATTGAGACTTCAGGACTGTCTCGGCTGGCCAATATTAATGCCTAGTGAAAATGAGGGAATCAGAACATTATTGAATGTTGGTCAGGTTCAGCAAGCAACACCACTACAAACTATCATTGAAGCGGATTCTTTTGACATGATGGCAAATTACTTAATCTTTGAAAACGCCTTGGGGTTTCAAATTCCGATAAGCATCAAGGGTCAATATGGAATTTACAGCCACTTAAAAGCAATACCCCTAGACCATCGTGACTGTAAGCCTGGATTACTGCATATCGCTCAGTTAAAGGGGCGCGTGTTACCGGTTGCAGCTGCAAAGTTTCAGGATCAATTAGTACAACGGTTTAACGAAGCATTCCCAGAAGACACAATATAAAAAAAGAGAGGGTAATACCCTCTCTTCCGTGTTTAGTGGTAGGAATGTATTGTTATTTAGAATTCGGCCCCCAGAAAGAAGCTGTTCTCCTGCCAAGCTTTAACTTCCACAAACATTTCCACCGTACTTTCAACACTAGACATTTGACCACCTCCTTTCGCTATTTTCACATTAGAATTTGTATGCTACAAACCCTCAATTTTATTAAACCGTGAACAGAACCAACAGGTCAATTATTCATTTGAAAATCACCCCTACCTGTGGTTGGTTTTTCATCTATTGAGATTTAAATTAAAGTAATGTCTATTTTTTACTGCTTTTATAGCCATAAATTAGCGTTGATTACTGTTTTTACATCTAACTGGATCGAAAGAATTAATATTAATACCACAACTTCTGTGATTTTTGTTAATAACCGCCTCTAAGCTTTTAAATACTATGAAACTAGATAAACTTACTGAAAAACAATATAAAAATAAGCAAAATGCTGTGACTTCAGTCGGTTTTATTGCTCTCACGATTGCCAGTCCTGTAATGGGTCTTGTTCTTTTAGTCCCCGCCATTCCGGAAATTGTAAATAAATTTTCTGTTTCCGAAAATGTCGGCCAATCTCTAATTACTTTGTATTTGATTGCATTAGGCCTTGGTCAACTCGTTTATGGTATAGCATCAGATAGATTTGGTAGGCGCCCTATTCTATTGATCGGCTCATTTATATTCGCTGTTGGTAGCGGTTTGACGTTGATTTCCTATTCGATAGAAACTCTACTAGCTTGCCGAGTCATTCAAGGGCTTGGTGCGGCAGCCTGCCTTTCCATGGGGAGAGCAATGATAAATGACAATTTTGTGCGGGAAGAGGCAGCAAAACATATGTCTACTGCTCAAACTATCCAATCTACAGTTCCTATAATATCTGTTTTATTCGGCGGAGTACTGGTCGAGTTTTTTGGCTGGAAAAGTGGCATGGCGGTATCTTGTATCGCTGGATTAATCATATTTTTTATCACTCTAAACAGGATCACTGAGACCCATAAAAATAAATTATCCAAAATTAATATAATAGAAATTGCAAAAGCATATGGCGAAATATTAACTAACTTGACCTTTCTCAGTTTTGCAATCACTTGCGGTATGCAAAGTGGGATGTTTTATGTATTAGCAGGTATCCTTCCCTACCACTATGAGGCGTTGGGACAATCAGCACTTGCATTTGGTTTTTGGTTCTCAATAATGCCTATTGGATTTTTCATTGGAAATTTCATAAATAGACGATACTTGGTGATGCGAGGAATCGAGGTCGTGGCTTTTTCAGGGTCTTTGATCACTCTATCCTCTATGGTTATTCTTTTAATCGCGTCCTATACGGGAAATCTAAGTCCGATATTAATTGCACTTCCATGCGGGCTATTTGGATTTGGCAATGGGATTTTAATCTCTAACGCTACGATAGGCGCCATATCTGCCGCTGGCAGGTATGCAGGAACAGGTTCAGGGTTCACAGGAGCATGGCAAATGATAGCAGGAGCTGGCTTCGGGGTATTAATTGTGGGTATAGGTGGCGCGGAAAGTATGCTGGTAACAGTAAGTTCTGTTATTATTATTTCCATAACCTCCATTATTTGCCTATCTTATGCATTTGTTTACCGATACAAATCGAATGATAATTAAAATATTACAACTAAATGACTTGACAGGGATCACAGCTTTTGATTCATTGTAGACACAAGATGTTGTGTGTTTTTTGGGTTTTTTCCTACTATAAATAGGGTTTCTTTTATGGCCGGGCCATCAAAACAGCTAAAAAGTAGTAAAAATAAGTCAATTTTGACTTGGCTCTCAATTTTACTTCCATTCTTGGCTGAAAAAAATCCGCTGGGGATTAATTTCAATATTTCAACAGCTATGAAATCGTATCGCAAACAAACACAAAAGAAAATGCTAGACTCTCATTATGTTAATGCAGAGCTTTTTGAAAGTGTTATGGATGCATTTGATGAGATACCACTAGAAGATCTGGAAATTCAACCTGATCGTTCTTCATTAGTTCAGAGTAACCAATCAGATAAGGTGAAGGATGGAGAATTCACCCTGATATTTAGCAAAAAAAAGTCTCATAAAAATATTAAAGGTAAACCCTCAAAAAAAGTTAAATCAGGAAGAGATAGCCGTCAACAAGCTTTACCCAATATTGTTGGCTAGGAATAATTTTTAACAAATTAAGTCGGAAATTAGAAAATATTTGCCATATAATCAATGCACTCATGACAGAAAATTCATGGCGCTAACTCATAATTCTCAGAAGTCTACAATTTTATGCCGACAAATATTTTTTTCAGAATGGAGTAAAAAATTATCAACAGATAAAATTTTTATTTATGAGATGAAGGTAAATGAACAATATTGTATTCCTTGATGGAGGTTTAGGACAAGAAATCAACAAACTCTCTTTCAACCGAAAATCCCATCCTCTGTGGTCATTAAAAGTTATGTATGACCAACCTGAGATCGTATTAAAAGTCCATCTCGATTTTATTCAGGCGGGAGCAAAAGTGCTTAGTCTTAATAATTATACAGCAACTCTCCCGCGCCTAACTAAATACGGTGATCCTAAGAGATTCCATCAAACACATAAACTGGCATCCACCATTATGCTAGAAGCCATAAAAATAGCAAATATAGATCGCAAAGAAATTGATGTTGCAGGTTGCTTGCCACCTTTGGTGGCGAGTTACGTCTCTTCAGAAGCACTTCCATTTAATGAATCTGTAATGCAATATCAAAATCTAATAATGAGCCAAAAAGAAAATGTTGATTTATTTTTAATCGAGACAATGTCAAATATTTCTGAAGCAAAAGCTGCAATATCTGCTTTGCAAACATTTGGAATTCCCGCACTAGTTGCACTTACTATTTCTGATGATTTTTCCAATACACTTCGTTCAGGAGAAAAACTTGAACTAGCAGTGGAACAGCTAGCAGAAAGTGGCGTATCGGCTCTAATGCTCAATTGTAGCCTTCCAGAGTCAATAGATAATGCACTGCCTATTCTTGCCAAATCAGGATTGCCATTCGGTGCCTATGGAAACAGGTTTAAATCTGTTCAAGAACTTACTCCGGGATCAACAGTAGATAAATTATCAGCTCGAGAAGATCTATCAATAAAAGCATATTCAGAATTTGTATTTAGATGGATAGATATTGGAGCAACCATAATCGGTGGATGTTGTGAGATTGGTCCTAGCTATATCAAACATTTGAGCGGAGCGTTAAAGCAGAGTGGATACCACCTTGTTTCTTTTCGCCAATCTGACATTTTTAATTAGCACAGAGTTCAGATATGCTGCATTTCAATAAACTACGTGGTAAAATGGTACTAAAACGCCCTATTCATAAACACAGCCTTTGACTACTATGCTTCAAATCTCAAATATATCCTTTTCAGTTCAGGGGAAACAGCTTTTTAAAGATGCGAGCGCCAACATACCAAAGGGACAGAAAGTTGGAATCGTTGGACGTAATGGTACTGGCAAGACTACTCTATTCAAATTAATTAAAAATTCACTCACATTAGATTCCGGGAGCATAAAAATCCCAGACTATTTTAAAATTAGTGGCATAGAACAAGAGGTCCCAGCGAGTGAAACATCGTTAATCCAAACCGTCTTGAATGCTGATTCAGAAAGGGAAAGACTTTTAGACGAAGTAGCCGTCTGTGAAGATGCACAAAGAATTACGGACATTTATCAAAGACTAGAGGATATAAGAGCATATTCTGCAGAAGCTCGTGCCGCTTCCATACTATCTGGTCTTGGCTTTGATAATAATGCACAACAACGTCCATGCTATGAATTTTCAGGGGGTTGGCGAATGCGTATTGCACTCGGCGCTGTTCTATTCTCATCACCAGACCTGCTTTTATTAGATGAGCCAACCAATTATCTTGATTTAGAAGGTGCATTCTGGCTAGAAAAATATCTCTCTAAATTTCAAAACACAACATTGATTATTTCTCATGACAGAGAGTTACTTAATAAATCTGTGACTGGTATTTTACACCTCTATAACCTCAAACTCACCTATTTCTCTGGAAATTACGAGCAGTTTGTCTCGGAACGTCGCTTAAAATTAGAGCAGCAGCTTTCTTTGAAGAAAAAGCAAGAAATGCAGATATTTCAAATGCAGAGCTTCGTTGAGAGGTTTCGCGCTAAAGCCTCAAAAGCTAAGCAAGCTCAGTCAAGAATCAAAATGTTAGAAAAAATGAAACCGATTAATGCCCTAACTGAAAATGCAGTAATTAATTTTTCATTTTCCCCGCCAGAAAAATTACGCCCACCTTTAGTCGTAATCAATAATGGAAAGGTTGGCTATAACAAAAAAGCTGTTTTGAGCAGGCTTTCGTTAAGAATTGATGTGGATGACAGAATTGCTTTATTAGGTGCGAATGGTGAAGGAAAATCTACCCTATCCAAACTTATAGCAAACCGATTAAAACTAATGTCCGGTGAATATTTTACCACTAATAAACTTCGTATTGGTTTTTTTGCTCAGCATCAACACGATGAATTAATACTCGGGGACAGCGCTTACACACATATCTTGAGATTGAAAAGAAATTTATCTGAAGCTCAATTACGCAATCAATTAGCCTCTTCTGGTTTCAATAATGATATTGTGGACTTACCCGTTGAACAATTATCTGGTGGGCAGAAAGCAAGATTATTAATGTTAATTGCCACAATTGATGCTCCCCACATATTAATTTTAGACGAACCTACCAATCACCTTGATATAGAAAGCAGAGAAGCCTTAATTATGGCATTAAACGAATATAGTGGAGCGGTCATTTTAGTTAGTCATGATTCCTATCTTGTAGAAACAGTTGCGGATAAATTTTGGCTTATAAATAATGGGGAAGTTATTGATTTTGATGGAGATATGAAAGATTACAAGGAATATATTATTTCTGAAAAACGTCGAAATAGACAAACGTTGAAAACTAAAAGTATGCAACCTCAAAAATCGGAGTATACTAATAACGAGTTAAACAATTCTCGCTCAAGAAAGGAACAGAAATTATTAAAAAATAACCTTATTCAATTACGCAAAAAACGCAAAGAAATAGAAAAACAAATTGAAAACTTAGAGGCTGAACAAAAAGATATTGAGGGTCAAATGACTTTGTCTAGCTATTATATTACAACTCCAAAGACAGAAATTGCTTCTACTTCTAAAAGGCTCGAGAAGATAAACATTGAGCTAAAGTTATTAGAAGAACACTGGCTAGAATTTAGCGAGAAAATCGAGCAAATAACGTAAACCATTTTTTTTAAAAAAAACAAAATCCTGTGCCTGAATAGAAAATTATAATCAATTTTTAACGGTATTCTTTTCCGTCATTAATTTTCAATTTAAATGTTTGTTGCAGTATCTGAAATAAAAGGGGGGTTTTTGTACTTCATCTCTGAAGCATGATTGACAGTTTAGTATGTACATAATAAGGCTATTATACTGCGGGGGGAGGATGATATAGCATGGATTTTAATTTAAGTAATAGTCAGCTTGAATGGCAGTTAAAAGCCCGAAAATTTGCTTCTGAAATAATAGCGCCTGAAGCATTAAAAAGAGATAGAAAAGCTTCTGCTCAAGATAGGATACCATGGGACTGGATAAAACTTGCTGACAAAGCTGGAATTAGAACGCTTGGAATTCCAAAAGAATTTGGTGGCGCGGAAGAAACCATCTTAACAATGTGCATTGTTGGAGAAGAATTAGCCGCAGGGGATTTAGGATTTGCAGTGATTATGGACCAATGCTGGAAAATGGCACACTTATTCAAAGACGCTATGACAGTAAGTCAACAGAATAAATTCATACCACCCTTTGTCGCTGATGACCAAGCAACAACAGCAATAGGAATTACAGAACCTGATATTGGCTCTGATCATCAAGGATATTATGACAGTGCTGATATTGGAATGAAAACAACAGCTGTTCGCGATGGTGATAGCTATATTCTTAATGGGACAAAGCGCTACATCTCAAATGGGTGTATGGCCAAACTTTATTTTATTACTGCCAGATTAGACCCTAGCAAACCATTAAGTGAAGCAGGGGCTGTTTTCATTGTTCCAAGCGACACACCAGGTTTTCGACCTGACTTTTTTCATGAGAAAAGCAGTCAACGTCTAGCAACTAACGGATGTTTTCATCTTGAAAACTGCAGAATACCGGCAGAAAATATTATGCTAGGAGAAGGCAAATTAATCGAACTGCGAAGCCAGTATATGCCCGGCAGTAAAGCAGAGGCTGCCGCCACTGTTTTGGGTGTCGGAAGAGCAGCTTATGACTATGCAATGGGATATGCGAAAGAGCGAAAACAAGGTGGAAAAAATATTATAGAGCATCAAGCAGTTTCTTTAATGCTCGCGAAAATGGCCATGTTATTAGACGGAGCAAGACTTCAGATTTATAAAGCTGCCTGGCTTGCAGATAATCAAAATAAGGATGCAAAAGTTCAAGGCCTGATAGCAAAAGTGCAGGCATCAGAAGCTGCTTTTGAAGTGTGTAGACTCGCAACAGAAATTCTAGGTGGTGCAGGTATAATGTATGATCACCCTGTTGAAAAATACTTGAGGGACGCGGCAAGCTTTTTGCATTCTGACGGCACAAATCAGATTTGCTCGTTACGTGTAACAAAAGCTTTGGCAGGATTAAATAAAGCAGCTCTGTATGGCTTTTAAATTTGGAGAATAGCATGAACTTCGGTTGCCAGGCAAAAATAAAGATTAGATGATTTTGGAACCTGTTTTAGTTACACTGGAAAGAAAAGGATTAATTGAGTCTAGCCATCGTGGCTCTGCGATTATCTACCACTCAACTCAAGGAGTGATTGCAAGCTGGGGAAATCCGGAAAAGGTATTTTATCCTCGTTCTGCACTGAAGCCACTACAGGTATTCACAACACTATCAAGAGGGCTTTCTCTATCTAATGAACAAGTGGCTTTTGGCTGTTCTTCCCACCACGGAGAAAAAAGCCACATCGAATTAGCCCAAAATTGGTTATCGCAGTATGGGCTTTCTTCAGAAAAACACCTCGCATGTGGACTTGCACTCCCCCAACAACAAGAGAGTCTTGTGTCAATTCTGCAAAATTCTTTAAATGAAATATCAAATCAAAATTCCTATGCAAAACGAGTTTATCACGGTTGTTCTGGTAAACACTGCTGTCAGCTTGCATTTTGCGTTCACAACGGTTGGGATATAGATGGATACTTTGAGCCAAATCACCCAGCACAGCAGGCGCTGTTTTCACATTTAGAACAGTTGTCGGACCGTGCTCTTGAAAATATAGCTATAGATGGATGTAATCTTCCAGCACCAGCAATGCGTTTGAGTAGCTTTGCCAAAGCATTAGCTAAACTTGCTGACCCAAAAAATCTGAGCCAATCTGAACAAAAGGCGGCACTACAAATCTTCCGAAGTACGACTCAGTTTCCTTTTCTAACAGGAGGTTTATCTGCTCCAAATAGTATAATGTCAGCTAATTCTGACAAAACCTTTTTCGCTAAAAATGGGTCTGAGGGAGTATATGGATGCCTGGTTCCGTCAGCAAATTGTTCTATTGTTCTCAAAATAGCCGACGGGTCAATGAGAGCCGCTGATGCCGCCATAGCCGGGCTATTAGAAACATACGAAAAACAACTTAAAATCAATTCCTCCGGTGCCAAGCTTTTTGCTAATCAGAAAATAAAAAATACCGATGGTAAAGAGATAGGAAAATGTAATTGGGTAGGCGAAAAATTTAAAATTTAACTTGGTATAAATATGACAAGCATATTAACCTTGTGAGAAAGTTTAATTGGTTAGGTGATGAAATGTTAGCTTTATATCACTTCGCACAATCAACATGCAGTATAAAAGTTCGATTATTACTGGCAGAAAAAAACCTTGCCTGGCAAGATAATATGCTAATTTCCTCTGAACATCACCATCTTTCAGACTGGTATTTAAAACTTAATCCGAATGGGGTAGTCCCAACTCTAGTAGACGAAAATTTACCCATTTTTGAGTCCACAGCAATTCTTGAGTATCTTGAGGATAAATATACTCAAACTTCATTTAGACCTGTTGACCATTATGTGCGGGGACAGATGCGTGCCTTCCTAGTTTTTGTTGATGTCTGGCCCACACCTGCAGTTCGCACACCATCATTTCAATTTGGGGGATTATTAGAAAAGTTTATTGCTATGTCGGATAAAAAGTTCCTTAGTCTTATAAAAAAAAGACCATTAAAAACAGAATTTTATCTCTCTTTTGACAAAAATACAGGTTTTACAACAGAACAAATTTTTAATTCTTTTACTGTAATTTTGAGGACGATAAAGCGAATGGATGCAATGTTAACGAAGTTTGGTGGTCCCTGGTTAATGGGACAAGAATACACGCTTGCTGATATAGCTGTGTTGCCATTAATTGATAGAATGCAGGATCTCGGCTTAGATGGATTGTGGGAGGAACCTTACCCTTCTATATCAAAATGGCTCTATAAAGCGCAAAGACGACCCGCAACCCTCAAAAGCTATTTCCAAGGTAGCAGATTATCGGAACAATTTCCTAAGATTGTAAAAGGTCCAGGCTCTCTCTCTGAATGGACGAATAAATATTTTCAAGTTTATAGAGGCAATCCTCAGAGCAGGTCATAACTTAAGAGCACCCTCAACCAAATAGAAAATTAACATCGTGATGCTGAGAATGACAAATATAGTCAATCCAATTATTAAATAACTCGCTAAAGCCTTGAGAATTTTTTTAAACAACACAATTCCTACCTAATATTGCTCATATCAAACATTAAAAAATTTCTATACCAGAGCCGGTTACAAAACTGTATACAAAGTTCTAGAAACACCAGCGTAAATAATTTTGAAAAAGAAATCTAACAAATAAAGCGCTTCGTAAACAAATAAAAAGATTCAACATGCCAAATTTTTTCGTCATATTAGCGTTTTTAATTGCTCTAAAAATTTTTAAGACCTACGCCCGTCGAACAAAATTAAAGAGCTAGTTGCACTCTTTTACGCGATTTTTCGTTCGATTTCGTTTAAAGTTAAATTGAGTTCGAAAAAAAAACGGCCAATTCATTAAAAATTGAAGCTACAGTAAATCAGCTTAGTTGATATGTGAAAAACAAGGTACCTATAGTCAGAAAATGTTTTTAATTCTTAACTGAAAATGACTGGATAATTGAGCGTATTCCCTTCTAATTCTTAGTTTCCGAAAACTAGAATTTTAACAAAAGTGTTATTTTTGCTGCGATTGCCCGTTTTCAAAATCGCAAAATTATCTAGAAATTTATTATTCTACCTTGATTTAAAATTTGTGATATACTTCAAAAACGGAAAATTTTATTGGAAGATTACGAAAATGTCTAAAAATGAGCCTATAATTGACGGATATTGTGATTCTAAATTTGAAGACGTAAAAAATGTTTTCACAGAAAATTTTGCTCATCGCAATGAACTTGGTGCTAGTGTATGTGTTTTTAAAGATGGTGAAAAAGTTGTAGACCTATGGGGTGGTCATAAAGATAGTAATAAATCGGAATTATGGCAAAAAGATACAATTGTTCTGATGAATTCCGTTGCGAAGTCTATTTGCTCTATCTCTGTGCACATCCTTTCTGATAAAGGGCTAATTAATTTAAACTCACCAGTCTGTGACTATTGGAAAGAATTCGGCCAAGCTGGAAAAGAAAATATTACTGTTGCGAATGTTTTGGGTCACGAATGCGGAGCTATCTTTTCAGACACTGCAAATCCCTCTGACTGGTACAGTTATGAGAAACAATGTGCTGCAATCGCTGCGCAAGAACCAGCGTTCACTGCCGGAACGAATGGTGCATATAATACAGTGAACATTGGTTTTATTCTTGGTGAAGTAGTTCGACACGTAACTGGTAAAAATGTTGGGCAATTTATAAGAGACGAAATTTCACTGCCTCTAAACGCAGAATATCAAATTGGTTTGAAAGATGAAGAAGCAGAACGACTTTCTGATATGCATTTAAACACAGAGAATGCTTTTTGGGCGATGGGCGCGGATCCAAATTCTAACTTACATAGAGCATGGTCAGGAAAACCGGCCTCAGGAGATTTTCTTAATTCAGAACATATAAGGAAGGGAATTTTTCCAGCTTTTGGTGGACATGGAAATGCGCGTGGTGTGGCAACTATCTATGCTGCATTAGCAGGAAATGGTCAGTTAAATGGGGTAAGAATATTAAGCGAAAATGCCGTAAAACGTGCTGCACAGTTGGTTTGGGAAAGAAAATGTTACATGACTGGTTGGGATCTTAGAATGGGCCTAGGATTTGAGCAAAATAGTCCCTACTACATCCCAATGGGTGATAATCCTAAAGCTTTTGGAAAATTTGGCTCTGGTGGTGCGATAGGTTTTTGTGATAGAGAAAAAAACTTGTCGTTTAGTTATGCTACAAATTTTCAGTGTGAAGGTGCTGGTATTGGTGAGCGAAGTCGACTACTGACAGAGGCAGCTGCTGGAAAAGCAAATTTCTAAATTAAAAGCTTTAAATTGATAAAAATTCTATTAGAAAAAAAAGGAATAAATGTTGCCAGAAATTTTGCGGGCAGAATGGTTTGATATTCATCGTGAAAATAAAGTCAGGCTTTGGCAATGGCTCCATGGTTTTTTTCTAAATTCTCTTCAGTCTCAATCTGGTATAAACTGGGTTGCCCATTATGAAATAGTTCCACACCCAATAACACAATATATAGAGGGTGCTCCGCAAAAAAAAGAAACAAAAAATACGAATATTCCAACCGGTTGGGAAAATCTGATTGTAACATCAGCTAGCTCCCCCTCTGTTTTTTTTGGACCTGGAAATGAATTGAATAAAATGGAAGAGCAAAACGCAATTAATCTCTCTATGCGTGAAAATTATCGGTCTGCAATTTTTATTGAAGAAGAAGTTATTAACGGTCCTGAACAAGACAAAAAACCACAAGGTACAGGCGGACCTCCAGCTATGCAGTTTGGTAGTTATAACGTGGATTCAGTTGCTGATGATATCGAACTTGCCAAATGGTATAGGGGAGAGCGTTTTCCAAGACTAGCTGTTACTCGAGGCTTAATTAGAGGACGAAAATTATTGTCTATAACGGGGTGGGCAAAGCATGGTGTTTTTTGGGAATTTATAGATATGGATAAAAAAGAATATAGTTTTGAGCTTCGCTTCGTTGAAGCAGATAGAGGTGAAAATTGGAATGGCCGACACGTTTTAGAATACGTGACGCATGCGCCAGGAAGTCCCCATGCCGGTAAACGTGTTTGGCCCAAATAAAAATCCTTTTATTTAGGTCTTTATAAAGAAATAATTACTGAAATCTGTATCTATTTGCAAAAAGAAGTTAGTTTCTAATCCTGACTACATTTATCATAGCGGACTATGCCTTCGAAAAGGCCTATTTGATTAAATATTGCAATCAGTGATTATGAAATCTTTTTTTTGTAATAATAAGTTTTCATACGGAATGCCAAAACTAGGGGACAGTCAACCTTACTTTGCAAAGACAAAATTAAAAGAAATGTAACTCTTACAATTGGGTATATACCAACAGCAATTTTTAAATTAGTTTGAAATCATAAGCAAAGGGCTAATTATGATTATTTCAGAAAAGTATAAATTTATTTTTTTAAAACCATACAAGGTTGCAGGAAGTTCTGTAGAGTTTGCCCTGTCAAGTATATTATCTGACCAGGATTTGATAACCTACTTAAGTAAAGATGAAGAAAACAAACGTCAAAATCTATTTAAAATAGGTGAACAAAATAATCGCAAAAAATTTTTTGATTTATTGAGAGATTTTTCAAAACAAAATAAACGTGATTTACAAAAATTAAAGTGGCCCAAGCTTTTTCATCCTCATTGCTCAGCCTTGGAAGTTAAAACATTCATGGGTGACCGTCGTTGGAGAGATTTTAAAAAGATTAGTGTTATTAGAAATCCTTGGGACTATTTACTTTCATTTTATCACTGGAATCCAGGGCAAGCAAAAAGACCCCCTTTTAAACAATGGGTTTTTGAAAATCGTCATTTAATTGGACAGAATAATTACCAATATAAAATTAATGGGACTTGCATCATTGATATATTCCTAACATTCGAGAATTTGCAAAAAGATATTGATAAATTGCCTCTGAGTGATGGCGAGTTACAGAAAGTAAAAACTCTTTTAAGTACGACTTTTTTAAAATCAGGTTTTAGAAAACAAGGTAGGAAAGCAGAAATCGAATTTCTTAAATCTGCTGATTTTATAGATAAAGCCATCGAAGGTTTTTGTGATATCGAGATTGGAACATTCGGTTATAAACGACCCTATTAAGGATAGGTCTTTTTAAAACCCCACACTGTAGGATAATAAAATAATCAGTGTATTTGTTTTTACGATATTTAAAATATCTGCGTTGATATTTCGAACAAATTTTGTAAATATTTTGTTTATAAATTTTAAATAAATTTTAGCCTTTCTTTCCTTCATCTCTACTTATGTAAGTTACCAAATACTGGTCAGATAATATACTAGTCGGGCAAACTGCAACTTTATATGGCTTTCAAAAATAAATTAAAAGGCTTAAATAAACCTAATATAGTTTTAAAAAATATCTTGTTTGAAAATAAATACTTTATAAATTTTTATCCTCTTGTTGAATAAGTTTTGTTTTTCTGCCAAAAGTTTGGAAAGACTGCGCGTCGAAATCATAAATAACTAACCTAGAGTAGGTTTTATAAGACAAATTAAAATATCGAATGCTAGAACTTGAAACTATATTAAGTAAATTGGACTCCAGCGATTTTTGGGAGCTCTTCATAAAATCAGACGAGGACTTTGATTTCAACTCTCGTAACAACTGTTACCTTGTTAAAGAAGGAGAGATGTTGGCATATGGAGAAAGAAATTTTACGCATAAATTACGAGTTGACGACCCAATTAGAATTGCAGAGAGCATCTATGGAAAATCAAATATTTTAGGTTATAGAAGATTAAGCGATGTCTCATTAATTGCATTTGACGCAAAAAAAATGAGAGATGAAGTTAACTCATCAAGAGCAATGACAAAGTCTATTATCAAATATAGTCTGAACAGAATTTTTAATATTGGAAGCACTAAAGTCCCATATTATTTTGAAGATGACTTTCTTTATAAATTCGCTGATAAAATGAGAAGGATTGAAATAGATGCAGGCTCTATTTTATTTGGTCATGGCGCCACAGCAACAAAAATGTATTTTGTTGAAAAAGGATTAATAAGGCTGTCTCAAGAAAGCGGCAACGAAATCGCTTTAATCGGAAAAACAGAATGTTTCGGTGAGAGTGCAGTCTTACAAGCTTCAAGCAGAAGTTTGACAGCTGAAGTTGTCGAAGATGCTAAACTTAGAGTGATAGACGCTGAATTAATTGAAACGGAATTACAAAAAGAGACAGGTTTAGTTCAAATAGCTATATTTGGGGTACTTCGCAGACTTGAATTTATGAACATTCTTCGCAACCCATCTAAGCAAAATTCCTAAATGAAATTTAGCCATTTTTAAAATAGAAAAAAAACGCTTTTGTCCTCACATTCTGATATTTATAGTAAATTATATTCATTATAATTATTGTGAGGTTTTAATCTCAAAAAAAATTTATTTTTACCATAATCCTAGTTTGGAATATCTAGAAAATAACTATTTACATGTTCTTTTTTATAATTAAATTTTTAATCAGAATAACGAATTACAAATTTTTATAACAAGTTGTGCATTGACTCTCTTACCCCCGTTTGTTCAGATTATTGAATTAATACAGGTGGCGATTGCACCATAGAACAATCTCAGAAGTCTTGCTTAGAAAAATTTTCCAAACTAAATGGTGGTAAGCGGAGGAAGAAATATGCCTATTACAAAAACGTCCAATTATGACATATTTTACATCGATGAGGGAGAAGGTTTTCCAGTTTTCCTAATCCATGGATTAGCTGGGGATCATAAAGCTTGGCTTGATCAAATAGGATATTTCAAAAGTAATTATAGAGTGATAGCTGTTGATAACCCCGGTTCGGGGAAAAGTTCTCCAGTTACAAAACCCTGCACCACCCAAGAATTAGCGAATACTATGTTAGAGGTTATGGAAAATCTCTCTATCGATAAAGCACACATAGTAGGTCGTTCACTTGGCGGTTTTATTGGACAATGGATGGTAAACACCAGGCCAGAATGCGTAAAGTCTCTTGTTATATCTGCATCAGCGGCAAAAGTTGACCCGATAGGAACAAGAATTCTCAAAAATATGAAAGAAATATTAGAATGGAGAGGCAACTGGACCGATTGGGCCCGGCACTCAAATCACTTGTTTTTTTCTGCAGATTTTTTTAATAATAATCCTGATGTTGTCAAAGCAGTAGAAGCAATAGTTGGGGACGAAAAAAGAAGTAAAGAGTCCTATTTAAATTTAAATGATACAGCTCTTGCGCATGATTTCAGAGATAGATTAGGTACCATAACTTGCCCTACTCTCATAATGGCCGGGCTATTTGATCCCATATGCTCAATACAATGCGCTTATGAGATGAGAGATAACATTCCAGAATCCGAACTAGTGGTTTTTGAAAAATCCAGTCATTTTCTTCTGGTTGAAGAATATGAAAAGGCGTTAAATACGTTAGACAATTGGTTTAAAAAAAATTAGATTAGTTAAATTCTTGAAAAAGAACTAAGACCCTAATCTTATCACGATGTTGAAATTTAAAACCCAAACTAAACCGATAAATACGGCATAGGTTACCCAACTGTCTTGCCATTTTGCTGGTTTTTTTTGTTTTGGCTTAAAATTATCGCTACTTATAAACATTTTAAAAATTTATTTCTTAAAGTATTTCAATCGATAGCATTAACGACAAATTCTCAAATAATATTATGTCATTTTTTTCAATTATAAAATTGCTTTTAGAATAAGCCGCTTAAGAACATTTCAGATTAAGAAAACTCTTATTTGGCTCTCCACTACTTTAACAAGAGAGGCTTCAGCCAAAAACAAAAATGCTACAATGACCAAATTATAGCTCTTTTTCAACAAATTTATTACACTGATAGTGGAGTTGAACCAGTTTCAGTTCTCCAAGCTAGTCCATCTTTTTTCAGTATAACCATCATCACGGCATCTTTAGTTCCGTTTGGAAATTCTCCTATCATGTGTGTAACTAAGATATCTTCGTTTTCATATAAACAACGTTGGTTTGATTGTTTGACAGATTTCATCATTTCCCTCCTTTCATCAATGTTCATATCACCTTTCTTCATTATTTTGCCGTTGGAGTGAAATTTAAATTCCCAGTCCTCGTGGTATAGTTCGAATTCTGCTTCAGCATCATTGTCTTCCCAAGCTTTTTTAAATTTTTCATACAACATTTTTAAGCCTCCTATTCATAAGTTTTTTGAGCACCTTTTTGTGGGCTAACAAAAAATAATGCAATTAAAATTGTGATAAGTGAAGCCCAGACCCATCCAGAATGAACCTCGTTAAACAGCAAAATTCCCCAAATTACGCCTCCAATTGTAACAAGATAACCTGTCTGACTGGCAAATACTGGACCAGCTAAGTTTATAACTTTGATAAATAAAGTATAAGCCACTGCGCCAATGATACTTAAAAGCAAAATAGACCATTCTAGGACTCCAAAAGGAAAAGATAAAACAAACATTTGATTATAGTAATTAGCTATCGGAAACATAATAATAGCACCAAAAAAATTCATGCCCACAGCTATTCTCAATGGACCCATTTTTGTAAGGGCAAGTTTGGAAAGATAAATATTCTCCATTGCCCAACAAACGGCACTTAAACACGCCAACAAAATCCATGGTACAGCCTTAGCATCTGGTAGACTACTGTCAGGCAAAACAAGTAGCCCCACTGACACACAACCTAAAAGCACACCAAAAATTCTTATAACAGAAAAACTTTCTGTTCTTAAAAACGTAGCAAAACTGTAGGTTATCATAGGAATGAGGGCCACTGTTATAGATAAAACACCGGCTTGAACATGTTTTGCTGCAAAATACAATATACTTGTGGGAATAGATGCTCCTAAAAGAGCCACGACAATATAAACTTTGACATTAGCTATACTCAGTGAAGGGGGCCTTTTTCTAATAAATGAAAAAACTAATAAGAGCACTCCACCAATTAGGCATTGCCAAAAAGTCATACCAAGAGGTTTACCTCCAACATCTACAGACAGCCGCGCTAACGAAAATGTAAGACCCCAAATACACCCAAGAAAAATCAAGAGCAACCATGGTAATATTTTAAAAAATAAAGCCTTTACCACACGAAACCGTCGAATGTTATATTTTCATACATGCAAAAGTAAACACCCAGTTTTTCACTAAAAAAAATGTTTATATCATTCAAGTAAAACTCCTATTATAAATAATCTGTTTCCTTCCAAAGCATTGTTATTTATTGACTTTTATCTCAAATATCCAATAAATCTCTACATTTCATTTGCTTTTTTTTGATTGTGTTAAAAACATTGTTTCTTCGACACCTCTTACTCAAGAAAAACTTAAAAAACCCCTGACTGTGAGTCGCCAATTATTTTCAACCTCGTTTTAATCAGAATAGACATACTACTCTGTGATAACACCTGCCTCTCTCAATCGCTTTCTCCTTGGATACCACATTCCTTCATTGTCGGCCTGAAGAGTCTCTATTATAAAATCTGCTTTTACCCCTCTTTCAAGCATGTATTTCATCTGCCGTAATATCTCTTCTTGCGTATCTTCATATAGCCATGAAGAGAACTCGAATGGATTATTCCATCCCTCTTCTTTTCTTTTAAAATCATAAAAATTCTTCATGTCAGTTGCTGCCCAGCTACCCTTATGAAAACCTAACCAGGATCCTTTTTGCAAAACCCGTTTATTTCCAGCTAAGAATATATCTACGCACGCGCTACTGCATTCACCAATTACATATGTGTCTAATTCGAAATCGATAACTAAATCGGAGATATATTTTGCCGCCTCTACTAAACCTCCACCAGAATTTAATTGCATTCTAGTTAAATTTGGATTTTCCAATAATATTTTATATATATAATCTGCATCTTCCCAATTTATCTCGGCGTTCACTTCTTCCTTTGCCAGATTGGTGTCGTAAAAAAGAGTGTCTCCATCCATGTGAAACTTTTCATTAGCAAAAGCTTGAACACCTAGTGCAAAAAAAATAAATATTGTGATTAATAAGCGCATTGTAAAATATTGAACCAATCATTTCTTTTTATGAATGTGCCAATTACAAAAACGAGTCAATATAAGTTTTGCAAAGGTGTTATCTTTCCGGAAAACTTTTATTCGATTTTCTGCTTTCCTTATGATAATTATCGTGCGTAATGCCCATGAGGTTAATGTATTTAGGAAATTTTAAATGAGATTATCATCATCTTATATTTGGGCGGCTCTTATCGCTACCATCACAGTAGTTTGGATGTTTTCTGACAATCTAACTAATTTGTTTTTTGGTGAACAGGACCCGAAAATTGAGGATATCAAACCAAATAATATCAAAAATGATTTAGGTGACAACACTTTAATTGTTTCTGCTATCGAGGTAAAAAATGAGAACGTGCCCATTTACTTTCGTTCTACTGGTATAACTAAAAGTAATTTTGATATTCAAATAGCCTCAAGAAGAGAAGGTTTAATAGTGAATATTTCTGCGATAGATGGCTCTTTGATAAACAAAGGGGACTTAATTATTACCCTAGACCAGCGAACTCTGAAACAAGAATTAAATGCGGCAAAAGCTTTACTTCTAGCTGAAAAAAATGAGCTCGATTTTGTAAAACGAAGATTTCAAGAAGATGGTTCTTACTCGAAAAAAATAGATTCTGCAAAAGCTATACTTTCTCAAAACAAAAAAGATTTTGAAAGCTCGAAAAAATTAAAGGAAAAAGGAATAAGAACAGAATTAGAACTTGAGGAAAAACATGCTAATTATAAAACGGCGGAAGCCGCTTTATCAGAGCTTCTTGAAATATCAGAAAATTTAGAGATTTCAAAGCTCTCTGCTAATATTCAAAAGATTAATACAGATATAGCTAAGTTAGAAGAACAGATTGAATTTACAGAAATAAAGTCACCAAGGTCAGGTTGGATAGAAAATATCAAAGTAGATGTCGGAGAGTTTATAGTAAACGGTAAAAATGTTGCGCGCCTAATTGGACTTGACGAATTAATCGTAGAAATGCAAATACCGCAGTCAAATATTAGTAATGTAGAACTAGGTGACCTTGTTGAAATAAGCTTTACTGACAATAAATTTTACACGGGGAAAGTTCAGAAAATTGGAGCGGTTGCGAATGATTCGACACGTACGTTTAATGTAGAAGTGCGAATTCAAAATTCAGATGCAACACTACGAGCCGGTATGAGCGCAGAGGCACAAATAAAAATGGGGCAAGTCGATGCATTTAAAATATCACCTGCTCACCTAACTGCTGATAATAATGGCAATCTATACGCTAAAGTAATTGGCAAAGACAAACTTGTTGAGATGAAAAAAGTAAAAATTGTAAAAACCCAGGATAATTTTGCTTATATTTCGGGGCTCACCGATAACACTATCGTATTAACGACTGGTCAAGCATTCTTGCAGAAAGGTGATAAGCCAACCTATAAAATTATGAAGGATGGAAGCCAATGAATACCTTTATTTCTGCAGCTTTTGCTCGGCCAAGTGCAATCGTTTTTAGTCTGCTGATAATATTTTTCATTGGTTTAAACTCAACTATCAATATTCCTAAAGAATCTAGCCCTGATATTGATATACCGGTGGCATATGTCTCCGTGAATTATTCAGGCATTTCTCCAGAAGATTCTGAAAAGCTATTAGTCAAACCCCTCGAAAAACATCTGAGATCTATAGCAGGTCTGGAGAAAATGACTGGTGTTGCGGCGGAGGGCTACGCTTCAATTACGCTTGAATTCTTGGCGGGCGAAAATATGGACTTAGCATTAGATGATGTTAGAGAGGCAATAGATAATGCAAAATCAGACTTACCGGAGAAAGCTGATGAACCAGTAATCTACGAAATATCTTTATCTTTGTTTCCAGTGCTCACAGCAGCGATTTATGGCGATGTTCCAGAAAAATTATTAATATCCAAAGCAAGAGATCTGAAAGAAAAAATTGAGGCTATTGACGGTGTCTTAGAAGTCGATATAGGCGGAGACCGCACGGAAATAGTTGAAATATTAATCGACGCAGCAGCGCTGGAAAACTATGGCGTAAGCCCAACAACCGTTATTGGATTAGTCTCCGCCAACAATCAACTAGTTAATGCTGGAGCGATTGATACAGGTTCTGGACGTCTTTTAGTTAAGGTTCCTGGTGTGCTCGAAACTGTCCAACAACTGACTGATTTACCAATCAAAGTGGGAGAAAAAACAACTTTAAAATTTGGGGATATCGCAACTGTACGAAATGCGTATTCCGATGCAGAAAGTTGGTCACGTGTTAATGGAAGTGCTGCAATAGTATTGGATGTGAAAAAAAGAGTGGGAGCAAACGTAATAGAAGTCGTGAAAGCCTCTAAAAAGCTCATTGATAAAGATATAGAAACCATTCAGGGTACCACCGAAGTAAGCTATCTCTATGATGACTCCCAAAGTGTTTTAAATTTACTCAATGACCTTGGAAATAACGTAATTGCTGCCGTACTTATAGTAACTATTTTAATTGTTGCTAGTCTTGGACTCAGAAATGCTCTGATAGTCAGCTTGTCAATACCTGGGAGTTTTCTGATTGGTATATCTTTGATTTACTATTCTGGAATCACCATGAATATAGTAGTATTATTTTCCCTAATTTTAGTCGCCGGCATGCTCGTTGATGCTGTAATTGTTACCACAGAGTACGCAGACCGAAAAATCAATCAATCGGTGAATAAAATTGATGCCTATAAACAGGCTGCCATGCGCATGTCATGGCCAATAATTGCATCTACTGTCACTACCTTAATGGTTTTTCTTCCATTGCTTTTCTGGCCAGGAGTAATAGGTGGATTTATGAAATATCTTCCTATTACAGTTATTTTCGTATTATCTGCTTCACTTTTAATGGCGCTAATTTTTGTGCCTGTATTAGGCTCTATTTTTGGCAAATCCAATACTGCTGAAAATAGAAAGGTATATAAAACAGCACCAAGGATTTATAGATGGCTTTTGAAAAGAGCTATTAAGTTTCCATTAACAGTAGTTGCGATTGTTATTGGATTTATGTTCGCATCATTTGCAGGTTATTTTTCCGCAGGGCTCGGCGTATCATTTTTTCCAGATATTGAGCCAGAACAAGCTATCGTTCAAGTTTTATCAAGAGGCGATTTATCAGCAGCAGAAAAAGACAAGCTATTACAGCGTGCTGAAGGACAGATTATTGGAATGGACGGAATATCTGCAGCTTATGCCAAATCAGGGCCAGGAGATGGGCAAGAAGCAAAAGATTCGATAGGAAAAATAAGAACCGTTTTTATGGATTGGCAAGAGAGAGATAAGGCCTCGGCTCTTATTGAAAATATGCGTCAGAAATTAAACAATCTTGCTGGAGTTAAAATAAATGTGAAAGCCCAACAAGATGGTCCTGGCAGTGAGTCTCCCATAAATATAGAAATTTACGACGAAAATCTAGATAGCGGAGCAAAAGCAGTAGACCAGATTATAGCATTGATGAGAGAATTAGGTGGGTTTGTTGACATAGTTGATAGCCGTCCATTACCTGGTATTGAATGGACTATTGCATTTAATAGAGATATCGCTAGCAGATATGGTGTTTCAATCAGTTCACTTGGAGATATGTTAAAATTGCTTACTAGCGGTGTCGAAATAACCGATTATCGACCACAGGAAAGTGACGAGGAGTTAGAAGTAAAATTAAGATTCCAAGAAGATCAAAGAACTTTGAGTAGACTCCAGGAAATTAAAGTGCCAACAGCTTCTGGAGATTATGTGCCATTATCTGTCTTTGCAAATTTAATACCGCAGAAGACTGGTGGAGAAATTCAAAGAAAGAATGGACGCAGATTTTATTTCATAACATCAGACGTCGGACCAGACGTTCTACCTGCAGAACAGATAGAAAAATTACAAAAACTTATACAAGAGGGTTCATTAGGTGATGGTCGTGAAATTTTATTTGGTGGTGAAAGTGAAGACATCGAAGAAACACAAACATTTCTAGGACAGTCATTTTTGCTTTCACTTTGTCTGATGGTTCTCACTTTAATGGTTTTGTTTAACTCTACTTGGCAAACCTTCGTTACAATGTCAGCGATCGTTTTATCGACTGGGGGTGTGTTTCTTGGATTGTGGTTGGTTGGTCGACCTTTTGGGATTGTTATGTCTGGTCTTGGAATAATTGCGTTAGCCGGGATTGTTGTTAATAACAATATTATCTTGATAGATACTTACAATGAGTATTTAAAAAAGGGATACAAACCGAGAAATGCCGCTTATCATGCTGGGATCGTTAGGTTCAGGCCAGTGATACTTACGGCAATAACTACTATCCTTGGCTTGGTTCCAATGGTGTTTGAGCTAACCATTCTATTTGCAAAAAGAACGGTTTTATTTGGAGCACCCTCCTCGCAATGGTGGACCGATCTGTCAAGTACCATAGCAGGAGGGCTTACATTCACAACCGCGCTTACTTTACTAGCTACCCCAGCCCTTTTAGTGCTCGGTGCCAAATTTAATTTGAGTTCAAACAAAATTATTAACAGTATATTGAGAAGAAAAACTAACCTTCAAAAAGCGTAAATATTCAAAATTATTTTACCTTTAAAAAATATATGAACCCTCTCTCTTTTATAAAAATGTTCAGAGACTGATATTAAATTTACAGTTTTCAGTCCTTATTTTTAAATATATTGTATTGATTAAATTATAAGATGACTTTTAGTAGGACAAATTTTTTAGGAGTTTTCCATGACGTTATATTTCATGATGGGTACTTATACAAACGAAGCAGCAGGCCCGTTGATAGAGGGTAGCTCGGATAGAAGAGCCGCAATGGTTACAATGGTAGAGAGTGTTGGTGGTATTTTCCGGGACTACCATATTACAAGAGGAGAATATGATTTCTGTATCATGGCAGAATTTGACTCATATGAAAAAGTGGCGGCAATCATTTTAAATGCGAAGGCATCTGGCACGCTTAAGGACTCCATGATACTTGAAGCCCTAGATTTGGAGGCAATAAGAAAATCCAGCCGAGACGTACAATATACACCGCCTAAGAAGTAGAGCACTTATCTTCTAGTTTCTTAATACTACCTATCAAAATGACATCAAAACTAGATGCCAACAAAAATCAAACTAATAAATCTGAAACAATAATAAATTTAGAAAACTAAATTAAATCAAGCAAAAGTA
>CACPDC010000003.1:0-105000 GCA_902632595.1 uncultured SAR116 cluster alpha proteobacterium
TATTTGGGCGAAACAGTTGATCAAGCTGTAATCACGGTACCGGCATATTTTAATGATGCTCAAAGACAAGCAACCAAAGACGCAGGAAAAATTGCTGGGCTTGAAGTTCTGAGGATAATAAATGAGCCCACAGCCGCCGCACTCGCCTATGGTTTAGACCAACAGGAATCGGGGGTTGTAGCTGTCTTTGATTTAGGAGGCGGTACTTTCGACGTTTCAATTTTAGAGATTGGTGATGGAGTTTTTGAAGTAAAATCAACAAACGGAGACACGTTTCTGGGC
The DNA here is from genome assembly GCA_902632595.1 of uncultured SAR116 cluster alpha proteobacterium. GTDB lineage: Bacteria > Pseudomonadota > Alphaproteobacteria > Puniceispirillales > Puniceispirillaceae > UBA5951. Next base: position 283 of record CACPDC010000003.1, read on the forward strand.
GGGGAAGATTTCGATCAAGCTATTATTGATTTCCTTGCGGAAGAGTTCAAAAAGGAAACGGGCATAAACTTGAGAGATGATAGAATGGCTTTGCAGCGCTTAAAAGAAGCAGCTGAAAAGGCCAAAATCGAGCTTTCAAGCGCAGTTCAGACCGAGGTTAACTTGCCCTTCATAACAGCAGACCAGTCAGGCCCAAAACACTTAAACGTAAAAATTACCCGCGCTAAACTTGAGGGCCTAGTGTCAAAACTTGTTGAAAGAAGTCTAGAGCCTTGTCGCAAAGCACTCAAAGACGCAGGCCTTGCCGCATCTGAAATCGATGAGGTAATTTTAGTTGGTGGTATGACGCGCATGCCCAAGATTGTCGAGACAGTAGAAAAATTTTTTGGTAAAGAACCCCATCGTGGTGTCAACCCAGATGAAGTGGTGGCATGCGGTGCTGCAATCCAAGCAGGAGTTTTGACAGGTGATGTAAAGGATGTGTTGCTGCTAGATGTTACGCCGCTATCTCTTGGAATTGAAACGCTAGGAGGAGTTTTTACTCGCTTAATTGATAGAAACACTACGATACCTACAAAGAAAAGCCAGGTTTTTTCTACAGCGGATGATAATCAGTCAGCGGTCACAATTTCAGTTTGCCAAGGGGAACGTGAAATGGCCAGCGACAACAAACCATTGGGCCAATTTAATCTTGAGGGTATTCCGGCAGCACCCAGAGGCGTTCCTCAGATTGAGGTGACTTTCGATATTGATGCTAATGGAATCGTTAAAGTTAGTGCAAAAGATAAAGCAACTGGTAAAGAGCAAGCCATTTCCATAAAGGCATCTGGAGGTTTAGAGGAGAATGAGATAGAAAAAATGGTCCAGGATGCGGAGCTATATGCAGAGGATGATAAAAAACGAAGAGAATCTGTTGAAACACGAAATCAAGCTGAAGCTTTAACACATACTGCAGAAAAAACACTTGCTGATTTGGGAGACAAGGCAGAGCCTGCTTTGCGTTCCGAAGTTGAGTCAGCGGTATCTGAAGTTAAATCGGCTCTTGAGGGAGAAGAAGAAGCTCTCATAAAGGAAAAAACAGAGGCGCTTTCAGCAGTAATGATGAAACTTGGAGAAGCAGCCTACAAAACCGATGTAACCGAAAACGACGGTGGTTCACCTGAACAGGGAGACAGCGGAAAACAAGAGGATGTAGTGGATGCTGAATTTGAAGAAATCGATAAAAACAATGAAGAAGATGAAGAAGACATAAAAAAAGCTAATTAGTGCTCTATAGCTGCCAAGCTATGTGTTTTTTTGAAAATGCAGGGGCGCTTTTTTGCTAATTGCTTGCATGTAAAAAAGATTACTTAGGTTGGTAAATTGATATGTCAAAACGAGATATTTACGAAGTGCTTGGTATAAGCCGTGACGCAGACGATAGGGCCATAAAGTCAGCGTATCGTAAGTTAGCTATGGAAAACCACCCAGACCGAAATCCAAATGATGAAGTTGCTGCCGAACGTTTTAGAGAGGCGGCAGAGGCTTACGAGATTTTGAAAGACCCCCAAAAAAAAGCCGCATACGATAGATTGGGACATGCCGCATTTGACCAGACTGGCGGTGCGGGCGGTTTTTCGAGCGCTGGATTTGGCAGCGGAGGTTTTTCTGACATTTTTGAGCAGATGTTTAGTGAATTTTCCGGTGGTCAAAATGAGAGCAGACAGGGTCGAAAAGGTGCTGACCTTAGATATGATTTATCCGTATCACTAGAGGATGCTTTTTCAGGTTGCAGTAAAGACATACAGATAACTGTGACAGCTAGCTGTGACGACTGTTCTGGGACAGGAGCGGCAAAAGGAAGTAAACCTATAACATGTTCTCAATGTGGAGGACATGGAAAAGTTCGGGCACAACAAGGTTTTTTTACAATAGAACGCACATGCACAACATGTCAGGGGGTCGGAGAAACAATATCAAACCCCTGCAAATCTTGTCGTGGTCAGGGGCGAGTTCAGAAAATTGAAACATTGTCTGTTACAGTGCCTGCTGGCGTGGATACAGGAACACGTATTCGGTTGTCTGGAAAAGGAGAGGCTGGATTAAGAGGCGCTACAGCTGGAGATTTATATATTTTTATATCGGTAGATGAGCACCCCATTTTTCATCGTGACGCTGATACATTATATTTGAAAATACCTGTTCCAATGGTAACAGCAGCACTCGGTGGATCGATTGAGGTACCAACTTTAAACGGTAAGTTAACAAAATTAAAAATTGACGCTGGCACTCAATCTAGCCGCAAATTTAGAATGCGGGGAAAGGGTATGCCTATTCTCAGGAGCTCTAGAATAGGAGATCAGATCGTTGAAATTCATGTGGAGACGCCAACTAAACTGTCTCAAGAGCAGAAACAGATACTTAAGAATTTTGAAGGGCAGGGTAGTGTCTCACCCGAAACAGAGGGTTTTATAAAACGAGTAAAGCGTATTTTTGGAAATGACTAGAAAGTTTTTGATAGTAATGTAAATTCTTCTCTAGAATTATCCAAAACAAAAGATGGGAAAATAAAATGTCTGCTCCTTTAAAAGTGGGCCTTCCAGGATTTGGTGGTCGTATGGGTCAAATGATAGGTACCCTTATCTGTGAGGACAGCCTTTTTGAAATTGTAGCAGCAACCGAAGCTGCTAATTCCGATTTGGTCGGTTTAGATATTTCCTGTAAACTAGGTTTTCCAAGTAAAGGAGTGGAAATATCCGACTCTCCTCATGTGCTGGGTGAAAATAGCGATGTAATTATTGATTTTACTCAACCAGAAGCTACTATGACTCACCTCCAAATTGCTCTTGAAACCAATACACCGATGGTGATTGGCACAACCGGACTAAACGAAGCACAGGAAAAACAGATATCAAATGTGGGAAAAAAAATCCCTATCATTTATTGTGCAAATACATCGATAGGCATAACGCTTCTTCTTCAGCAGGCGCGCCAGATTGCTTCAAAATTAGATAATAGCTGGGATATAGAAGTCCTGGAGACGCACCACAATAAAAAAGTAGACGCTCCCTCCGGAACGGCTTTAGCCTTGGGTAGGGCGTTGGCACAAGGGAGGTCGGTATCGTTAAGTGATGTTCGTGATGGCGTACGTGACGGCAATACTGGACCTAGAAAACAGGGTAACATCGGCTTTTCAGTTTTGCGAGGTGGTGATGTTGCTGGAGAACATAGTGTTATATTTTTTGGGAAGGATGAACGTATAGAGTTAGTTCATAAAGCAAACGATAGGGTTATTTTTGCTAGAGGGGCGTTAAAAGCGGCCCAGTTCATTGCAACTAAGTTAAACCAAACAGAATTGCATGGTTATTTTACAATGGATGATGTGCTAGTGTAGGGCACGCCTCTCATCCGGTTAAAACAATCATTAAGAGCATTTGCAAGAGATAATTTCTCTTGTGGTGGTAAAAATGAACCTATTTCTAACTTTTCAGCATGGTAACTAAGAATAAGTTTGTCAGAATTACCGTCAGTTTTTATGCAATTTGCAACTATCCAAGGTGATACGATAGTAAAACAGCGCCTTGCACCCCGCCAGTTTACTTTTTCGATAGATGTTTTCTCCGGTGTTATGAAGATTTGCTCAAAATTTCTTCCAGAGTTGTAATTTAGCCGAAATACTAGCCAAACTAAACCAATTTCAAGTCCTAAAAAACCAATAACTGGCCAAGCACCCAGGGAGTAAAACAATACCGACAGGATTAAAACCAAACTGATAAAAGCAATCATCAAATAAATATATCCCCGCTCTCCAAGCGATCGATATGGCCATAATGTTATAGTTATTTTTTCTAATTTGTCGTTTGTTTTCTCATGTCTCCAAAAAGGGTTCTGGGAAGTTTTAAACATATTTTATCTTTCAGTAATTAAGTTTTTTATATTTAGCACAAAAGCGGCAAGTGGAAAAAATGGTGTCTTACGAACAAAAAACGATATCGTTTGCTTTTAGCTAATACATAACCATCGTTTCACATAGTATCACCAGCAAAATCTAAAATCTTGAGAAGCTTCTACTTTCGTGGTTACTTTAATATTTAAATTAAAGTATTTTTTTTTTCAAAAATGTCAAAATTTTTAAAAAAACACAAAAAAGATAATATTCTTAAAAGGATTTGATCTACTTGCAATCTTTGTTAATGAGGTAATTTACCCAAATGTCAATTTAATGGTATTAAATACTTGAGCAACTTTTTATAAATTTCTTTGTAAGATAACTTGTTCAATATCGTATAAATAAGAAATGTGAACTTTTTTGTTGGCTGAATTTGGTATGGACTCATAAAAGTCTGAACACGCCGTTTTTTATGTTATAGATTTGTTGTTAAATAGTAATCATTATCGTTAAGTTAATTTAAAGTTTATGAATTCAAGGCATTTGAAAGTTCGCTTTCACAAGTAAAAATGTCCATCGTGTCACCTAAACTTTTTGCTCTTACATCGATAAAACTTACTAAGTATTCATTTCTGGTCAATTTAAGAAAAAAATCCACGATACACTCACCAGCTTCGTATTGCCATAAATTCATATCTTTTGTACTTAAAACAAAATTTGGTTTTCCCAGCATGTTTTCGAGTTCTGTAATTTTGTAATTCAGGAATCTTTTCAGTTTTATTTTCTTTACTTCAGGCGCTTGAAGTTTGTTTTGGGGTACATTAATTATTGAGGCAAGTTTATTATTTTTTGTTTGTTCCGACTTTAATATTTCACCCTCATCATATTTCGGCTTTATGTTGAGATTCATTGAGTCTTTTATATCTTCGATATTTTCATTGTCTTCTCTTGTGTAAGAAAGCTCATTAGGTTCCAATATATTGCTTACACGACTGCTCTCCTCATCAGTTTTTTCTATGTTAGATTGAATATCTCTAGTTATTTTTTTTTCCAATGGGTTTGATTTTGACGCTTCTACATTTTTTGATATTGAGAAGTCTAAAGGTGTTTGATTTGAAATATTTGGTGGGTCTGGGAATTCGGCATCCACTTCTTTGGAATCTGAAATTTTGTTAGTTTGTTTTTCAGTTTGTGAGGCATCAGAAACATTCAAATTGTCTTTGTTAAAGACGGGCACATTTTCAATTGTGAAAATAGGTTTTATATCACCTCTAGGAATTCCTTCACAGGCAGATAAAAAAATATAAGATGCAAAAATTAAAAAATATGTAAAAGTATTTTTGCGAAACAGACGTTCAAGACTTGAATACATGGTTAGTTAGAGCTTTTCATAAACAGCCATAGCAGCAGCACTTACAATATCATTAACTTGAGCGCCCATTTGCACAATCTGAAATGGATGTTTTGAGCCCAGCAACATTGGTCCAATTACAGAACCACCTCCTAGCTGTTGCATAAGTTTAAAGGAAATATTTGCAGAATGAAGTCCAGGCATAATTAAAATATTTGCTGGCCCTGTTAACCTACAAAACGGGTATCTTTGTCTCTGTAGATCGTAATTAAGAGCAATTTCTGCGCTCATTTCCCCGTCATATTCAAAATCCACCTTCATATCATCTAGTATTTTAATAGCATTTACAATATGGTCTGTTGAGGGGCCAGATGGGTTTCCAAAATTTGAAAAAGACAATAAAGCAACACGAGGCGCATGACCCATTAATTTTGCCTGTTTTGAGACAGATACTGCGATTTGGGCAAGTTGTTCGGCTGTTGGTCTCTCATAGATTGAAGTGTCTCCAAGAAAAACTGTCCGGCCCTTAGAAATAAGCATAGAGCATGAAACAAATATATCTTTATCTTTCGCGTCTATCACACGCCTTACATGTTCAAAGCTTGCTTTGAAAGATCTTGTTACTCCAGTCACCATTGCATCAGCCTCTCCATTAACGATCATGCAAGCGCCAAAAATATTCCTGTCTAAATTCACCATTCGTTGGCAATCTCTGTAGAGATATCCTTCTCTTTGAAGTCTGCCGTAAAGAAAGTCTGTGTAAATGTCGTTTTGTCTTGATACTTTTGCATTAGTAATAGGCAGGTTATCTGCGCCCTCGAGCCCTAGTTCTTCAATAGCCTTTTTTATTCTATGTTCCCTACCTACAAGAATGGGTTGACCATATCCACTGTTTCTAAAAGCTAAAGCTGCTCTAATAACTACTTCTTCTTCTCCTTCGGCAAAAACAACACGCGCATTTTTAGAAGAAATGTGTTCAAATATTTCCTGTAAAAAAGTTGCTGTCGGATCAAGTCGGGCTGACAGTTCATTTTTGTATGCCTGTATATCCTTGATTGGTTTTCGAGCAACGCCTGTATCCATGGCTGCCTTTGCTACTGCGCTTGAAATTGCGGAAATGAGTCGTGGATCAAAAGGTGCCGGAATTATATAATCTTTTCCAAACTTAAGGGGGTGTCCAGAATAGGCATTGTTTACCTCATCTGGCACATCTTCTCTCGCTAGCATTGCAATTGCGTTGGCTGCAGCGATTTTCATTTCTTCATTAATCGCAGACGCCCTCACATCCAGCGCACCTCGAAATATATACGGAAAACCTAAAACATTATTAACCTGATTAGGGTAGTCAGAACGGCCTGTTGCTATTATTGCGTCTGACCTAGCTGATTTTGCATCTTCAGGTGAAATTTCTGGATTAGGATTAGCCATAGCAAATATAATTGGTTCATCCGCCATTTTTTTCACCATTTCTTTAGTAACCGCACCTGCTACCGAGAGACCTAAAAAAACATCTGCTCCCTCTATTGCTTCTTCTAAACTCCGAGCTCTTGTTTCTACAGCGTGTGCAGATTTCCATTGGTTCATGCCTTTTTCGCGCCCCTGATATATGACACCAGTTCGGTCAACAAGGATAACATTATTTTGTGGAACCCCCATGGCTTTAATGAGCTCAACACAAGCAATGGAGGCAGAACCAGCCCCATTGCAAACAACTTTAATATCTTTAAAATTACGACCGGTTAAATGTAAAGCATTCATTAACCCAGCGGCGGTAATGATTGCAGTGCCGTGCTGATCGTCATGAAATATGGGTATGTCCATAATTTCGCGTAATCGCTGTTCGATAATAAAACACTCAGGTGCTGCAATATCTTCAAGATTAATCCCTCCAAACGATGGACCTAATAACGATACAGCTTCAATGAATTTATCAGGATCTTCAGTATCAATTTCTAAGTCAATACCATCTAGGTCTGCGAATTTTTTAAAAAGTACGGCCTTTCCTTCCATTACTGGTTTTGAAGCGATAGCACCAATATTACCTAAACCTAAAACAGCTGTACCATTTGATATAATGGCGACAAGATTCCCTTTTGCGGTATAGTCGTAAGCGGTTTCTGGATCTTCATTTATAATAATGCAAGGTTCTGCTACGCCTGGAGAATAAGCTAGCGATAGATCTCTTTGTGTGTTCAAAGGTTTTGTGGGCGTTACCTCAAGCTTTCCCGGTCTTCCGGTCGTATGAAAGGCTATGGCGTCTTCTTTTAAATTCTTGATTTTATCGCTCATTATGTTCCTACTTATGTTGAAATTATATGATTGTTGGAATAAATTGTTTAGATGGTTTGTTCCTCGTCTTTAAAAAAATTAAAACTTTGCAAATTATTTAACTGAAATAATAACATAGCATGTCAAGATCACAAATAACGAGCTCTAGTTTTTCATCAAAGCCTACACCAATGATGGCGCAATTCCTCAAGATAAAATCACAATATCAGGAATTTTTGCTTTTCTACCGAATGGGCGATTTTTATGAAATGTTTTTCCACGATGCAGAATTAGCATCAACGCTGCTCGGTATTGCTTTAACTAAAAGAGGGCAGTTGAATGGAGTTGATATACCCATGTGTGGGGTGCCGGTTCACGCAATGGATGGATACTTAGAAAAACTAATTTTTCTTGGTCAACGTGTGGCGATATGTGAACAGGCTGAAACACCTGAATCATTTAAAAAACGAGGCGGTAAGGGTCCATTGCCTCGTGCTGTCGTAAGAGTGGTAACAGCAGGTACCTTGAACGAAGACAGTTTGCTCGCACCTGATCAAAACAACTTTTTAGCGGCTATTGGTCAATCTAATGGTGAACTAGCAATAGCATGGGCTGATATGTCTACGGGCGTTTTTCAAACTCAAACTGTTAATGAGGATACCATCCTATCTACCATCAAACGCCTGAATCCAGTGGAAATATTGTATCCGGAAAACCAACAAATAATTGAATCAAAGATAAAAGAAATTTCAAATGTTTTTCCTCTTTCAAAAGATAATTTTGAAAATAAAAAATCGAATGAATTAGAAAAAAAATTTTTTTCCAATAAAAGTAGGATAGATGTCTCGAAATTGTCGCGCGCACAATTATCATCAGTTAATGGTGTTTTGAACTACTTGAATCAAACTCAAATTACAAAAAAACCATTTTTACACACCCCAGTCTTAGTTGAAAAAAATCGGATTTTAGAAATAGATCCAGCAACACGACAATCTCTTGAGATTACCAGAACAATGTCTGGAGAAAAAAAAGGTTGCCTATTAAATTCTATAGATAAAACAAAGACTGCTATTGGCGCGCGTCTTTTAGCAGGAAGAATAGCGTCTCCATCTGCTATTAAGTCTGAAATAGAGGGTCGCCTGGATCTTGTGTCCTGGTTTTTGGTTCAGAATACAATTAAAACAGACGTATTATCGTTATTAAAAGGTCTTCCAGATTTTGAAAGGTCGCTCGCTCGATTATCTTTAAGTCGGGGTGGGCCGAGGGATTTACTTGCATTTGCAACCGCTATTATAAAAACTGAGCAAATTTCAAGATTAATACAGCAGGAGGTTTCTCCATCAAGTCCAGCTATTTTAGTTAACACTAGCAAACTAGTTGCCAAACCATACGAACTATCTATGAAAATAAAAGATGCGTTAGCAGATGATTTACCCTTGTTTACAAGAGATGGTCATTTTATTCGTTTTGGTTTTGATGTTAAACTCGACTCTTTTCGTAAGTTAAGCGAAGAGCGTAAACGTCATATTGCATTACTTCAGCAAGAGTATTCCAAAGAAACGGGAATTGCTTCTCTAAAAATTAAATTTAATAATGTTTTAGGGTATCATATAGAAGTACGCTCTATACATACAGATAAGATTATATCTAACGATAAATTTATTCATAGGCAAACAACAGCTCAGGCAGCCCGTTTTACCACAAATGCCCTTGCAGATTTAGAAAGAGAACTGGCAGCAGCGTCAGAAAAAGCTCTTGCAATTGAGATATCATTATTTGATAAGATGGTAGAGGAGATCTTGGAAAGTCGTCTCGACATTGTTAATTGTGCTTCTTTGATAGCTCAGATTGATGTTGCTTTAGCAACTGTACTATTAGCTGAACAAAGTTTTTATGCTCGTCCAGAGATAACAAATAATACCGAATTTATGATTGAAGCCGGAAGGCATCCCGTGGTTGAGAAAAATACTAACGGTTATACTGCATTTATGGAAAATAACTGTGATTTGTCGCAGGAACAAAGAATTTGGTTAATAACCGGGCCAAACATGGCTGGAAAGTCTACCTTCCTTCGGCAAAATGCCCATATTACGATACTGGCTCAAGCAGGGTTGTTTGTTCCTGCAAAAAGAGCAAAAATTGGTATTGTTGATAAACTATTTAGCAGAGTTGGAGCTTCTGACGATCTAGCAAGAGGTCAGTCTACTTTTATGGTGGAAATGCTTGAAACCGCAGCTATTCTTAAACATGCAACTCATAAATCCCTTGTCATTCTTGATGAAATTGGACGTGGGACATCTACTTATGACGGCCTTGCAATAGCACAGGCTACACTGGAGAGTCTACATAATGTGAACAAATGTCGTGGCCTATTCGCCACGCATTACCACGAGCTAACTGTTTTAGAGGAAAAGCTTCCTTCTGTTGCTAGTTTTCATATGCGCATTAAAGAGTGGAAGCAACAGATTATTTTCCTTCACCAAGTTGCTAAGGGAAGAGCAGGAAGGTCATATGGTATTAACGTGGCAATCTTGGCTGGATTGCCAGAAGAGGTTACTAAAAGAGCGGAAAATATATTATTAGAGTTAGAGGAGAAAAAATGGGATGGAGAGAGAATTTTTTCAGAGGAGGGTGGAAATCTTCCTCTTTTTGAGCAGTCAAAAAAATCAACACTAACTCAAGACAGCGATTTTAAATATTCGGAACTGATAGACTTGTTACAATCTTTTGAACCTGATGATTTATCACCTAAAGAAGCATTAAATATCTTGTACGAGATCCATGACCTTTTCAAAAAAGGTCAAAATTGATGACGAAAAAAACTTTCAGCGAACAAACAACAGCTATCGAATATACATCTTTGTTAGCTCCGGTCGATTTAGCCAATTATAATAAAAGTCATGTTTTACACTCGAAGCGTCTCATTCAAGATCTTAGCAAGATTCAATCTGAAAAAGATGATAATGAATTTCGTTTAATCCTCTTGAGTATTCTCAAAAAAACGCTTTTTCAAGCAAAAAATTATCTTGAAGAAAATCTCTACAAAAATAATGATGGCGCAATATATGTTGGTACACATGCTGTAATTATGGACCAACTTATATCCATCATCCATAAGACAGTTTCAGAGAGATTCCGAGTAAAAAAAATAATTGGTTTATCTATTTTAGCTGTTGGTGGATACGGTAGAGGAGAGCTTGCCCCTCATAGTGACATAGACATTTTGTTTCTACATCAGAAAAACCAATTATCCCAACATCAGCCAATAATTGAATATATCTTATATTTATTATGGGATCTTGGATTGAAGGTAGGTCATGCCACAAGAACAATCGATCAATCCTTAGGTGCTGCTAGTAGTGATATCACAATAATGACTTCTCTATTAGAGATCAGGCTTATTCATGGAGATGAGCAATTGTTCGATACTTTTGATACACGACTTCGTTTTTGGTTAGCAAATCAATCAGTATCACAATTTGTAACAGAAAAACTCCGGGAAAGAGACACTAGGCATAAACAGCATGGTGCTACTCGTTACATGGTAGAGCCGCAAATAAAAGAGGGTAAGGGTGGTTTGAGAGACCTCCACACATTATTTTGGATAGCTAAATTTGCTTATAAAGTGAATTCTGTTGAAGGGATAATAAAGCGAGGTGTTTTAAGAGTCTCTGAGGCAAAAAGTTTTGCGTCTTCACAGCGGTTTTTGTGGACTGTGCGGTGTTTTTTACATTTACGTTCAAAACGAGAAGATGACAGGCTCACATTCGATGCCCAGATTGATATTGCACCAATGATGGGTTTTTCAGGCAGGGCAGGTATGCGCGGTGTTGAACGTTTTATGAAACGTTATTTTCTGGCAGCGAGGCAGGTGGGTACCCTTACAAGGATATTTTGTGCAGCTATAGAAAGTGATTTTGAAAACAAAGGTATATTTAAACTGGGAAGAATTTTAAACTTTGGCAGTTTTTATAACCAGTCTAAATTTGCCCCTTTTGAAATTCAAAAAAACAGATTGAGTTTACCCTATTCCGTGCGTTTCAGAGATAATCAAGAACTACTCATGCGTATCTTCCATCATGCTCAATTTCTTAAGTCAGATATTCACCCTGAAACTTTTAGGCGAATGACTAGAGCGATAAAGTCCAGTTCTGTGTTGCAACTTCAAACAGAAGAAAACAAGAGGTTGTTTTTGGAAATATTGACTGCAAGAGACTCAGCTGGTCGGGTGCTTCGACTTATGAATGATGCTGGTTATCTAAGCAAATTTTTGCCTGAATTTGGTCACGTTGTAGGAATGATGCAGTTCGATATGTACCACAGCTATACGGTAGATGAACACACGATCAAAGCTGTGGAAATTCTAAATGAAATTGAAACTGGAATGATTAAAAGTGAGGCCCCATTAGCCTGTGAACTAATACATCAGACAGAAGCAAGAAAAGTTTTGTATATGGCTATTTTTTTGCATGACTTGGCTAAGGGAAAAGGAGGAGATCATTCAGTTTTGGGCTCTGAGATAGCAGAAAAATTGTGTCCTCTGTTTAATTTTTCTGAAGACGAAACGGATACAGTTAAATGGCTTATTAGATGGCACTTGCTAATAAGTAAAGTCGCTTTTCGTTATGATCTCAACGATCCAAAAACAATAGAAAATTTTGTAGCAGATGTCCAATCTCTTGAAAGATTAAAGTTACTCTTAGTTTTTACTGTTGCAGATATAAGAGCTGTTGGACCAAACATTTGGAATGGATGGAAAGCAAGTTTGATGCGAGTATTGTACTATGAATCAGAGCGAGTGCTTGGGGGCTTGGCACCAACTCACGAAGGAAGTGGTTTATCAGAACAGGCAAAATTAAGAGCAAAAGCGTTGATACAACAAGAATTAAACTGGAGCAATGAGGAATTTGAAAGCTATCAAGAATTATTTTATCCTTCATATTGGTCAACATTTGACGCTCAAACACATCTTTTCCATTGCAAATTACTAGGACATTTTTATGAGGGCCAAAAGCCACTTTGTTTGGATTTGACTATTAAAGAAGATAGTAAATCGACAATGCTAACTGTTATAACACAGGACCATCCCGGCCTTTTTAGCAGGATAGCAGGTGCAGTTGCTATGGCCGGATGTCATATTGTTTTTGCACGTATCAACACTCGCAAAGACGGCACGATTCTTGATGAATTTATGATACAAACTTCAGATAAATTAGCTGTAGAAGAGGCGAAAACTTTATCTAGAATTCGAAAAATGATAGATGATACCTTAGCCGGAAAATTTGTTTTGGCAAAACAGCTTGGAGAGAAAACCAAGGCTATATCAAGGCGCCAGAAGGCAATGTTGACTGTGCCAAGAGTAACTATAACTAACCAGATGAGCAACACTCATACTGTTTTGGAAATTAGCGGATCAGATAGACCTCAGCTTTTATATGATTTAACTCGTAAAATAGCTCAGCTAGGGTTACAGATTAATTCGGCATCTGTCTCTACATATGGTGATAGAGCCGTTGATGTTTTTTATGTAAAAGATATTTTTGGTATGAAAATAAAAACAGATATGATGATCGAAAAAATCAGAACATCTCTCCTGCAGGTTTTTAAACAATCAGATAAAGAGTAGAGATGCAATCAATAAGCACCTATACAAATTCGGTAATTCAAGGTTTTAAGCAGGTTGGAGTTTTTACTGCGATTAGCCGTATCTTGGGTTTAGTTAGAGATGTATTGTTAGCTTTAGTTCTAGGTGCTGGTGCAGCTTCAGATGCTTTTCTGGTAGCGCTTAAAATACCCAACTTTTTTAGGAAAATTACAGCTGAGGGTGCTTTAACTAACGTTTTTTTACCCGCTTATGAAAAAGAGGTTGCTGAAACCAACAAAAAAACTGCCCTTCATTTGGTTACGGAAATTCAAATTTTACTCGTCGTTAGCTTATCTTGTATTGTAATTCTTTTTGAACTGCTAATGCCCTCTATTATTCAGTTTCTTGCACCTGGTTTTAAATCGACGGCAGAGAGACTTTCAGCTGCTGTTTTCCTTGCTCGAATTACTATGCCTTATCTAGTTATGATATCACTCGTAGCTTTATGGTCAGCACTGTTAAACACGCATCGAATATTTTGGCCAGGAGCCGCTGCGCCCATTCTATTAAATTTAGCTCTAATTTTAGGAATTATTTTCGTGTTTCTATCAGCGGAGAGTTTATCTGAAGAAACCATATTGGGCTTGACAGTTCCATTAGCATTTAGCGTTTTAGCAGCTGGGTTATTGCAATTATTACTGATAAAAATAGTGCTATTAAGAAGTAAATTAAATCCATCATGGAGATGGACTGGATTAAGTAAATCAGGCAAAGAAATGTGGCAGTCTTTTGTCCCAGCTGCTCTTAGTGCTGGAAGTGTCCAAATAAATGTATTCATTGATATGATTCTTGCTTCTCTTCTTCAAGTTGGCGCCATATCTTGGCTTTATTACAGTGATAGAATTAATCAACTACCTCTTGGTATAATCGGCATTGCACTTGGAACAGCCCTACTTCCTCATCTTGCACAATTATATGCTAATGGAAAAATAGAAGAAATGCGCGCTTCTCTCAGCAATTCTTTGTATTTAGCCTCTTTTTTTACATTACCCGCAGCTACAGCGTTAATGATATTATCCTCTGTAATTATTTCTGGTGTATTTGGATATGGTGCTTTTGACGAGGCAGATGTTGAAGCAACAGCAAAAGCATTAGTAGCTTATGCTTTGGGGCTGCCTGCTTTTGTGGCCCAAAAATTATTCCAAGTTGTTTTTTATGCATCAAATAGGCCTTCACTTATTCTTTTAATAAGTTCTATAACAGTATTTACAAATATAGTCCTAAGCATTATCTTGATGCAGACAATTGGCCACATTGGACTAGCATTAGGTACATCAATTTCTGCTTGGGGTGCTACTTTATGGTTTGCATATCTTCTTATAAAAGAGGGTTATTTAATTAAAAATAGTTTTTCTAGACTTTTGCCACTCATAATGTTTTGTGTATTGATGGCCATATTTCTAATAACGTTAGAAATATGGCTTAATAAAATCCTGTTTCTAAATATATATATTTTAGCGATATTGGTTTTTTGTGGTTTATTTTTTTACTTTGGAGTATCTCATTTGACTGGAAGCATCCCATCGGGGTTAATAAAGAAAAATTTGCCTAAGAATTAGTCTTACAATTACCTTCCTTTATGTTAGCTTGTAATACTTTTTCATAAAACGTAAGTAGAAAAACATTTAGTGGGAAAGAGCGATGTTTGATGCGAGAGTTTTCTCAGGTGTGCAGCCTACAGGAAATCTTCATTTAGGAAATTACCTGGGTGCCATAAAAAATTGGGTTGGGTTGCAGAAAGACTATGAAACTATTTATTGCATTGTTGATTTACATGCCATAACAGTGCCACAAGACCCTGAAAGTTTAAAAATCGCAACTTATGAAGTAGCGGCCTGTCTCATCGCATCTGGTATACATGTTAATAACTCAATATTGTTTAACCAATCTCAGGTGCCACAGCATGCAGAACTTGCGTGGTTATTTAATTGTGTCGCTCGTCTTGGATGGTTAAACCGAATGACTCAATTCAAGGAAAAAGCTGGTAAAAATAGGGAGAATGCAACAGTCGGATTATATGCATATCCTACCTTGATGGCGGCCGATATACTTGCCTATAAGGCAACGCACGTCCCGGTAGGTGATGACCAAAAGCAGCATTTAGAACTCACTAGGGATATCGCAACGGCATTTAATTCAATGTTTGGGGAAAGTTTTTTTCCTTTACCGAAGCCCATTATTCAAAAAACAGCAGCCCGAATTATGAGTCTTAGGGACGGTAAATCTAAGATGAGCAAATCTGAAGAATCTGATTTCACTAGAATAAACTTAAATGATGGAGATGATTTGATCTCTCAAAAAATCAAAAAAGCAAAAACTGACTCAGAACCATTACCAGATAATATTAAAGCACTTGAAGAAAGACCAGAAGCTAGAAATCTTGTGGGTATTTATGCAGCATTAACAAGTCAAAGCGAAGATAAAGTTTTATCAGAATTTTCAGGTGGGGGATTTGGAAAATTTAAACCGTTATTAGCCGAATGTTTGATAAATGAGATTGCGCCAATAAGAAACGAGATGAACAAAATATTAAATGATAAAGCCGAGTTGGATCGGATATTGTTACGAGGAGCTGTCAGAGCGTCTTCAATAGCAAAACCTATATTGGCCAACTGTAAAAAGGTTATTGGATTCGTCCAATCCGTTAATTAATACGTAAAATATCTAAACTCTTTTCAAAAAGAAATATAATTGATACAATAATGAGAGTTTCTTGTTGGAATTTTTACTTATAACTTTTTGGAGAAAAATAAAAGTATGTTTATTCAGACAGAAGAAACACCAAACCCAGCAGCACTAAAGTTTATTCCTGGAGTGGATGTAATGGGAAAAGGTAATGCGGAGTTTAATTCTGCGGAAGAAGCAACGAATGCGCCACTTGCGAGACGAATTTTTCAGATAGAGGGTGTGCAAACCGTATTTTTGGGAGCAGATTTTGTAGCAGTGACAAAAATAGATTCACTCGAATGGTTTTCTCTAAAACCAGCAATTTTAGCAGGTATCATGGAACATTTTGCATCTGGTTTGCCTGTTATTGAAAAATCAAATGAAACAGCCTCTTCTGCTGATGAAAACGATATCTCTGCTGATGATAACGACAGTGAAACAGTAAAACAAATTAAACATTTGATTGATACAAGAGTTAGACCCGCTGTTGCCATGGATGGGGGTGATATAATTTTTTCATCCTATGAGGATGGAATCGTCACACTGCAGATGCGTGGTGCGTGCCAAGGCTGTCCTAGCAGCGCTGCGACGCTCAAAATGGGAATTGAAAACATGCTTCGACATTATATTCCTGAAGTCAAAGAGGTAAGGCCTGCTGCCACTTGATTTATACTTAAATATGAGTCAAATGATGGGAAAATTAAAAGATGTTACGGTTGTTTCAACCTGGGGTTTTATTTGTATTGGTTTGTGCTTTTTTCCTTGGAATGCTTCTGCCATTAAATTTTGATAAGCCTCGTTTCTTTACACCGACAAAAAAGAGTAATTTCGAAACTGAGGAAATAACAGATTCAGCGCGCCAATTATATGATACCAAGCTTAACAAAATAAATATTTCAAAAAAAGAAATAGATTGGTTTCAGCAAGTCCCTATTGAGACAACTAAGAGATTTCTTCCAGATGAACTAAATGAGTTAAATTATTCATCATCTGGAATATTGAACATTCCTCAAATATTTTTGGAAAAAGTACCTGTTGGGCTGGATGAACTTCCGGTCGAGCAAAAGAAAGCAATTTTTATTAGATTTATGCTGCCTTTGATTTTGAAGGCGAACCAAGAGATTTGGGGTCAAAGAAAGGATATTATAAAGGCAAATAATTCATCTAATAAGACTGTGTTGAAGAGTATTGCAAAAACTTATAAAATTGACATAGAGATCATGAAAAGTGACGAGATTCATAGCTGGGCTAATAACCACCTTTTGCCTATACCTACTTCTCTAGCTCTAGCACAGGCTGCCATTGAGTCAGGCTGGGGTACGTCTCGTTTCTGTATTCAAGGAAATGCATTGTTTGGTCAATGGTCTTGGTCGCCTCAATCTGGTATTAAACCGCTAGAGGCTTCGAATAGTGACGCTGTTGTCCGAAGTTTTCCTAATCTTCAAAGTTCCGTCCATTCTTATATGAAAAATTTGAACACACACTCTGCTTACAAAGAATTTCGAACGCTCAGAAACTCATATATTACTCAAGGTAAATGGCCAGACAGCGTGGAACTAGCCGCAGGATTATATCCCTACGCAGAAACTGGCGATCAATATGTTGAGTCCGTAAGAAATATAATATTACAAAACAATCTGCAAAGATTTGATTACAGCAGATTGCTTATTTGGTAAGGAATTGTCTTCCATACCAGCGCCAACGTCCATTTTCTGCCGGCATTGTGCAATTTATGCGTGACCGAGGTCCCTTCATCATTCCAGGCAATCTAATTTCCACTCTTGGACCTAGTATCTCGACATTAAGTTGACCAAATTCACCTGAAAAGCATCTTAATTGACTGATCGGTGTAAGTGACTCGTCTACGGTAAAACCGTATAAAGGAGGATTTTCTTTCAGAACCATATTTTGAGGTGTAATATCTTTTACTCTTAAAGGTTTTCCATCGAGTGCAAGTTTAAGCCGTTCAATTGAGCCATAGTTTTCATTAAAGGCGAATCTCGGTAGCTCAAACATATTATCTTCAGCAAATAAAACGCCAGAATTCTGTCCAAAAGCCGCAATAAACCCTGCCTCTTTCACAGCTCTGACAACATCGAGTGAATATTCCCCATATGGATATGCAAATAATTTCGGATATTGGCCAGTTTCTTGCAGAAATCTATTGTTTGATAATGAAATTTCTTGTTCGATTTTTATTGGAGATAATCTATGCATATGAGGGTGCGATTTGGTCTGGGAGCCAATTATTACTCCATTATCCTGCAGTTCGCGTATCTGATCCCAATCCATGTAGTTTCTAAGGTTGTTGTCTACCGGATCGGTTGCGATGAATATTGTAAATGGAAAGCCATATTCTTTTAACCGCGGCCAAGCTTCTGTGTACACAGATAAATAAGCATCATCAATTGTGATCGCTACGGTTTTATCGTTTACTTCACCGCCAGATTGCAAAGTTTCGATTATTTCCAAAAGAGGTGCTACTGTGTAATCACCCTGGGAAATAAACTCAAGGTGGGATTCAAACTGTTCCAGAGTGACATTTGTCGAAGGAAAACGGCTCTCACCAAATCGATGATACATAATAACTGTAATATAGTCATTTTTATCTGTAGCGCCTACCTTATTTAGGAAAGTGGCATCAACACTTACGAAGCTAAAGTAAAGTAATAAAATTGAAAATAAAGATATTTTGCTTAGCATGAGATATATTTTTCTGATATTTTTAAATGTTATACCATAATTTGTTGACATAAAAACACTTCTTTGTTGGTGTATTTGCAATAAAAAACGTTATTTAGAAAAAAATGATTTTACTTGCGCTTGAGTCTTCTGCCGAATTGAGTTCAGTTGTTGTTTGGAAGGACTGGAGAATCCTTTCCCATCAAATAGTGGAGTCTAGATTTGGCCATGCTGAACGAATAATAAATCAGGTAGATACAGCCCTTAAACAAGCTAAAGTTGAGTTTAGCCAAATTGATTTTTTTGTTGGTGGGAGAGGTCCCGGGTCTTTTACAGGTATACGCACTTGTCTTGCTGCTATCACTGGATTTAGCGTCGTTACAAACAAAGCTCTTTATGGAGTAAATGGGCTATCTGCTTTGGGTTTCAATTGCTTTATTACACTTAAAAAAATGGATAATTATAATGATAAGACGAGAATTTTTGCAGTCTCGGACACACGAAAAAATTCATTTTATTTTCAGGAGTTTAAAAAAGAAAATCCGTTATCTGATAGCATATTCGAGCTTTCTTTGGAAGAATTACAAGATATGATTAGTTCCGCAACTGTTGCTGGGCGCCATATAGATATATGTGGGCCATTTTCCGAAGACTTTTGGAAAGAAAAAATTGAAATAGAAAAATTTCAAGCAGTAAATTACAACACCACGAAACTTAATGCTACCCACATTGCAAACTATTTTGCATGGCAGATGGAGAATGATAAACAGATTTCTTCCGCAACTCCTATATACTTGACCCCGGCGAAAATTTTTAATTCAAAAAATACTACTAAATTTTTTAAATAACACATATAAATCCCATGATTTTTATAAAAAAGATAACTCAACAAAATAGGAACTGCGTTTTTAAATTATATGAGCAGATTTATTCAACTAATAGAAATTCTGCCGCGTTTTTAGAAATTATGAACAAACCGTCTCATATCGGTTTTAGCGGTTATGTAAATAATAAATTGATTTGTTTTATTTCAGCTTATCATGTTTTGGATGAAATAGATATTATTGAACTTTGCGTTGCACAAAAAATGCGAAGGCAAAGTATTGGTTTTGAGTTGGTCACTCATCTTCAGCGTCATTGTATTCACAATGAGATAGAAAAAATTTTTCTTGATGTTGCAAAAAATAATATTGCTGCTATTGGTCTTTATGAGAAGGCTGGATTCAATAAGATTAGAGTTAGAAAAAATTATTATAAACTAGGTAGTTTTTCCATTGATGCATATGGATATTGTTGGAATATGAAAATTTAAAAATTTTTATTGGTAATACAAACTTGCACTGTCTTAAAACTTAAAGTATTCACCCAATGAAACTTAGAAGTTAAATTTATTATTGATTGTTAATTTATGAAAAATCTATTTATTAAAACTTATGGCTGCCAGATGAATGTATATGATTCTGACAGGATGAAGGACTCCTTAGCGCCACTTGGCTATCAGGAAGGCAGCGATTTGCAAGAAGCTGACATGATTGTGATAAATACTTGCCACATTAGAGAGAAAGCATCGGAGAAAGTGTTTTCTGAACTTGGTCGGTTACGAAAAGTAAAACAACGCGCTGAACAAGAACAAAATCGGAGGGTAAAGATTGTTGTTGCCGGGTGTGTAGCCCAAGCTGAGGGTGAAGAAATTACCAGACGCGCCCCCTGGGTTGATATTGTTGTTGGTCCACAAACCTATCACAGGCTTCCGGATCTGGTGGCAAAGCTAGACCCCGTTCAAAGAAACCACTTGATTGACATTGAGTTTCCACCTGAATTGAAATTTGACTTTTTACCAGAAAACTTAGGGCAGCGCGGCCCTGCTGCATTTTTATCTGTGCAGGAAGGATGTGATAAGTTCTGTAGTTTTTGTGTGGTTCCCTACACAAGAGGAGCTGAGTTTTCACGTTCCGTAGAAACCATTTTGGATGAGGCAAAAACATTAATTTCATCAGGCACAAAAGAAATTACTCTACTTGGCCAAAATGTTAATGCTTGGCACGGGCTTGGACCTAGTGGAAATGAGTGGGGGCTTGGGAGGTTAATTTTTGCGCTGGCAGAAATGCCAGAACTTCAGCGCATTCGTTACACGACTTCCCATCCGTTAGATATGGATGAAGAATTAATAAGTGCTCATGCGCAAGTAGATAAACTAATGCCCTATCTTCATTTACCAATTCAGTCTGGCTCCGATAGAATTTTACAAGCTATGAATAGGCGTCATACGGCTGCAGATTATTTGAACATCATAGATCGTCTGCGTTCAGTGAGAACGGATATTGCTTTGTCTAGTGATTTTATAGTTGGATTCCCAGGAGAAACTGATAAAGACTTTGCGGACACTTTAAAATTAATAGATAAGGTTGGATATGCATCAGCATACTCTTTTAAATATAGCATGAGACCTGGTACTCCAGCAGCATCTAAATTTTTACAGGTGCCGGAGGAAGTTAAATCAGATCGTCTCTCATCCTTACAGCAATTGTTGGATGCTCAGCAATTTGCTTTTAACAAAACATGCGAGTCTATGAAATTCGACGTTCTTGTTGAGCAAAAAGCGCCAAGAAAAGGACAGTTAAACGCTAGAACGCCTTACATGCAATCTGTATATTTTGACGGTCCAGAAAGTTTGATAGGTAAAATAGCACGGGTAAAAGTTTCTCAAGCAAGGAATAATTCTCTAAGTGCAGAAATTATTCAATAAAGAGAGGTAATTTGAGTGAATGCGTTAGAAGAAAAAACTTATAGATTATCTTTCGACAATAATGATATTTTGTTGCTTTTATGCGGACAACATAACGTTAATTTGGCAAAAATTGAAAAAAGTTTAAACGTAACAATTGATAGTTTTGGAAATGAATTGAGGATTAAAGGTGCTTTTGAGCAGACTAAGCTTGCTGGTGATGTTGTTCAAACATTTTTCAAACAAATATCTGCAGACTCAGACCCAAAAATCGCTGCAACTGGCCCACTAATCGACGATATATTGAGGCTGGTGGAAAATGGGCAGGATGTGGCTAAAACTTCTTCAAAAAGTGACGTATTTGCTTCAACCTGGCGTAAAAAAATTTTTGCACGAACAAAAGGCCAGTTAGAATACTTTAACTCCATAAAAAAAAACGAAGTTGTTTTTGGCCTCGGCCCAGCCGGTACAGGTAAAACCTACATAGCGGTTGCAATGGCGGTAGATTTTTTGAAAAGCAAGAAAGTCGAGAAACTAATACTCTCAAGACCAGCTGTGGAGGCTGGGGAGAGATTAGGCTTTTTGCCTGGTGATATGAAAGAGAAAGTAGATCCGTATCTTAGACCTTTGTATGATGCTCTCTATGATATGATGCCAGCTGAAAAAGTAGAGAGAATGTTGTTAAGCGGCGAGATAGAAATAGCCCCACTCGCTTTTATGAGAGGCCGCACGTTAAACAACGCTTTTGTGATTATAGACGAGGCTCAAAACACAACATCTGTGCAGATGAAAATGGTATTAACACGGCTCGGTCGTGATTCTAGAATGGTAATTACAGGCGATCTCTCGCAAGTAGATTTACCCTTAAACCAGTTTTCTGGATTAGCGGATGCGACAGCCAGACTAAGAGATATTTCAGGCGTTGGAATTTTTAGATTATCCGGTTCAGATGTGGTAAGACATCCTGTTGTTGCAAGGATATTAGCAGCATATGACACAAAACAATCATAATGATTAATTATAGTGTATTTTCATTTCCAATCTAATTTGCTGGACAAACATAGTTTATTTATAGCATTGTTTTAACGTTATTTAATTTTATCAGAAATATAATGCACATTGAGATAGTAGAATTTCCTTCAGAGGACCCTGATAGTTCAGATCCAGAGCCGAGCGATAAGACAAATTTTAAAGAGACTGATTATTTTAGTCTTGTTGAATTTACAGACGGTGAGGTTAGCTTATCATTTTTAGAAAAATGCTGGTTAGATATTTTTAATACAATTGGCACCGATGAACTTAGTTCAATTATAGATGTGGCTATTAACTCTTCATCTCATCCTGTCAAACTGCCGGATAAAAAAATTACTCTTGCAATTGTTGCCACAGACAATACGCATATGTGTCAATTAAACCATCAATTCAGAAACAAACCGTTACCAACAAATATATTATCTTTTCCAGATGGAAGTATTGATCAAAAACAAGATGAATATCATCTTGGAGATATATTTCTGGGGTTTGAGACCATTAATAAAGAGGCTGTTGCACAAGACATTCCAATAAAAAACCATGCAATGCATTTAATAGTTCATGGTATTTTGCATCTTCTGGGATATGAGCATGAATATGAACATCAAGCTCAAATTATGGAGCACAAAGAAGCGGCAATACTAGATATTTTAAATATTCCAGACCCTTATTTGTTATGAGGAATAAAGTAAGATGACACTCCTAAAGAATTTCAAAATGGGACCGTTTAGTTTTCGAAAACAATCTGTAAGAGATGAACTTTCAGAATTAATCGAAAACGCTACTAACACTAAAGACAGCTTTGATAATCATGAAAGCACTCTTCTTAAAAATATATTAGAGCTCAAAGATTTAACGGCTGAAAGTCTCATGGTCCCTAGAGCTGACATAGTGTCTATCGATTTAACTGAAGATTTTGAGAGTGTTATGACCCATATTTGCTCAGCGAACCATAGCAGACTTCCCGTTCATAATGGCTCTATGGATGTTATAAAGGGAATGATACACATTAAGGACTTGATGCCTCATTTGCTTGCAGCTTCTAAACCAGACTTAGAAAAATTACTGCGTCCCGTTTTATTCGTCTCACCATCTATTTGGGTGATGGACCTACTGCACGAGATGAGATTAAAAAGACGTCACCTAGCATTGGTTGTTGACGAATTTGGTGGTGTCGATGGGCTTGTTACAATTGAAGACCTTGTTGAAGAGATTGTTGGCGAAATAGAGGATGAACATGATGAAATGGAGATGCCTCGTTTTGAGCTCATTGACGATGATTCAGCCATAGCAGATGCACGACTTGAACTTGAGGATCTCGAAAAGTTGGTAGGATCTTTGGTAGATGACGATGAGCGTGAAGAAATTGACACTGTAGCTGGTTTGGTGTTTCAGCTAGCAGGCAGGGTTCCAGTAAAAGGCGAGGTTATACGTCACCCTGTTGGTTTAGAGTTTGAGGTTCTTGAAGGAGACCCCCGCCGGATTACATTGTTGAAAATTGATGGCATTCATTCGGTAAATACGCTAAAAAATGAATAGTCTTAATTTTAGAGACAAGATACGGTGAAAAAAGCCGACTTCAAAATTATTGAGCTTTCTAATCAATTATATCAACGCAGTGTTTGTTCGCAATTAGCTACCATGGTCTTATTAGGAATGTTGGCTAGCCTCTCGTTACCACCAATATTGCTATTCCCAGCGATATTAGCTTTTATCCCATTTTTGTTACATTCAGTTTCTTCCAGATCCCCGTTGCGAATGGCACTTTTGTTTTGGGGCTTTGGCTTTGGCTGGTTTGCAGCATCGCTTTATTGGATCTCAGCATCCTTATTTGTTGATATTTCATGGGAGATATTAATATTACCTATCTGCTTGTTCGCCCTACCGGCATTTTTGGCACTATTTTGGGGTTTGGCAGGTTTTTTTGTTTTTATCTGTGGGAGATCAATTAAATCAAGACTTCTGTATGCTGTTGTTTTCATTGGTTTAGCAGAGTTATTGAGAACATTTCTTTTTACCGGATTTCCTTGGAACTCTCCATCTCAACTCATATTAACACATGTTTACTTATCTCAGATCGTTTCTGTAATAGGACAAAATGGGACTGTTTTTCTTATATTACTGTCTGTTGTAGCTACATGTTTTCTTTATCTGCGTTTCTGGAAGGTAGGTCTCCTGTGTATACTACCTCTTGCTGCCAGTCTATGTTTCGGCGTGTGGAGAATGAATGATTTCTCCGTTTCGGGTAAGCTAGAGGAAGAGCAAAGTCAATCAATATTAGTAAGGCTTGTGCAACCAAATGTTCCGCAAAAAGAGAGATGGAAATCAGAATATAAAGAGCAGCAGATTGATAATTTATTCGCTTTATCCGCACTTAACAAATCGCCAGTATCATTAATCATTTGGCCTGAGGCTGCATTCCCTTATATTTGGCCAAATTTCAAAAATCAATTTATTGAAATGACCCAGACTTTTTTACCTAAAAACGCTCAACTTCTCGCCGGAATGCTTCGATTTGATTCATATAAAAAATTATATAATTCAGCTTTACTGTTTAACGACAAGGGCGAATTAAGCGGAAAAATTGACAAGCAAAAACTTGTTCCTTTCGGTGAATATATTCCCTTCAGGCAAAAGAATTTTTTTAAGAATTTAATGTTATTTGGAAACAAGATAGATATTAGTGAGGGTCCAAATATCGGATTTTTAAATACAAAAAATAATATAAAATTGAAAATATTTATATGTTATGAAATAATTTTTCCAAACTTAATTTCGTCACAAGAAAGACCAAATGTTATAATAAATATCACTAATGATGCTTGGTTTGGAAGAACATTAGGGCCCTACCAACATTTAAGCCAAGCTCGTTTGAGAGCAATTGAGGAAGGTTTACCACTCGTTAGAGTGGCAAATACAGGAATATCAGCCGCTTTTGACTATAAAGGTATTTTGCTTGGTAAAATTAATTTATTAGAAAAAGGAATTTTGGATGTTCCTGTGTCATTAAAACAGGAATTAACAATATATTCCAAGTTTAGGTGGAAAATTACAATTTTAATTACTTTTACTTTAACTTTATTTGCAGTTTTTCTTGACGTAAGTTTCTTATCCAGGCAAAAAATGAAATAAAAAATCTAGGACATTTTAATGCCATATTTATTCACATCAGAATCAGTTTCCGAAGGCCATCCTGATAAAGTTTGTGACAGAATTTCGGATACTATTTTAGATCTTTTTTTAGCCCACGAAACTGAAGCACGCGTGGCATGCGAGACACTGGCTACTACAAATAGAATTATATTGGCGGGAGAGGTAAGGGTTAATAACAATTTAATGCCACTTATCACCGAAAAAATTGAGCCTGCCGTTCGTTCTGCTGTAAAAGATATTGGCTATATGCAGGAAAAATTTCATTACGATCGATTTGAATTTCATAATTATCTGCATGAGCA
The DNA here is from genome assembly GCA_902632595.1 of uncultured SAR116 cluster alpha proteobacterium. Lineage (GTDB taxonomy): Bacteria > Pseudomonadota > Alphaproteobacteria > Puniceispirillales > Puniceispirillaceae > UBA5951. The sequence continues at coordinate 25,975 of CACPDC010000003.1, forward strand.
ATCAGTAGACATATCACAAGGAGTGGATAGTGGTAAGGATAAAGATGAAGGGGCGGGCGACCAGGGGTTGATGTTTGGCTTTGCGTGCAGAGAAACTCCAACTTTAATGCCCGCCGCTATTCATTATTCACATCTCATATTAAAAAAGCTTGCCGAAATTCGTAAACAAAATCCAGACTCAATTTTAGGACCTGATTCGAAGTCACAGGTAACATTGCGATATAACGATCAAGGCGAGGTGATGGATGTTGATACAATAGTATTGTCAACTCAACACAAAAAGGGGGTAAATACTCAAGAAATTAGGAAGATAGTTACTCCTTTAATAGCTGATTTATTGCCAGAGGGTTGGATGGTCACTAAAGAAAAACTTCTCATTAATCCAACAGGAAAATTTGAAATAGGGGGACCTGACGGTGATGCTGGCCTTACTGGTCGAAAAATAATTGTGGATACGTACGGTGGTGCTGCTCCACATGGGGGCGGCGCGTTCTCTGGAAAAGATCCAACTAAAGTTGATAGGTCAGCAGCATATGCAGCGAGATATCTTGCAAAAAATATTGTTGCTGCAGATATTGCAAAAAAATGCACTATACAATTAGCATATGCGATAGGCGTTTCTCAGCCTGTTTCTATTTACGTAGACACTCACCAAACAAGCAAGTTTGATAACAAATTGATAGAGAATGCCGTTAGGGAAGTTATGGACTTATCTCCAAGAGGTATTAGAACGCAATTAGAGCTTAATAACCCGATTTATGCGTGTACGTCAGCATATGGACATTTTGGCCGTCTATTTGAGGAAATGGGCAAAAATACGTTTACTTGGGAGAATACAAATCTGGTAGACCAATTAAAACTACTTATTTAAACAAATGAGATTATAATATTTCAGGGGTTAATAATTCTATGGCAGATTTTTTACCTTTTTACGGGCGAAGGAGGGGTAGAAAGCTTAGTGATGGCTCAAAATTTCTGTTAGAAAAAAAACTACCGTTATACCTTCTACCAAATAAGTCTCATAATCCAGCAAAAATATTTACACATAGCCCAGACAAGATATATTTAGAAATAGGTTTTGGTGGAGGCGAGCATTTAGCAATAGAGGCAAAAAATCATCCCGAAAATGGTTACATTGGTGCTGAACCATTTTTAAATGGGGTCAGTTCGTTATTGAGACACTGTGAGAATCAGCTTATTAAAAACCTTCGCATCTGGCCTGATGATATACGTTTTCAATTTTCATTATGGCCCAACAGTTGCCTAGATGGTGTGTATATTATGTTCCCGGATCCTTGGCCAAAGAATAAACATGCTGGAAGAAGAATAATAAATAAAGATAATTTGGCTGAGCTTGCCAGATTACTTAAAAATGGTGGGGAACTTAGAATGGCTAGTGACCACCCCTGCGCGAAAAACTGGATACTGGCAAGTATTTTGGGAAACCCAAATTTTGATTGGCCTGTAGTTAGTCCAGACGATTGGAATATAAAGCCTCAAGGATGGCCTGAGACAAGATACATGAAAAAAGCTATAGCAGAGGGCCGTAAACCTGCTTGGTTTCGCTTTAAAAAATTAGTAATTTAATTTTTGAATCAGAGTTATGCAACTCTATTTTGTATTATATCTAATACATATTTGCAAAGTACTTGAAAAATAGATCAAAATATTGTTTAATATTAAACAAATTCGCGTCAAAAGATGTGGTGGGCATTTGCCCGCCTTTTTTATTGACCATAGTTAAGAGCAGTGTGCGTAAATGGCATATCAAAAATTGACACAAATTATTGAACCTGCACTAAAAGATATAGGGTATACTTTGGTGTCTCTAAAATATTCTTCCCCATTCAATAAAACTGATAGAAAAATACGTGCAAGCCTGCAAATTCTGGCTGAGCCTTCTGACTTTTCAGATATGACCGTAGAAGATTGCGAAAAAATTAGTCGACATATCGCAACTGTTTTGGACGTCGAGGATCCTATACAAGTTGCTTATAATCTAGAGGTGAGTTCTCCGGGAATAGATAGACCGTTAACTAGAATTGAGGATTTCAGAAGATTTAAGGGAGAGGCTGTAAAGGTTAGAATGTATTCAATGAGAGACGGTCGGAAGCGTTTTAGAGGCAGAATATCTAACGTAGATGTAAATGAAAACATTATTTTTGATACTGGGTTTGGGAGAATCAAAATTAATATCATAGAGCTTGAGTCTGTGAGGATTGATCCCAGTGAATATTTTTCGAGTGGTTCTAGATTTAAATAAAAAAGAAGAGAGATTACTATGGATACATCATCAGTTCCGGGGTTAGAACTTATTCAAATTGCAGATGCAGTAGCAAGAGAGAAATCTATTGAACGTGACGAGGTGATTACGGCAATGGAGGAGGCAATTCAAAAAGCAGGTCGTTCTAAATATGGATATGAGCATGATATTAGGGCAATGATCGACCGAAAAACAGGCGCAATTAGTCTTGAAAGGTGGACGGAAGTTGTTGAAGACGTGGAGGATGATGCAACTCAAATGTCTGTGGTCGAGGCAAAAAAACATAAAATCGAGTTAGGTGAATTTTTACGTGAACCTTTGCCACCAATTGAATTTGGAAGAATTGCAGCACAAACAGCTAAACAAGTTATTTCTCAAAAAGTCAGGGATGCGGAACGTGCGAGACAGTATGCAGAATATAAAGATAGGGTTGGTGAGATTGTAGTTGGTACAATAAAGAGGGCTGAAAGTTATTCCATTACTGTCGACTTAGGTAGGGCAGAAGGTGTAATTAGACGCGAAGAAATGATTCCTCGGGAAAATTTGAGACAGGGTGATAGGATCAGAGCGTTTATATTAGATGTAAGAGAAGAGGTTAGAGGCCCCCAAATATTTTTGTCCCGTGCAGCAAATGAATTTATGGCAAAATTGTTCACTCAAGAAGTTCCAGAAATTTATGATGGAATAATCGAGATTAAAGCTGTGGCAAGGGAACCAGGAAGCAGAGCTAAAATATCTGTCCTTTCTCGAGACACTAGCATAGACCCTGTTGGAGCTTGTGTAGGCCTGCGTGGAAGCCGAGTACAGGCTGTTGTTGGTGAATTGCAAGGTGAAAAAATAGAAATTATCCCCTTTTTAGACGATCCAGTAGGTTTTGTAGTTAATGCGCTGGCACCTGCAGAAGTTGCCAAAGTTTTAATGGACGAGGTCGCGAATAGAATGGAGGTGGTGGTACCAGATGACCAGCTAAGTCTTGCTATTGGCAGACGCGGTCAAAATGTTCGTCTCGCCTCGCAACTTACTGGCTGGTACATAGACATCTTAACAGAAGCGGAGGAATCTGAAAAAAGGCAAGAGGAAATAAAAACACGTTCTGACCGATTCATAGAAGCTTTGAATATTGATGACGTTATAGCTCATCTTCTCGTAGCCGAAGGTTTTGTTATGGTAGAAGATATTGTTGTTAGCGAAATCGAAGAATTAGCAGAAATTCAAGGTTTTGACACAGATATTGCCACAGAGATTCATAACCGGGCTGTCGAATTTGTAGATGTTGAAAATAAGAGAATTGAGAGTGAACTCAAGAGGTTAAAAATTTCAGATGACCTTCGTCAGTTTGAATATTTATCTCTTCCAATGATGTTGAAATTAGCAGAAAATAATATTCTTAATCTGGATGGATTAGCAGAATTAGATAGCGAGGAGTTAGTGAACCTGCTGGGAGAATTAGGGCTTGATGATGAAGGTGAGGCAGGAAACATTATCATGGCAGCGCGGGCTCACTGGTTCGAAGATGACCAAAAATCAACAGATGTGTCCAAAGACAAAAGTGGTATCGATGAGACTGCCCCGTTAGATTGATAGGCATGGGATCAATTTCAAATGCCAAAGCGAACCTGCATAATAACTGGTGAAACGACAGAAGCTCGTATTTTGTTGAGGTTTGTTGTTAGCCCCGATGGCACCTTGACACTTGATGTTGCTAATAAGTTATCAGGTAGAGGGGCCTATATTATGCCAAAACCCGAGCTTGTAAAAGAGGCTTTTAAAAAAAATAAATTTGCCGTTCATTTGGGCTTTCGAGGCAAACTATTGTCAAAAGATATAGATTCATTTGTTTTTTTGCTTGAAAACTTGCTGCGGAAGCATTTTGTCGAGCAAATAGGACTTTTTAGAAAGCGCGGGTGTGCAATAGCCGGTGCTGCAAAGTTAAAAGAAAACGCTTTATTGTTGGGTTTACTTGTTGCAAGTGATGCCTCTAAGAGAGAAGCTAGAAACATTGAGTTGTTAACTAAACCTAATTGGGTTTTGAGAGGAATACCCTCTGAAATTTTAGGAAAGGCTTTCGGACGAGACTCTTTAGCTTTCGCAGGTATATTAGGTTTAAACAATGTAGAAAGTAATTTGAATGGACATATTATTAAGTATTCTTTTCAAAGATGGAAGTCATTTATTAATGTGGACTCTTGTCAGAAGGGTGTCGACGGGTGTATCAACGACCAATCGAAGTTACTTAACGAATACTAAAGTGAGCAAGAAGGTATAATAATGAGTGAAGACACAAATAAGACCAAGACACTAAGTTTGTCCGGAAGTGGCAAATTGTCTCTTGGTGGTGTAGACTCGCCCCCTCGCCGAGGTGCTGAAGTCAGCGCAAGAAGAGGTAAAACGGTGCAGGTAGAGGTTCGCAGAAAAAGGACGCCAGCAAGTCAGATTCAACGGACTCCAACTGCAGTGACACAAGCGTCAACACCTTCCAACCAGGTTCCGTCACCAACAGAACTGGATAACGAACCTGAAAATCAGCTTCAAGAAGGATTAACCGCGACGGAACGTGCTAACCGTATAGCGGTTTTAAAACAGGGCATAAAACGTTCAGAAGGATCAATAACCGAACAACATAATGAAAAATCAAACACCGGTAAAGAAAACTTAAATGACCCAAATAGTGAGAGTGTTTCTTCACAAGAACCTGAAAAAACTGAAGATTTGTTGTCTGATAGAAGACGTAATGAATTAGCAGAACTCGAAGAAATAGAGGCACAAGCGAAAGCAAAAAAAGAAGAAGAATTATTGAAAATTCAGGCTGACAAAAGTAGGAGACAAAATGTTACCCCAACGTCTGAAATCATCAAAGAATTACCTCAAACAAGACGGCCAAGTGACGTGTCTGGAAATAGGCGTAAGCGGGAGGAAGATATCGAGCAGCCTCGAAGATCTTCTGGTCGTGTTCGCGAAGGCGACTCAAGAAGGCAGGGAAAATTGACTATATCAGAGGCGCTCTCTGGTTCTGAAGGTGGTAGACAACGTTCCCTTGCATCTGTTAGAAGGCAAAGAGAAAAGGCCCGTATGCGTGAAGAAATACAGCCGCAAGTTAAACAGGTGAGGGATGTAACAATTCCGGACTCAATCACAGTGTCTGAGTTGGCTAATAGAATGGCTGAGCGTTCTGCTGACGTGGTAAAAGAATTGATGAAGCAGGGTATAATGGTTACAGCAACTCAGAGTATTGATGCAGAAACAGCTGAGTTGGTAACTATAGAATTTGGACATAAAGCACTCAGAGTATCAGAATCAGATATTGAAATTGGACTGGTTGGAGAAGAAGATTCCCCAAATAGTCTTAAAACGAGACCCCCAGTAATTACCATTATGGGCCACGTTGATCATGGAAAAACAAGTCTGCTAGACGCTATTCGAAAAACAGATGTTGCTGCTGGCGAATCTGGAGGTATTACCCAGCACATTGGTTCATACCAAATTAAAACGCGGGCAGGCAATATTATTACATTCATTGATACACCAGGGCATGAGGCATTTACGGAAATGCGATTGCGTGGTGCCTCTACAACAGATATTGTGGTTTTGGTTGTGGCAGCTGACGACTCAGTAAAAGCACAAACGATTGAAGCGATCAATCACGCAAAAGCAGCAAAATGCCCTATCATAGTAGCGGTAAATAAATGCGATAAGCCGGAAGCAGATCCGCAACGTGTTCGCAGTGACTTGTTGCAGTATGAGATAATTACCGAAGATTTTGGAGGTGAAATTCAGTGTATTGATGTTTCTGCGCATTCTGGACAAGGACTTGATAAACTTGAAGAAGCTATGATGCTTCAAGCAGAGCTTTTAGAGCTTAAGGCAAATCCGGACAGATCAGCAGAAGGCTCTGTTATTGAAGCAAAAGTAGAACGCGGAAAAGGTTCTGTTGCAACAGTCTTAGTTCAGAAAGGAACTTTGAAGGTAGGCGATATTTTTGTCGTGGGGGCCGAGTATGGAAAAGTACGAGCTCTCCTGAACGATAGGGGCAAAAGTTTAGAAAAAGCGATGCCGGGACAGCCAGTTGAGGTTTTAGGGCTGAATGGAACACCAATGGCGGGAGACCAATTTATAGTCGTTCCCACCGATTCTAGAGCTCGTGAGATTGCAGATTATAGAAGCAGACAAGCTAGAGACAAAGAGGCTGCGATAAAAGCTCGTGGTTCAGTCGAACAAATGTTATCTGCTATTGCTTCTGGGGAGGCTGAAGAGTTACCTGTAGTAATAAAAACGGATGTTCACGGTTCTCTAGAAGCAATAAAAGTAGCACTTAATAAACTAGCAACCGATCAGGTAAAAGTTCGTATTCTAACTGGGGGAGTTGGCGCGTTATCTGAATCAGATATTTCGTTAGCCGCGGCCTCACAAGCTATCGTTGTTGGCTTTAATGTTAGGGCCATACCTCAAGCGCGAGACCTTGCTCGTCGTGATGGTGTTGAAATCAGATACCATTCAATAATTTATGAATTAATTGAAGAAATTAAATTGGCAATGGGCGGCTTGCTAAGTCCAGACCAACAAGAAGAGTTCATTGGTTACGCGGAGATAAGAGAAGTTTTCTCTGTATCTAAACTCGGCAAAGTTGCAGGATGTTATGTAACAGAAGGTGTGATTCGACGGGGGTGTAGTGTCCGTCTACTTAGAGATAATGTAGTTGTACATGAAGGTTCACTTAAAACGTTGAAACGTTTTAAAGACGAAGTAAAAGAAGTTAAAGACGGCTCAGAGTGTGGTATGGCATTTGATAACTATTCAGACATTCAACAAGGTGACATGATTGAATGCTTTGAAATAAAAGAGGTCGCACGAACTTTATAATGTAATTACATTAAAGAAATCCGTGCTTTTTTGTTCAAAAATAGGCAAATATTATGTCAAAAAAATCTAAAACATCCTCGAAATTGCCTAGTAAACGTCAGTTGCGTGTAGGTGAACAAATACGCCATGCTTTAGCAAGTATGTTTATAAAGCAAGATGTTTGTGCAGATGAACTAAGAGATGTGTCAATTACAGTAAGCGAGGTATCAGTGAGCCCAGACCTTTCTAACGCGAAGGTTTTTGTGATGACACTTGGTGGCCAAGATATAGAAATTATTCTTCCTATCCTCAATAGGAAAGCTCCTTTATTTGCTCATCACGTATCACAGAAAGTTCACCTTCGACGCGTGCCAAAATTAAAATTTTTAATTGATGGAAGCTTTGACCACGTAGATAAAATTACGTCGTTATTTAATAATTTGCCTCCTTCAGGGAATATTAATAAACCGTCTAGATATGAAAAAAGGGTTGAGATAATCTCGCAGTCAGATGGTTTGCTACATTCGCGAAAATTATTAGAGTAAACAAGTCATGTCACCTAATAAGGTAATGATGCATGGTTGGATAAATTTATATAAACCAGTGGGGCTAAGTTCTGCTAAAGCAGTAGCCATTATCCGTAAGCAATTAAATTGTTCAAAAATAGGACATGGGGGTACGCTAGACCCACTTGCCTGCGGAGTGTTGCCAATCGCTTTAGGCGAAGCCACCAAAACAGTATCTTATATGATGGATTGCATAAAAAAATATGAATTTACATTGCGTTGGGGATATGAAACGACTACCGATGATAAAGAGGGATTTTCCACGCTAGTTTCAGATAAAATTCCTACAAAGGATGAAATCCTAAGCTGCATACCAAAATTCATAGGAACCATAAAGCAAGTACCACCAGATTACTCAGCTGTAAAAATAAATGGAAGGCGTGCATATTCTATAGCGCGTACTGCTGAAAATCAGGGACAAAAACACCAAATGGATTTAAAGTCACGGCAAGTAGTAATTCACGACTTGTCTATCTCGTCACATATTGGAAATGAAACCTGTTTAAGAGTTTCTTGCGAAAAAGGAACTTACATTCGCTCCCTAGGGCGTGATTTAGGGCGGATACTTGGTTCAGCAGCACATGTCTCTGCCCTGAGACGACTTAATGTGGGAAAATTTGACATTAAAGATGCGATTTCGCTGGATTTTTTTAAAAGTTTGAGAGATAGTGCCGAGGCACAAAAAATTGTTGTGTCATTACTGACAGCGCTAGACGACATCCCGGCAATGTCTATATCACATGAAGAGGCAATTCGAATAAAAATGGGGCAACGTATTTCTTATTCTGGGAGAAGTTCTATGGAAAAAAGAATAAGCGTGGCTATTTGTGGCGGTCTACCTGTCGCGTTAATAAAGCATGAAAGCGGCATTATTCGACCTATAAGAGTGTTTAATTTATAGCCTTTGAGGGCAAGGAGGTATTTGATGTCGATTACAAAAGAGAAAACAGCCGAATTGGTGAATAAATATGGTTTAAACGAAAAAGATTCTGGCTCCGCTGCTGTACAGGTGGCCATTTTAAGTGAGCGAATTTCTAACCTTACAGAACATCTAAAAATCCATAAGAAAGATTTTGGTTCTCGTCGCGGTTTGTTGATGATGGTTGGACAAAGGCGACATTTACTTGATTATATAAAGTCCCGCGAGGAAAATGATTATAAAGAGCTAATATCTAAACTAGGGTTGCGTCGCTGACATTTCCTAATACTCCTCTAAACCTAATAATCCAAAAAATCATAATTCAGCTTGTTTAATTTCTGAGCACTATTTTTTGTTGTTGCAATTCAATTTTTCTCGTGTCATATACCCATCATATAAAAAGCAACCAATTATTTGCCGCAAAAATGGAGAGATGCGGACGCTTGATCGAGCAAGCAATTTGAACATCCAGACAGAGATTGTTGTTCAGTTCGACCCCTGATATGATTTTTGAATGTTAATTCGAATCCGTTGTCGCTTCGTTCAAGTATTTATGTATCTCAGCCAGCTATTTGTAAAATGGCTAATTTGATGAACGAACGGAGTAATGAATGTTCACAATTTATAAAAAAGAATTTCAATGGGGGGACAAGACCGTTGTCATGGAAACAGGTAAGATCGCAAGACAAGCTGATGGTGCGGTCTTAATATCCATGGGTCAAACGACAGTGCTATGCACAGCTGTTGCAGCTAAATCTGCAAAGCCAGGGCAAGATTTTTTCCCTTTAACTGTAAATTATCAGGAAAAGGCATTTGCCGCTGGTAAAATACCTGGGGGCTTTTTTAAACGAGAAGGGCGTCCATCTGAAAATGAAACGTTAGTAAGTAGATTAATTGATAGACCAATAAGACCACTTTTTCCGAAGGAATTTAAATGTGAGACCCAAGTTATATGCACAGTATTATCACATGATATGGAAAATAATCCAGATATAGTCTCCATGATAGGTGCTTCTGCAGCTTTGACGATATCTGGCGTGCCCTTTTATGGCCCAATAGGAGCCGCTAGGGTAGGTTTGATAGACGGCAATTTTATTTTAAACCCAACAATCACTCAGATGGAGAGTTCTACGTTAGATTTAGTCATGGCGGGCACTTCAGAAGGCGTATTGATGGTGGAGTCTGAAGCTTACGAATTATCAGAAAAAACAATGTTAGATGCAGTAAACTTTGGACACAACGAAATACAAAAAGCAATTAGTGCTATTATTGAACTTGCAGAATCTGCCGCCAAGGAACCACGTGAACTTCCATCAGAGCCCCCGGAAACTCAGGCTATAAGAAGCACACTATCTGCTTTGAGGGTTGAGGTTGAAAAAGCATATGCTATTTCCGACAAAACTGATAGGCAGAATGCACTTTCAGCCATAAGAGAGAAGGCTGTTGAGCTTATGGATATAGATTCCGATAGCGTCATAATTGGTGGTGTTATGAAAGAGCTTGAGTCTGACGTCGTTCGTTCTGCTATACTAAAAAATGGCATTCGTATTGATGGTCGTGATACAAAAACAGTTCGCCCCATTGTAGCCGAGGTTGGGTTACTTCCAAGAACTCATGGTTCAGCTTTGTTCACTAGAGGCGAGACACAAGCGCTTGCTGTTACAACACTTGGCACAGGTCAGGATGAACAAATAATCGACTCGTTGGAAGGGGAGTCACGTTCAAGATTTATGCTTCATTATAATTTTCCACCATACTCTGTTGGAGAAGCAGGTCGCGTCGGCAGTCCAGGAAGAAGAGAGATAGGTCATGGAAAACTTGCTTGGAGAGCAATTAATCCTGTTCTCCCTGAAAAAGATGAATTCCCTTATACGCTTCGAACAGTATCGGAGGTAACAGAATCAAACGGCTCTTCCTCTATGGCGACAGTTTGTGGAACATCGCTTGCAATGATGGATGCAGGAGTTCCATTAAAGCGTCCTGTTGCTGGCATTGCAATGGGATTGATAAAAGAGGGTGAATCCTTTGCTGTTTTGTCAGATATATTAGGAGATGAGGATCACCTAGGTGATATGGACTTTAAAGTTGCTGGTACTCAAGATGGAATTACCTCTCTGCAAATGGATATAAAAATAACATCGATAACGTCTAAGATAATGGAGATTGCACTAGACCAAGCTAAAGATGGCAGACTGCATATTCTTGGGGAAATGAGTAAAGCGCTAAATTCAGCCAGAGAAACATTATCGGATAGTGCTCCAAAGATAACAACTTTAAAAATCCCAGTTGACAAAATTAGAGACATTATTGGGCCAGGCGGTAAAGTTATAAGAGAAATATGTGAGCAAACTGGTGCAAAAATAGATATTGAAGATGATGGCACTGTATCAATAGCCGCATCTTCACAAGAATCATCCGAGGCTGCAATCAGTCGAGTTAAGGATATTGTGGCGGAACCAGAACTTGGCGAGATTTACAATGGTACGGTTGTAAAAACTGTTGATTTCGGTGCATTTGTTAATTTTCTTGGCCCCAAAGATGGTCTTGTACATATCTCAGAGATGCTTGAAGAGAGGGTTGAGAAAACAACAGACGTTTGTAAAGAGGGTGATGGCGTAAAAGTAAAAGTTATCGGTTTTGACGATAGGGGAAAAGTAAAATTATCAATGAAGAGAGTTGATCAAAAAACCGGTGAAGATCTTGAAGTCGCTTCAAATGAATAATCATAACAAATTTTTTTAAACAAAAACCCTATTATTACGATGTAGGAAGCTTTGGTTTCAAGTTAATCATATACTAAAGAGTTACTTCAGTTTGGTTCAGCTTCCTTCATTTGCTGCCACTCCCACATTATTAAACCCGCCATCTACATAGTGAATCTCGCCAGTTACGCCACTAGAAAGGTTAGATATTAAGTAGCATCCAGCGTTTCCTACTTCATATATGCTTGGGTTTCGACCAAGGGGGGCATTTTTTTCACTATGACGGAAAATACCTCTTGCGCCACTTATTGCAGCCCCAGCTAGTGTTTTCATCGGTCCTGCTGAAAGCCCGTTAACCCTAATATTTTTTTCTCCAAGATCAACGGCTAAATAACGAACAGATGCTTCTAGTGCTGCCTTTGCAACACCCATAACATTATAATTTGGTGTGGTTCTTACACCCCCAAGATAACTAAGTGTTAGAAGTGAACCACCTTTTGGCATCAAAGGAAATGAGGCTTGAGCTAATTCAGTAAAAGAAAAAGCGGATATAAGCATTGTTTTTTTGAAATTTTCTCTGGAGGTATCATAATAAGGGCCTCGTAACTCGTTTTTATCCGAAAAACCTAACGAGTGAACAACGAAGTCAATCTCAGTCCAATGACTCGATAATACCTCAATTGTTTCCTTTGCTGCTAATTCTTCATTCACATCGCATTCAATTAGCAAATCCGATTCTACTGACTCTGCTAGAGGCGCAAGACGTTTTTTAAACGCTGGCATCTGATATGTAAAAGCAAGTTTAGCCCCAAGTTTATATGCTTGTTTCGCAATGCCCCATGCAGCAGAATTTTCATTTGCGACACCTAGTATTAATCCACGTTTGCCAGATAAAACGGTCATCTTTGCTAGCTCCTAAATCGATAACTTAGACAAAGCCAAAGAGGCGTTGGTTCCACCAAAGCCAAAAGAATTAGAAAGAGCAATGTCTATGTCAATGTTTTCTATCAATTTATCAACTACTGGCAAATCCCCAATTTCAGGATCAGGATTATCAATATTAGCAGAGGCAGCAATGAATTTGTTGTTCATCATTAATAATGTGTAGATAACCTCTTGTACACCTGTCGCTCCAAGAGAGTGGCCAGTTAATGACTTAGTTGAAGACAAATAGGGTAATTTATCAAGTGGCGAGAACACTTCACTAACTGCTGCAAGTTCTTTTGAGTCTCCTGCTGGGGTTGATGTTCCGTGTGCATTAATATAAACAACATTTCCAGAGAGCCCTGCACCATCAAAGCCTTTTAGCGCGAGTTGCATACACCTGACCGCCCCTTCTCCTGAAGGAGCCACCATATCAAATCCATCGGAGTTTGCTCCATATCCAACAATCTCTGCATAAATTTTTGCTCCCCTTGCTCTCGCATGCTCATATTCCTCCAGCACAAGCATGCCGCCACCCCCAGCAATTACAAATCCATCTCGGTCAATATCATATGCTCGACTTGCATGATGTGGAGCATCATTATATTTAGATGACATGGCTCCCATTGCATCAAATAATGAGGATAGCGACCAGTCTAACTCTTCACCCCCTCCTGCAAATATAATATCTTGCATTCCGTAACGAATGGAGTCTGTGCCAGCAGTTATACAATGTGCAGATGTTGAGCAGGCGGATGTTATAGAATAGTTTACGCCCTTTATCTTGAAGAATGTTGCAATACAAGCAGACACAGTAGAAGACATACACCTTGGAACCATATATGGACCAATTCGCTTCGGTCCTTTTTCTCGTGTAATATCTGCAGCATTTACAAGGTTCGCAGTAGAGGGACCACCAGAGCCAGCAATTAAACCAGTTCGTGGGTTTGAAATATCACTTTCTTCAAGTCCAGAGTCAGATATTGCTTGCTCCATAGATAAAACGGCATAAGCAGCCCCCTCTCCCATGAAACGCATTTTTTTTCTGTCAATGTGTTCATTTACATCAAGCTTCACAGTACCTTTAACTTGAGAACGAAATCCCAGTTCAGCGTAATCAGGCGCAGATACAATTCCTGACGTTCCGTTCCTCAGAGATTGAGTAACCTCGTTTGCATTATTTCCGATTGAAGAAACAATTCCAATACCCGTAATAACAACCCTTCGCATAATTAGCCTCCTGCTCCGAATAGCCCGACACGTATATCCTCTGCTTCAAATACGGTTTCTCCATCGCATAACACTTCACCATCTGCTATACCCAAAACGAGTTTGCGTAAAATTATCCGTTTCATATGAAGTTTAAAATTTAGTTTGCTGGCACTTGGTAGAATCTGACCAGAGAATTTTACTTGTCCAACAGATATAGCTCGCCCTTTGCCCATACCCCCAGCCCAACCTAGATAAAAACCAACTAGTTGCCAAAGTGCGTCCATTCCAAGACAGCCAGGCATTACTGGGTCATTTTCAAAATGACACTTAAAGAACCAAAGTTCAGGATTGATTTCGAACTCAGCTAAAATTTCACCTTTATCAAAATTTCCACCCCTCTCTGAAATAAGGTTGATTTTGTCACACATAAGCATCGGGGGCATCGGTAATTGAGGATTGCCGGGACCAAATAATTCGCCTTTTGCACATAAAATTAATTCATCGTAAGAATAACTTGATTGTTGGCTCGCTGTCATAACGGTTCCTTTTTACGCATTTATAGAGGTTGAAGCATATGATTTTTTGAATTTCTCGTAATTGTTTTTCCTAAAATGGTTCAGTTCAAAACCTCATTTTCCAATAACCCCCAGAATGAATCTCGTTTCATCCATCCCTTTAATTCAGGGTGAGCTACCTTGCAATACTGAGTAATACAATATTGTAATTCCATTAACACATTCCTCTCAGCGTAACCCACTATTTTAGAATTGTCTTCATTTGATTTATAAAGTTTTGCCACTCGTTCAGTTACTAAGGCTGTCCTTCTACCAGTTAATAATTTTGTATGCATCCATCCAGTAATACCTTCATGGTCAACGACTTTTCTCCATACCTCATATTCAGCGATAACTTTAAGTGGAAGACCTTTTTGCTGATAAACCCATGCAATTGGATATTCATTTCCCGGCCCAAATCTCATATATGCCTTATCCGACTTAAGAGACAGAAATCGCGGAACGTCATATCCGGAACCACGAACTACAACCCTTATGTCTTGGGCAAAAACGGTGCTCATATTGCTAAGTATTGTTGTCAGAAAAGCCAAAATCGGAAATACAACTAAAACAACTAAAATCAGATTAAAGGCAATTCGAAGGGCGGTTTGTATAGGAAAATAAATATTGTGTAATCGAAGAAAATTTTTCAAAAGCATGATATTATTTAACATTATTTGACACACAAAAAAAATAAACCTAGACGCAGGCATAAAGCAAATTTAAAGTTATAATAGTGGTTAAAATTAATTTTTTTGAACTACTGTAGCAGAAGTGTGCATTATAATGCGAGTATCTTCTGTGTTTTTGGAAATTTGTAAGGTTTAAGGAAGATGAAGACCAAAATTATTCTTACTCGGAGGCTTCCTGATGCGGTTGAAACACGTATGCGAGAGTTATTTGATGCAACGTTGAACGAGACCGATCAACCATTTACCCAGATGCAATTAATAGAAGCTCTGAAAACGGCCGATGTTTTGGTGCCAACTGTTACCGATAACTTAAAGGCTTCTATCATAGAGAAGGCAGGCCCACAATTAAGACTTATTGCATCTTTTGGAACAGGTGTTGATCATATTGATGTTCAAGCAGCGCGGAAAAAGGGTATAACCGTAACCAATACACCTGGAGTTTTAAGTGAAGATACTGCAGATGTTGCAATGGCATTAATCCTATCGGTCCCTAGGAGAATAGTTCAAGGAGACACAAAAATTCGTTCTGGTCAGTGGGACGGTTGGTCTCCGACAGGGATGCTCGGTCATCGGATAAATGGAAAACGATTGGGCATAATTGGAATGGGGTCCATCGGGCAAGCAATTGCTAGAAGAGCAAAAGCGTTTGGGATGTCCATTCATTATCATAATAGAAAAGCGGTGCATCCCTCAACAGAAGCAGATTTAGAAGCTACTTATTGGGAGAATATAGAGCAAATGCTTCCTCGCATAGATATTATTTCTATAAATTGTCCTAGTACACCAGCAACTCACCACCTTTTGAATGCTGACAGATTAAGTCTTTTACCCTCGCACTCATACTTGGTTAATACAGGCAGAGGAGACGTTATAGACGAACTAGCTCTCTTAGATCTGTTGAAGGCAAATAAAATTGCAGGTGCTGGTTTGGATGTATATGAGCATGAGCCAGTTGTAACACCAGAACTAATTGGTTTGCCAAATGTTGTGTTACTTCCACATATCGGTTCAGCAACTATTGAAGGCAGACATGCGATGGGTGATAAGGTCATCATCAACATTCAAACGTTTTTAGATGGCCACACTCCACCAGACAGGGTGGTTCCTGCAATGCTCTAAGTTTTGACAGAATTTTAAAGTTTAGAAAATTTTAATCAAAACAAACGGTACACTTTTGGTTTTTTGAAATTTTTATAGAATTAAAGTTGCCTGAATATCCGTCAAATAAGGTGATTTTATTTACGGCAGTTTCACCCGCTTTCGTAATCCACTTAATCGTTTCTAATGACTGCAAGTTGCCTATTATTCCTGTTATTGGAGAGAGAATTCCTGCTTGAGCACAATTTGACACTTGGTTCGTTTTCACATCTTCCGAAAAAAGACATCCAAAACAAGCAGACTTCTCATATCCAGGCACCCCTGCCATAAAAGTTGCCATTTGCCCATCAAATCGGACAGCTCCGCCAAAAACATGGGGGACGCCGATTCTAAAACTAGCTCTTGCAGCGGCAAATCTGGTGTCAAAATGATCTGTACAATCTACCAATAAGTCGCAACCCGCCAAAATCTCGATGAGTGAGTTTTCATTTATTGTTTGTTGTTTTATTTTTACTGAAACATCGGAATTAATGTTTTCAACAAAACGCTGAGCCTGTAATGTTTTCGGCTGCCCAACATCTTGTTCTCGGTAAATGAATTGTCTGTTTAAGTTACTTAAATCCACGGTATCATTATCGCATATTATGAGCTCACCTATACCGGCAGCTGCTAAATTTGCAATTACAGCCGAACCTAATCCCCCAGCGCCTAATATAACAACTTTGGAAGATAATAATAGTTGCTGACCAGCCTCATTTATTTCGGGCATTACTAATTGGCGGGCATACCTATAAATTTGAGTTTCTGATATCAGCATGTTTGCTTATGCCTTCCAACCTGTAGACCCAAATCCCTTTGAACCTCTTTTGGTATCGTCAAGTGTTAATACCACATCAAGTTTGGCTTTTGAAATGGGTGCAATTATTATTTGTGCAATTCTTGATCCGCGCTCAATCACAAACTCATCGTTACTCATGTTTATTAAAATTACTTTAACTTCGCCTCTATAATCGCTGTCAATAGTGCCTGGTGCATTTAGGACAGTAATACCATGTTTATACGCGAGTCCAGAACGCGGTCTAATTTGAGCTTCCATGTCAGATGGGATACTTATTTTTAATCCAGTGGGTATTAAAATGCGTTCTAAAGGACCTATTTTCAGAGGCTCAGTTACTGCTGCATATAAATCCATACCTGCTGAACCTGCTGTCTGATAGTTAGGAATAGGTAAATTGTTTGCGTGTTTTAGAATTTCAACTTTTATATTTATAAGTGAGTTCATGTAACCTCTTTTTGCTGAAAACAGGAAAAATATTCGCAAATCTTGCTAGTTAGTTTGTTAGCAATTGAAATTTTACTTTTGGC
The DNA here is from genome assembly GCA_902632595.1 of uncultured SAR116 cluster alpha proteobacterium. GTDB lineage: Bacteria > Pseudomonadota > Alphaproteobacteria > Puniceispirillales > Puniceispirillaceae > UBA5951. The sequence continues at coordinate 43,106 of CACPDC010000003.1, forward strand.
TTCCCAATATAGAGATTCTTTATCTGAGATGAAAAAGATTTCATTACTATCAGAATTGAAGACTGAGGCGCTAGATTGAAAAATTGGATTTGCTAAAATCCAATCAGCATTTTTTATTTTTCTCTTATTTTTTGCATTAGTTTCCAGATTGTCCGTTTCTGCAGCAAACCCTATCACTAGTTTTGGTCTGGATGGGTGATGTCCAATAAAAGATAGAATGTCCGGTGTTTTTGTGAGACTAATTTTAGGATTTGTTTCTGGTGTTTTTTTTATCTTTTTATTTGCTACTTTGATTGGTTTCCAATCAGAAACAGCAGCAGCGCAAATCACACAATCTGCGTTTATCTCTTTTTCACATGCCTCCTTCATCTGATCAGCTGTTTCAACTTGAATAAGCCGAACCCCACCCGGTGTTTCTAAATTGACTGGCCCCGAGATAAGGCAAACTGACGCTCCCGCCGCAGCGCAACTAGCTGCTATTGCATATCCTTGTTTTCCAGATGAGCGATTCCCAACAAAGCGAACCGGGTCAATCGGTTCAAAAGTTGGTCCCGCAGTTATTAGAATTTGGATACCGTCCAATAATTTTAGATGCTCTAAATTATTATTGTTGACTTTTTTATTTACTTTTTTTTGAAGCGCCATTTGTATTTCTGAAATAATATATCCCGTTTCCGCAAATCTTCCAGAACCAATCTCTCCGCAAGCAGTATTTCCGTCATCAGGACCCAGAAATCTAAAGCCTCTACTTAGGAGGGTAGCGCAATTGTCCTTTGTTGCAATGTTTGACCACATCTGAGGGTTCATTGCAGGGGCTATATAGATTGGAGCATTTGTAACAAGACAAATGGTGCTCGCTAGGTCATCGGCCAAACCATTCGCTAACTTACCTATAAAATTGGCCGTTGCTGGAGCAACTAAAATTAAATCCGCTTTACGAGCAAGTTGGATATGACCCATTTCCTGTTCTTCCGTAAAATCAAACATCTCTGAATAGACTTTATTGCCAGAGAGAGCAGTTACAGATAAGGGGGTTATAAATTTTTTAGCCGACTCGGTCATTACAGAAGTAATTGAGAAGTCAAAGTCTTTTAATCTTCGAATAAGCTCAAGAGCTTTATATGCCGCAATACCGCCAGTTATAATAAGCAATATTTCTAAATTTTGATTCTCATTTTTGAAACTGATTTTCAAGTTATGTGGGTCAAGATTAAATCCAAATTGGGGAGCTATTTTAGACAATTTCCTAGCTTGAATTAAAGGTAGGTGTTTTCGTGTTCGATAGTTGCTAAGAGCGCTCGGGCCAACACCAAGTAACTTTTGAAGTTTTTCAGCACCCCCAAAAACATCAATCAAAAAGTCTAGTGTATCATGATAATCCATTTTTTCACACTTTAGTGAATAATTCACATGATTGATTTTACCTGTAAAAATTTATAAATGCAATGGTTGCTGAGACTCCAGCAATAAACCACCCCATGTAAGATAGGAAAACAAATTTTTTAGAGTTATTTTTTTCTGTGTCTTTTTCGTTTGCGTTGCGTTCATACTTCTCAATAATATTAGGCAAAACGCTAAATAAGCGTTCTAAATCTGAAAAGATGTGTTTTATTCTAAATGCGAATCCTGTTTGAGATTGAACCCAGTCAGAAGCAAGAGGCTTGGCTAAATGCCACATATTAGCTTTTGGATTTAGACTTCTTGCAACTCCTTCAGCCATTACCATCGTCTTCTGTAGTAAATTAAATTGAGGTTGGACAAAAATATCGAATCTAGCAGAGATTTGTAATATTTGACCAAGGGCTTCGCTTAGCTCTATTTCACCAATGGGTTTGTCCATTATAGGATCAACAAGCGCCCTTAAACTTTGTGAAAATAATGCTAAAGAGACAGTTTCAGGCAACATGCCAGCATCATAGTGTAGCTTCGCTACTTGGTCATAGTCCCGTTCTAGCAGGGATATAAGAAGACTACCTAGGAAAAATTTATCTTCCGATTTAAGACTACCCATGATGCCAAAATCGATTGGTACAAGCATTCCATCAGAGGTCACAAATATATTTCCAGGATGCATATCTGCATGAAAGTACCCATCTCTAAATACCTGGTTAAAAAAACTTGTTGCAGCCTTATTAGTTATATCATCAATTTTGTGACCCGCGGCGATGAGGCCATCTACATCATCAATTCGAAGCCCGGAGATCCATTCAGACACAAGAATATTTTCACTTGTGAGACTGTTTTCAATCCACGGTACCCTTATTCCTGAATCAGCTAGCAAATTATCACGTAATTTTCCTCCGGCAGCTGCTTCCATTCGCATGTCAAGTTCAAGTTCAGATAATTGCTTAAACTGTTCCACCGCTATTACAAGCCGCAATCGTTTCAGTTTTGGTGCAATAAACTCCATTATTTTGGCAAGCGCACCAAATAGTGCTATATCTGTAGCCATACGTTTATGAATGTTGGGCCGAAGTATTTTGACGGCAACGTTCCGTCCATCAATAAGCTGCGCTTTATGCACCTGGGCAACAGAGGCTGCAGCAACGGGATCTTCATCGAAATGGGCAAAAATTTCTCCCAGCTTTTTACCCGTCTCTCTTTCAATTGTCTCTTTTACTCTTTGATAGGAAAAAGCTGGGAGACTGTCTTGAAGTAAGACAAGTCCGCGCGCGATATCTGGTCCAAGTAAATCTGCTCGTGTGGAGAGAGCTTGTCCAAATTTAATGAAAACTGGCCCTAATTTCTGCAGAGCAATACAAAGCGTTTCGCCAGCGTTTTTCCTACTATTTCTTCCTGCAATAAGAAAATCTACGAAGCTAAAAAACCCTTTCTGCCAACTGGGAAGTGGCGCCAATCTGCTAACATGACCGAGGACACCGGCTCGTCCCAGCACAAATCCAATATAGGGTATTCTCAACATCGCAATTATGAACGGCATTAATCTAACTTCCAGCCAGAGTGAATTGTTGCAATTCCTCCAGAAAGGCTCCTTACTTTAATTTGTACCAAACCTGCATCCGCCATCATTGTACAAAGTTCAGATTGAGAAGGAAATTTTCGGATAGACTCAACTAGATAAATATAAGAGTGCATATCTCCAGCAACTAATTGACCAACTTTTGGGAGTATATTAAATGACCACATATCATATAGACTGGATAGTAAGGGGTTTTTTACATGCGAAAACTCAAGGCAGCAAAATCTACCCCCAGGTTTCAAAATACGAACTATCTGCTTTAAAGCCAGCTCTCTATCTGGCACATTTCTGAGTCCAAACGCTATAGTTGCTCTATCAACGCTATTATCTTTAAGTGGAATTGATTGAGCATCTCCTATTACCCAAGCGAGTTTGGACCGAAATTTATTTATCTCTCTTCGTCTTTGACCTTCAGCCATCATTTTTTCATTTATATCTATTACGTGGGCAAATTGACCTCCTCGCTGTAAAAATCGCACCGCTATGTCACCTGTTCCGCCGGCCAAATCTGCTAGTGTTTGATTTGGGCGTGGCGCCATCCAGTCTAGCAAAGTCTCTTTCCACAAACGATGTACACCAAGGCTAATCAGGTCATTCATAATATCATATGAAGATGCTACCGAATCGAATACGTCGTTTACTAAACCTTGCTTTTGTTCCATTTCTACCTCTCGGTAGCCAAAGTCAATTTTTTTCATTATCTAAAAATTTCGTTGTACTTCTTGAACCTGCACTCATTTATTGAGTTTCCTATTAACAATACTATATTTTGTTATGATATAGGTCGAAATCATAATTTCCAAAATTCACTTAATTTGTTTGTGATGTTGTTATAACAGGATAACGTAAAAAGAGTAAATGTAATTGCCAGAGTTACCAGAAGTAGAGACAGTTAAACGTGGAATTACGCCCATAACTACGGGGAAAAAAATCACAAGCATCTTTGTAGGAAAAAAAGATTTGCGTTGGCCTATACCAAAATCAATTAAAAAAGATTTGAGAGGGTTGACCTGCAAAGAGCCAAAAAGACGCGGCAAATATATTCTGATTCCGCTGTCCAATAAACAAATTTTGCTTTCACATCTCGGTATGTCAGGGTCCTTTCGGATCTATTCAAATCGCCCAAAATTCCAAAAACATGATCATTTTGCGTTAGGATTTGAAAGTGACGAATGGCTAGTTTTCGGCGACCCAAGAAGATTTGGCTACATTGACGTATTTAGTGAGGAGTATGTAACATCACATAGATTTTTGAAAAACCTTGGAGTTGAGCCTCTTAGTAATGACTTTAATTCTGATTATCTAATGGCAAGGACAGCAGGTAAAAACTGCACAATTAAATCCTTTCTTCTAGACCAGACAAAAATAGCCGGCATTGGTAATATTTACGCATCAGAAGCACTGTTCGATGCAAAAATCTCGCCAAAACGTCAAGCAAAGACGATTAAAGGAAAAAGGGCGAAAAGGCTTGTAACTTCTATTAAAACAATTTTACTTCAAGCGATTGAGGCTGGAGGAACCAGTCTTCGCAATCATATTCAACCAAGGGGAGAATTAGGTTATTTTGTTCAATCACTAAAGATTTATGGAAGGTCTGGTAATCCATGCTTTAATTGTGGCTCTGTAGTCAAGGAGTTTAAACAAACAGGTCGAACTACGTTTTATTGTAGCTTGTGTCAACGTTGATTCCTGTTACAATTATCATTACCGGCTAGGACTTATGGGATGTTTAATTTGAAATATTTAATGGTGTTACCTAAAAATCGAATTGTTATGATAATAGCAATTTTGTTTGCAACAATTTACGTTTCAAAAAGCGTGTTTTGTGAAGAAAAAAAAAGTATAATTTTTATCGATGACATACCGCTGATAGATACGATGAGCGTTGAACCCGAACTTAGTTTTAGTTTTGATTCTCCATCTGGTCGCATAATGATTTTAATTGGTACTTCCCATGATAACGAAGATTTAATCAAGCAATTTTACCGTCAAGTGATGCCAACACTTGGTTGGGAATTGGTGGGGGATCAATACCAAAAGGGGGAAGAGAAATTTCAAATAATATCCTCTCAAAAACAGGACGGTTTAATTTGGCGCTTAACTATATCGCCTTTAAACGCTGAGTGAACCCAGTAAATTCATCTTAAAAAGGTATTTATAGCTTGACTTGTCTACTGGTTCAGTCATATACAACCCCAAATTTAAAAACGTGGATGGTAATAGATGGCGAACCATAAGTCAGCAAAAAAAAGAATACGTAGAAATTTAGCGAGAGCAGAAATCAACAAATCTAGAATAAGCCGTATTCGTACCTTTATAAAGAAAGTTGAGTCTGCTATTGGGTCAGGTGATGCTGAGAAAGCTACAAACGCTTTAAAACAGGCCCAACCAGAAATCATGCGAGGTGTTAGTAAAGGTGTTTTGCATAAGAATACAGCTTCAAGAAAGATATCACGACTCGCAGCTAGCGTTAAAAATATTTCGTTGAAAGCTAGTTAAAATAGAGTGTAAATAGGAAAAAATTTTTTTTCTTTTGATATAAGAGGGTTCTGGCCCTCTTTTTTTTGCCTAAGGTATTTCATGTTTAAACTGATTCGTTTTTGTAACAGCTTGAATCTTTTAAATAACTAATTTTTTTCCATAAAGCAGCCAAACAGATGTCAAGAGCTTAATTGTTATTTAAATATATTTATTTACCTTTTTGCTTTAGATTCTAGCTTGATCAAAAGTTTGATAAACGGGTATCCTACTTCGGTATTGTGGTCAGAATAGTTACATCACCAAAATTTCATATATCTTGTCAGGAACACCTTTTGGAAAAAGATTTTTATAAAAAAGAAGAAATAAATTCTACTGACAAGGGAAATAAAACCCTAGTTGAAAATCTGAAAAATAGTGATTCGAACAAAATTGAATCTGACAAGCCAAATGTTGTCTGGAAAGTTTTAAGTGAACAGATACGAAAAGATATCGGTGAAACGGCTTGGCGGAATTGGATTAAACCTCTTGAATTTGAATGTTTGGACGAAGAAATAATTTACTTGAAATCATCAAGTAAATTGGTTCGAGACAGAGTGAAATCACACTATTCAGACAAATTAAGAATTGTTGCCAAAAGTTTATCATTGCCAGTGTCTGATTTTGATATAAATTGGACCGAATCTTCAGTATTAATGAATTTGCACGAAGCACCTTCCAGCAAAGCACCGCGAATAACAGAAATGAAGGAAACGACGTCTAACAATAATGCTATATCCTCTACACACGGTTTGGATCCCCGGTTTACATTTTCAAATTTCTTTGTTGGCAAGCCAAACGAGTTGGCGTTTGCTGCAGCGAGACGTGTCGTTGAGAGTGCTACGGCAGCTTTTAACCCCTTGTTTCTATATAGCGGTGTTGGTTTGGGTAAAACACATCTAATGCATGCAATAGCTTGGGAGATCAATGCGCGTCAGCCAAATCGCAAAGTGATGTATCTTTCGGCTGAAAAATTTATGTATCGTTTCATCCAGGCCTTAAGACATCAGGACACTATGACTTTTAAAGAACAATTTCGTTCGGTTGATGTGTTAATGATAGACGATGTGCAATTTATTTCTGGAAAAGAATCAACTCAAGAAGAGTTTTTTCACACATTCAACGCATTGGTAGATGAAGGAAAACAGGTTGTTTTGTCCGCTGATAAATCACCAACTGATTTATCGGGTATGGAAGAACGTCTTAGAAGTCGCCTAGGATGGGGGATGGTTGCTGACATTCATGCTACAACCTATGAGTTGAGGCTTGGAATTCTCATTTCTAAAAGAGACTCGGTTGCCGTAAGTGTGCCTGATACAGTCCTTGAATTTTTAGCTCGTAAAATTACCAGTAATATACGGGAGTTAGAGGGTGCATTTAATAGGATTGTAGCTCATGCAAGCCTTGTTGGCAGAACTATTACTGTTGAAATGGCGCGTGAAACTTTGTCCGATCTCATAAGAGCTTCTAGTCGTCGTGTTACAATTGATGATATACAGAAACAGGTCTCGAAACATTTCTCCATAAGAACATCGGATATGTTTTCAGCAAGGCGCGCAAGGTCTATTGCAAGACCGCGCCAAATAGCAATGTATCTTGCGAAAAACTTAACAACATCATCTTATCCCGAAATCGGTAGAAAGTTTGGTGGGAGAGACCATACAACTATCATGCATGCTGTAAAAAAGGTAGAAGAGTTGCTCATCAATGATAGCGAAATGTGCGACGATGTAGAATTGCTACGCTCGTTATTATCTGATAATTAAATTGATACTAAAGATCTTTCATTTAGCGACATCTTGTTGCTTAAGGGGATTGGCATACAACATTTTGTATGTCAAAATAGTATAAATCACCTGATCTTATGGTGGAGGTAGAAATGAAATTAGCTATTGATCGCATGAATTTATTGCGCCCGCTTAGCCATATCAATTCTGTGGTTGAGCGACGAAATACTATACCTATTTTATCAAACGTTGTCTTGAAAGCAGGGTCTCAAAAATTGTCACTTACAGCAACTGATATGGATATGGATATTGTCACCACTACTACATGTTCGATATCAAACGAGGGAGCAACAACAATTCCAGCTCACTTATTATTTGAAATTGTAAAAAAGTTGCCAGAGGGTTCTGAAGTTCAAATTCAAGTGGCTGATGGTCATGCCCAAATTAGCTCTGGGAGGTCAAACTTTAAATTGCCAACATTACCTATCGAAGATTTTCCAGCTATAAACAGCTCAGATATGCGAGTTAAATTCTCGATTGCTCCACCAGATTTAAGAAATCTTGTTGATACTACAAAGTTTGCAGTGTCTATGGAGGAAACCAGGTATTATTTAAATGGCATTTATATGCATATTTCAGATACGACTAATTTAACAGCCGTAGCAACAGACGGTCACAGACTTGCATTATCACAGATGAAAGCCCCCTCTGGTTCAGAGAGCATGCCTTCTGTTATTTTACCTCGTAAGGCAGTTCTGGAACTTCGAAAACTATTGGATGATGAGTCGCAAGAAATAGACATGCGATTATCAGAGAGTCGAGCTGAATTTAGTGTTGGAGATATAAGGCTCACCACAAAATTGATTGATGGGTCTTTTCCAGATTACAAACGCGTAATTCCAACTGGAAATGACAAAATAATTTCAATTAACGTAGACTTACTAAGTGCTGCTGTGGATAGAGTATCAACTATAGCCTCAGACAAGTCGCGTGCCATTAAACTCAACATAGGTTCTGGTCAATTGGTGTTATCAGCAACTAATCCAGATGCATCAAGCGCAACTGAAACGCTTGAGATTGAATATGAGGGAGAGACAATAGACATTGGTTTTAACGCCAGATATCTTATGGATATTTTAACTCAAATAAAAGGTGAGGTCATAGCGATAGAACTTGCAGATTCTGGCTCTCCAAGCCTGCTTCGTGACCCTGAAGATGATGCAAACATTTTTGTGTTGATGCCAATGAGAGTTTAGTAATTAGTTTTATGGCTTCAACATCTACTGCTCATTCTGACGCAACATGCGCATTAAATGTGAAAAATAAGAAAATTAGTCATTGGATTAGTAAAATTCGTTTATCAAATTTTCGTAATTATCGGGAAGTTGATTTAGAAATACAAAAAGCACCAGTTATTCTTATTGGTAAAAATGGTTCAGGTAAAACAAATCTTTTGGAAGCTATTTCTTTATTAGCACCAGGCCGAGGATTAAGGCGTGCTGGAAAAGATGAGTTTTGTTATAAAGGTCTAATTGACCCCTCATCAAACAGCAACAGATGGGCACTTTCCGCCAACTTAATAACTGATAATACATGTTGGAATATTGGCTCAGGAATATCAGAGGATGGCAGTAAAAGAATAATAAAAATCAATGAGCAGAGGGAAAGTAATGAAATGCTCTCTCAGATTTGCGCAGTTTCCTGGCTTACTCCACAAATGGATGGGTTATTTTTAGATGGCCCCAACTCAAGAAGGCGTTTTATAGACCGGCTAGCGATTGCTTTTGATCCAGGCCATTCTGGTAGGCTGTTGAGGTTTTATAAATCATACAGGGAACGAAATCGAATGTTAGCCAATCATGTTAAGGATTCTATTTGGTATAATTTGAATGAAACCGTTTTGTCTGAAACAGGGGTTGCCATCATGGCCACTCGCCAAGCTTTGATTTCAGATATAAATCGCACTGTTCAAAATATGCAGATGGAGTTCCCTAAATTTTTCGCCCAAATGACTGGTGGTGGCGCAGAGCTGTTGCAAAATATGTCAGCATTAGATTTAGAAGAAAAAATTAAACAAGAAGCTAAGCGAAATCGAGAAGCAGATGACAACTCGATGATGGGGCCACATATGACTGATTTGAATGTAACACATCTTGAAAAAAATCAGTCTGCAAATGAAGCGTCAACAGGAGAGCAAAAAGCACTTCTAGTTACCTTTATTTTAGCACATGCCCACCTACAAGCAAACAGATTAAAAAAACCACCGCTACTGTTATTAGATGATGTAGCAGCATTATTAGATCCATGGCGAAGAGACGCTTTATTTTATGCCTGTGAAGCTTTGTCAGGACAGGTTTGGTATAGCGGAAGTGACGAGCAAAGTCTCAGTTTTTTTAAATCAAAGGCTCAGTATTTTTACGTAGATAATGGTATTATAAGTTAAAAGTAGCTAAACTGTATGCACAAGGAAAAAAAGTAATGTCAGATTCAGAAAAAAACCAGATCAACGAAGAAGAGTATGGTGCTGACTCGATAAAAGTGTTGCGAGGTCTTGACGCCGTCCGAAAACGTCCAGGCATGTACATTGGAGACACAGACGATGGTTCAGGTTTGCATCACATGGTCTATGAGGTAGTTGATAATGCTGTTGATGAGGCACTTGCTGGACACTGTGATATTGTAAAGGTGATATTAAACGGGGATGGCTCTGTTAGTGTATCCGATAATGGACGAGGTATACCAATTGAAATTCACGCAGAGGAAGGCATTTCAGCAGCAGAAGTAATAATGACACAACTCCACGCTGGCGGAAAATTTGACAACAATGCTTATAAGGTTTCGGGTGGATTGCACGGTGTTGGAGTGTCAGTTGTTAATGCATTATCAGAGTGGCTTGAACTTACAATATGGCGTAACGAGATACAGCATCAGATGGTTTTTCGAAAAGGAGAGGCAGAAGACCGTTTAAAAGAAACGGGAGCTGCCAACGGTCAGGCGGGAACTCAAATCACTTTTATGCCGTCAGAAGAGATTTTTTCGAATATAAAATTTGAATTCAACACACTTGAACGTAGACTACGTGAACTAGCCTTCTTGAATTCTGGTGTGCGCATTCAGTTGATAGACAGAAGAAATGTAGAGGAAAAGAAAAGCGAGTTTCATTTTGATGGGGGCCTTAAAGCCTTTGTCAATTGGTTAAATAGGTCACAGTCTGCCCTTCATAACACATTGCATTTGCAGGCTGAAAAAGAAAATGTTGTTGTTGAATTTGCGCTTGCCTGGACAGACTCTTATTACGAGAATACTCTCTGTTTCACAAATAACATTCCCCAAAGAGATGGTGGAACCCACCTTGCGGGCTTTCGAGCTGCTTTGACGCGAATAGTGAATCAATACGCAGCGCAATTAGGTATTGCTAAAAAAGAAAAAGTACAGCTCACAGGAGAAGACGCAAGAGAAGGGTTAACAGCCATAATTTCGGTAAAAGTACCCGATCCTAAATTCTCATCCCAGACAAAGGACAAATTAGTATCGTCAGAGGTAAGACCTATAGTTGAGGCTGGTATGGGAGATTTGCTGAGTCAATGGTTCGAAGAAAACCCCAATGAAGCAAAAAAAATTGTAAGTAAAGCTTATGAAGCGGCAGCAGCAAGAGAGGCTGCTAGGAAGGCACGGGAATTTACAAGACGAAAAGGAGTTTTAGATATAGCTAGTTTGCCAGGAAAGCTAGCTGATTGCCAACAACGAGACCCTTCCCTTGCTGAGTTATTTTTGGTAGAAGGCGACTCCGCTGGAGGTTCTGCTAAGCAGGGGCGAGATAGAGGTAATCAAGCTATTTTGCCACTGAGAGGTAAAATCCTAAATGTAGAACGCGCAAGAATGGATAAAATGCTATCTTCCAATGAAATTGGGACATTAATAACCGCGATAGGTGCAGGTGTTGGAAACGCAGATATTGATGTTGGGAAAGCACGCTATCATAAAATTATTATTATGAGTGATGCGGACGTGGATGGAAGTCACATAAGAACTCTTTTGCTAACATTCTTTTTTAGACATATGAGACCTCTTATTGATGCTGGTTACTTATATATTGCACAGCCACCGTTATTTAGAGCAAAAAGGGGTAACTCTGAGGTTTACCTAAAAGATCAATTTGCTCTTGACGAGTACCTTATAGAAGCTGGTTTAAAAGGTGCAATATTACAAATTAATGGTAGCATACAAGTTAACAATACTGAACTCCAGGTTCTAGCAAATAAAGCTGCTAGAACGCAGCGTTTGATCGATGCATTAATGCGAAACGTAGCTAATCGAGATGTTTTAGAGCAAGCGGCAATTATAGGAGTCTTAAATCAAAATATGCTTCACAATGAAGATGCAGCGACTTATTTAGCGCGAAGACTTGATCAATTAACACCAGAATTAGAAAGAGGATGGCAGGCAAGTGTAATAAAAGATGATACAGGGTCTATTATACTCATAGAACGAAGTTTAAGAGGTATTAATGAAGACTATAGAATTGATGCCAGGTTAGTTAATACAGCTGAAGCACGAGAACTTGATAAGCTTACACCAGAATTACAAGAAATCTTTGAAAGACCGGTAAAATTTATTACACAAAGCGCAGAAGTTGAAATGAGTGGCCCCTGTCAATTAAGTGAGTATATCGTTGCGGCTGGAAAAAAGGGGGCTCAGATAGCAAGATACAAGGGTCTAGGAGAGATGAATCCAAGTCAACTGTGGGAGACAACTCTTGATCCTGATAATCGAACTCTTCTTCAAGTTCAGATCGCTGATGAAGAAGATGCAAATAAGGCATTTTCTACTTTAATGGGTGAGGCTGTTGAGGAAAGGAGAAATTTTATACAAGAAAACGCGCTTAAAGTCTCTAATTTGGATATATGATGGCTAATAGGTCTTTTCCTGAAGTTTCAGAAATTGAACATAGTTTAATCGATCCAAGAGTAATTGTCACAATTCGCTGGATAGCCCTCTCAGGACAATTAATTACTGTTCTTCTTGTTCACTTTGCTCTCGGTTTTGTTCTTCCCCTAGTTCCTGTTTTAGCAATTATTTCAACCGGAATATTATTAAATTTATGGCAGACATCACTGCACAGAAATGGGCTTAGACTATCACGACCACCTGTTCTTTTTGTGCTTGTATTTGATGTCATCCAACTGGCCGCTTTATTGTATTTTGCTGGTGGTTTACTCAATCCATTTTCTATATTATTTCTTGCGCCTGTTGCAGTCTCTGCGGCTATTTTAGATATATTTTCAACTATAAGCCTTGTAATTATTGTGACCATAAGCGCGAGTATACTTACTATTCATCATTCGCCTCTACCCTGGTCAGATAGCGGATTTAAGGTTCCAGCTTTATATCAATTTGGGTTATGGATTGCATTGGTTATATCCACTATATTTATGGCGTGTTATGTATTTTGGTTAGCATCAAAAAGCAAAAAAATGTCAGAAATGCTTGGTCAAACAAGATTAATGCTCGCTTCAGAAAGGCAGGTTATAGCTCTTGGTTCTCTTGCCACGGCAGCAGCACATAAACTTGGTTCACCATTAACAACAATTAGATTGATTAGCGATGACTTGTTGTCTCAGTTGAAACTAAATTCTATTCAAGAAGAAGATTTGTTGTTATTGAAAGACGAGATAGAAAGATGTCAGGTTATTTTATCTGAACTAGACACTGATGCCTTGAAGACGAATCGTGAGCTTAATATTTTGATGCCTGCTGCGCTTGCTATTCAAACTATGGTTGCTACTTTGACAAGCTCTTTCAAGATTCAAATTGAATGGAAGGTTGAAAATAACCCAGACAAACCTCAGCCAGAAATTGCACAGACACCTGAGCTTAGCTATGCATTAGAAGCACTGCTTGAAAACGCAAATGATTTTGCTGAAACCAAAATTGTCGTAGACATTTTTTGGGACTACCAATCAATTTACATAAAGATTATAGATGACGGAATTGGATACTCTTCATCAGTTCTATCTAACATAGGTCAACCCGAGAATAGCTCACGTCTTGGGCAGGACGGCCACCGAGGATTTGGATTATTTTTGGTTAATTCTTTTATAAGACAATTAAATGGAACAACTAGTTTTGGAAATAGAAAGCCTAAAGGTGCATCGGTAGAAATAAAAGTTCCTATCGAAAGCTTAGTGTGAAATTAATGAATTTAGGAAAAGTATTAATTTTGGATGATGATAAAATTCTTTTGCGAAGACTTACGAAGTCTTTGGATTCCTTTGGTTTTCATGTGACCGCAGTTTCGTCAATACGAGAAGCAGAAGAACATATAGGTAATGCGAAATTTGACTCAGCTGTTCTTGATTTAAAATTAGAGGATGGAAGTGGACTCTCCATTGTGAAAAAAATCTCTTCGATAAATCCGAAATGCAGGGTAATAATGCTTACCGGCTTTGGTAACATCGCAACAGCAGTTGCTGCGATGAAAGTGGGAGCTATTGATTACCTACCAAAACCTGCCAGTGCAGAGCAAATAAAAAATGCACTTATACATTATGACAATCCCTTGCCTCCACCACCGGATAATCCGATGTCAGCAGATAGAGTCAGATGGGAGCATATTCAACGAGTATTCGAACAGTGTAATCGAAATGTCTCTGAAACAGCAAGAAGGCTAAAAATGCATCGTCGTACTTTGCAACGCATTCTTGCAAAACATGCGCCGAAAAGTTAATGCGGACCATTTGGGTATTTTTGTTGGTAAAATTGTTTTAAGTTACCTCCATAAATTGAAGTTTGCCATTTCAGTTACCAGTGGTGTAAGCTTTTGATTCACAAAAGTCTCAAATGTTTCTGGAATTAACTATAAAAATAATTTTAATAGCAATGTTTTGCAAATGCTCACACATGAGTTCTCAGAATGGATAATTCTGCTTTGTTGGCGTTAGCTGCCTCCTTTAGTTGGGTTTTATCTCAATTATTTGGACACAAACCTGCCCTATATTATGGATCTCTTCAATTTAATAGATTAAGAATGATTATTGCTTCTTTCTTGTTGGCAATAATGATTTTACTTACAGGAAATCATTGGGAGATAGCATCTAACTCATGGAAATGGATTATAGTATCGGGTATCGTTGGGATTGGTTTCGGTGATTTATTTTTATTTATCGCGATGGAAAGGCTTGGACCAAGAAGAACAGGGGTATTATTTGCCGTAAATGCTCCATTGGCAGCGCTGTTTGCTTGGTTACTTTTGGATGAGGCACTAACTTATTTTACTATATTCGCTGTTTTATTTGGTTTCACAGGAATAGTACTCGCAGTAATTTATGGAGGCCCCAAAACAAATATCCATGTCTGGGAATTCACAAAACCACCTCTATGGATAGGTGTTGGAGCAGGTCTTATTGCGGCATCTGGACAGGCTGCGGGAGTATTGATTCTTCGACCAGTTATGGAACAAGGAACAGACCCATTACAAGTGAGCCTGATAAGAGTTCTCGCTGCTGGTTTTTTTTTATGGGCACTAATATTTTTTGATAAAAATAAAACCAAGATATGGGAAATACCACCAATGAGTGTAAGGTGGCATGTTATTGGAAATGGTTTTTTTGGATTAAGTTTTGGTTTGGCGCTATTTCTTAAAGCGTTGGAAACAGGTCAAGTAGCTAAAGTGACTATGTTGGTTTCCATAAGTCCAGTTTTGATGTTGCCATTTGTTTGGTTTCAAACAAAAAAAATGCCAGTTCTTGGAGCCTGGCTGGGGGCATTTTTAGTCGTTTTGGGCTCTTGGATGATTGTTTAGGGAAGTAATAAAAAATGCGTGTATCACATAAAACCGCTTATGTTTATTTATTTCTAACTATGACTTTTTGGGCTGGAAATTCTATTACAGCACGAATGTTTGCAGCCGATTTACCCCCATTGCAACATGCATTTTGGAGGTGGCTTATTGCTTCCTTTTTAATTTTGATAATTTTTAGACCACCCCTTAAGAGAGATCTTCCAATAATTTGGGAAAATAAATGGCCTATTTTTTGGATCGCAACTACCGGAATAGGTGCTTATAATACTATGCAATATTGGGCTTTAAACTTTACAACAGTTAGCAACGTTGGATTGCTGCAAACAACAATTCCAATAATCTTATGTTTTTTTGAATGGGTTTTTTTTAAGGAGAAAACAACAAAAATACAGATTCTAGGTATGATGTTAGCAACGATTGGAGTATTTGTTGTCTTAATAAAAGCTAATTTGACCAATTTGATAAATCTCACCTTTAATTACGGAGATTTGATTATGGTTGGAGCTATCTTACTATATGGTGTGTTTTCACTTTTAATAAGGTTTTCTCCCAAAAAAGTGAACCATTGGTCTCTCATATGGGTTTTATTTTTTATTGGTGCAATAGAGTTATTTCCCCTGCAATTATTGGAATATCAGGCAGGTTACAGAATTAATTTATCGATTGGACCAATGCTTGGATTAACCTATATTGTGATCGGTCCTGCTATACTTGCGTATAAGTTTTATACTTCAGCTGTTGTGACTCTTGGCGCAATACGCACGGGCCTGTTTTTTTATTGGTTGCCTATTGCTTCTGTTTTTTTAGCTATATTGATATTAGGAGAACCTTTACAAATTTATCACCTTATCGGTTTTGTTTTTGTCGTCTGTGGACTAAGGTTAGGCCTCACCAGAAGTTGAAAATAAATATAGTTCATTATAAACCAACATATTTTTGAGAGATAACTTAACAATGTATAATAAGAAAAAAATAAACTTTGTAGCAGCATTATTTTTTGTGGTCATAATAATTGCCAAGCAGGCTTTTTCCGAAGAACTTATTGAGCCAAATGAAAGCTATACTCCTCTAGAAGTTATTGAAATACAATTATTAGGACTTCAATCAGGGGATACTGGACAAGGAATCGAGCAAGTATGGGTTTTTGCGCATCCTAATAATAAAAGAGCGACAGGACCCCTAGAACGTTTTAGAACCTTATTTGAAATGCCTTCCTATTCTCCGCTTATTAATTTGCAAAGCTACTCAATCAATTTATTAAATGAAACAGACATTGAAAGTCAGTTTATTGTTTCGATTGTTTCTGATGATGGTATATCTTACGATTATTTGTGGGCTTTAGAGAGAGTTCTTTCAGGTATCCAAGAGGGTTTCTGGATGACGACAATGGTATCATCACCGCGTCAGCTGAGTCGAGCTAGTTGAGCTTAATTTCTGGTTTAATTATAAAGTCTGAGCAAATTCCCGTTTCCTTGCGAGCAGGTTTGTTAATATTATCTGGAGTCTTCCTACTCGGTTTATCCGATAATCTTGTTCTGTTAATAAATGATGAAACAGGTATATGGCAGTTTCATGCAATTCGAAGTTTAATAACTTCAATATTGATTTTTGGAATAGCTGTTTTTTTTAGACATGATGTCAGGCCCAAAAACTTATTACCTGTGGTAATACGTTCCTTGCTTCTCAGTGGCGCTATGATTTGCTATTTTGGAGGCCTATCTTTCCTTTCCGTAGCCGAAGCAGGTGCCGGACTCTTTTTGTCCCCCATATTTGTACTCATATTTTCAGTGATTATATTTAAGATACGAATCGGTATTTTTCGAATCCTTGCAGTGTTAATTGGTAGCTTAGGTGTATTTATTTTACTTGAGCCTGATTTGACGGAAATTCACTTATTGCAAATTATTCCCCTTTTGGCTGGGGTTTTTTATGCCATGGCTGCACTCTATACACGTCATTATTGTAGGGAGGAATCTGCTCTTGGCTTAACATTGAGTTATCTCATAGCTATTGGTGTGATTGGAGCCTTTGTGGCAACTATTTTTTGGTTTATTCCGTCAATTCACCAACATTCTTCTGAAATGTATATTTTTTTTCAAGGATGGAAAACTGTAAACATTAGATTTTTAATTTGGATAACTTTTCAAGCTGTTCTTACTGTTACGGCCTTAGCTCTAATTACAAGGGCTTATCAGATGGTTGATACAAGCATACTGGCGGTTTATGAATACGGATTTTTGATCTTTGCGGCCTTTTGGGGTTGGTTATTATGGTCAACAGTTTTGGGTTTAAGTGAAATTACAGGTATCTTTTTAATCATGGCCGCGGGTATCATTATAATAGTTAGGTCAGCTCGCACGAATTCTTGAATTAAGTCAGACTAGCAAATATGGTCAGATTAACATATTTGAGTAAGCAGGACATATGCGTTTCTTATCATAATTTTATGATTTAAGCAGATAATAATGGAAATATTAAATGAAGATTCTCGTTGTTTCAGATGCCTGGTATCCTCAAATAAATGGTGTGGTTAATTCCATTTTATGTACCAGAAATTGTCTACAAGATTTAGGTCATCAGGTGATTATGTTAACACCTGAAAGGTTCAAAACAATTCCATGCCCAACCTATCCTGAAATTCGATTGTCTGTTTTCCCAAAAAAAGGGGTGCAAAAATTTCTAAATAGTCAAGAATTCGATGCAATTCATATTGCAACAGAGGGGCCGCTTGGCATAGCAACTAGAAATTATGCGATAAAAAATAAATTGCAGTTTACAACTGCATTTCATACCAAGTTTCCTGACTATATTAGGGCAAGAATTGGTCTTCCTACTATTATCAGTTATAGTTTTTTGCGTTGGTTCCATAATAAATCGGAAGCTGTGCTTACGCCGACTGATTCAATTATAGAGGAATTGAAAAAATATCAAATAGGTAATCCAGTTCATTGGCCAAGAGGTGTAGAAACCGATTTTTTTAAACCGTTTGCTAACCGTAAGCCAAATAGAGAGCCAATATATTTATATGTTGGGAGGGTCGCCATTGAAAAAAATATTGAAGCTTTTTTGTCTTTAGATTTAATTGGAAAAAAAATCATCGTTGGAGATGGCCCATTGTTATCCAAGCTAAAGCTGCGTTATCCTAAAGCAACTTTTTTAGGAAACAAAGATAAAAAAGATCTGCCCGAAATTTATAATCAAGCAGATGTTTTTGTCTTCCCGAGTCGTACAGATACTTTTGGTTTAGTATTATTGGAAGCAATGGCGTGCGGAGTTCCCATTGCGGCTTTTCCTACAGCTGGCCCAATCGACGTGATTGGTGATTCTAGTGCAGGCTGTCTATCAGAAGATCTAGCAGAAGCTATAAAGGGGGCTCTAAAAATACCTCGTAACATTGCAAGAGAGCATGCGTTGAGATACTCATGGTTAGAAGCGTCGCGATTGTTTCTTAAACAGCAAATTCAAATAAATAAGTAATCGTGGAAGTTTTTTTAGTTTACATATGAAACTTTAGTGTTAAAGGATAGTGTTTTTGCGAAGCTAATTATGAGTTTTTCATTTTTAGATGTGAAAAGCTGTGATGCTGATTTTGTAATTTCAACGATTAGCGTTTTTTCTTTAATTTTTAATTTAATGAAACTTAGATTTTGATTTATTCCAGCGCTGAAACTTAAACCAAATTTTAAGCCAAGACCAATAAAAAGTGCATATTGTTGTTGTTTTTTGGTAAGAATAAATGCACATGAAACTGGTTGTTCTAAAGTAGAGTTAACACCGTTATATCTATGAAATAATGTGAGAGATATCCATAAACGCTCGGGGTGAGACAGACTGTAAATAGGAAGTGCATTTATTTTTTCAAAAGCCAAACTAGCGCGCATTGAAGACTCTTCATCCCAGCAAATTTCAGATAACAAACAAGCAGCTTTAACTAAACGTTTAGTATTCAGATCCGCCATATTTGTTGTTCCTATCTTTATACATGGCTCAATAAACTTAAATAAATTATCATTTATAGAGGAAAACCGCTGCCTATGTGCTGCAATTTCTGCGCAGGCTATATGCAGCGGGTCCTTTTTTATTTGGTGGGCTAATTCTGGTTGCTCAGAAATTTCCTTTGCAATTAATCCGTCTCTAATACTAGTACCACTTATAACCAAATTATTTACTTTGGTGATAGATAATAAACATGCAATTATTTCCGATGCTTTCGGCATTGAAAAACGTCGTCCTTCGGGAACGCCATCTAGATCGGATGGCATAGTTAAGATCTTATTCAATAATGAGTTTGTTGCCATTCTGGATATAGTTAGAGCATGTAACATGCCTAGAGGATATCTAGTTTTATGAATATATGCAGAGCCAAGTGCCCTAAAACTGCCACCTACACCGTATAAATCTAAACCTGCTAAATTAGAGAGCCAATTAATTTTTGAGATCATTTCGGTGATCTCAGACTGAGTTTTTATACTTAAATGTCCAACATTGAGGCTAGTGGAATTGACAGGTTCTTTATTTTTGACATATATCAATTCAAGGCTTCCACCACCGAGATCTGCGATAAGACCGTCGCTTATGTTAAAGTTTGATAGAAGACCAATGGCTACTAAATGAGCTTCTTCTTCTTGCTCTAATACTTGAATTTTTTGATTAAGTATTTGCTGTGCGGGAATCAAAAAATCTTTCGCATTATGGGCGCGCCTTGTAGCTGCAGTGGCAACAATTTTTATGGACAGATTGGGAAGGGATTTTAGGATATAGGCGAACCTACCCAAGGTCTCTAATGCTGTTTTAATTCTTGCTGGTTGAAGAATATTATCTGGTTCTATTCCCTCTCCTAGCCGGCAAGTTACACGTTCATTAAATAAAGGAAAAGGAAACCTCCCCATAGTTTTGAAAATCACCAGCCTAATAGAGCTTGAACCAATATCTATTACTCCAATATGGTCAGATGAATTAGAAGATATTAAGGATTGCTCAAACATGCAGAAATTTCCGATTTTCAGTCTGTTATTGAAAGACTCCCCAATCCTGACAGACTTGGGTTTTTCATAAAATAGGTGTGTGATGAAAAGTTCTTTTTGGAATTCTCTAACTTATTATATATGCCATCTGATTGAAGCTCCCAGCAATTGCTTGTGTCTTTTAGTGAGGCTACCATAACTTGTTTTAGTACTTGTGCACGAACAGTTTCATTTTCTAGCGGTATAAAAGTCTCTAAACGCTGATATAGATTACGAGGCATCAAATCACCAGATGCCATAACCACTATATTCTTTTCGGATAAAAATTCTCCTCCATTGGCAAAAATATAAACTCTAGAATGCTCCAGAAATCTTCCAATAATTGAAGTGACAGTTATATTTTCTGATAACCCTTTAACTTTTGGCCGCAGGCAGCAAATTCCGCGCACAATAAGTTGAATCTTTACCCCGGCTTGAGAAGCTTCATATAATTTTGTGATTATGTCTTTATCTACAAGCGCATTTGTTTTCATCCATATTCCAGAAGGAATTCCTGCTTTGGCTGCTTTGATTTCAGCTTCAATATGACGGAGAAACCATTTTGCAGATGAAAACGGAGATATGACAACTTTCTCAAAATGTTTAGGTTCAATGTGACTCGTTAGGTAGTTGAAAATGCGCCAGGCATCCCTGCAAATTTCTGGATTACAGGTAAAATAAGATAAATCTGTGTAGCTTTTGGCAGTGATAGGATGATAATTTCCAGTCCCGTAATGGGCATAAGAAACTAATTTACCGCCCTCTCGTCGCGTTATTAATGATAATTTGGCATGAATTTTCATATTTGCCAAACCATAAGCAACCTGTACCCCGGCTCTCTCAAGAAGTCTTGCAAGTTGGATGTTATTTTCTTCATCAAAACGTGCTTTAATTTCAATCAACGCGGAGACCGTTTTCCCACTTTCGGCAGCGTCAACAAGAGCTTTTACTATGGGAGAGTCAATGGATGTTCGATATAACGTCTGGCGAATTGTTAATACTTTTGGGTCGTCTGCGGCTTGTTCTAAAAATCTCAAAACAACGTCAAAACTTTCATATGGATGGTGAATAATTATGTCTTTGTTTCGGATGGCTGCAAAGCAGTCCCCCTTAAAATCCAAAATACGCTGGGGAAAACGTGCCTGATAAGGTGTAAAACACAACGATGGTTTAAGAAAGGCTGAGAATCCAGAAAAATCTGAAATTCCTATGTAGCCATTCGAAATAGTTATTTGACTCTCGCGAAGATGCATTTCTTGCTTTAAAAAACTTACTACCTCTTTCGACAAACTATCTGAAACAGTTAAATTAACCGAATTTCCTCGTCTTCTTGCACGTAAAGCCGACTCAAACTGTCGGATTAAATCATCTGCTTCATCATCTATCTCAATTTCTGAGTCACGAAGTAACCTAAACATGCCAGAACTTTTGACCGAATATCCTGGATAAATTATATCGATAAACATTTTTATTATGGTATCGATACATGCAACTCGTACTCCTTTATCTGGGAGCCTAACGAAACGCTTTACATTTTCTGGTATAAGAATAACTGACTTAATAATTTCACCAGTTGCAGAAACTAATTCAAAAAACACCCCTTTTCCGTTATTCTGGATAAAAGGAAATGGATGAGATGGGTCAAGTGTGGTGGGTGCTAAAAGTGGGAGAATTTCTTTCTCATACCAAGTTCTAAGCCATTGGATGTCAGAGGGTAAAAGTGTTGTTTCATCGGTTAAAAACACCCCTACTTTTGAACATTCAGTTAAAATTGAGTCGAGTTGTTTACGCTGATTAATTTCTAATTGTTTGGCTCGTTCGGTTATTTTTAAAATAAGATAATCAAGGGTGGTATTTTGTTCAGGCAGCGTAGTAAATCCTCTTGTGCTGAGCTGATACAAGCCAGCAAGTCGTATCATATAGAACTCATCTAGGTTATTCGCTGCAATAGTCACAAAGCGTAATCGCTCTGCTAATGGTATGCTAATATCATATGAATTAGCTAAAACACGCTCGTTAAATGCCAACCAGCTGAGCTCTCTGTTAAAAAAGGACGTATTTTGATTATCAGGATCGATGAGAGGTTTTGTTGGTGGAATTTTATTCATAAATTTCTGGTATTTTGGTTATGATTAGTATGAACTAAAAATAGTACTAATAAAAAATTTTTTAGATTCTATTATATTATGGTTGCAGACTCAATCAAGAAGCATCTTTAAATAGCCTTGCTATACTCACGAAAAATAAACATCTTTATCACACAAAAATGATATTGAAAATCATTCTCAGCTGTGGCAATCATATTCTTTTTAAAGAAACTTATAAGTATGATTAAACTTGCTAGTAACTTGTTGAACAATATAGGATATTTAAAATATAAAAAGAAAATATCATTCGATTTGCTTTTACAAATTTTAGCTTTGTTCCTCGTTTTTTTTACTTTAGCGCCAGTATTCAATATTATTTTTGTGTCATTGGGTGATAATAAGAATTTGTTGTTTCACCTTATGGAAACTGTTCTACCTAGATATTTTATTAATACTATTTTCTTGATGGTTGGTGTTGGCTTGCTCGCAGCCATTTTTGGCATTTCTTCGGGTTGGATAATTGCAAGATATGATTTTTGGGGAAGAAAGACCCTTAGCTGGATGTTAGTCTTACCTGCTGCTATACCAGCTTACTTAATAGCTTTTACGTATACTGATTTTTTAGAATATGCGGGTCCAGTTCAAACCTATCTTCGCTTACTTTTTGGTTGGAATGGACCACGTGATTATTGGTTTCCTGATGTCAGAACCCATTTTGGGGCAATTTTGATGATGGCATGTGTGCTATATCCATATATTTATATTTTCGTGAGAACCGCATTTCAGAGAATTTCTCGAACATTATTTGAAGCAGCAGCCTTAACGGGTAAACCATTATTCTCAAGTGTTGCTATTCCTCTTGCTAGACCTGCAATAATTGCAAGTTTATCCCTTGTGTTAATGGAAGTTGTATCCGATTTTGGCACAGTTGATTATTTTGGGATAGAAACGCTTACACTCGGAATTTTTAATGTATGGCTTGGTATGAATAATATCGTAGCAGCAGCACAAATATCTTTGATTGCTTTTATACTAATTTTACTTTTATTAGCTTTAGAACGTTATGCCCGTTCTAACAGGCTTTTTTCAAATAAATCTCCTGGTTTTAAGGGTATGCCAAAAATAAAACTAGCGCCAAAAAAACAAATAGTATGTTTTTTAATCTGTAGTCTCCCAGTAACAATAGGTTTTGTGATACCAGTCATGATTTTAATATCTTTCATTATACAATCCCATGCTTTGAATTCCTTTCATTTCCTAAATAAGACGTTTCATAACACGCTTATGATTTCATTTATTGGCGCAATAATCATTATTATCGTTTCAACATTCCTTTCTATAATTAGCTTTTACAGGTTAAATAAATCTGGGAAATTTCTAGCAAGTCTATCTGCAAGCGGCTACGCCTTTCCAGGAACAATACTGGCAATTGGCGTTCTACATTTTTTAGCTCAACTAGAAATCATGTTTCAATCACTCTGGTCGGTTTTAATTACACAGCCTTATGAGGCAGTTATAAGCGGTAGTTTTCTTGTGTTGATAATAGCTTATCTCGCAAGATTTAATGCAGTTGGCTATGGCTCAGTAATGGCCGGGCTTGAGCAAATACCACGAGACCTAATATCCGCTAGCCAAATTTTGGGTAAGCGTTTTGGTAGTTCAGTGGGTGCTGTTTTACTTCCAAACTTATGGCCTGCAATTTTAGCTGGAGGACTTTTGTTATTTGTAGATATAATGAAAGAATTACCGCTGACACTGCTATTGCGACCTATGGACTTTGAAACCTTTGCAACCATTACCTATCAATTAGCTAAAAGTGAAATGTTGGAACAAGCCGCTTACCCAGCGCTTTGCATTGTGGTCTCTGGTTTGATTCCCGTTGTGATTGCAAACATAGCTTTGTCCAAAATAGCTGAAAAATAAAATTGTAATTTAAGAATTTTTAAGAAACGATTTTTTTTCTAGCCGCGTCAATTCCCTCTGCCATACTGGCACAATCAAATGGGTAATCATTCCATGCAACGTCAAGCAATTTTTTCAACATTTTTGTTTCTGAAAGTAACGCCCTAACGGCGCTTGCCAAACTGGTACTGTTAGGTTTTTCTACAATTAATGCTCTGCCTTCGGCACGTTCTGGAATACCCCCCACTCTAGTAGTTATAAGAGCACATCCGTTGGCGAGTGCTTCGAGTACCGCTCTTGAGGCCGGTTCCTGCCAAACAGAAGGTACAATGGCTATCGCCGCTTTTGCTAGCTCATCATTTACCTTAGTTAGAGGTAAAAACCCAGTTAGCTCAGCTTGTTCCTGTAATGGTTCAATCATTTCCCTTACGGATTTTTCATATTCTGAAGTTTTACCATCTTCAAAACGCCTTGCACCTATAATTTTTACTTTCCAATCTGGAAATTCTGGCAATATTTGCTTGAGCGCAACCGCAGCTTCTAAAATACCTTTCTCTGGCACAATTCTGGACGCAATAATTATTGTTTTTTCTTTTTGAGGTTTCTTAGTTAATGTTCTTTCTGCGCCAAGGGGTGTTAAAAATATTGGCGTTTGGGCGATTTCTTCCGGTTTAAACTCATCTAAGAAGCAATTTTTTGTATAAGCTGAATTTGCAAAAATACCAGCCAGGTTTCTTGCTAGCCAAAGACGTTCCTTCAACGTTTTACCACCTACCATCTGTCTAGGGTCATTATGAAGAAAAAGAGCTACTTTGATGTTGTTGCATTTCTTAGCAATAAGTTGTGCCACCTGACATCGCCCATGGATTTCTATAAGTGAGGGATGCCTATTTTGTTTTTTTAGATGCGCAATATAGCTGTACGCAAGCCCCAAATTATGCCCATTAACAAGGGGCCATTTTGGCTTTAGAGCTATGTAAGAAAGTTTTGGGAAGGTCTCAGAGACAAGGTGCCTTCCAAAAACATACATCTTATAACCTGACTTTGTGTGATATGCAAGGTCACTCACTACAGTTGCCACCGCGCCTGCATTAGTGGGCGTGAAGTGTTCCTTATAAGGCAACAGCAAATCAATATATGGCCTGTTAGACAAAGATTACTCCAGAACTGATAGTTTAAAAAAATATCTTCTAAGGGATTATACTTGACCAACTTAATAGCAAGCTAGATAACCAATGTGAAATTTAATAATTTGCTCACGCTCTGATAATATTAGAAACCCTCTGAGATATAAAGTTGAAACTTGCTATTTACAATTGAAGCCTCGGATTTTTAAATGAATTTATCTGCATTTCAATCTCACTCATTTCGACATTACTTAGCGTGTATAGCTATTGCTCTTCACGGTGTTTGGATTCAAAGGATTGTGGTTGCTTGGCTTGCCTGGGATGTTTCTAGGTCACCTGCGTTTGTTGGCTTTGCTACCTTTTTGAGTTTTGTACCAACCATGATAACAGGACCTTTCTTTGGAGTGATTGCGGATAGAATCGAGATACGAATCGCTATTTTTTCAAATTACATAGCGATGCTGTTAGTTACGTTAACCTTTATTTTGTCGGCGTATGTTTTTGGTATAAATAAAATATCTGTTGTTTTTTTCTCGACGGTAATTGGAATTACCGCATCCGCCAACCATCCATTTAGAATGTCTATTGCAGCAAGACTTGGTTATAAAGAACAGCTTTCATCAATAATTGCTATTACCACTCTAAATTTCAATATTTCAAGGCTTATTGGACCAGCAATAGGTGGTGTGTTGCTTGCACAATTTGGTCCGATTCAAACATTATGGGTGACATGCATAAGTTTTCTGCCAATAATTTTTTTAGTTCGAAATATAAAGATTAGGCCAAGGGATTTTAGTGCCAAGGCACAGCAACAGTTCCTTTCAGCACTAAGAGATGGCCTTTCATACACAAAAAAAGACCGATTCATGCTATACATTTTTGGATTAACCGTCTGTGTAACTATGGTGGGTCGCGGTTTGCTTGAGACTTTACCTATCATCGCTCAAGGTATGTTTGATAAAGGACCAAATGAACTGGGTTTTTTAACCGCCAGCGCTGGTGGTGGCGCGATATTTGCATCTTTTGCAAAAGCAGCGGGAAGGCCTCAGCAGGCCGGCAAAGTTGGTTTTCTTGGCATAGCATCCTCTATTCTTATACCAATGTCAGTTATTTCGTTGGGGTTTTCGCGTGATATTTTAGCAACAGCAGGTTTAATTGCTCTGCTTGGGTTTTCCGCCACTTTTTTTGCTACAACAATGCAGTCAGCAGCCCAACTCCAACTGACAGACGAGTTCAGGGGAAGAGTGATGAGTTTATGGACTATGATTGCAATGGGTGGTGGTGCCATAGGTGCATTAACATTGGGAGTAGTGTCCGAAATACTTGGCATTTCAGTTACCTTGATCGCGCTTGGAGGCATAACTACAATTATAACCATATTTATTTTATTGTTTGCGCGTTCATGAGGTTAAACTAGGCTGCTTACTGGATAGGATAAAAAAAGCTAGCCTATTTAAATAAAATGGTTACTGGAATATTTTTAATGAGACACTATTTTATTTATGTAGCTTGGATATTTTCGTTTAACTATTGTTTTGATGTAAAGTAAATGTGATTAAATGAAAAAAAATTCTTTTTTACCACTATTAACGAGTTGGATAGAAAACAATCATTCAGCATGTTTGGCTATTGTAATTTCAACTTGGGGTTCTGCACCTAGACAGCCTGGTTCTACAATGGTTGTTAGAGATGATTTACATGTTGAAGGTTCTGTTTCAGGTGGTTGTGTTGAGGGTGAGGTTATTCGTTTAAGTCAAGAGATCATGATGGATGGAATTCCACGCCTTAAACAATTTGGTGTAGCTGACGAGAGTGCTTGGGAAGTTGGTTTGTCATGTGGTGGTAATATTTCTGTCCTGATACTCCCAGTAGCAGATACCGGTATTTCATTATCCATATTAAAACAATTAACTGCTGCTGAGAGCAAAAGGAAACCACTAGACGTTATATTTAATATTTCGGATATCGAGAAAATAAATATCATGATCCAAAATCCCTCGTCACCTATGAATTTTGTTCATAAAAGTACTTATAATGAAAAGGAGCAAATTTTCACATTGCGAATTCGACCTAGAAATCAGGTTATAATAGTAGGTGCCGGACATATTAGCCAAGTACTAAGTCAGCTTTCAGTTGCAATGGATTTAGATGTTACAGTAATAGATCCTCGGTCTGTATTTTTGAATGAAAAGAGATTTCCTGACATTGAAATAAGGCTTGGCTGGCCTCAGGATGTTTTACCTAACTTATCTATAGACGCGCAAACAGCAATTGTAACATTAACTCACGATCCTAAGATTGATGACCCAGCTCTGTTGCATTCTCTAAACACAAACGCTTACTATATAGGTTGTTTGGGGAGTACTAAAACACATCAAGCAAGACTAAAGCGATTAAAGATGGTCGGGGTCTCAGATAAATCAGTTTCTAGACTTTATGGTCCAGCAGGTATTCCTCTTGGTGGTCGTGCAGCGTCCGAAATAGCATTATCAATTTTAGCCGAGTTGGTATCTATTTTTAATAAACCAAATAATTAAACACCATTCGAGCAGTTTAGCCAAAAATAGGAAATTTTTTATCCCAAATTTCAAAAAACATGGTTAGAATTGTTCGATGAAAAACTTAATTTTGGCTCTAACATTTAATATTAGGCAAAAAAAACATGCAATTAAGGCGATGGCAAAAAGATATTATTGACGATTTTCAGTCTATTTTAGACTCACATCGACGCTTTATTATAAAAGCTCCAACTGGTGCGGGTAAAACAGTGCTTGCTAGTGAAATTATAAAACAGTTTTATTCTGGTGAAAAAGTTATTGTCTTATGTCATAGGTTGGTTTTGTTGGAGCAGCTTGAAAAAGCGTTAGCGAAAGAGCATAGAGTACGAAAGTTGGGTCTTAATCATACGGAAGCAGCTTTCTCAGATTATGATGTCCTTTTATCAACTAGCACTCGTGCCAGAGATATATTGGATGATGCTATAGAACAAGCCAAACTTGTTATAATAGATGAAGCGCATCGCGTATCTCCCAATGGGACAGGGTATAAACGCATATTGGACTGTTTTTTGGAAAATGGGAGAGATGACGCCCACATGCTGGGTTTGACTGCGTCCCCAGAGAGGCGAACGGCTGACCAAAAAGACCAACTCAGTTTGGCCTTTGATGCTATTATCGATGGTGCTAATATGGATAAGCTTTTCGATGAAGGCATATTGGTTAGACCATTTTATAGACCTCACTTTATTCACGACTTGGACCTTGGAGAGATCGATATAAGTAGCGGTGATTTTCCAGTAGCAAAATTAGCGCCTGCTATCATAAAATCATCTATGATTAGTCATGCATGCTCCATTTATTTGGAAGAGCGAGAAAATGTAAAACCAATCCCAATTTCAGCTTGGTTCTGCCCCGATGTTACAGTGGCTGAGACCACAGTTGAAGCTATTGAAGAATTAGGAATAAGTGTCTCTTTAATTACGGCCAACACCCCTATAAAGGAGCGGATGCAGATGTTGACAGATCATGCAGAAGGAAAAGTAGAGGCAGTAGTCTCTGTGGGTGTTCTTGCTGAAGGTTGGGACAATCCGCATTGTAATATAATAGTTCACATGCGCCCAACCCTTTCAAAGGTATTATGGGGCCAGTCAGTAGGTCGTGGTTTACGTGCAGCTTCAAATAAAGAGAGGTGTGTTGTCATAGATGTATCTTCTAACTGGTCAACTTTTGGACCTGTTGAAAAATTACAATGGACATTATGGTCTCATAGAGGTTCCTATTTAAAATTTAAAAATAGATTTGAATGGATAGCTCAGCAGCCAGTAGACGAACAAACAAGTTATTATTTGTGTGATAATAAATTACATTCTGGTCTGCGTTGTTCTCATATTTATAAAAAAGACAAATTTTCTGACACAGGTTGCCCTGTGTGCAATTCATTTTCTGCTATTGATATTCATAAAGAACAGAAAATGGATAGCTCTGTAAATGATATTGGCTTACACCGATTATTCTTCGAGCGTATTCCTGTAGTTTATGAAGAGATGAATCATAACATATGGCGCACCTTAGGAACTACAGCTTGGACAGGAGCCGAGAAACAAGAGCTTATTTTTCTTTCTTTTTGTAAAGCTTTCGAGCTTGTAGGTGGACAACCATCAAACTCTGATTCTGAATTCTGGAAGATCACATTAGATGGTGAAGCCGCTTTACGAACATTCCTTGTTGAAAATAAAATTCAAATTGTTAAGCAGGAAGAATTTAATCATGCTATATTGGTAGATGGTTTGATGCATGGGAGAAGAATAAGGGCATTACAATCTAATCATGGAATATTACTATGCGGTCAGCAGTTCGAGGCCCTTGAAGAAGAGGAATTAGAAAGAAGGTACCAACGTGCTCTCCAGATAATCGAGAGAATTACGGTTATGGGTTGCTCAAGTCAAGATAACTTACCTTACTTTAAGGCAAAGAATGTGGTAGCAAAATGACAAATAGTACGATAATTGCCCCCTCTATTTTAGCCGCCAATTTTGGAAAACTGGCTGCTGAAGTAAAACAGGTGGAAGACGCAGGTGCAGACTGGATTCACCTTGATGTTATGGATGGAAACTTTGTACCAAACCTTAGCTTTGGAGCCCCAGTCATTGCTGCTCTTCGAAAAAGCTCATCTAGCTATTTTGATGCGCACTTAATGGTTAATAAGCCCGAATCATTAATTGGGGATATGAAAAACGCTGGATGTGACGGTATTACTGTACATTTTGAAGCTTGTACGCATCTTGATAGAACTCTTTCAATTATAAATGAACATGGTTGTTGTGCTGGTGTTGCCCTAAACCCACATACTGGTGTGGAGAATTTGTCGCAAATCTTAGACAAAATTGGTTTGATTCTGATCATGACGGTGAACCCTGGGTATGGTGGTCAGAAGTTTATTTCAACAATGATAAATAAAATACGACAGGCTCGACAATTGATTGGAGATAGACCAATTCAATTGCAAGTAGATGGGGGTATCACTGAGCAAACAGCGCCGTTAGCAGTCGCAGCAGGTGCTAATAATCTCGTTGCTGGTTCAGCTATTTTTGGGGTGGGTGCTGATAAATATAAACTTCAAATAAAAGCAATTAGGGGTCAATGAAATATGTTACTTTTTGATGCTTAGTATTTATCATTCCTTAATTCAGCACCTAAATGTTTTTTACCTCGTTTCTGGGCTATCTCAATTTGTTTTTGTCTTTCTCTAAACCTCTCTTTTTGTTTTGTTGTGGTCCTTGATATACAATGGGGGCAGCTAATACCATTTTGATAACTAGCGGATTTCATATCGTCTAAAGACAAAGGATGCCTACAGGCATTGCATAGAGCGTAGGAACCTTTTTCCAACTTATGGTTAACACTAACTCGATTATCAAATACGAAACATTCACCCTGCCAAAGAGATTGGTTTGAAGGCACTTCCTCAAAATATTTTAGTATACCACCTTCTAGGTGGTATACTTCTTCAAACCCTATTTTTTTTAAATAAGCTGTTGATTTTTCGCACCTGATACCGCCTGTGCAATACATAGCAATTTTAACTTGTTTTTTATCTTGTTTTTTTGAGCTGAATTTATCCGCCCATCTTGGAAATTCACGAAATGAAGTTGTGTTTGGATTTATTGCATTTTTGAATTTTCCAATGGCTACTTCGTAATCATTACGTGTATCAACAATCAGTACATTTGGAGATGAAATAAATTTGTTCCACTCACTCGGCTTTACGTAAATCCCTCTCGATTTTGACGGGTTAATATCAGGTTTTCCCATTGTGACAATTTCTTTTTTTAGTCTTACTTTCATTCGGTTGAAAGGACAGATATTGTTTTGAGAATATTTAATTTCTGTATTTTCGAATTCAATTTGTTGATGTAGCCAAGTAACAAAACTAATAATATTATTGTGGCGTCCAGCAATTGTTCCGTTAATACCCTCAGGTGCGATAAGAATCGTTCCAAAAAGTGAATTTTTGGTACAAATATTTTGGAGTTTTTTTTGCCAGTTTTGTATCTTTTCTAAGTTCACAAAATGATAGAGAGTTGCAATCAAAAAAGATTTTGCTTCCAATTCAACAGATTTTTTATTTGATTGATCTATCATTGTTATCTTTTGTAAAGATTTATTTTGTCTAAAATCTGAACCTTTTTTACTAATCAAATTGGATATAGCATCTAAATTGATTTAACTGCAAGTATGGTTATTTTCTAAAGTTGATAATTGTGTAGATTAAATTTTTGTTAGCTTAAATTCTTTATAGAATTTCAATATGGCGCTATGTTAGAATAATAAAATGTATTTTAAGCAGATTATTTAAAATCAATACAAAATGGTATTTGTTAGGATAAATTAATTGTGATTGCAATTGAAAATAGCCCAATATTGGAAGTTCGTAATTTAAAGAAAAGTTATGGAGAGTTGTCTGTCTTGAGAGACATTAGTTTTTCAGCAAATTCTGGCTCCGTCATCAGCTTTATTGGTTCCTCTGGCTCAGGAAAATCAACTTTGTTGAGATGTTGTAATCTTTTAGAAATTCCACAAGGTGGTGAGATAATTTTCAAGGGCGAAGCTGTATCTTGGACTAGTAAAGCAGAAACAAGACAGTTATCTGATAAAAAACAGATTATTAAGTTCAGAACTAATTTATCGATGGTATTCCAGTCATTTAATCTGTGGTCCCATTTGTCGATTCTAGATAATATTGTTGAGGCACCAGTTACCGTTCTTGGAAAAGACAGACAGACAATGCGAGATGTCGCTCTCACCCTTTTAGACAAGGTTGGCATCGCAGACAAAGCAGAGAATTGGCCATCGCAATTATCTGGTGGCCAGCAACAACGGGCTGCTATAGCTAGAGCACTGGCAATGGAACCGGATGCATTATTATTTGATGAGCCTACATCTGCACTTGACCCAGAGCTTGAACAAGAAGTGGTGAAAGTAATAAAAGATCTTGCATCCGAAGGGCGTACCATGCTTTTAGTGACTCATGATATGCAATTGGCGCGAGAATTATCAGATCGAGTGTTTTTCTTGCATCAAGGGATTGTCGAGGAGGAGGGTCGACCAGATAGTTTATTTGAGAACCCTAAATCTAATCGGCTAAAGCAGTTTTTAAGTGCAGCTGCAAGTTAATTTAAATTGTACTTATGTGTTTATATAGGAGAAATGACATGAAGAAAATTTTAATAGCAGCCGTTCTGGCTGGTTTAACTTTTAGCTCTGCTTTTGCGGATACGGTTCGTATGGGCACAGAGGGAGCTTATATGCCATATAATGGTATTGACGATAATGGTAAGTTTATAGGTTTTGAAATCGATTTAGGAGACGAGCTTTGTAAAAGAGCAAAACTGGATTGTACATGGGTAAAGAATGATTGGGACTCGATTATTCCAAACCTTAAAGCAGGTAATTATGACACCATTATAGCTGGTATGTCCATTACGGAAGAGCGTATGAAAGAAATTGACTTTACCACAAATTATACACAGCCAGATCCCTCAAAATATCTAGCTTTATCAGGCGGTTCGGTTAATGTTACTTCTGGTGTGATAGCCGCACAAACAGGCACTATACAAGCCAGTTTTATTGTTGAATCGGGTGCTACATTGGTAGAATTTGCAACACCAGACGAGACAATTGCTGCAGTTCAAAATGGTGAAGCAGACGCAGTCTTAGCGGATAAAGCATTTTTAGAGCCCTATGCAAAAGATTCTGGTGGCAAATTAGAATTCGTTGGTGATAGCGTTCTAATTGGCGGTGGTGTCGGAATGGGCATACGCAAATCAGATACAGACTTAAAAAATAAGTTTAATGCTGCGATTAATTCAATGAAGGCAGACGGTTCACTTAACGATCTAATCAAGAAGTGGGAAATTGGCGAGTTGTTCTAGTTTCCAAGAAATCATGTTTTTACAAACGCGGAGACAATGTAAGCTCCGCGTTTATTATTACTAAATTTTGGTATAATTTCTTAAATGACTCATTTATTGCCGTTGCGAAGAGATATTCATGTTTAATACTTGTATTGATCCATCTTCGATTGAGGGGTTCATTTGGCTTATTTGCTATTTAACTACGGCAAAGCATTTCGCCTTCTATTTTTCTTTTTTGGTGGTATTGCTATTGCTTATCTTTGCGGCTCCGTTATCTTTGCTGTTTGGTTTTATCGCCACCGCTGGTGTACGTTCTTCAATTATTCCGATAAGGATATTAGCCAAAGGCTATATACATATGGTGAGAGGAATTCCAGACGTTGTTTTCTTTCTTTTTGTGCCATTGGCGCTTGATCAATTATTCGAATTTATTCGCCATAAAATTATATGTTTTGAGCAATCAGAACCAATATGGCGGGGAACTGATTTTGTTGTATGTAAAGCAGCCAAGCTTCCTTTATCAACAGCAGATTTATGGGTTCATCAATTATACGCATTTATATTAGCATTAATTGCCTTCGCACTTGTTTTTGGTGCGTTTGCTGGCAACGTTTTGAGCGGCGCAATGAGTGCTGTCCCAAAAGCGCAGACTGAAACAGGTATGGCATTTGGCTTTACAAAAAAACAAACATTTTGGCGAATCTTAGTGCCGCAGATGTGGGTGTATGCTATTCCCGGTTTATCAAACTTGTGGATGATATTAATCAAGGCAACGCCTCTTTTATTTTTGCTAGGAGTTGAAGACATTGTTTACTGGGCGCGGGAGCTGGGAGGGTCAAAAACCTCCCTATATGCTTATCCCCATCCAGATTGGAGGGTCTATTATTTTGCGGGTTTGTTGGTGTTTTATTTATTAATGACATGGTTGAGTGGTAAGGTACTAAATAGACTTCAATCGAAATTAAGTCATGGTCAAGCAACCATGGCTGGAAGAGAGTTGCAGGGATATCAGGGATGAGTAACTGCTGGACAACTATACAAGATTATGGCCTTCGCTCAATTGGGATTGGTGAACGCATTCTGCCAAAAACAGATATTACTATATGTGAACAAGTTGTATTAATTGGTTCGGGATTAATTTGGAATATTTATTTTGGCATAATTGCTGTTTTTTTTGGCTTTTGGTTTGCGCTAATGCTTGCCATTGGTAAAAACAACAAGTTAGCTATATTTCGCAATCCGTCTAACAGTTTTATTTTTTTATTCAGAGGCTCACCTCTATTTATTCAGTTCTTCTTTGTTTATGAGCTATTCGTACTCTTACCCAAAATTGGTGTTACACTAGATTTTGGATTCTTAAGTTTCTCATTACAAACTCACTGGCTTACAAAAGCATGGCTTGGTGGGCTGTTTGTTCTATTTTGTAATACTGCTGCTTATTCAGCAGAGATATTTTACGGTGCTATTCGTTCCGTGCCGTCCACTGAATTAGAAGCTGCAGAAGCATTTGGAATAACAGGGTGGCATAAATTCTGGCGGATTATATGGCCCTCCATGCTCCGACTTGCCTGGCCTTCCTATACTAATGAAGCCATCTTCCTGTTTCATGCTACAGCACTAATTTTCTTTACTGGTTTTCCAGCTTGGCGGCAATCTGGAGATGCTCTGTATTATGCTAATTATTTCTCGGATAGAACCTTCAATCCATTTTTGCCCTACCCAATAGTGGCTGCCTATTTTATATTAGTAACATTGATAATCATTTCTATATTCGGGTTTGCCAATAGGTATCTCAACAGACACCTTGATGTTGAACAAAGGACTCAAATAAAACTATCAATTAATTTGTTGCGATAAGTATTTTCATAAACTTAGGAGATAGGGAGGAAAAAATAAGCGAAAAATATGTAACAATTGATTTATCGGCGGACACAGCTGGCTGCTCTTATCAATTATCCTACTATCACTACATACCAGATGGCAAAAGTAATGCGCCAAAAATATATTTACAAGCAGGCATGCACGCAGACGAGCAGCCAGGTACGCTTATAATGCACTACTTATTGGAGATGTTAGAAAAGGCTGATAAATTAGGACAGCTAAACGCTGAATTTTTCGTATTTCCTATGGTAAACCCAATCGGAATGGCACAAATTCATCATCATCATCATAATGGCAGGTTTGATTTTTCTACAGGGATAAATTTTAATCGCAACTGGCCAGATTTGGCTAACTGCATCATAAGTGATGATGAGGAAATAACAGGAAAATTTACGCAAGATATTAAAGATAATAAAAATAGAGTGATATCAGCAGTTATGAAATGGATATCCAACCAAAATCCGATTACTGCATTAGATAAACTTAGATTAGAAATCATTAAAATAGCAATGCATTGTGATGTTGTTTTAGATCTGCACTGCGATGTGCATGCATTAAATCATATTTACATAGCCCCACAATTAATGCCTGAATATCAAGATTTGGCTGATTGGATGGACTCTAGAGTAACATTAACCGCAGAAAACTCAGGGGGAGGATCTTTTGATGAAGTTTGGTCAAGATTATGGATAGATATTCAACGCCTTTGCCCAAATAAGCCAATTCCAAACCCCGTGTTATCTGCAACTCTTGAATACCGAGGATTAGTTGATGTCGAGGAAGCGCTGAACAGGAAAGATGCAGAAAATTTAATGGGGTTTTTCATTTCCCGTGGATTTGTAAATGCAAAAAACAGAAGTTATTCCTCCTAAAACGCCACCTGCCCTGCCGTTTAATGCCACTCAGATATTAAAATCACAAGTAAGTGGATTAGTTTGTTATAGAGTTCAGCTTGGTCAGGTTGTTGCTGAGGGTGAGCTAATCGCAACAATACTTTTATTAGATGGCCCTAATGCTTTTCGTTCTAGTGTTCCAATATATGCTGGTACAAGCGGGATAATTTTTTCTATGATGCTTCAAAAATATACATGGAAAGGAGAGACCATAGCAAAAATAGCTGGTTCAAAAGCTTTGCCTGATAGGACGGGTGTGTTATTAGAGGCCTGATGGTATTTAATTAGATATTAATAATTCTGATTTTGCGAGTAACTCAACTATTTTTTCTCGAAGATTAGATGAATCCGCGCTTACCATTGATGAAAAAGAATCCTGTAAAGAACCATCCCTAGCAATAAGATATTTATGAAAGTTCCATTTAGGACTAGCCATCCAACCAAGCTCATCGTTTGCCCATTTGTAAAAAGGGTGGGCGTTGTTTCCCTTAACAGATGTTTTTGCAGTCATTGGAAAATTTATATTAAAATTTACAGCGCAGAAACGTTTAATTTGGTCATTTGTACCAGGCTCTTGTCCTCCAAAATCATTACTTGGGACACCTATTACAACAAGTCCGTCTTCTTTATATTCGTTCCATAAAGATTGGAGTGACTCATATTGGCGAGTAAATCCGCACTCAGAGGCTGTGTTAACAACGAGTATAACATCACCTTGGTAATCAGAGAGGGGCATAACCCCTCCTTCTATTGAATTGAACTCAAAATTATATGCTGATTTAGCACTTACCATTGATAAAGTCCCCAAGTATATTGAGATGATAATTAGACAGAATAATTTTAAATATTTAATATCCATTTCGAACCTATTCTAAGATTATTCTTATTCGAAAATATGAAATGGTATTTTTTATCCAGAAAACAAGTGATTTTCTTATAAAATAAGAGAAATCAATAAAGAAAATGGCTATAAAACATAAATTGATTAATCTAGGCTGAAAGCCATAATTCCTGTAGAAACTCATCTATTATTTTCTGGCCAGCTAATCCTATGATTTGATTTCGTAAATTTGCAAATGGTCCGTACATTCGAAAGATATTGCCAGATATTTGACTTTTCCTAGCAACAGAGTGGGCTTCAGGCATTCGTAATTTTATCATATTATCTAATGTATCAGAGATAGAAGAGCCATTTGCAAGTTCTGTCTCAATACATGCAACATCCATAAAGGATTGACCCGCACCTTGGGCCAAGTGGGGCGGCATGGGGTGTGCAGCATCTCCAATTAAAGTAATGGAACCCCTGCGCCAGTTAAATGAAAGTTCACTATTTTTAATTGTTGTTAAGTTCCAAAAATCTGATTTTTCTCCAAGGATAGAGAGTACGGGGTGATTTAAAAATATAGATTTGATGGAGGTTTTTGAGAAAAATTTTTCAGAAAATGCAAATACAAAGTTGACATATTTACCGTTCCGAATTGGGTAGGATACCAAGTGGCAGGAGTCACCTAACCATAATTGAAGATTTGGATAGGAAAAACCAGTTGGGATTATTGATGAAGGAAATACACCCCTATAAATTGAATATCCAGAATCTGCTCGATTAGCGCTTGGGTTAACAAATTTTCTTGTCTTACCATCCCAGCCATCAGCACCAATTATAAAAGAGGCTGTAAGTATATCAGCGTTATCAAGTATCAAGCTGGTATTATTCAATTGGTCGGAAATGGCGATAACTTTTGAATCGATGAATTCAATCAGAGTATTTTCTAAACATTTTTTTAATAGGATCTGGAAGAGATCTTGGCGCGACATTGATAAATAAGGAGAGCTATCTTTCGATAAGGATATATTTGTAAGACTGGAACCCAATTCAAATGATTTGATATCGACTGCCAACAGCTTATCGGCTTGACGTAAAACTTCATTATCTAAATCCAATCTAGATAAAGCGGATAACCCGTTGGGAGCGATTTGCAATCCACCTATAATTTGTGCCTTTTT
The DNA here is from genome assembly GCA_902632595.1 of uncultured SAR116 cluster alpha proteobacterium. Lineage (GTDB taxonomy): Bacteria > Pseudomonadota > Alphaproteobacteria > Puniceispirillales > Puniceispirillaceae > UBA5951. The sequence goes on from CACPDC010000003.1 coordinate 80,940, forward strand.
TTTAGGTGCGATAATTTTAATCTTGTGTCCATACTTTGCAAAGGCAATGGCTGTTCCAAGACCGCTAAAACTATTCCCTATAACAATGATCTCTTCATTCATTTTAGCTTATAATCTAACGTAAATAGAAAAGCAGGTTAACAATTAGCCAACCCAAATTTTTTAAGTATTTTGAAAATGGCATGAGTTAATTATATTAGGAGCGGAGCAATTACTAGACTCACAATAGCCATGACATTAATCAGAATGTTCATTGAAGGGCCAGAGGTATCTTTCAGGGGGTCCCCCACTGTATCTCCAACCACAGCTGCCTTATGAACGTCGGAACCCTTGCCGCCAAAGTTTCCTTTCTCCACATGTTTTTTTGCATTATCCCAAGCTCCACCAGCATTAGCCATCATTAGTGCCATCATCACGCAACATATTAGTGCGCCACCTAACATGCCTCCAAGTGCTTTAGGACCGAGGCCAAATCCAATTATAACAGGAGCAAGAACCGCAAGCGAACCTGGAAGTATCATTCGACGGAGCGCGGCGCGCGTTGCAATGTCAACACACCTCGCTGTATCTGGTTTTGCCTTTCCTTCCATAAGACCAGGAATTTCTTTAAATTGACGACGAACTTCGATGATCATTTCGAACGCCGCATCGCCGACCGCAGTCATTGTAATAGAGCTAACAATGAAAGGAAAGATTCCACCAATAAACATACCAACCAACACAATTGGATCGTTTATCGCTAAAACAAAATTAGGATCTCCGTTACTTACCTTAACAATATAAGCGCTTATTAAAGCAAGAGCAGCGAGAGCGGCTGCACTTATTGCAAACCCTTTGCCAATAGCTGCAGTGCTATTTCCAACTTCGTCAAGTGAGTCAGTTATCTCACGTGTTTCAGGACCCATTTCAGCCATTTCTGCAATACCACCAGCATTATCCGCAACTGGACCATAGGCATCAATCGCCATGGTAATACCGACAGTAGCTAGCATTCCGACAGCGGCCATTCCAACTCCATAAAGGCCCGCTGAGAGGTTGGCGAAGAAAATAATGGCAGCAATTGTTAGGACAGGAATAGCAACAGATTGCATGCCTATTGCTAATCCAGAAATCATAATGGTTGCTGGACCCGTTTCTCCATCTTTAGCGATCTTACGAACGGGAGCCCCACCAGTGTAGTATTCCGTCACAAGACCAACAATTATACCACCAATCGCTCCAACCAGAACTGCATACCAAACTCCAACTGAGGCACCCATATTAGTAATAACAAAATAGGCGGCTACGATAAAAACAACTGCAGAGCCAATAGTTCCAAAACGCAATGCCACATCAGCACTGCGATTTGAAAACATGCGAACGGATAAAATGCCGAGTAGAGAACAAATTAGTCCAGTAGAGGCAAGAACGAGAGGCATAAATTGCAACACTGACCTATCTCCACCGAGTCCTTCCAAAGAGGCCAAAGACATGGATGCCGCTAGGGCCATAGATGCAATCATGGCGCCGCAATAAGATTCAAATATGTCTGACCCCATACCAGCTACATCACCAACGTTATCTCCAACATTATCGGCGATGACAGCCGGATTTCGGGGGTCATCTTCTGGGATTCCCGCCTCAACCTTACCAACAAGATCTGCTCCTACATCCGCAGATTTCGTAAATATTCCTCCACCAACTCGGCTAAATAGCGCTACAGATGAACCACCCATAGCAAACCCTTCTATAGATTCGATGCCGTGCAAAGTGTTTCCCATAAACCCATAGAGAATACCAATTCCTAACAAACCCATTGAAGCAACAGTCAAGCCCATTATTGAACCGCCAAAAAAGGCAATGTTTAGGGCTTCGGCTGCCCCCTTGGATTTTGCAGCTACAGCGGTTCTTACATTTGCTTTGGTAGCGGTGTACATGCCTATATACCCAGCAGTTCCAGAACATAATGCGCCTAGTGTAAAGGCAATAGCGGTGCCTTCTCCTAAGCTAACGTAGAGCGCAATGATGCAAATTAAACAAAAAACGGCAAGCCTCTTATATTCACTTGCCATGAAAACCATAGCTCCAAGATGTATCTCATCCGCTATATCTTTTTCTGGGCCTGTTCCTACAGGCGATTTTTTGATCCATTGATAAATAAAAAAAGATACCAATAAGCCTAAAGCTCCGAGAGCGACAGGAATAAGCGCGCTGGTCATAATTTAACTACCTCTTGAAAGTGTTTTAAAGAAATTACGCTTAGCCAAAATTCTATTTAACCAAACGAGCTAGGTTATAGTAATAAAGTGTTATTCTGTAAAGTGTAAACCCTCATTACATTGATAAGGCCACATACTTTTTTGCAAAAACTAAATAATTGATTAGGCATTAGTTTCGTGATAATATATTTCTGTTCAATACGCTAGTTGGGAGAGACCGTAAATAAACTCAGCATAAGGGTTCTAATACGGCGCCGAAGGAGCACAAGCCTCATAATCTCTCAGGCACAAAGGGTCAATTAGTGTGAGCAGTCTGGAAAGTGATCAAAAAAAGATCCACCGAAGGGGATAACAAGATAGATATAAGTTTTTTATCTTGGAAAACATCAGGTTAAAAAGACAGGCGAGGTGTATTTTTAAAGCCTTAAAAGGCAGTTATACACGTTGGAGCCTGTAGTAATGAAATCTATCGCGATTATAGGAGCTGGTGTTACTGGAGTAACCACCGCATTCGTATTGTGTCAACTTGGATACAAAGTCACAGTTTTTGAGAAACAAAAATATCCATCTGTTATGACTTCATATGCCAATGGGGGACAGCTTTCTGCTAGCAATGCAGAGGTATGGAATCATTTTGGCATTATTTTAAAAGCAACGAAATGGTTGTTGAGGAAGGATGCTCCCCTTAAGATTAACTTTTGGCCTGACTGGCATAAAGTAAGCTGGCTTACCGAATTTTTTTTTCAAATACGAAATTATGAAAAAAATACTATAGCAACCACAGAAATGGCGATTGAGTCGCGTAAATATATGCAAAAAATTATTGATGATACTGGTATAAAATTTGATCGATCAAATTGCGGTATATTACATGTATATAAAAGCCATGCTGAGTTCGAACACGCACACAGGGTAAACGAACTATTGGCCAAAGGTGGTTTAGAGCGTCGCCGATTGAACGAAAAAGAGGTTCTAGAAATAGAGCCTAGCTTAAAGACAAACTATGTAGGTGGATATTATACAAAAACAGATTCTACAGGCGATATTCACAAATTCACATTAAATTTAGCAAGAGTTGCCAATGAACGGGGCGTTAAATTTCAACTTAATACGAATGTAAAGTCAATCAAAGCTAAGGGTTCAGAAGTAGATATAAGGTTTTACCCGTTTAATATGGGCCAAAAAATAGAAACATTTGATACGTGCGTTATTTGTGCTGGCGTTGCTAGTCACAGATTTGCAAAAATGTTGGGAGACAGAGTTAATATTTATCCAATAAAGGGTTACTCAATTACATTGCCATTAGCTGACAAAGTTTCCCAAAAAAAGGCACCGAAGGTTAGTATACTTGATGACGAGGCAAAAATAGTCACATCCAGATTGGGTAAAAACAGATTTAGGGTTGCTGGAACAGCAGAAATATCTGGTTGCAATCTAGATATTTTAGATGCTCGTATCAATCCACTCAAAAAATGGGTGGAACAGAATTGTCCGGAAGTTTCGACTAAAGATGCGCAACCATGGGCTGGCTTGAGACCGATGAGGCCTAATATGATGCCTCTCGTTTCGAGAGGCAAAAGAGAAAATATTTTCTATAATACTGGTCATGGCCATTTAGGATGGACTCTTGCATGTTACACCGCAAATATGGTAGGCGAATTGATTAGAGATTAGACTAGCAAAACACTATATTTGTGTTGGTTGATTTATAGAAAAATGAAATGTTTCATTAATGAAAACTTCGCTAAATCAGATCGTCATCATTAAACCTGATGATTGGCATTTACATCTTCGGGACGGCGAGATTATGAAGGCAGTATTGCCTTCGAGTTATCGCTGGTCAAGACGGGCAATTGTTATGCCAAATCTGGTGCCCCCTGTATTAACAAGCAAAGATGCCTGCTCTTATTTAACTAGAATAAAAGCTTGTATAGAAAAAACGGTTGATTTTGACCCGCTACTTACTCTTTATCTTACCGAGGAAACAAATGCGAAAGACGTGGTTTTAGCTTTTCGTGAAAAAATTATTAAGGCTGTAAAATTTTATCCAGCTGGAGCGACCACTAATTCGCATAATGGTGTAAAAAAAATAAAAAAAATCTATCCTGTTTTGTCGGCCATGTCAGAAGAGGGTATCCCATTACTGATTCATGGGGAAGTTACTGACCCTTCTGTAGACATTTTTGATAGAGAAGCTGTTTTTATTGAAAAAATTTTGGCCCCTATTCGTTTGGAATATCCAGACTTAAATATTGTGATGGAACACATAACAACAAAGCAATCTGTTGACTATATTTTGTCCGAAAACAGTAGGTTAGCAGCTACCATTACCCCCCACCACCTCATTTTAAATAGAAATGCAATTTTTGAGGGTGGTATAAGACCACATTATTATTGTTTACCGGTTTTAAAACGTGAAGTTCATAGGCAAGCCCTAATTAACGTAGCCATAAAAGGGCACAAAAAATTTTTTCTTGGAACAGATAGCGCACCTCATTTAGATAAAGTAAAGATTGACGCCTGTGGATGTGCTGGTATTTTCAATTCCCCCTATGCCTTAGAAATACTGACTCAATTTTTTGATAATCATAATGCACTTGAAAATTTAGAGAAATTCACAAGTATTAATGGAGCAAATTTTTATAAATTACCTCATAACAAAGAAAAAATATCATTAATAAAAAGTGATAAGTCGTTTCATATGCCAGAGGCACTTGAAACAAGTGAGGGGCCGATCACTCTGTTCAATCCAAAAATGCAAGTTTTTTGGCAAATTGTAAATTGAAGTCTGTATAATTTTACTTGTTGGTATGCTTTAATAAGCATATAAATGAAGCTATTTTTAATCGAGGTTTTTTGAGGAGTTAGTTCTATGTCTCGTTCAAATCTTTTTTTAGTTGTTGGTGTAATTATTGCTGCTTTGGCTATTTTTCTAAATTTTGATACTGAAAATGCCCAAAAAAGCAAGGTTGCTGATTTAGACAACAAACTTAATATTTATAACTGGTCAGATTATATCGCGGAGGATACGATTTCTAATTTCGAGGCAGAGACTGGTATTCAGGTTACTTACGATATGTATGATTCTAATGAAGTTTTGGAAGCAAAAATGCTCGCTGGATCCTCCGGTTATGACCTTGTTGTCCCAACTGCCGATTTTCTTGCGCGTGGTCGTGAAGCCGGGGCCTATCAGGATATGGATATATCAAAAATTCCTAATGCAAAAAATCAGAATCCCCAAATTCAGGCTCAAGCTGATGAAATGACGGGTTCAACTAATGCGGGACTCGTATACATGTGGGGTTCCACGGGAATTGCTTATAATGAGGACATGATAGCGGAACGATTTGGAGAAGATGCCCCCACGGATAGTTGGTCGCTCATTTTAGATCCTGTAAATGCTGCGAAATTGGAAGATTGTGGTATTGCTGTACTAGACGCACCTACAGATGTATTGCCAAACATTATGACCTATTTAGGTTATGACGGTACTTCAATGGAGGAGGCCCATTTTGAGGCTGCGGGAGAAGCTTTAACTGCAATTCGCCCTTATTTAAGATACATAAATTCTAGTCAGTCCATTAATGACATAGCAAATGGTGATATTTGTGCAGCTATAATGTGGTCAGGTGATGCGTTTCAAGCTGCATATAGAGCGGAGGAAGCAGAAAACGGAAATGTGATTGATTATTACATTCCTAATGAGGGTACTAATCTTTGGTTTGATGTCATGGCTATCCCTGCAGACGCTAAAAACATTGATAACGCCTATAAATTTGTAGATTACATGATGCGAGCAGATGTAGCCGCAGAGAATGTTAATTACGTTTGGTATGCAAGCGGGAATAAAGCTGCTGAGGCATCTATAGATCCTGAGATTTTATCACATCCAGGCATTTATCCCACAGAAAAGGCAAAAGAAAAATTATTTGTTACTCCGGTTTATGACCCCGAAACAGATAGGATTGTAACAAGGGTTTGGAACCGTTTTCTTGCAGGTAATTAAAAGCTGTTAAGAGATTTTGCGTAAGTTTTGAAAGCCACCTTTTTTGTGAGTAAATTGGTGGCTTTCATTTTGTGAAATTAGGGAGCATCTAGCTATTATATGGCCCCATTTATTAGTATAAAAAATATCTCGAAAAAATACGGTAATTTTTCAGCAGTGGATAATGTATCTTTTAATTTGCAAAAAGGTGAATTGTTTAGCCTTTTAGGTCCATCTGGTTGCGGTAAAACCACCTTATTGAGGATTTTAGCTGGCTTTGAGGTCTCAAACACAGGTTCTTTTGAGATCGATGGTCATGATATGGACAATGTCGATCCTGCGGACCGCCCCGTTAACATAATGTTTCAACACTATGCACTTTTTCCCCATATGAGTGTTTTCAATAATATTAGTTATGGATTAAGACGAACATCCTTGCCAAAGAGTGAGATTAAAAGTCGTGTTGAAGAATTGCTAGAGCTAGTCCGTCTTTCTGGTATGAGTGAGCGCAAACCGAAAACGTTATCTGGAGGACAAAAACAGCGTGTCGCGTTAGCACGGGCACTTGCCAGACGTCCAAAACTTTTATTGTTGGATGAGCCACTTGCAGCTCTAGACAAAAAGTTGCGCTCTGACACTCAGTTTGAAATTTGTAAAATTCAAGAGCAACTTGGTACGACGTTTATTGTGGTAACTCATGATCAAGAAGAAGCCATGACTTTGTCTACTAGAATTGGTGTAATGAATGAAGGAAAATTGATACAACTTGGTACGCCAAAGGAAATCTACGAACAACCACAGACATCGTTTGTTGCAGATTTTGTGGGTGAAATCAGCTTTCTTGAAGCGGTAGTAAAAGAAAACAAAAATACTCACTGGTTGATGCAGGCAGCTGTGCCCATTTATGTTTCCAGTGATTCTAATTTTAATGTAGGGCAAAAAGTTAAGCTCGCCCTAAGGCCTGAAAAAATTTCACTCACATCAAGGCCAACAGGAAATATAAATGAATTTAAGGTCGATATTTTAGATTTTGCTTTCTACGGAGCAGGTACCCAATATAGGGTGATTGGGCCGGAGGGTGTAAAATTAAAATTGTATCAGTCTCATAATCAGCCAAGCAAAGCTAATTCACCAATGTTAAAAACAGGGTTTGTAAATTTTTCACCAGAAGCGATTATTGTTCTCGAAAGTTAAAAAATGAATTATTTTTTTCAAAGATTTGGACGACAGATTGTAATTTGGTTGCCTCTAGCATGGCTTTTGTTATTTTTTATGCTTCCACTAATAGAAATGATAAATGTGTCTTTTTCCGAAGCAAGGCGAGCAGTGCCACCCTATAATCCTGCATTTCAATTTGGTCCCGGCGGTATATCGTTCCAACCAGTGGTAGACAATTACTATTTAATTTACGAATACTGGGAAGATTACTTATGGCCTGCGGTTAATAGCATCCGCTTGGCTTTTTTTTCTACACTATATTGTCTTTTATTTGCTTACCCAATGGCCTGGTGGATAGCGCGTTCAAATAAATCCTTACAACATATTTTGCTTATATTGGTATTGATGCCTTTCTGGACTTCATCTCTGTTAAGAATGTATGCATTAATTGGTTTGTTGAACCCAAACGGCTTTATAAATGATATTTTGATATGGGCTGGTGTTACGGTAATTCCCATCCAAATGATGCAAACTGACTTTTCAATTTATGCTGGGATGGTTCTTACCTATTTACCATTGATGATCTTACCATTATACGCATCTCTTGTGCGACTAGATGGTTCCATTATAGAGGCAGCAGCAGACCTTGGTGCCAGAAAATGGGATATATTCAAAACTATAATTCTGCCCCTCAGCATACCTGGCATAATTGCAGGTAGTTTACTCGTTTTCATCCCCGCTGTAGGCGAATTTGTGATACCAGCTTTGCTTGGGGGACCAGAGCAACTAATGCTTGGAAAAGTCATTTGGACTGAATTTTTCAGGAATAGAGATTGGCCGGTGGCATCTGCGATAGCGATAATACTTATTGCAATAATCATACTACCAATTGTTTACGCGAGATATCAAGATAAAGAGGGAATTAGCTAATGCGGTATGATGTCCCACTAATAGTAAAGGTCCTAGCTATTGTTGGATTTGGTATTTTATATATCCCTGTGATGATAATGATGATTTATAGTTTTAATAGCGGTAAACTCGTAGCTGTTTGGGCTGGCTTTTCAACTAAGTGGTATAGAGAACTTTGGACAGATGATATTTTGCTCTCAGCTTTATATAAGTCGCTTTTAATTGGTATGAGCTCTGCAACGATTTCCACTTTTTTCGGTTTATTGATCGCTATCGCCTTTGTTAGATTTTCAGCTTTTAGAGCTAGGTTGACTTTGAGCCTTGTTGCAAGTGCGCCATTAGTCATGCCTGAAGCAGTAACGGGCTTGTCTATGTTACTACTATTTATAGCTATGGAGACAACTTTTGGTTGGCCGTCTGGCCGTGGTGTGGATACAATCATGATCGCACATGCAACTTTTGGGATGTGTTTTGCTGCAGTTGTCATTCAAACAAGACTTCGTGATATGGATAGATACCTTGAGGAAGCGGCAAGAGATTTAGGAGAAAGGCAGCCTTTTGTGTTCATGTCAATTACCTTGCCGCTTATTTTCCCTTCAATTATTGCTGCATGGTTATTATCATTTACTTTAAGTTTCGATGATTTAGTAATTGCAAGCTTTGTTAGTGGACCAGGGAGCTCAACTCTTCCTATCGTAATATTTTCGAAAATTCGTCTTGGTGTTTCACCGGAAATAAATGCCATAGCAACATTGATGATACTAACTATTTCTGGAATGGTCTTAGCGGGAAGTATGTTAATATTAAAGCGAGATAGCAGGGGCAAAAAAAATTAATTTTAGCGTCACATGAAATTAATAAAAAATTAATGTATAAAACTTTGAATGGTACAAAAATTGAGTTAGTTCTGCTGAAACAAAAAGGCTTAAAGACAAATGATTAGCCATAGTCATACATCACGAAAGGTCATCGCCCGGTCAACCGCAAGAATGTTATTAGATATTGAGGCAGTCCATGTAAATGCCGCTCAGCCATTTGTTCTAACTTCTGGGGCAAAAAGTCCTGTTTATATTGATTGTCGAAAACTTATATCTTTTCCAGAAATAAGAGCTACTTTAATGGGTTACTCTGCTTCTTTGCTAGCAGATTCTGTTGGCTTAGAATATTTTGACTCGGTGGCTGGTGGCGAAACAGCAGGCATCCCTTTCGCCGCTTTTCTTAGCGAGCATCTTGCTCTTCCAATGCAGTATGTTCGAAAAAAAGCGAAGGGCTTCGGCAGGGACGCGCAGATAGAGGGGCACCTAGAACCCGGAGCAAAAGTTTTATTAATGGAAGACCTAGCGACAGATGGAGGAAGCAAGTTTATGTTTGCCGACGCTTTAAGACTGGCAGGCGCAGAATGTAAACATATTTTAGTTATATTCTACTATGATTTGTTTAAAGATGCCAAAAAAAAACTTTCAGAACATGGACTAGAATTACATTATTTGGCTACATGGTGGGATATATTAGTGGAGTTAAAAACTCATAAAAAATTTGATAGAAAAACGGTCGAAACGGTTGAAGCATTTTTGCATGACCCAATTGGTTGGTCTTTGAAAAATGGTGGTAAGGGTGCTTAAAAAAAGGTAAAAATTTTTATGACAATATATAATCTCGGGTCAATAAATTTAGATTATTTTTATCGATTACCGCATCTTGTTTCTGCTGGTGAAACGCTTTCAGCAACAGAGTATAGAATTGCTCTTGGCGGTAAAGGTGCTAATCAATCAGTTGCACTCGCCAAAGCAGGCGCAGACGTTTTCCATATTGGCGCGTTCGGAAGAAAAGATTTAATCTTTTTAGATGAGATGAGTGATGTAGGCGTGAATATCAAAAACGTAGCTTTATTAGAGGCGGAATCAGGGCACGCTATTGTGATGGTAGATTCAAAAACGGGAGAGAATCAGATAGTGCTCTCTGGCTCTGCCAATTATCAAATCTCTGAAAAACAAATTATATCTGCACTAGCAAACGCAAAAGAGACCGATTGGGCACTTGCACAAAATGAGACATGTTTAGTTCATGAATTTTTGCTGCGAGCAAGAAAGAAGGGTTTAAAAATTTGTTATAGTGCGGCGCCATTCGTCGCAGAACAAACTGCTTCCCTTCTACATCTTACCGATTTATTGGTAGTTAACGAGGGAGAAGCGGATGCTTTGACAAAATTTACCAATAAAGATATTCAAGCTCTCGGATTGCCAAATCTTGTTATTACTCTTGGTTCAAAAGGAGCTCGATATATTGGAAACGAGGGCGATTTTTTTGTTTCTCCATTTAATGTTAATGCAATAGACACAACGGGTGCAGGAGACACTTTTCTTGGCTATTTGCTAGCTTCTTTAGGCCAAGGTTTAACAATGATGCAGGCCATGAGATATGGTTCCGCGGCGGCTTCGTTGCAAATTACCAAACCAGGAGCTTTAGCAGCAATTCCAACCATAAAAGAAGTTAAACATTTTTTGAAGAAAAACGTATAGGTTTGTTGTCGTGTCAGTTCAAAAGATTATTATTGATACAGACCCTGGCATTGATGACGCGATGGCAATACATCAGGCTTTTGCGGATAGTAGACTGGAAGTGGTTGGTTTAACCACAATTTTTGGGAATGTTTACGTAGACCAAGCAACACGCAATTCTCTCTGGTTGGCAGAGCATGGTGGTTACAATTGCGCAGTTGCGAGAGGAGCAGAAAGACCAATATCCATAGAGATGAACACCCCCTCTTTCCATGTTCACGGAGAACAAGGTTTTGGTGAAATAACTGAAATCATTCCAGTTGGAACAGCAGATCCTAGGCCCGCCCACATTTATTTGTCTGAGACTATAAGAGCTAATACTGGTGAAATCATTTTGTGCCCTATTGGTCCTTTGAGTAATATTGCAAACCTACTAGATTATGACCCAGAAATTATTAATCATATTAAAAAACTTGTGATAATGGGTGGTGCTGTGCATGTGCTTGGAAACGTAACCTCATATGCAGAAGCAAATTTTTGGAATGACCCTCATGCAGCTGAAAAAGTGCTTGAGGCAAATTGGGAGATAGACTTGATTGGTCTTGATGTTACTTCAAATATCCAATTTTCGCATGATGTATTTACTCAAGGGGCAAAAAACTCGCCTCGAATAGGAGGCTTCATTCACGATTTATCTAAATTTTATATTAATTTTTATAAAACAGTTGTAGGAAAATCTGTTTGTTTGATGCATGATCCGGCAGCAATATTGGCAATTACTGATCCTGATATTTTTACTTTCCAAAAAGCGCCGCTATCTGTCATACTTGAAGGAGAAAAAGTAGGAAATTCGTTTGTAAGTGAAAATCTGGAAAGAAGGCCTGTAAATGTAGCGGTGAATGTAGATGCAAAAGCTGCTCAAAAGAAATTTATATCCATTTTTTCTCAAGCTGATTCTGCCTATAAAAAGCGTTTAAATAGTCAAGGAAATAAAAAATTATGAAGGTTCAAACGGTAAGCTACAAAGATGAAAAAGCACCGGAAACATTAACACGTTCACTGCATGAAACCGGTTTTGCCATATTAGAGGATCATCCAATAAGTTCTGAGCAAGTGCAGTCAATTTATAAAAATTGGGGCACATTTTTTGCGAGTGAGTCGAAGAATCAATATCTGCGAGACATGGAGAAGCAGGATGGTTACTTTCCCTTTCGCTCAGAAAATGCCAAGGGCGTTGATATAAAAGATCTGAAGGAATTCTATCATGTGTTTCCCTGGGGAAGAGTTCCCCCAGAATTAGAAATAGAAACAAGAAAATTATATAATGACCTCGTTAGTTTGGGTTTAACATTATTGAGATGGCTCAATGAAAACATGCCCCGGGAAATTCTAAACAAATTGTCTGAACCTTTGGACGGGATGATGCATGGGAGTGAACAAAGTTTACTTCGTATTTTGCACTACCCCCCTATTGAAAAAGACGTTGAACCAGGTGCAATTCGAGCAGCAGCGCACGAAGACATTAATCTTATTACTTTGCTTGTGGCAGGTTCGGAGCCTGGACTACAAGCACAAGATAAAGAAGGCAAATGGCATGACATTTCATGTGACTCAGGAATGATTACAATTAATAATGGAGACATGCTTGCTATGGCGAGTGAGAACTATTTTCCATCAACACCTCATCGTGTAATAAATCCTGGTGGAAAAAATAATAATTCACGTTATTCTATACCAATGTTTTTGCATCCAAGACCAGAGGTAATGTTAAATGACGTGCTTTCGGCAGATGGATATCTGCTAAATAGACTTAAAGAAATAGGACTAAAATAGATAAATGGAGAAATTATGATTAAAAAAATAAATATATTGTCTATCGCCACAACATTAGTTGTCTCTTGTATGGCGATGTTTTCAGTCATTACAGCAGCTATAGCTGGCTCACATTCTATGAAGCCTGCTGTGATATATGATATGGGTGGCAAGTTTGACAAGTCTTTCAATGAAGGTGTTTGGAATGGTGTAAAGAAATTTACAGAAGAAACAGGTATAGAGGTCATGGAATTTGAGGTGACCAACGAAACACAAAGAGAACAGGCAATGCGAAGAATGGTCGAACGCGGTGCTACAATTGTATTGGGAGTAGGTTTTGCTCAAGCTGATGCAATTGCTGCAGTTGCAGCCGATAATCCTGATGTACAATTTTCAATTATCGATGTTAGTTGGTTAGACTCACCTAACCTTCGTCAATATGCGTTCAAAGAACATGAGGGTTCGTATCTGGTGGGCGTTGCAGCTGCTACAGCCTCACAAACAAATAAGGTGGGGTTTGTTGGCGGAATGGATATTCCACTTATAAGCAGGTTTGCTTGCGGTTATGTGGGTGGAGTGAAATCAGTGGCAGCTAATGCAGAAATCTTTCAGAACATGACAGGCTCCACCCCATCCGCATGGAATGACCCTGCCAAAGGAGCTGAGCTAACAAGGAGCCAGATTGATCGAGGTGCAGATGTTGTGTATCATGCCGCTGGGGGAACAGGTATTGGTGTTATTCAGGCAGCAGCAGACGCCGGTAAACTGGCTATTGGTGTAGACTCAAACCAAAACGGTCTTGCTCCAGGTTCTGTATTAACGTCTATGCTTAAAAGAGTGGATGTTGCTGCATATAATACATTCATGGATTCCAGTAAGGGTCAATTTACATCTGGAGTTCAGGTTCTTGGCTTAGCCGAAGGTGGGGTAGATTGGGCTTTAGATGAGAACAATGAAAGCTTAATTACAGCGGATATAAAAAAGGCCGTTGCGTCAGCAAGAGACGCCATTCTTTCTGGCGACGTTTCAGTCCATGATTATTTAGCGGATAATAATTGTCCTTACTAAAAATAGTAGTTAAGCGAGTTTAACATTTTGAATATTGAAAACTCAAAACAGAACGGCGACTTTAAGTCGCCGTTTGCTGTTGAAATAAAAAATATAAATAAGTCATTTGGTCCAGTTCAGGCAAATAAAGAGATTAGTCTGAATGTTTCCGGAGGGACCATTCACGGGATTATTGGTGAAAATGGAGCTGGGAAATCAACATTAATGTCAATTTTATATGGGTTTTATCAGCCGGATAGTGGTGAAATAAAAGTGCATGGAAAGTTGGCTTATTTTAAACAACCATCAGACGCTCTCAGGCTAGGGATAGGAATGGTCCACCAACATTTTATGTTGGTACCAAATTTCACAGCTTTAGAAAACATAGTTCTTGGAGCTGAGGGGAAGACAGGTCTTTACAAAGGCCTTCAAAATGCGAGGAAAAAACTTGAAAAGTTAAAACAAGCATATGGCTTAGAAGTTGAACTCGATAGTCTAACTGAAAATCTGCCCGTGGGTATTCAGCAAAGAATAGAAATATTAAAAGCATTATATAGAGGTGCAAGAGTATTAATACTTGATGAACCTACAGGAGTTTTAACTCCTCTGGAGACAGAACAGTTATTTGAGATACTGCTAGCCTTAAAGTCAGAAGGTGTCACCATATTGCTTATAACGCACAAACTTCATGAGATAATGGCAATTACGGACGAAGTTTCGGTGATGCGGCAAGGAAAGATGGTAGCTAACACTCTTACTAAACATACTTCCCCTGAAATGTTGGCAGAGCAGATGGTTGGCAGATCTGTTCTTGTAAACAATAAATATGAACTTCAAAGTATAGGAAAAGTTGCACTTTCTGTAGAACAATTAGGCGTTGTTGATAAAAGAGGTTTTGATAGCCTTAAAAATGCAACTTTCGACCTTCACGCTGGCGAGATTTTAGGGATAGCAGGGATCGCTGGAAACGGGCAGTCTGAATTATTATCGGTTTTGTCGGGTATTACCCAGCCAAGCCGCGGGTTTTTTAAAATTGAAGAACATTTGTTTGATGCAAAAAAAAATCCAAACCCACGATTAATGAGACAACTAGGGGTGTCTCACGTTCCAGAAGACCGTCATTCAGAGGGCTTGGTTTTACAATTTCAAGCCTTTGAATCAGTGATTCTTGGGTATGAAAATAATAAAAAACTAGGGAATGGATTTTTCACCAATCCAGATACTATACAAGCATATTGCTCCCAACTTCAGGAAGCTTTTGACGTTCGTCCACAAAATCCGAGATTGTATAGTAGTCAGTTTTCTGGAGGAAATCAGCAAAAGTTGGTTCTTTCACGAGAAATTTCATCAACTCCCAAAATCCTTCTGGTTGGACAACCTACACGTGGAGTCGACATTGGTGCTATCGAATTTATTCACAAAACTCTTATAGGCATGCGAAATAACGGTTGTGCAATTCTTCTAGTCTCTGTCGAATTAGAGGAAATACTTAGTTTATCAGATAGAATCCTAGTAATGAATTCTGGTGAAATAATGGGAATCGTCCCCAAAATAACTGCTACAAAGGCAATGCTTGGAAAAATGATGGCAGGAATTCCAATAGAAGAGGCGAAAGAGGATAAAAAATAATGCAGGCGTCTCGGTTGCCAAGATATGTAGATATTGTTCTAATTCCGGTTTTAAATTTACTGACAGCATTATTTGTTGCAGGTATTATCATCGCGATAATTGGCGAAAATCCATTTACTGCATTATCAGTCATGCTTAAGGGAGCGTTTGTGTATAAGGGGGGACTTGGATACACTCTTTTTTATACCACTAATTTTATTTTTACAGGGTTAGCGGTGGCAGTGGCTTTTCATGCTATGTTGTTTAACATTGGTGGTGAAGGCCAGGCTGCAATGGGCGGGTTAGGAATTGGATTGGTAGCAATAAGTCTTGGCAGTTATTTACCTGTTATAATTGTAATTTTTCTAGCTATTTTGGGGTCAGCTTTATTCGGCGCAATATGGGGTGTAATACCAGGTTATTTGCAGGCCAAAAGAGGAAGTCATATTGTAATAACAACAATTATGTTTAATTTTATTGCTTCTGCGATATTGGTTTGGTTGCTGGCTGGTATGCTCATGGCCCCAAACCAAATGTCTCCGGAAACCGTTTCTTTTTCAGATGGTGTAGCGTTATGGCAATTCCATGAGATTTTCAACAAATTGGGATTTGATGTCGGAAGATCACCACTTAATTTATCTTTTGTTATAGCTTTAATATGTTGTTTGCTTGTCTGGCTATTGATATGGCGAACTCGTTTGGGCTACCGAATTAGAGCTACAGGCTTTAGTTTAAAGGCCTCAGCATATGCTGGATATAGACCCGAAACCATCATTATCGTAACCATGGCGATTTCAGGGGGTCTGGCAGGCATGATGGCTGTAAATGAAATTCTTGGGGTTCAGCACAGAGTTATACTAAATTTTACCTCTGGATATGGTTTTACAGGCATAGCCGTTGCATTGATGGGTCGCAACCATCCTGTTGGGATAATTTTTGCGAGTTTGTTATTTGGAGCTCTTTTTCAGGGTGGCGCTGAACTTGATTTTGAATTTCAAGCAATCACCCGAGATATGGTATTAATGATACAAGGTCTTATAATTTTATTTTCTGGAGCATTAGCATACATGTTTAACCCGGCGCTGGAAAAATTGTTCTTGCGAAATGAACTTATGATGAGGCCAAAAAATGACTGATTTTTGGTTTCAATTTGTTCTTACTTTGGATTCAACGTTACGAGTAGCTACCCCTCTAATTTTCTGTGCAATGGCTGGGATCTTCTCGGAGAGGTCAGGAATTATTGATATCTCCTTGGAGGGTAAAATGCTTATGGCCGCTTTCGTCGCTGCAGCTGTAGCATACGGGACAGGTTCACCTTGGATTGGCGCTGTTGCTGCTGTTCTTGTTTCTATCATTGCTAGCCTAATACATGGTTTTGCTTGCATAATTCATCGTGGTAACCAAGTGATATCTGGACTTGCAATAAATATTTTAGCGTCTGGCCTTACAGTCATTATCGGGATAGCATTATTTAGACAAGGTGGTCTTACACCGACTCTAACAAAAACCTCAAGGTTTAACTCTATAGAATTACCATTTATAGAATTTTTTGAACTACATACTCCAATCTTTGGTGTTATTTATAAACACCTCATATCTGGTCATAATATACTTGTTTGGGCTGCCATAGTAAGTGTGGCTATCACATATTATATATTGTTTAAGACCACCTTTGGTCTAAGGCTTAGGGCAGTAGGTGAAAAACCAGAGGCCATAGATTCCGCTGGAATCTCTGTAACGAAGATGCGTTTTCAGGCTATTATTATCGCCGGCATTTTATGTGGGCTAGCAGGCGTTTATTTGTCTACCGCTACAGGAGCCGGTTTCGTAAAAGAAATGACGGCTGGTAAAGGATATATTGCTTTAGCAGCAATGATTTTTGGTAAATGGAGGCCAGTTCCTGCATTATTTGCTTGTTTACTGTTTGGATTTTTAGAGGCCGTCGCAACACGTATACAAGGAATAGAATTTATATTAATTGGTGAAATATCATCGGATTTGTTAATTGCGCTTCCTTATTTGCTTACGGTAATACTGTTGGCTGGATTTATAGGAGGTGTTACCCCTCCCCGAGCTATAGGCCAGCCTTATATTAAGGAACGGTAATCTATATGCTAACTCAAATAGAAAAGCAATTATGTCGGTCTGCTATTTCAGCTAGACAAAACGCATACGCACCTTACTCAAAATTTAAAGTTGGCGTAGCAATACTCGACGAATTTGGGAAAATGCACTTAGGTGTAAACGTTGAAAATGCTGCTTATCCCCAAGGTAGTTGCGCAGAAGCAGGCGCTATATCTGCTATGATCTTATCAGGTAGTAAGCAAATAAAATTGATAGCTGTAAGTGGAGGGGGATTGGAACTATGCACACCTTGCGGAGGATGCAGACAAAAAATACGTGAATTTGCTAGTCTAGAAATGCCAGTTTTAATATGCAATGAAAAAAATTTTAAAAAAAGGTTTCTCTTGAAGACATTGTTACCAGTTTCATTTGGTCCGAAAAACCTGTTCTGAATTTTCACAAATAAAACTCATCAGCGGTAATATATTTATAAATTCTATTCAGTGCCATAAATCCTATCGCCCGCATCCCCAAGGCCTGGTAAAATATAAGCGTTTTTATCTAATTCACGGTCAAGCGCTCCGGCGATTATTGGAATATCTGGATGATGATTGTGAAAGTATTTAATCCCCTCTGGTGCAGCAACAAGGCACACAAACAAAATATTTTTTGCCCCATCTCTTTTTAAAAAATCAGCAGCTTGTTCAGCTGAACTACCTGAAGCAAGCATCGGATCTACCAAAATAATTTGCCGGTTTTGAATTTGGTCTGGAAGCTTTTTGAAATATGGCTCCGCCAAATGTGTGTCCGCATTTCTTTGCATACCAATATAACCGATGGGTGCCTCTGGAAGAGTCGCTGATAACGCATCAGCCATTCCATTTCCTGCCCGTAGGATTGATACTATACATGGATATGGAGAGGTAAGAATTTTTTGTGTGGTCTTCTCCATCGGCGTTGTTATTTCAGTCTCCTTTACGGAAAGATGGGAAAATACAGGCCAACTCATAATGTGTCCGATTTCCAATAATGTTTTTCGAAATTCCGGTGAACGTGTGTTCTCGTCTCGCAAAATAGCGAGTTTATGACTCATTACAGGGTGATCTAGTATAGTCAAAGAATCCATAACCAAATGTTATCCATGTTTTATGACTATTTTCAAGATGAAACTATTTTCACTGGAAATTTAATTTTTAAAAAAAAGGGGAGAGAATGAAAGCAATTGTTGATTAACTTGTCATATTTTGACAACTTAAAATTGTTAATTTTCAGGTCCCTTTGCGAATAGAGAGCAAAATGGCTAAATTGTATTTTTCTTATTCCGCAATGAATGCGGGTAAAACAACAATATTATTGCAGGCCTCTCATAACTATGAGGAAAGAGGTATGCAAACGCTTCTTCTCACCGCTAAGCTAGATACAAGAGCTGGACCTGGTGTAATAGCCTCTAGAATCGGTCTTAGTGCCGATGCCCTTGCGTTTTGCAACGATACTAATCTTTTGAGTCTAACTGAAAAATCTAATTTAGAAAAAAAATGCTCTTGCGTATTGGTTGATGAGGCTCAATTCTTGTCAAGAGAGCAAGTTTGGCAATTGGCCACAATTGCAGATATGCTGGATATCCCTGTTATGTGTTTTGGTTTAAGGACTGATTTTCAAGGAAAATTATTTCCTGGCTCAGGTGAGTTACTTGCAATCGCTGATGATATTCGAGAAATAAAAACTATATGTCATTGTGGTAAAAAGGCTACCATGGTTGTGAGGCAATTAGAAAATGGTACAGTGGTCAAAGATGGCGAGCAAATTGAGATAGGCGGTAACGATAAGTATATATCATTATGCAGGCGTCATTGGTCTGAAGTGATGGATGAGAAAACTTAAATATGAAATTTAAAGAGAGTGATAGTTGTTTGCTCGTGATTGATGTTCAACTGGACTTCTGCCCAGGTGGAGCCCTTTCTGTAGATCAAGGGGATCATGTTGTGGAGCCAATTAATAAATTAATGAAATGTTTTAGTAATGTTGTGTTAACTCAAGACTGGCATCCGGAGTCACATTCCAGTTTCGCAAGCTCTCATCAAGGCAGTAAACCGTTCTCAGAAATACAACTGCCTTATGGCTCACAAACTTTGTGGCCTGACCATTGTATTCAAAATAGTCGAGGTGCTGAGTTTCACCCTGAATTAAATACAGCGTATGCACAATCAATAATTCGAAAAGGTTTTCGTCATGAAGTAGATAGTTATTCCGCTTTTTTCGAAAATGACGGTCAAACAGTGACTGGTCTGCAAGGGTGGCTCTCATCAAAACAGATTAAAAATGTCTATTTAGCTGGCTTGGCAACAGATTTTTGTGTTGCTTATTCTGCTCTAGATGCAGTGCGCCTTGGTTTTGATGCAACTGTTATTTTATCTGCTTGTCGTGCAATTGACTTGGAGGGCTCATTAGATCGTCAGCTAACAAATATGCAACATGCGGGAGTAACTTTATTGGAAAAAATTCTTTAGTAAGCAAATCTTGATTTCTTTTCAGCGTATAACGATATAAAACATCCATAAAATATGTCTGTTAAAAGGTCCCTGTGAAATGACTCAAGAGTTACGCAATATAGCAATTATTGCCCACGTTGATCATGGTAAAACAACCTTAATTGATTCAATTATGAAACAATCTGGCATGTTCCGTGATAATCAGTCTATTAGCGAAAGATTGATGGATTCAGGTGAATTGGAAAAAGAGAGAGGTATCACAATTCTTGCTAAGCCAACATCTATTCGCTGGAAGAATGTAAGAATAAATATCATTGATACACCTGGGCATGCTGATTTTGGTGGAGAGGTTGAGCGTGTTTTACATATGGCTGATGGGGTTATATTGCTAACTGATTCTGCCGAAGGTCCGATGCCTCAGACAAAATTTGTTTTAGGTAAAGCACTTACACTTGGCTTAAGGCCAATCGTAATTATAAATAAAGTAGATAGACCGGATGGTCGCTCTGAAGAGGTGGTAGACGAGGTGTTTGACCTATTTGTTGCCCTTGAAGCAAATGAGCAGCAGCTTGAATTTCCAATTTTATATGCATCAGGTCGCGACGGATGGTGCGTAACGGAACTGGAAGATGAACGCACATCATTAGAACCATTATTGAATTTAATTTTGGAACATGTGCCTCCACCAAAACAAGATTTAAAGGCGCCTTTCGCAATGCTGGCGACATTACTTGACGCAGACCAGTTTCTTGGAAGATGTCTTACTGGAAAAGTTGTACAAGGGACAGCAAAAATGAACGAGCAGGTTCGCTCTTTAGATCTTAATGGTAATATTATTGAACACGGTAGACTAACTAAATTAATGCATTTTGAGGGAACAAACAGAGTGCCTGTTGATAGGGTTGAAGCCGGTGATATAATTTGCATTGCTGGTTTAGCAAAAACGTCTGTTTCAGATACAATCTGTAACTCAGAACAAAAACAGCCAATTCAGTCAACACCAATTGATCCTCCCACTATGTCAGTTACCATTACTGTGAATGATTCACCATTTGCAGGCCAGGAAGGTAAAAAAGTCACCTCAACAATGATACGCGAACGATTGCTATCAGAGGCAGAGACAAATGTAGCAATTACATTCTCAGAGAGTGATAACAAGGATTCTTTCGAAATCGGTGGCAGGGGCGAATTACAACTAGGCGTTCTAATTGAGACAATGCGAAGAGAGGGTTTTGAGCTTACTGTATCAAGACCAAGAGTTCTCTATAAGCAAGAAGAAGGACAGCGTTTAGAGCCAATTGAAGAAGTTATAATAGATGTCGACTCAGAATATTCAAGTTCAGTTATTGATTCCTTAAATCGTCGCAAGGCTGAAATGTTGGATATGCGCGAGGTTGGCGCAGGTAAGACTAGACTTACTTTTCTTGCTCCATCACGTGGACTGATTGGCTTTCAAAGCAAGTTTCTTACAGACACGAGAGGCACAGGTGTTATCAATCGATTATTCCATAGTTATGCAGAATATAAGGGAGATATTCCTGGGCGGAGAAATGGTGTTTTAATCTCAAATGATACTGGTCAGGCTGTTGCTTATGCTTTGTTTAATTTGCAGGATCGAGGGGTAATGTTTATCTCCCATCAAACGCATGTATATCAGGGGATGATTGTTGGAGAGCATAATCGTGATAATGATTTGGAGGTAAACGTCCTAAAAGGAAAAAAACTTACTAATGTGCGTGCATCTGGAAATGATGACGCAGTTTCCGTATCTCCGCCACGAAACCTCTCGCTAGAAGAAATGATGGCTTATTTGAATCAGGACGAATTACTTGAAGTAACGCCGACAACATTGCGCCTTCGAAAGCAATATTTATTGTCGCATGAAAGAAAAAAAGCGGCGAGAAACTAGAGATATTTGGCTTTTTAATTGAGACTATGATTATTAAACTGAGGACAACAGTAGAAACCACATTGCAAAAATAGGGGCGATATGAAGAGATTAGTATGTGATGAATGTGGCACTAATTTTCAGTGCGGTCCATTTAAAGAAAAATCATGTTGGTGTCACCATTTACCTAATCTCCGCACGAATTTTGATCTTGCAGGTAATTGTGTTTGTCCAGATTGTCTCACTAAAGGTAAGGCAAAGCAAATTACGAAAATGCGTAAGAAGAAATACTCCCAAAGAAGGTTGGATAAAATTGAGTTAGGTGCGTAGCCTAACAGAGCACATATTTTTTAGAATGTATCCTTTGCCTTTCTTAGGGCAGAAAACACCTCAATATCACTCGAATTAAGAAGATTGAATTTTTCTCGAATTAAAGGAGAGGAGGTCCGAAGAAATGGGTTTGTTTGCTTTTCCAATTCTAAATTAGTTGGAATAGTTGGCTTATTTGCTGCTACCATTTCTTCGACCTCGTCAATGCGAGAAATTAAGGCCTTATTTTGGGTTTCAACGCTTAATGCAAATTTTCCATTCGCTTTCGTATATTCATGGCTGCAGTAAATTATTGTCTTATTGGGGAGAGCTGAAATTTTATTTAAACTTTTATACATCGTCTCCATATCTCCTTCAAATACTCTGCCACATCCTAGAGAAAACAATGTATCACCTGAAAAAAAAATGTTTTCTGATGGTAGATAAAAATTTATCATATCAAGTGTGTGACCAGGTGTATGGAGAATTTTCACGGGCGAATCCGCAAACAAAAAGCTATCTTCTTCTGTTAGTCCTTGAGATAAATGTGCAATTGGAACAGTTGAATTATTAGCGGGTCCTATCACTTTACAATTCCACCGCTTGTATAGGCTATTTATTCCGTCTGTGTGATCCCAATGATGGTGTGTTACCCAAATCTCAGATAAATGCCACCCGTTTTTATCAAGTACTTTATTATAACATGCTGCATCACCTGCGTCGATCGCAATAGTCTTTTTTGTATGTTTGTCATGAAGCAGTATTCCAAAATTATCTGATAGATAATTAAACAGGGCTATTTCAATTCGAGACATTTGAGTTACCAGCTGCCAGAATTTGGCATTGAGCTCCAAGGCTCCTGTTCAGGCTGTTTTTCGCCTTCTTGAAGAAGCTCAATGGAAATTCCGTCAGGAGACTTTATAAACGCCATATACCCATCGCGCGGCGGTCTATTAATTGTGATTCCTTTATCCATTAAACTCTGACATGTTTCATAAATATCATCCACTCGATAAGCAAGATGACCAAAATTTCTTCCGTTTGTATACTCTTCTGGATCCCAATTATAGGTTAACTCCAATTCAGGGGACCTATTTTCTTTTGCAGAATTTTTATCTTTGGGGGCACATAAAAACACATTTGTAAACCTGCCCTTTTCGGAATCATATCTACCTAACTCAATAAATCCTAGCTTGTTACAATAAAAATCAATTGATACGTCTAAATTTTTTACTCTTACCATAGTGTGAATATAACGCATGTATTAACCCTCAGATGAATTTCTATCTTGTAGTTTTCCGAAAGATTCACAGTATATCCATAATCATTTTACTGTTCAATGTCTTTCATTTTAATTATTGTTTTACACAAAACAATGCAAGGTTTGAGGATCATAACCCTTATTTGAATAGGAGAAAAGATGTGCCGGACTTCGCCTTATCAGCAAATTTGGGATACTTATTCACGGAATACAATTTAATTGATGCTATAACTCGTTCTGGTGAAGCAGGATTTCGAGCTGTTGAATGTCAAAGACCTTATCACATATCCCCTAGTGATTTAAGACTGGCATGTGAGCGTGCGGGCATTCCAATGCTTGTTATAAATACCGCTAAAGGTGATCAGGGACGATTTGGTTTATCAGCGCTCCATGATGCAATTCCGCAAGCAAGGCAGGCAATTAATCAGGCTATAGCCTATGCAAAAGAAATTGATGTGAAATATATTCACATTCTCTCGGGCATTACCTCCGCTCCTTCTGCTTTCGATACTTTGTGCTTTAACATAGATTATGCTCTAGAGATGTTACAAGGTACAAAAGTGCAGATATTAATAGAACCTATAAATACATATTCTGTACCTGGGTATTTTCTCTCTTCAGTGCAATGCGCAAGCAATGTAATAGCTAAAATAAATTCCGACAGAGTAGGCATTATGTTTGATTGTTTCCATATACTTCATATAAAAGGTTCAAGAAAAGCTCTTTTAGAGACTTTTAAATCTCTAAAGACGGATGTTCGACATATTCAGTTTGCTTCCTTCCCAGATAGAAATGAGCCTAATAAAAATTCTTTTTCTTATGCTCATTTATTTAA
>CACPDC010000003.1:115000-125945 GCA_902632595.1 uncultured SAR116 cluster alpha proteobacterium
CCGGACAGGGCGATTCCGTGCCAGGAGTCCGAAACATTGGCGTAGGCAATGCCTGCGGGCAGGTTTTTTTCGAACCAGCGGCGGTGCGCTTCTTGCATAGCCCCCGACCCGAACAGCATGAAATGATCCTCGGCGAGGCAACCTACCGTCAGATCACCGTAAAGCTTGCCCTTGGGAGTCAGCATCGGTGTCAGTGTCAAGCGGCCAGGCTTGGGCACGTATCCTGCAAGAATGTGGTTTAGGAAGTCGCGCGCACCTGGCCCCTCGAATTCGTGCTTGCCGAAGTTGGCGATCTCGATACCACCAACTGCTTCACGCACTGCCTTGATTTCACGCGCGACATAGTCATGCGACCGGTTGCGCTCAAAGGTTGGAACTTCATGCGCGTCGTCGGGGCTGTCTGCAAACCAGAGTACGTGTTCGAGGCCGAAGCTCTGATCCATCACCGCACCTTTCGCGATCATGCGATCATAAAGCGCGGTTGTCTTTTGCTTACGGCCTTTGGGTAGGGTTTCATTCGGGAAGGCCATCACGAATCGGCGTTCATAGTTTTCCGACGATTTGATCGAGCCCCAGTCAGGCGTCGCAAACTCACCAAAACGTGCTACATCCATCGCCCAAACGTCAATGGATGGTTCACCGTCGATCATCCATTCTGCTAAAGTCAGACCTACACCTCCACCTTGGCAAAACCCTGCCATAACCCCAACAGCCACCCAGTAGTTTTTTATGCCTGGAACAGGACCTATCAGGGGATTGCCATCAGGACCAAATGTGAAGGGACCATTGATCACGTCCTTAATTCCTGCATTAGCCATAGCTGGGAGACGTTCAAATGCAGTTTCTAAACGCTCTGCTATCCGATCTAGGTCTGATGGCAGTAATTCATGACCGAAGTCCCACGGTGTCCCGTTTATTTTCCATGGGGTTGCTCGAGACTCATATGTGCCTAGCAACATGCCTTGCCCTTCTTGACGACAATATATATTGGCCTCGAAATCTATACCATGCGGTATTTGCTGGTCAAAATTCTCGACTTCACTTATTCGCTCCGTAATTAGATAATGGTGCTCCATCGGTTGAACGGGCAGGTGAATACCAGCCATGTGGCCGACCTCGCGCGCCCACAGACCACCACAATTTACAACGTGCTCCGCATTGATCGTACCTTTAGGGGTAACAATATCCCAGGTCCCATCGGGAATCTGAGTCATATTGGTCACACCACAATGAGTGAAATACTGTGCCCCATGCACCTTAGCCGCCTTGGCAAAAGCATAAGTGGTGCCGGACGGGTCAAGATGGCCGTCCTGCGCATCCCAAAGCACTGCGTGGTAATGGTTAGGATCAATCAATGGATGACGTTCAGCCAGCTCTTTTGGTGAGATAAATTCCTGATCTAGGCCCATGTACCGTGCCTTTGAGCGCTCAACTTTGAGATAATCATACCATTCCTTGGTAGAGGCAGCATAGAAACCACCAGTCTGATGCAGGCCTACAGATTGGCCTGACAGTGCTTCGATCTCCTTATAAAGATTAATAGTGTATGATTGAAGTCGTGAGATGTTGGGGTCTGAACTGATGGTATGGATACCCCCAGCCGCATGCCACGATGAACCAGAAGTCAGCTCGTCACGTTCGAGTAGGATCGCATCTTTCCAACCAAATTTAGCTAAGTGGAATAGGATAGAACAACCAACAACTCCGCCACCAATAATAACTACTTTCGCGTGTGACGGCAGTTTCTTTCCATTTGTGTTAGGGTCAATTTGAATATTAGGCATTCTTCTTTTTTCTCCAGAAACTGTCAGAAATCTGTGGCAACACCGCCTTCAGTTTTGCGTTTGTCAACAAATGCGTCTAGCTCATCTCTGATTGCAGGCTCCAAATCGGGGACTTCATAACCGGAAAGGCGTTTTTTCCATTCAGCGTTAGCGCGTTCGATGGTGACTGGCGAACCCGCCTCTCGCCAGGTCTCAAAGTTACGCCAGTCACTTAAGATTGGGGAATAAAAGGCATTTCGATAACGCGCTTGTGTATGTTCTGTTCCAAAAAAGTGCCCTGCTGGTCCAACCTCGTTGATGGCATCTAGCGCTATTTCTTCTGAGCTGCTCAAAACTGGTTGAAGAAACTCCGTAATCATTTGCAGTAGGTCAATATCAAGGATTATTTTTTCATAAGAACAACAAAGGCCGCCCTCGAGCCATCCCGCCCCATGCATGAGCATGTTGGCGCCGCCGTTGATTGCGCCCCAAATAGAAAAAACTGACTCATATGCCGCTTGAGCATCCACCGTATTAGCGGCACAAACATTTGAAGAGCGATAAGGGATCTTGTATTTTCGTGCTAATTGCCCCCCAATGTGCTGTGCTTTCATGTACTCTGGCGTGCCAAATGCTGGCGAACCAGTTTTCATATCCACATTTGATGTAAAACCACCATACATTACTGGCGCTTTTGGGCGCACCATCTGCGTAAAGGCTATACCCGCAAGAGCTTCTGCATTTTGCAAGGTTATGGCCCCCGCAATTGTAACAGGCGCCATTGCCCCAGCCAGCGTAAAGGGCGTTATTACTACCGGCTGTCCCATAGCAGACAATTCCATGATGCCTTGCAACATAGGAATATCAAGTTGCAGGGGAGAATTCGTATTGATAATCGAGAACATACAGGGTTGTTTACGCATTTGATCTCGTGATAATCCATAGGCAATCCGCGTCATTTCTATTGTGTCTAAAACACGTTCCTTCCCAAGCGAATAGATACAATAAGCTTTGTCCGTCAATGTGATATAGTCATGGATGCAATCAAGATGGCGAACAGAAGGATGAATGTCGACGGGTTCTACGGGATAGCCACCCGTTATATGTAAAACGTTATGCATCTGCGCTAATTTTAAAAAGTTACGAAAGTCTTCCTGGTTGCCCGTGCGTCGACCTGTGTCTGTATCTGAACAATTTGGGGCACTTGCCATCATGGCAAAAGTAATGTTGTTCTCACCCATAATTACATCGTGTTCCTTATTACGCGAATGAAGAGTGAATTTTGAGGGCACATGTTCTATTACCTCTAAGATCAGGTCAGGGTCAAAGCGTACTCGCATATCACCATTTTTGACGTCAGCTCCCGCTAATTTCATGATGGCACGAGCATCAACATCCAGAACATCTATACCAGTTTCAGCTAGCAATTTAAGGGATGCTTGGTGAATATGTTCTAGTTGATCATCAGAAACAATTTCTACAGGTGGATAGGAGCGTATAAGTTTTTCGAAGGGACGCTGAATAATTTTGGGTGCAGTTAAGTTGTTATCACGCTTCCGCCAGCGTCGTCCGCGTACCTTTTGTTCAAATTTATCAGAAGTCATTAGTTACTGCATTCTCTCAAAAACGGCACCTAGCCGTAGTTTTTACATTACACGATTCTTTAAAGCCGGCTTATTAAGAATTATAGATTATAAAACTTGAGAAATTCAGTCTAATTAAAAATTGTCGAGGCTATTCTTTTTTGTAATGACTTATACATTTCCTAAGGTATAGATTTAATTTGTAATAGAAAGCTATTGGTACAGGGCCCGTGTATTATGAAAAACCTAGCTAGTCTTGCCTTTCTCCGCGTTTTTTTTTGCAATATATCTATATAAATCAGTTCTTATTAATATTTATGAAATAACCTGCAGTTTCTTCTTAAAATTTAATTTTAACGTCGTGCCTTGTGGTCTATTAGCTTTAACTATGGGCTAAAAACCTACAAAAACACTTTACAATTTAATGAGAATGATTATCATTGTCAAAAAAAATAATATGTCGTTTGAGAATATGTGATGTTTGTTGTTTTAGATAAATTTGAAATTTTGAACGTTTATTTATTTTGTTTTGAGAGCGATTGGCGTTTTAGGTCTGAAAAATTACAAGAGGCAAAAGGATTTGTTCATTTTGAACTTATGCGTGGGAAGTGCTCAGATGTTTTCACTATATATCACTGTCAGACCAAGTGGGTGTCTAAAGAATACTTTTTAAACTGGCTAAATTCAGATAATTTTTTAGAGATTCGAGAAGAAATTGCGACAAATTTTACATTTCATTATTCTATTCCAAAGCATGAATGTTTTGATCTGGTAATATAAGAAATAATATGACAGAGTGAGTTTTGGCAATTTTTTGGGGAAAATTAAATGGAAAACAGCGAACTACTCTCAGTGTCTGATTTAAACGTAAAGTTTGAATTAAAAAATTTAGATGTTGAGGCAGTTAAGGGGACATCCTTTTGTATAAAAAAAGGTGAGACACTTGCAATCGTAGGAGAATCTGGTTCGGGAAAATCAGTTACCGCAATGTCTATAATGAGGTTAAACGATTTTACAAAAAGTGCTAAAACTTCCGGTAGTATAAAATTGAGGCAAAAAGACGGATCAATTATTGATCTATCCGTTCAAACACAAACACAAATGCGCGAAATACGTGGCAATGAGTTGGCAATGATATTTCAGGAACCGATGAGTGCTTTGAATCCTATATTAAATGTAGAGACTCAGCTGACAGAGGCAATATTGATGCATCACGATGTTTCGAAGGATGAGGCAAAGAAAAGAGCTGTAGATTTGTTAAATAAAGTTAGAATTCCCGAGGCTAAAAACCAAATGAAGCGTTATCCGCATCAACTCTCTGGTGGAATGCGGCAAAGGGTAATGATTGCAATGGCATTGTCTTCTAACCCATCTTTACTCATCGCAGATGAGCCTACGACTGCCTTAGATGTAACAATTCAAGCACAGATTATAAATTTGCTAAAAGCACTCCAGGCTGAAACAGGTATGTCGGTTTTGTTTATTACCCATGATATGGGTGTGGTAGCAGAAACTGCAGACCGCGTCATCGTAATGTACAAAGGAGATATTGTAGAAAGCGGTAATTGTAGGGATGTCTTTCATTCTCCACAGCACTCTTACACCAAAAAATTAATATCGTCGGTCCCCAGACTAGGAAGTATGGCTGGAGAAAAAAATCCCAAAAAATTCGATCTTGATGAAAATTCACCCAAGACCCACAAAAATATACAGGAAACACAAGCTGCTCATTTTGACCAAGAAAGGAAGAATAAGGACCCCTTTTTGAAAGTGAAAAACCTTCAGAAACTTTTTTATGTAAAAAATTATTTTACGAAAACAGAAGGAAATGTTCATGCTGTAGACAACATTGATTTGGATATTTTTGAGGGGGAAACAGTAAGTTTGGTTGGCGAAAGTGGATGTGGCAAATCAACAACCGGAAGAACTTTAATCCAGCTAGAACAGCAAACCAGCGGTTCAATCTTTTTTGAAGGCCGGGACTTAGCCAGCATGACAAAAAATGAAATTTTTGAAATAAAGAAATCGATGCAAATGGTATTTCAAGATCCATTCTCTTCTTTGAACCCTCGTATAAGAATCGGTGATGCGATTGCTGAACCCATCTACGTTCATAAATTTGTACCAAAATCAGATGTCCCCAATAGGGTAAAATATTTATTGGATGTTGTTGAACTCGGTAGTAGTTTTATTGATAGATATCCGCATGAACTCTCTGGTGGACAGAGACAGCGTGTTTGTATTGCTAGGGCATTATCTTGCAATCCACGCTTGATTATTGCTGATGAGGCCGTGTCTGCGTTAGACGTCTCGATACAGGCTCAGGTCGTAAACTTACTTATCGATTTACAATCAGAATTTAATTTTTCCTATTTATTTATTAGTCATGATATGTCCGTTGTGGAAAGAATTAGCCACCGTGTGGCAGTGATGTATTTAGGAAAAATAGTTGAAATTGGAAAAAGGTCAGAAATATTTGGCAATCCACAACATGATTATACCAAAAAACTGTTAGCTGCTGTACCTATTGCAGATCCGGATAAACGAAAAAGCACAATTATATTAAATAGTGATGAAATACCGAGTCCCATGAAGCCGTTCGGTTATGTTAGTCCAAAAAGTCAAATGGAAAAAGTTTCTGACACACACTTTTTTCAGGTCAATTAAGGGTAAAAAAATGAGAAAAATAAAAATAATTATTACTGCTTTTTGTATTTTCTGCTCACAACAAACATTTGGAGCAAATTATCAAGTTACAATGAATGATAAAGATAGTTCAGGTAATAGATTAGTATTCGAGAAAGAAATAATAAACATATCAAGTGGGGACAGCGTAACTTGGCTTCCGGCAGATAAAGGTCATAATATCGAAATGGTCGCCTCGCCAAATGATTTAAAATTTAGTTCTTCTCCCGGAGAGGAAGTGACTATAACGTTCGAAGTCCCAGGGATTTATTATTATAGATGTACACCTCATAAAAGTTCAGGAATGTTAGGTTTAATTATCGTTGATAACGATTACTCTAACATCGAACAAATAAAAGCTTCAAATGCCCCAGGTAGGGCAAAAATCAAGTTAAATTCTCTTTTAAAATCGCTTTTATAAAAAAGGATTGATTAGATGTTTATAGCGATGAACAGATTCAAAATTTGGAAAGGTAAAGAGCAAGAGTTCGAAGAGATCTGGAGGACTAGAGACACATATTTGTCTGACATAAAAGGTTTTAAGCAATTCAATCTCATTAAGTCAGTCGAGCAAAACACTGAGCAAGAATTTACGATTTTTGCATCTCATAGTATTTGGAAATCTCAAGAAGATTTCAAACAATGGACACTTTCTGACGCTTTTAAGAAAGCTCATAAAGGTGCAGGAAAGCATAAAAATATCTATGTCGAACCCCCTAAATTTGAAGGCTTTGAAGTAGTTATTTAATTTAAAGCCGTAATTATTCGATTTTAAATATGCATACATACTTTGATTCTAACATTCTTTAAATTTAATTTTAAAAACGTTGTCAAGCTCATAAGTTTGAGGTCACAAGTTCAAAATCTGACTCCCACAGCCAATGTGCTTTCTTAAATTAATTCTTTGCAATAGCAGAAAATCTTTGAAGTCGCCTCTTCTTTATTTCACAAATGGTATACAATCAGTTTTCTAACTTCCACTAATTTATATGATTTATTAAAAATAGGCATATACATAAAAATGTGGTAGCGAAAAAAGGGACATAATAATGAATAATATCCAGGGATTTTTGAGAAAACTCAGAGTTTAGCTTTGGTTTTTTTTATCCTGTCATTAAAATGCTTAATTTTTGAAAGGCCAAGGTAGGAATCAATGCTTTCTGGTATTCGTATCCTTGATATGACTAACGTTCTTGCTGGCCCCTTCTGTTGCCATCAGCTCGCACATATGGGAGCCGAAGTTATAAAGATCGAAGCTGTTGGTGGTGGAGATCTTGCACGGCAGCTTGGAGCAGACGACGAATTGTCTTCGGCAAAAATGGGAATTTCCTTTCTCGCGCAGAATGCCGGCAAAAAATCTCTCACAATTAATTTAAAATCTGAGGATGGCAAGGCTATTTTTGATCGTCTTTTGACAACTGCTGACGTGCTTGTGGAGAACTTTCGCCCTGGCGTTATGAAACGTCTAAATCTAGACTATGATTGCTTGAAGCAGCGTCACCCCCATCTTATCTACTGCGCTATTTCTGGTTTCGGTCAGACTGGTCCAATGAGTGCCCGTCCAGCTTATGATCAAATTATCCAAGGTTTGTCTGGCGTGATGAGCGTTACAGGAAAACCTGATGATGAGCATCTACGAGTGGGATATCCTCTTGCTGATACTATTGGTGGATTGACAGGTGCCATGGCTATTTCTGCGGCTCTTAATAAAATGCCGCGTGGGCAGTTTATTGATGTTTCATTACTGGACTCTGTACTTACCACCATGGGTTGGGTAATCTCAAATTATCTGATCGGTGGTGTTGAACCGGGAAAGTATGGAAATGAAAATATAACCTCAGCCCCTTCTGGAAGCTTTAACACTAAAAATGGATTGCTAAATATTGCTGCAAATGAAGAGCGCCAGTGGAAATCCTTGATTTCACACCTTGGATGTGAGCATTTGGAGGATGATAATAGATTTTCGACACGAGAGAACCGCAAAGTTTATCGAAATGAATTGAGCCAAGAGCTGGAGACTTTTCTGGCAGCCAAGCCCGCAATACAATGGGAGAGAGAACTCACAAACTTGGGTGTGCCTGCAGGCGTAGTAAAGACTATTCCCGAAATTTTAAAAGACTCGCACACTTTGCATCGGAAACTTATAGCTGACTTTGAGAATGTTATGGGTATTGATAGAGATATTTCAGTTGTTCGAACGGGTTTCCAAGCTGACGGCAAGCCGATGGAGGTAATGACACCACCCCCAACACTCGGTCAGCATAATCAAGATTTGTTAAGTGAATTAGGTTATAATCAAGAGACAATTGATAAGTTTGTAGCGGAGGGCGTTATATGAGTGATGTTGCAGATTGGTGGCAAACGTCTATTATCGAGATGGAGCCTGGCCGTATTTCGATAAGAGGTAATGAGATCCAAGATCTTATAGGGGAGTTATCATTTCCTGAGATGATATGGTTAATGTTAGCCGGAACTAGGCCTGAGGAGGGACAAGCAAGGTTACTTGAAGCAGCACTTGTGGCCTCAGTGGATCATGGCCCACAGGCACCTTCGATTGCCGCTGCCCGAATGGCAGTTACCTGTGGACTAAGTTTAAATGGTGCTATGGGTACCGCAATTCATATGCTTGATGATGTTCATGGCGGGGCTGGCGAACAACTAGTCGAATGGCTTTATGAGATAACTGATAAGGAAAAGTGGGAGGATCTGAAAGGGGAAATAATGACTTATCAGGTACGTGTAAATAAATTTATTCCTGGGTTTGGACATAGATTTCACAAACCAATAGACCCAAGGACGCCTCGCCTGATGTCGCTTGTGAAGGGTGCTAAGGACGAGGGTCTTGTTTCTGGTAAATTTATGGAATTGGCTCTCTCTATAGAACGCCATCTTGCTGA
Source organism: uncultured SAR116 cluster alpha proteobacterium (assembly GCA_902632595.1). GTDB lineage: Bacteria > Pseudomonadota > Alphaproteobacteria > Puniceispirillales > Puniceispirillaceae > UBA5951. The sequence goes on from CACPDC010000003.1 coordinate 123,929, forward strand.
GATAAAAGGAAAGCCTGTCCCCATGAATATAGATGGGGCAACAGCGGTAATTTTTGCTGAATTGGGTTTTGCTCCACCGCTTGCAAGAGGTTTGTTCTGCCTTTCGCGCTCTGTCGGCGCGATGGCACATGCCTATGAACAGATGCAACTTGGAGGTCGCAATAAGGGACCAACACCACCACATTACCGTTGGCGTTATACGGAAAATATTTAGAATAAAGCCCCCTATTTTTTATTGGCTTTGTATATGGAGTATACCCAATGGGGTTGCCTCTTTTACAGTCATTATTTAACGTAAAAATATATTGGTAGTATGGAAATTGTACATAGATAATTAGAGCAAATGTAAGAATTATTATAAGGAAAACAATGATGCAAAAATATGTTCTTTTGGCTAAAGTGAGCAATGAATTTGCTTCTGCAATGTTAAATAAACCACAGGATCGCCTCGAGATTGTTCGGCCAATTTTAAACGCATTAAACGTAGAGGTGTGCGAGTTTCTTTTTGCTTCTGACAGTAACATTAACTTTGTAGGAATTTTGAAAGCTAATTCGGATGATGACGTGGAGGCGCTGAAAAATATAGTTTTTGCAAGTGGTAACTTCTCTGAATGTAATTGGTTTCGAGCGTATGAGTCCATAGAATATAAAAATGTTTTTGAAAAAGGTTCCCAAGTTATGGATAGCTATGTTTCTTCCATGGTGGTGGCAGGAAGCTCGAAGTGAAATATTCTAGATGTATAAATTTTACTCTTCTCGCGCCATCAATATGGCCGTTGATTGAGGCGTTTTCAAATACAGAAAAACGAGAGGGTTACGAACGTTATTTATGCAAAACGAGCCAAAATACGGGAATAATTTATGAGATTTTCTTGAATAAAAAAAGTGCTTCAGAGAACCTAGATGTTTTATTAGCTGCACAAGCTCTTAAAGAACAGCTTTTAGCAAAAGTCGCTGTCTCTGAGGGCGAGATAATTTAGAGATAAATTTTATCGTCTAAATTATTCTACAACATCGTTTTATACATGTAGTTTGTTTGTTTTTATACATCTGCTACCGCCAAACTTGATGTATGGGAGTTTTGCGTGAATATCGTAAAACATTTCTTCTTGACGAGACTTACATTGTTCCAACGAAGGTTTCGGCCCTTTCACGTCCTCGAGCAATACACATTGACCTCCTAAAAAACCGCATAACACTAACTGAGCAACAAACATTACAATCTCCTTTAAAATTATATATACGTTTTCCTTTCAATAAAGATTAGTGCTTAATTTCTTCAATCATGGTGCAAAAATTGCATACAAGGTCATCGGTAAGGTGTATTTTAACCTGTTTTTGTTTGTAATGAGAGATTCGAAGTATTTAGTTAATACCTTTTTTTGAGATATGATGGTGCTAGTTGAGTGCGGAGCAACTTGTAAGACCCAAAATCGAGAATGAAAAATTCGAATCGGTATTAACCAGAACGAAAATTCTCAAGGAGCTTCCTTTAGTCGTTGCGTATATTACGTTTTTATCAAAACCAAAAAAAGCTGTTTATCAGGTGCTTTTTTAGTTTTTCTAACGAAATACCGTTTTCTATAAGTAATTAAATTTTATGCAATTACGCAAAATACTTATTTTTCTAAAAAAATGTAGCTATTTTGTCGATTGTAGACATATGATATACAATTATCGTGTGTCAAAAAAACAAAAAACAAGAATTTTTAAAAAAGATATAGTAAGTTTTGCAAACCATGGAATATAGAGCATTAGGAAGAACAGGAATTAATGTTTCCAGTCTTTGTCTTGGAACCGACAATTTTGCGGATCCAACACCCGAAAAAGAATGCACCCTTATTTTGGATAAAGCTCTTGATGCAGGTATAAATTTAATTGATACCGGCGATGTTTATGCTGACGGTGAGGGTGAAAAGATAATTGGTAGAGCACTTAAAGCAAATAAAAAGAGACAGAAAACTCTCATAGCCACCAAAGTCGATCATGGCAGACGAAGACCCGGATATTCTGTGGA
>CACPDC010000004.1 GCA_902632595.1 uncultured SAR116 cluster alpha proteobacterium
TGACTAAATTTGGTTTTCAAAATAGTCTTTGGCTTATGGCAGGGTCTCTTGGACTTGTTCTGCTTTTGGTTTCTTTTACTCTGCCAAAAAATTTGGGTGCAAGTAGACCATCGGGGCAAATAAAAGAGCTTTTTAGTAAATCACCTGAAGTAAATATAATCGCATTAGCTAGAATTTTCTTGTTTGGCGGACGGGATATTTGGTTCGTAGTAGCTATACCCGTTTTTCTTTATACAAATGGATGGGATTTCTGGGAGGTAGGAGGGTTTCTTGCAGGTTGGACAGTATTTTATGGTCTCGTGCAGGCGATTGCACCTAATATCATGCATGTTACTAACAACGGAAAAACTGTTTCATCAAAAAGTATATTAGTGTGGTCTATATCACTAGCACTCGTTCCCCTTGGTCTCCTAGGTATCATGTCGGCAAATCCAGATTTACTAATATTGCTATCTGGCCTTGTTTTGTTTGGATTTGTCTTTGCGATTAATTCTTCTCTTCATTCCTTTTTGATTGTTGCTTATGCTGGTAGCAAAAAGGCTGCTGAGGATATCGGTTTTTATTACGCAGCAAACGCAGCTGGTCGACTATTTGGTACATTCTTATCAGGCATGCTTTTCCAGAAAGGGGGAGTGCTAGCCTGTCTTGCTGGCACAACTCTTTTTCTAATTGCAACCTCAGTAGTTGTTTGGAGACTTCCAGAATTAGACAAATAATTTTTGCATATAGCACTAAGAAGCTAAGCTAATGCTAGCAAACTATTCAAGATATTTCCAAAATACTTTTTCTCAAAATGCTACATGCGTGCTCAATAATATATGGCTCCATATTCAATGGGGGCACCAAGCCTAAACATTCACCAAATTCACCACATTCCCATGTTATCAAACCATTTTGCAGTGCCATTTTACGAGCATTTTTATTCAAATCTGACGATGAAAATTCTATAACCCAAAAACTTCCAATGCCTCTTACATCAATTACATTTTTGAAATCCACAAAGTCCTTCAATAAGTTATTAAACTGCTCAGACTGCATGCTAATATTTTTTAGCAATCCATGATTTCTAATTTGGTCAAGAAAAAAAACTGAGGCAGCAGCTGCAACTGGATTAAGCTGAAAAGTAGAAGATTGCGTTCCTTTCTCCCAGAATGTGAGAATCTCCTCAGTCGATATAACTAGTCCAGCAGGGAAACCAGCAGAAAGTGCTTTTCCAAGTATGATTATATCTGGTGTTACATCAAAATGCTGATAACCAAACATCTTACCAGTTCGACAAAAACCTGTGAAAGTTTCATCGAAGATTAGAGGGATTTTGTTTTTAGTTGTAAATTCTCTGAGTTTAATCAAACTTTGTTTATCTACGAATTTAAGACCTGCCGTAGCCTGAATTGGCTCTATTATTACTCCGGCTAACTGCTTCTCATCATATTTTTCTAAAGTTTCAGACAAACCGTTTCTTTTTTCTGGGAAGGGCAGAATGTGAGCCTTTGGGTGGAACGGTCCTAAAGAAGCATTTTTACCTTTCTCACCAGATACTGCAAGTGCTCCTAATGTACGTCCATGATAACCTCCAGTAAAACCCAAAAATTCCTTAGCACCTGTAAAATGCATTGCGCTTTTTATAGCAATCTCTGCTGCTTCTGAGCCACTAATTGAAGGGTGAAATCTTGATAATTCAGGGGGCAAAAATGAGGATAATTCGGTATAAAAGTCAGCTTGAATACCTGTATTAAAATGTGGTCCTATATGAAAAATTCCTGTCTTTAATTGTTCTTGCACTGCATCAAGAAGACTCTTGTTACCATGGCCCAGTGCAGTAGTTCCCGACCCCGAAGCAAAATCAAAATATGTATTACTTTTATCGTCGACCAATACCGCGCCCACACCGGTTTCAAATATAGGTGGCTTTTCTGTTAAAGAAAAATTTTTAGTGCCAGATGAAAGTTTCCCTTTTATTTTTTTAAGCTGACCACTTTTTTGATTAGAAAATATTCTTCCCAAACCGTTTTTTGTGTAGTTTTCACCCGTTAATTCTATTGCATCTTTTACCAGAGCACCCACAGCGGTAAGAACTGGTAGACCCAGAATAGTCTCAACTCTCATAATTTCTTCTGAAAAAGAGATTCCGCCGCCTGCAATTACAAGTAGGTCAGCATTTGCATAACCGTTTTCAACAAACTCGGAAATTATTCTAGTTAAACTTGAAGAGGATAAAGAATTTATTTGCACCTCATCCAAAGCCTCTAGCGAGATTGAAGCTGTCGTGGTGATTTCACACTCTTCAAGATAAGTAACAAATTTTTTAGTTATGTTCTTTGAATAGGGCGAAACTAATAATATATTCTGACAATTTTTATTATTTAATAATTTTGCAATCGCTTTACTCGGAAACGTTACTGGGCAACCGGTATGTTGCTGAAGTTTTTTTATTAAGTATTCTTCATGAGACCTACCTAGTATAAAACTAGCAGCGTGGTCTCCACAAGCTATCGCATCTAAGTTAATGGGTTTAAAGATATTTGCTGCATTTTCTAGCACCTCAAGTGAAGCATACCGCTCTAAGTTTTTATCTGTTAATTCTTCAGTATCAGTATTTGCACTATATCTTGCAGTGAGCCATCCAACATCTTTAGGCAAAAATTCCCAATATTCACTGTCATTCAAACCATCGCATGGCCATAGAAATCCGATATTTTTTTCAAATTTTGACATCAGATTGTTCTCTCGTTTTTAGTATTTTAAAAATTTCATCATGAACCCATACTATATACAACTGCTTCATGATTTTTCTTATGAAAATTTTCTAAAATAAAATCTAATTTTTCCTGTATATTGTTCTTTAAATGGGGGAATGGAATATCAGAGGGAAATAATTCGTGCTCTCCGAGAGCCATTGCCAAATGTTCTATATTTTCATTCTTTAATTTGACTAATTTCAAAGAGCTAATGATTTCTGAAGATTGTATGTCTTTTAATAGAGACTCAGCTTTTAAATTTTTGAAAGAGCATAATCCATCCATTACAGTTTCCATAACATATTGAATGTTCGAGTGATTTGTATTTAAGTAAATCTGCATTCTACTAATTTGTGATAAAAACTCTGGGTAAATATGTAACGTATTGCATTTAATACGCCTTTTTTTTAGTGCCCCTGAAATTCCATAATTGGTGTTTTTTGAGAGTAGGAACGATAATAACCAATAGTAGTAATAATCTTTAGAGCTTTTTGCTTCAAAAGGAAGACTAACTGCTAGCCGTGTCTCCTTATCTACAGATTTTATTTTCTTTACACCTCCCACCCAATATGAAAGAGGTAAAAATGATTTATTATTTTCACTCAGTTCAGAAAATTTTGGTTCTAAACTATCTAAAAGTTGTTGATGTTCAATATTACCACATACACAAATCAAGCTATTATTTGGGGAATATTGTTGTCTTTGAAAATTAACCAAATCATCAATCTTAATGTTATTTATGGTCTCTTTTGTACCTGTTATACTTCTTCCGTGAAACTGGTTAGGAAAGCAAATAAAGTTTAATGCTTCAAATAAACTTTTCACAGGATCTGCGGATAAGTCATCTATTTCCTGAGAAATATCCAATTTTGCCTCAACAAGAGCTTGGTTAGATAACAATTTACCTGAAAATATTTCCCATAAAAAATCGATACAACGTTGAAGATTAAGTTTGTCAACTGACTCAATTATGAACGCAGTGTGCTCAGCCTTAGTAAAGGCTTTTATTCTTAATTGCCTATCGATAACAGACAAATAAATATCTGATCTGAGGAGTCTTTTTTTGGTGCCAAACAGAACATGCTCAAGCAGATGCGAAAGTCCTTCTTTATTTTCTGGATCACAACAGCTACCTGTTTTAATCCATAAACATAAACTTGCTCCTTTTAACGCTTTATCGTAATAGCTTACCGCCCGAAAAAAATTTGAAAATTGTGTTGAATTAGTTTTGGTCATAGAAAACACTTTGAAGCATTAATATTTAAATTTTGCTTCCATATATTTCGATAGAAACATCAAAAAACCAACTATGAGAAGATAAAGAAAAGTTAGTTCAATGAGAACCTCAATCACAACAAAATGGACAAAAATTAGGTCATTTGCTACTTTTGTTAATTCGTTAACTGAAATAACCGATAACAGAGAAGATGCCTTAATTACATTTGCTAATTCGTTTGTCAAAGGAGGAAGACTCAATCGAAGAGCTTGCGGTATTAGCACTAGCCTGAAAGTTTGAATACGCGATAATCCTATGGCTTTCGATGCGTCTACCTGAGATCCGCCAATAGAATCAATGGCACCTCTAAAAATTTCAACTGAATAGCCTGCACCGATAAGTGATAGGGCAATGACCCCAGTCCAAAACTCGTTAAATACAATACCAAATTCGGGAAGAAGAAAGTAAATAATTGATATATGCACTAACGGTGGTGCCCCTCTTGTAAACTCTACAAAAGCAATAATGGAGTATCTGGATATCTTGCCGCCCATCATTCTGATTGCCGTCAACAGAATTCCTGCAATCACTGACGCTACAACGGTGATAAGACTAATTTTAATAGTAAGCCAAAAGGCAGCTATCATATCAGGTAATATTTGCAACATAAAAGCTAAATCTAATGTCATTTTTATCTCTAAATTAATGCGTCAACGTTGTGAGAGATTTTTTATCTGAAGACTAGCGCCTATCTTTTTCTCCAGATAAATTGATAATTGAGTCATAGCAACCACAAAAGCTACATATAAGACAGCTTGAGCAAACAACATCTCTAAGAATTTAAAACTATCTGAAATTATTGCGTTTGCAGCTTTATGAAGTTCGAAAACAGTGATAACAGATAGAACCGACGAAGCCTTAATCAAGTTTGACATTTCATTTGCCATGGGTGGTAGCATTCTAATAACCGCCTGCGGCAATATCACAAAAAACAAAGTATAATACTTTGAAAGACCGAGCGCAAAAGATCCTTCATATTGACCTCTATCCATTGAGAGTATAGCTGCTCTAGCAATCTCAATTTGATATCCGCCACTATTAAAGGAAAGAGCTACTATACCTATCCAGAAGGGCGATATCTTAATTCCAAAAATGGGTAGAAGAAAATAGGCTGCGTAGATCTGCACTAGAATTGGAGTGCCTCGCACGACAAAAACATAAAAATCAATTACCCAAGAAAACAATATCGGAATTTTATATGCTCTTAGTATACCCAAAGGAACACCAACAATCGTAGCAATTAAAAAGCCAAGAAGACTTAGTTCTATGGTTAGCATTAGCCCCGGCAAAAGCCGGGGCATCTGGTCTATTATAAAAATGAAATCCATTTATTAAGGTTCACCTCTTAGTTTTGTTTACCAAGTAGGAGCCTCATTTGGAAGTAGGTCAACAAAGGATTGACCGAACCACTTCTCTTGCAGAGAAGCTAATGTTCCATCATTTTTCATATCTACAATAATTTGATTTATTGCAGACCTGAAGGACTCGTCTTCCTTCCTAAACGCCATAGCCGTATATTCAGCTTTCCACATATTTGAAGTAAATGGAATGACTGTGAAATCGTCACTAGTTTGAGCAAACGCTAATAAACTCACTAAAGTAGAAGCATACGCATCCAATCTTCCTGAGCGCATCGCCGCATAAGCGACCTCGTCTTTGTCATAGGTCTTGATATCACCATTATATGTAATCCCATGTTCTTTTGCTGCAAGATTAAGCTGATTAATTTGAGGTGTACCTGCACCAGCAGAAACAGTCTTGCCACCTAGCATGGATGGCGAGGTTATACCTGAATCTTTCATTACCAACAAACCTGAGCTTGCATCCATATACGGATATGAAAAATTAACGCGCTTATATCTTTCTTCCGTAGCAGTCATACCACCTAAAATTAGGTTAAAATCACCATTATATAGCGATTGAATAACTGTTGACCAATTTGTGTCTTTAGGTGTTGGTTCAACACCACCAAGGCGCTTACCTATTTCAGACCCAACATCAATATCATAACCAACAAGCTTATTATTTTCATCTAGAAATTCAAATGGCTTATAACCTGCCTCAAGACCAAATATTAGTTTACCACTAGATTTCACATCACTCAATGTATCTGCAGTAACCATCTTAAATGGCAAAAGCAGAGCAATGATACCTACTAAAAAAATTCTCAACATATTTTTCTCCTGTGTTGATTTAAGTTAAAGTTAACGCACCCATAGCAGCCAACTTTTCCAAATTTGGGAATGGTGTAGACAAATCTTCAATTCCCAAAAATGCCTTTTCAATGGAATGCGCTGCATCAAGCAAAAACCCATCCCTATTTTGTTTAGCTATAATTTGAATGCCAAATGGCATCCCATTCGTATCTGATCCACAATTAATCACAACAGATGGACACTGTGTTAACGTTATTCCCCAACTGATGGCTTCCCAATCCAAATAACCCTTATAAAATTTTTCGTCTATGATTGAGGGATATTCCAATTCATGAGCAAATGGTGTTACTGATGCAGCGGGTGTAATAAGAAGATCGAATGTTTGGAAAAATTCATTACTTTTTCGAACGATTTCACTATGATCCAAAAACGCTTGAGCGATACGTTCTGATGAGAGTTGTCTTGCGATTTCAAGTTCCTTTATTATCACCTCTCCGAGTTCATCACCAAAATCTTTTTCCATCAATCCAAAATCGCCAAGAAAACCTATACTTCTAAGCGTCATGAAAGTAATTTCGGCTTTAGACAAGTCCATATGATCTCTTTTTATTGTATCAAAGAGCTTATCGAATAAACCTATTTTCGAATAAAAAATATCCTTATAATTATTAGACATTACTGCGAATCCAAGGTCATGAGATATCGCAACTTTTAATGTTTTGAGGTCAATTTCTTTTGCTGGGAGAAAAAGCGTCTCATCAGGCTTGTGAGAAAATGGGTCTAAGGGGTGAGATTTGGCCATTCTTGCAAGAAGTAATTTGCAATCAGCTGCTGTTCTACCCATGGGACCTTCTACATCAAAAGGTGACCAAATATTTGATCTCCTATTTGTTGCCACAACTCCATTTGAGGGTCTCATCCCAGCAATACCGCAAAACCCAGCTGGGGTTCTCAATGATCCAGCAAAATCTGAGCCAGTTGCAAGCGGCACCATACCAGATGCAACAGCAGCAGCACCACCACCGGTAGATGCACCAGCGCTAAGTTTTGGATTGAAAGGATTGCCTGTACTGCCTTGTAATGGATTGGTCGTTGTAGCTCCAAATCCGTGTTCTGGAACATTAGTCTTGCCAAAAATTACAGCTGAGTAGTCTCGCAAACTACTAACAACGTCATCATCTTCATTTGCAATATTGTCTTTAAAGAGTGGAGAACCATAAGAGGTTTTCATACCTTTGACATCATTTAAATCTTTTATGCCGATAGGTAAAGGAAGGCTTTTTGGTCCAAGAAATTCTTTTCCAGTGCGACTATCTAATTCCTTACAGACGTCTATGGCTTCATCAAAATTTGTTTCAACGACAGCATTTATAGAATGATTAATCTGCTCGTACCGCTTGATACAACTATGCATAAGTTCCACACATCCAATATCTCTTTTATAAATAAGATTGAGCAAATCAGAAGCCGATTTATCATTTAGCTCATTTGAAGGAGAGGATGAAGCCATTGGGACCATATTATTATGTTGACTGTTGACATTATCTTTAGAACAACGGTAGCTTTTTTTTTTAAATGAGTCATGTGCTAATTTTAAATCAGCGTGATGCAAAAAAAACATCGATGTTGACATATGATCTGTATTATAAATTGGTATCTGTTTTTTTTGAAAGGAAGAGTTAATGTTGAGGGATGATATCAAGGAAGTTTTAGAGTTTAAAAACAAAATTGAAAAGCGGTTTCATCACCCAAATTTAGATGAACTTCAAGGATGGAAGTCTGCGAAGGATGAAGGAAAAATCCCAAAAGATCGACTCGATGAGGAAAAAAAATGGGCCTTAAAAATGGGATTAACTGGTGCAGATAGCATCGAAGATAAAAGCATCCCAACATTTTCACGTGGAGAGTTACCTCACTTCGCTGGTATAAATACCTTTTTGAAAGCACCCTATGCCGAGAATGTGAATGATGTTAAAAACTATGATGCTACGATATTAGGGGCACCTTTTGACGGCGGGACCACCTATCGTCCAGGAACTAGATTTGGTCCTCAAGGTATAAGAAAAATTTCTGCATTGTATACCCCCTATAATTACGAAATGGCAGTCGATTTGCGAGAACAAATGACATTGTGTGATGCTGGTGATATCTTTACGATCCCGGCAAATATTGAAAAGACTTTTGATCAGATTTCACGGGCATGTTCGCATGTTTTTTCAAGTGGCTCACTTCCAATTATTCTCGGAGGGGACCATTCCATCGGATTCCCAACTGTTCGAGGAATTGCAGAATGCACCTCAAAAAGGATTGGAATAATTCACTTTGACCGACACGCAGATATTCAAGAAAAAGACCTTGATGAGCGAATGCATACCACTCCATGGTTTCATGCAACAAATTTAGAAAATGTTAAACCTGAAAACTTAGTTCAAGTAGGAATTGGTGGTTGGCAAGTACCTAGAGAGGCAGTGGAAGTTGCAAGGGAGCGCAATACAAATATTTTAACTATGAGTGATGTTGAGAAATTAGGTATCGAAAAGACAATCGAGATAGCTCTTGAGCTTGCATGGAAAGATACTGATATGGTGTATATGTCTTTTGATATTGATAGTATCGATTGTGGATTTGTTCCTGGTACAGGGTGGCCTGAACCTGGTGGATTTCTTCCGCGAGAAGCATTACAACTTGTTGCTGGAGTTGCAGCAGAGGGTATTTGCGGAATGGAACTAGTGGAAGTATCACCGCCGTATGACCAGTCTGAAATTACAGCTCTTATGGGTACTCGTGTAATAGTAGAAGTGCTTGGAGCAATGACCGTTTCTGGAAGCCTTGGTAAGCATCGGAAACATATTGATAAACCAGTAAAAATCCCTGCTGGTGAGTTTGAGGGAAGCAGATGGTCTAACAACGACTGAGTTTAAAAGAAAGAATTTCAAATGTTATCAAATATTCACATGCATGATGGTTTTCTGCATTCTCACATTTCTGAGAATGACCTTAAAGAAGATATATTACTTTTATCAACTGAGTTTATTGATGGGTTTACGCAATCAAATGATAAAATGGCCTTCTTAACGTTATCTGGCTTTCCAAATGAAATAGAATCCAAAACTGGAGGTCCGTCTTTGAAGCTTGTTAATACGAGGATTGAGACAAATTGGCAATTAGGTACTGCAAGCCCGTCCTTCGGAAGGCAAGAACTTACGTATTTACCCTATCCAAAAGAATTAGTGACTAATGTGACAAACATGATCTTCACGTATGTCTCTCTTCACGAAAAACAAGAAATAAACCTTATAAATTGGATTGCAGACAAACATTTTAAGGAAAAAGAAAAATAATTTTTTAAATAAAAGATTTTTCAGCAACTTAAAACGTATTTTTCTCATCTAAAGCAATTCTCTGAATCAAGGTGAATATGTCAAATGCCCTCGTTTATCAAGTCGTACCAATTCAAGAGGATTTTGGTTATTGAAATAGAAAATTAGGAATATATTCTAAAATAGTGGTTTAATTTAAAAAATTTTGTTTTATGATAAATAATTTAGTGCAGAAAAGAAAAATAAAATTATATAACTTCGAAAAATCTTTTTAACGGAGAAAAAATTGCTTAAAAAAATTTATACCATTTTATTCAGCTTCATAATGCTAGGGCTAAGTACCGGCATGGTAGGAGCAAGCCAATGGAAGTTTAATAATGGCCTACCCGAAGGTCGCGGTGAATCCAAACAGTTAGAAACATTTGCCGCCGAAGTTTCCGATTTAACCAGCGGAAGCCTAGAGATAGATGTATTTCACGGCGGGTCCTTAAATTTGAAAGATAACGACGTGGCGCGCTGGTTACCGCAGGGGGCGGTTGAGATGGGACTTGTATGGGCCAACTACCTTGGTCGTGACGTCCCTGCTTTAAATGCAGTTATGATTCAAGGTTCCGTAGGAAGCTCCGAGGAATTAATAACGGCATTACCAGAAATACAGGAAATCTACAAAGAAGTGCTTACCGAGCTCGACATAGTTCCAACGGGATTTATGGCGTTACCAATCTTAAAAGCATCAATTTTTTGCCGTGAAAAACCAGTTCGTACTTTAGCTGATCTAAAAACACGAAAACTACGCGTATGGAGTAACGACCAAGTCGAGACTTTCAATAAATTAGGGGTTTCTGCTCAAATCGTTGGCCAAAATGATCTTTACGTTGCCCTACAAACTGGTGTTGTAGATTGTGCCGTCTATCCAGCCTTGTTCGCGCACACTATATCACTACAAGAAGTGACAAAATACGCATCGTACTTGTACCCAGTGGCTGGAGTGCCATACGTATTGGGAGCATCCAAAGATGCTTGGAACACACTTTCTGATACTGAAAAAAATGCGATTACTACTGCAGCCAATAATGTGTGGGCTCGAACAAATGAATATTCTCAAGCTGACCAAAAAGAAAATGCTGCAAGAGAGAAGCTCTCTGAGCAAGGTATTGAGTTTTTAGCTGACTTCTCAAATGATGATAGAAATCAATTTCTTTCTGCAGCTTCAGAAACCTGGAAGACAATGGCGACTGACGCAGGCGGAAAAGCTCCAGAATATCGTCAACGAATTTTGGATGTTCTTGGACGTTAAATAGAACATTTTTATTATCGGAGTAACATTTTGGGAGAACGAACATTTCAAGAAAAACTCATTGTAGTATGCAAAAACACTGAAATGTTCGTTACTCCTATTTTTTTCCTGTTAGCTATTGTAGCGTCGCTAGCTAGCATCATGATTATAGGACTTATAGGTACCAGCGTAACTATGCGATACCTAGCTTATGCCCCATTTCGCTTCACTGAAGAGTTAGTGGGACTTCTTATGACAACCTCCTTTTTTCTCGCTCTACCAATGATAACTCTAAAAGCAAAACATGTGCGTGTTTTAATCGTTTTATCCTGTTTGCCACAGCGACTTAAAATTTGGGTTCACGCCGCAGCTAGCTTATTTGGTTGCGGCTTCTGTCTCTGGTTTCTTTATCTTAGTATTCCCTGGCTTGAATTTGCCTTCGGAAGGCAAATAAAAACAGAAGTAGGCCGATTACTAATGTACCCATGGATGGCGATTCTACCTACTTCAATGTGTTTAACTTTTTTTGCATTTTTTATTAGGGGCATTTTGAGTAATGCAGAGCAAATCAAATGACCTCATTTTGGATTGTTCTTTCGGGTGGTTTAGCATTACTGGCGGGTAGTGGCTTGGCATTGGGAGCCTCTCTTGGTCTAACAGGGCTAATACTCCTACATTTTATTGCTGGTGGAATTACTTTTGTTGCAGTGGATGCTGTTTGGAATGTTCTCAATTCCTTCACTTTGAGTGCTATTCCATTGTTCATAATTCTAGGGGAAATTATGCTTCGGAGTGAAGTGAGCAAAAAAATTTATGTTGCTTTATCTCCATTGTTCCAAAATGTTCCGGGAGGGCTTTTGCACACAAACATAGCGGTTTGCACGTTGTTCGGAGCAGTGAGTGGCTCAAGTTTATCTACAGCAGCGGCAGTAGGGTCGGTTGCTTATCCAGAAATGACTGAAAGAGGATATGACAAAAAAATGGTTGTGGGTTCCCTCGCTGGTGGCGGAACACTCGGTCTTTTGATTCCACCTAGCCTGTCGCTCTTAATTTATGGGGCACTAACAGAAACATCTATCGGACAGCTCTTTTTAGCTGGAATAATTCCAGGTGTTCTATTTGCCATCATGTTTATGATTTATATTTATTTTAAATGTATGCGCCAACCGCTTCTTGCGCCTACTCAGGACTCAGCATTTAAATTTACGGATATCATTATTTATATTCTTAGTATATGGCCATTTTTAATTGTGGTTTTTGCAATCATGGGTAGTATTACTTTTGGCATCGCAACGCCGACGGAAGCTGCAGGGGTTGGTGTGATAGCGACCATGATCTTAGGAAAGCTATGGGGTTCATTAACATTAAGAAAGCTAGTTGAAGCTATTTACTCTGCAACATTACTATATGCCTCAATTATGTTTGTTGTGATTGGCGCAACAATCCTCGCCCAAGCAGTCAGTTTACTTGGAATTCCTCAATCTATACTAGAAACGGTAAGAGAAACAAACCTCGGTCCACTTGCAGTTTTAATTACTGTAATTTTAATTTATCTAATTTTAGGTTGTTTTTTTGACGGTCTTTCATTGATGATTATGACCCTCCCCATATTATTGCCTCTTATGTTAGGACTAGGGTATGACCCAATATGGCTTGGTGTCATAGTAACAATAATGATTGAAATTGGACAAGTAACACCACCAGTAGGTCTAAACTTATCAGTTCTTGTATCTGTTACCAAAGAGAAGGTGTCCCTGGGAGAAACTGCCTTAGCCACAATGCCTTACTGGCTTATATTGCTTTTAGGTATTGGCATACTCACGCTGGCACCAGAACTTGCGTTATTTTTGCCTTCTAGTCTAATGTAGTGATTTATCTTTTTATTGACTGAAGTTGTATCGGAAGTGAATTCATCATTTCGCATCCAGTATCACAAACAAGAAATTGATTCTCAATTATCATAGCCCCTAAGCCATCTATATACCAAGGGCATTCAAATGCCATGACCATGCCAGGCTCTAATCTTGTTTCTGCATCCGCTGAGATAAATGGCCACTGCTCACTTCCTAAGCCGTTACCAAGCCCATGTCCAAAGTGTCCTCTTGTATAGGAGCTAAAACCGTGGTCTCTTATGGCCGATAGTGCAGCCCAATAAATATCTTTTAGTTGTTTTCCTGGATGCAACTGGCTACATCCTGCTTGAAAACCTGAAAGCAAGGCATCGTATATTTCTAATTTTGTATTACTTGGTTCCCCAAATACAAAGGTGCGAGCTCCATCTGAACTATAACCATCAACAAGACATCCAACATCAACTTTTATTAAATCCCCCTCTTTCACTCTGGCATTTCCTCCCCACGGGTTATCCCCAACAGAGATATATTCCCATGAACCATTCAATGCGGCACTCTTAGAATGACCGTATATTTTCTCTTTCCAGATTATTGCTAATTCATCTCTTGAAATACCCTCTTTTATCGAATCTCTTATTGCGATCATTCCACTCTCTGCGATCTCAGAAGCTAGTTTGAGGTGCTTTATTTCTATTTCATTTTTGACCATTTTGAGATTGTCAATCATATTATCCGCCTCTACCAGTTCTATCTTTTTAAGAATAGTTTTCATTTCTGGATACTCAGATACAGATATAGCTGAAGCCTCATATCCAATGCGGGTATCAGCTAGACCATGCTCAAAAATTACATCCCGTAAATGCTGATAACAAATTTGCGGCTCAAATGTGGTAGGGCGATTGAATTCTTCAGGCCTACTCTGAGCAACTACAAAAGAGGCAATTTGTTCTGTCGCACTTTTGCTTTTATCTTCCATTGTAAGGTTTGAAGTCTCAACCCAAATTGGGCTCTCTCTTACATCCTTTATGTGACTAAGCGCCCGAAAATTTTCCACAAATAAATCGCTTACAATAGCAGTTTCAGCAATTGTGTGGTCCCTAGGAATTAAAACAGCTACAGCGCCAGACCTGCGCCACATTGTTGCAACGCCTGCATTTACCCCAGTGGCATAAACAAAGCTTTCGGGGGAAAGGAGAATTAATGCTTCCACACCCATTCCCAACATTAATTTCTCTGCTCTAATCCTGTCTAAATTAGCCATATAGAATTTTCCTTAAGACACTAAGCGTATTACAGAGCGGCAAGTCTTTTTATGATTTTGATATAGTATTTTTATGATGCTCAAATAAATAAATACCGCTAAAAACAATAACCATTGCTATAAGATGATAAAAGCTGAAAGTCTCATCTAATATTATAACCGCCATAACTGCAGAAAAGATTGGAACTAGGTTCGCATAAAGACCTGCAGAACTAGGGCCTATTAGATCAACCCCCCTCATAAAAAATATCTGAGACAAAAAGGAAGGAACGAGAGCTATATATAGAAGGACGTACCATCCTTTAACAGTAGGTTCCTGAAATCCATAAATTGCTGTTTCTATTAAAACTAATGGAATTGTCATTAAGAACGCCGCAATCGAAAAATACCCCATCATCACTAGCCCAGAAACATTGGGTCTATTTTTTAAACCAAGCGAATATCCTGCATAAAACAAACAGGCTAAAAGCATTAGTAAATCACCATTGTTGAATGTTAATAAAAGAAGGTGATTAATTGATCCCTTTGTAACAACAATAGCGCAGCCAACAAAAGTAAATATCACTCCGGTTATTTGGATGAAATTTACCCGAGACCCGAATAGAAAAAATGATCCAACTAAAATCATAGCCGGCATAATACTCTGAATTATGCCTAAATTGATTGCTGTTGTGGAATGCGCCGCTAAATAATATAAGGCGTTAAATAGAGTCAAACCAAAACCACCCATAAAAAAAATCCATCTTAGTTTTTGGCTAGCTAGATTCCAATTAGCAATAATCTCTTTACTACTCATTGACCAGATAAGAACAACTACGATACCCCACCTGAGAAAAATCAGCGTCATTGGATTGATTTCATCAACTGCTAGTCTACCTGCAATAGTGTTGCTTCCCCAACCTAATGTCGCAAGTATAAGCATTGCAGGGGCGCTAGAATAAATATAACGAACAATCAATTTCATTGCATAAGGGTAAAACACAAATTAAATTGAAGATAGTAACATTTAATAAAATGCTGTTTACATCGGAATAATTAGGTTGGAGATTTCACTGATTTTATAGAATAAAGCGACCTAAAGGTAATGCTATGAGCGATATGATAGATAAAAAAACAAATGTAGAACAAAATATCTCAACCGTTAATGCGATCTCGTATTTGGGAAAAATGATGGATGATGCTTTATTGGAGATAGATTTAGAACATTATATCATAGATGCAAACCCTGCTGCCAAACGGCTATTAGGTGACAACTTAATTGGATCGTTTCTAAACAAGCGGATTAATTATAAAGCTTTAAAAGATGAACTACAGACATCTATTAAAGAAAATAAGATTATTGAGTTTACATCGACTCCAACAAACAACAAATACCATCAACTTAGAGGTCGGTTAATGCCGATTAATGCTCAAAAAGTTGCTGTATTGTTGATGGATATGACATTGCAGCATAATTTAGAAAAGATGCGCAGAGATTTTATTGCAAATGTAAGTCATGAATTACGTTCGCCACTTACAAGTGTAATTGGTTTTATTGAAACCATTCAAAACACTACTAATATTGATGAGAAGAACCTAAAACATTTTTTGGAAATAATGGAAGATGAATCCAAAAGGATGTCTCGTTTGATTGATGATTTATTATCTTTATCCAGAGTCGAAGTTGATGAACATATCGCGCCAACCGGAAAAGTATGCATAAAATCAGTGTTGGAGTCGGTTATATCCACATTCAATGATAGAGCCACAAAATCTGGGCATTTGATTGAGCTAATAGACAATCGTAATGATTTATTGGAGCAACCCATTATAAGAGGAGAGATTGACGAAATTACAGAGGTTTTTCATAACTTATTGGATAATGCTTTGAAATATAGCTTTTTAAAAAGTACGGTAAAAATCGAAATAACAGATACAGTTACTAGAGAGATTATAGTAGATATCACAAATAAAGGTGAAGGAATCGAAGAAAAACACATACAAAGATTGACAGAGCGCTTTTATCGGGTAGATAAGGGGCGCTCCAGACAAATGGGAGGAACGGGACTGGGATTAGCTATAGTGAAACACATAGTTAACAAACATAGGGGTAATTTACATATTACCAGTGAACCTAAAAAATACACTAATTTTCGAGTTATTATACCAAAAAGTAATGCTCTTCTTTCTAATTTAGAAAACGATAATAAAACAAAAGCAAAATCAATTTTACTTCGATGATGTATTTACGTTTTTATAATACTTTCTCCAAATTATAAAAGAGGAGTGGATCGCTTGAACAAAATAAAAATTCTTATTGCAGACGACGAACCAAATCAATTAGAGCTCATTAGATTTAATCTGACAAAAGAAAACTTTGATGTGATTTCAGCCTCGGATGGAGAAGAAGCACTATGCTTATCTGAAGAGATTTTTCCTGATTTAATTATTCTGGACTGGATGATGCCAAAAATGTCAGGAATTGATGTATGTCGAAAATTGCGTTCCAAGAGTGTTTCTAGAGACATACCTATAATTATATTGAGTGCCAGAGGTGAAGAAGGAGACCGCACATTAGGTCTTGAAATTGGAGCAGATGATTACGTAACAAAACCATTTTCTCCAATGGAGCTTTTGGCAAGAATAAAAGCTATTCTTCGTCGTTCAAGACCGTCACTAGCAAATGATTATATGGAATTTGAAAAGTTACGCATTTATCCCTCAACACAAATAGTAAAATACAACGGAGAAAAAATTAACTTAGGTCCTAAAGAATTTAAGATATTATCTCTTCTTATGGAACGACCGGAGCAAATTTTTAGCAGAACACAAATACTTGATAAAGTTTGGGGGCATGGGATAGACGTTGAACAACGAACAATCGATGTTTACATAAGACGAATTCGAAAAGCCTTAATGATAGATTCTAATGAATCCAAAAATATTATTCGAACAGTTCGAGGTTCTGGATATGCATTAGTAACAAGTAAATTTGGCTTTCATTAATATTTTTTTGTCATGAAACTGTAACAAATTCCTACTATAAATATCGTTGTTTTTAATAATAAAGCAACTTGTATTAAAACTTTATTTAAAGGTGAAAAAATGCAACTGGAAAATTCTGGTAGGTATATTAACGACTTAATAAGATTTAATTTAATTAGTAAAAATGTAAATTTACTTAGAACTGGTTTTTTACCGGTTATTCTAGCTGGTATTTTTTTATTGTTGGTGGCTTTGTTTGGTGTTTATCATTTTAACGTTCCAAATGAAAACATTCTTATTTTCGTAATAGCAGCGGTGATTGGCGGTTATATGGCTCTTAATATTGGAGCTAACGATGTTGCGAATAATATGGGCCCAGCCGTTGGTGGCAAAGTAATCACTGTGGCGGTAGCCGTAATAATTGCAGCGATTTGTGAGAGTGCAGGCGCGCTTCTTGCGGGAGGTGATGTTGTTCAGACAGTTGCAAAAGGTATAATTAATCCTGGAGATAGTATCCTAATCCATGATTTTAGGATTCTTATGTTGAGTGCTCTTCTCGCAGCTGCTTTATGGGTTAATTTGGCGACCATTTTAAACGCGCCGGTATCTACGACGCATTCAATCGTAGGAGGTGTTTTGGGCGCAGGTATTGCTGCAGCTGGCTTTGGCTTGGTTAATTGGCTTACAATGTCGAAAATAGCTGCAAGTTGGGTAATTTCCCCGGTTTTTGGAGGGATTATCGCTGCATCGATGTTATTTTTTATTCAAACTAAAATTATAAATGTTTTAGATCGAAAAACAGCTGCAAAAAGATGGGTGCCTATTCTTATTGCAATAATGGCAGGTGCGTTCGCGGCCTATATGTCTCTAAAAGGGCTTAAAAAAATCTGGAAGCCATCATCATCCGAGGTCATATTATATTCCATAATCGCTTTTTTTGCAGCTTGGCTCATTTCAAAGCCCTTCATTAAAAAAATATCTAGTGGGCTTTCTAACGACAAGAAACAAATATACTCTTTGTTTAATCTCCCATTAATTATAAGTGTTTCACTATTATGTTTTGCTCACGGAGCTAATGACGTTGCAAATGCTGTCGGTCCTTTAGCAGCCATTGTTTCAACATATGAGGCAACAACGGTAGAGGCAAAAGTGGCTATACCGTTCTGGGTCATGTTAATAGGTGCCTTAGGCCTAGCAATAGGGCTTGTTTTATTTGGACCAAAATTAATCAATACTGTGGGGGAAAAGATTACCAAGTTAAATGCACCGCGCGCTTATTGTGTGGCACTTGCCTCGTCAATAACGGTCTTGATTGCAACAACATTAGGCTTACCTGTTAGCTCTACGCATATAGCTATTGGAGCTATTTTCGGCGTTGGCTTTCTTCGGGAATTTTTAGAAAATCCAAATAAAAAACGTTTAAGACCAATCCACAAACTTAATCATTCATCTGCCGAGGCTTTTAAAAATATCAACATACGATTACGTAGAAAACTTGTACGAAGAAAATTTGTGTTATCAATTGGTGCGGCTTGGGTGATTACAGTACCAGTTTCTGCTCTTCTCGCTGCTTGTCTTTTTTTTGCTTTGCAATATCTAATATAGAGAATTTAAGCGCTACAAAATTATTAATGACATTATGAAAGTCAACTTGATCGGTAACTCTCAGCGCATCACTTAATAACGACCAATGACGTTCTCTTTTGTTTTTCTCAGGCCAATTATCAAATTGCTCCGCCACTAAAAAAGGATAGTAGGTAACGGCGACATTTTGAATTCTATCTTTTTTGGCTTTAGAAATACTGTGTGTCATCGGAAAGTCCTCAAACAACTTACCTTTAATCCCCGCTTCCTCGAATGCCTCGCGCTTACAAGCCTGTTTGTGACTCTCTTTGTTATGAAGATTTCCTTTTGGTAATATCCAACGACCCCTTTTTTGAGAAGTTACAAACATGATAGCGATTTTGTCACCGCTAACGTCAAAAGGTATAACGCCAACTTTTCTAGTCATTTTATAATTGCACCTAATTTACCTGTTTTAAATATTTATTATTCTATAAAAGGAATTTTGTCTTTTCTTGAAAAAATATCTAGTCTAATCTTGATACTCTCTGCAAAAATAAAGATACTAAAAATACTTTTAATCGAACATACCATCACCATTCTTAAAAATATAACGCCTCTTCTCATATTTGGAAGGAATTTTTCCTTCTAGAGCTTGCGACATCCAATTGGCAATATAATGGAAGACGCTGTGCCCTGACAGTGCCTCTGGAGTTCGGATAGGGTGAAATTCATCTTCAAACACCCACATCTCTTTTGGAGCATTTAGTTTATTGAAAATTGCGTCGGCGTCCTCTAATGGGCTTAGCGGGTCAAATTCACCAGTTGCCATTAGCGTTGGACAAGAGATCTTCTCAACATCTGGTTTAAGACTAAAATCCTGACACATTAAGTCAAATTGCTCTTCCGAATGAGTGCCTGCCATTTCCATAAATATCTGTTTGAAACGAATTGGTGCCTCATCGAAGATAGTGAGATTATCCCAAAAATAACATGCCACTGCACCTGCCAGGGCGGCAAATCTTGGTTCTGCCGCAGCTGCTCTCATTGACCAAAAAGTGCCAAAACTTCTCCCGCATATACCAATCTTCTTTTCATCTACCGTTTTTTGTTTAGCTAGAAATTCATACGCAGCTTTAGCGGCAATGATATGATTATCCTGTGTTACATAAACACCCTCCCTAAGCATTTCACCTTGCCCTGGACCATCAATCGCCAATACATGCATTCCTCTCATATGAAATTCGTTTTCTAGAGGGTTTGGATAGTTTTCTTTTGTATTATCCATTCCAGGAATAAAGACTACCGCTGGCGCTTCTACCTCTATATCAACAATGTGCCATAACGCTGGGATAAGACCAATTTCCGTTTCAAGATACACTTTTTTAATTTTATATTCTGAGAGTTTATGCAGCTCCTCAGTACAAGAGAGACATTTTTCATATAGGCCCCATCTGTAATCACTTATGATCGGCACTGTAAAATGCTGAGCCTCACGGAACATTTCGGAGGCTTTTCGATATAAAATTCGAGCACTTATTAAATCACCGTTGGACTTAGATAACGAAGCTAATTTCTCGGCCTTTTCTGCTTTCTTAGAGAGATACTTTGCCGCCATTTTTATTGATTTTACCGGAGAGGGAAGTTGGCGACCATCAATCTCGAAATGGATAGCACGGCCTGTTGTTCGCATTAGATAATCATATATCCATTGTTGGCCATCTCGCGCTCTAACAGGTTTTTTTATGCTCATCTATCTCTCAAGAAGTTAGGATTTAGGTCTTAAATATTAACATTACTAAAATGTCATAAATAGCATTTCCCTGCAAATTTTGTTAAAGTACATCGAATGGATATCGGTAATTTATTAATTTTTTTCATTCATTTTAGCGAATACATCATTCAAAAACTAAAAATTGTTTCAAGTTTATTTATAAAATAAGCTTATCTTTCGTCCAAACAAAACAACATTTCAGGGCCAAAACAAGCTTATGAGGCCACTTTTGAGCGAATTAATATCCTAGACATCAACTAAATGAATTTATTCTTTTTCTTCTACAGACGGAGGTCTAAAACGAATAGCCAGACATGCCAATGCTAAAATTAAAATAGCGCCGGCCTCATATAATAATATAATTGCATCCATCTCTTTACCTTGCAAAATTATCAACCTTGCAAGTGCTGTCATAGCAATGAAAAGAGGGAGTGTAATTGGAATTTTCTTACTTTTATAAAAGGCTCCAACCATTCCAAGTACTTCGGTGTAAAGAAAAAGTAAAAGTAGGTCGGCTAATTGTACTTTTCGAGCATCAAAAATAGCCAAGAGTTCTTGGAGAGTAGCAATAACTGTTAATGCGGCCACCACAGTCAAAAGGCTTTTTTCTAAAAATTCGATGATATGTGTGCCGATATTATTCATTTTAAATAGCTTAATCTATGCATAATACATTAAATTTTTTAATTTACTCATGCTCACCATTATTTGAGCGGCCAAGCCCCCCAAAATATTGAGGTCGTTTTTTAGCCATGTCAAAGGTAGCAACTGTTATAGCCACCCCTGCAATCAACAGTGAGTGGGCTATAGCGCTAATGCCAAAAGCCAGGAAAGAACCTAGACTACTTGCGAAAATAACACACCACATCCAAGCTAATAATTGCATAAATAAATGTCTGGTTTGTAAATCTTGAATATTTTTTAACGGGTTAACATTGTGATCCATAATCAGATTCCACATTTGTACTACTACTTTAGCCATAATTGTCTCCCTATGCGACATATTGCCCCGTTTTTACGTAATAAAGACCATGTTGGATTTTATTTGAATGCAATCAATTTTGAACAATGAATTTTTGCTGAAATCATCACTTTCAAAAACCCTCTTTTAGCGATAGAAATAACAACTGTCTTATTTACTTTAATTTTGCGAAACTAGTGTATAAGGGTATGAAATGGATGAAATCGACAAAATTGCGTCAAAACATCTAGGAAAAAAATCTAATGGCGGCATAAATAAAAAATACCAAAGTCAATCTAAAATAGAAGAGAGCTTACTGGTATGTATTCCCCGAGCACTTAATCGAGAACATGATAATATTGAAAGTGAAAAACTTCCATTTTTAGGATGGGATGTGTGGCATGCTTTTGAATTTTCGTTCTTATTATCGAACAGTTACCCGGTGACTGGACTTTTAAAAATAATTTATCCGTGTGAATCTCCAAATATAGTAGAGTCTAAATCACTTAAACTTTTTTTAAACTCATTCAATTTTGTAAAATTCGAAGGTGATTATGAAAGTGCAAAAAAGAAAGCAACCAATAAAGTTATTGAAATTTTAAGCAAGTTATTGAAAACGGAAGTCAATGCATCTTTCCATGACAAAAACACACTAGAACCAAAAAATATTTTTAATGATTTTACTCCGCTTGAAGATAGCATCGATTTCGAGAATGAAGACTTTAATATATTTAAACAAAACTCCTCTTTGCTTCAGACCGAACAAATTACTAAGCCTACTGATTTTCGAGTATCTTCGAAGGCTTTGCGTTCTAACTGTAGAGTAACAAATCAGCCTGACTGGGGAGATATCTTTATTAAAATTATTGGGAACCAAGTTCCCACAAAGTTGTCCCTTCTCAAGTTCATCATATCAATGAGACAAGAAAATCATTTTCACGAAGAGATTTGTGAACATATTTTTAAAACATTATTCGATTTACTTCCAAACAGTAAAATACTTGTAGCCTGTCTTTATACAAGACGAGGCGGCATAGATATCAATCCAATTCGAATAAGTGACAAAAGCCTGTTAGATGAAGCCTCTTTTTTAAATTCTCTACTGGATTTAAAAACACCTTTCTCCAAAACATTCAGACAATGAACCAGTGTGTAAATCAAGCCTTTAAATTTACTTACCATTCAAACCTACTCATGTTTATGCATGATATGCATTTATTGGACACAATCATCGGTGCTTGAACTCATCTCGCTTTTACGCATTGGCATCTTATCAATAGTTTCAAAAAGCTTTTTTAGAAGCTGGTTATCTTCACTATAGGCTTTGATATTTCCATCGTACCCGATGAGCCACATACCAGTTTGAGACTGAACTAACTTGGGCAACTGTTGCACTATTGGATCATCTGTGAAGAAACTGAGCAATTTTAAATTTCTATCGTCAACATCACAACGATAAAGCGCAAAAAACTGTCTTACATCTCTCTCTAGTGTATTTTTATTTTTCTCAGTAACTACTATGACTAGTCGATTAGTCCAAGCGTATTTATCTAAAATCATTGAATTTACTTCCAACGAAACACAAAGGTTACATACAAGAAAAAAATAAAACCATAATTTTGTTTTTTTTAATCCAAGTTTTATTTTCATATGGTCATGTTGCCATAAAAAAAGGACAGCGCATAGGCTGTCCTGTTGTAGGAAGAAAACATGAATTATTCAAAATAACGACTGTTTTCTCTAAAGTTTAGTTTTTTGTAGTTTTTAATTTATGAAATCTAGTCAGATACTGGCCCAGCGACATCTCGATAGGCAACTCAATCCTATGCTTCAGAATGTTGGTTTTTTTTATTTGTAAAAAAACTTAGCATTTTATACGTATCCAGAAATTTCTGTGCAAAGGTATTGTCTGCCACAAAATGAGCTTTATCCTCAAAGTCAATAAATCCAAATTTCTGTTTACCAAAATCGTCTATTTTTTGTGTGATTAATGAGAACTCTAAATTCTTATCCAATTTCTCCAAAACTGCTTCTGAAAATAAAAAATATTCAGAAGATTTTATTTTATTTTTTAACATTCGATGAATAAAAATCAGAGCTTCGCCCGATAACTCTTGGTTATTTCTAATTTCTGTTTGGTGAAAAAAGCCTTTGTGAAGGAACATTTTTAGCTTTAAATTTTTGGATTGCTGGCATGGGTCGCAAGGACAAGATTGTACGAATTGCAATGAATTTACTTTTGAGTTAAATTTTTCTCTAGTAATTAACATTTTGTCATAGATGCCCTGTATTTGGTTTTCACCATTAAGCTCTTCTAGAAAAAAAAGAGCAGCGTCACCTTCCAGCTTATTAAACTTCATAACTTGCTCAAAATTTTTAATGATTTCTTCCAATAAAGTATTGATCAATTTATCAGCATGGCTATCCCAAAAATCTGCAATTTTTTTTCCAATAAGTGGTTTCTTTCTCATCGAATGATTTTTAATAAAAGGTGTATAGCCGCTTATATCCGCGATTAATAAAAATCCTGTCTTTTTTTGCATCAAAATTCCTTGTAAAATTTTTGGATTTAAGGCCAATTCCGATTATTTTAAACATCTAATATATTAAACTGATTCAACTTCTATAATCATAAAAAACAATTCCCCTATTATTTCGCATTCGTGGACTGTAATGAGCCATTGCTTTAGGCATGATTTCTTTTGCTATTATTTCTTGACAATTTTTATAAGCCTTTTCGTTTTCATATTCAAAAATCCGAGTGATTCTGTGATTTTCTTTATTCCAAACTTGAGCCGCTGTGGTTCTAACTAATCCAGCTTTTGATAATTTTTTCATTATATCATCTGTCCATACTTTTTCTTCAAAAGTGGCCATCCAATGTTCAAGCTCAACTTTAGTAGCAAAGTCTAATTCCATACAATTCATGAATAGAATTTCCTTAGTCATAGGTTTTACCATTAAATTCTATCTCCAATTAAAAAAGTTAAATTGATATCGTACTAAACAAGGCTATATTTTAAAAATTACTACTAGTTAATAATTACAGAATAAAAATGTTAGTAATGCAATATATAAGAAACAAAAAAGGTGGCGCAAACCCTGTCCCCGTACCTTAACGTTTTATTTATGAAAATTTAATATTTTCTCTTTAATTTTGAACTTACAGGCTCACCTCTAATAAATCCCAAAACTTCGGGCTATCAATACATTCATTATATATTGGTTTCATTAAAGCACTATCGTAGAGAACAAATATGGGGGTTTAACTAATTATTTTAAATCGGAACTTCAGGTATACACTCATGCAGCTTGCACCCTCAAGCCACGAGAATATGTAATCAAATGGCTAATCAGAAAAGGAGTTTAGTCTTTAAACCTTAGACACTTGCCGTATAGACCATATGGTATGGATTAAAGATATGAAGCATAGGTATTGTGTCAATTAGGCCATCATGCCATTTTAGGAGTAACTAATAGACACGAGTAAAAGCACAGGAAAATATCTATTGACTATGAGTGATTAATAATTGAATTCATGCAGTGGATAATAATTACTCAGATACGAATACTTAAATTGATACATAGAAGATATCTTTATATGTTTCTAGCTATATACGCTTATTTAAAATTATAATATAAAATGATTAATTCTAAATTAGGAGTTTTTATTGTTTAAAGAAATTACTGAAATTGGTAACATAGACCATATAGGGATTGCAGTAACAGACCTTGCGGCAAGCATCAATCATTATTCAAATCTGTTAAATTTTAATTTGGTAAATGAGAAATCGTTAATTGATCATGACATAAAGATTGCATTTCTTAAAAAGTTCGAAACTAGCATTGAACTATTGCAGCCAATTAGTTCTCAATCATTTGAAACAGGCTTGCTTAAAGAATTTACAGTACATAATTTTATTTTAAAAAATAAAAATAATGGTATTCATCATCTTTGTGTACAAACTCAAAATTTAGAGAAGTCCACTCAAAATTTATCAGAGATGGGAATTGAGAAAATTTCTAATAACGAAAACTGGAAAGGGAGCGACGGATCACCAATTAGCTTTTTCAATACTCTAGAAATTTTTGGTTACCTGCTTGAAATTAAACAAAAAATTTAAAAGTAATCCCAGAGGTTTTTAGCATTTTTTAGTTTGCTGGAGTGATGATCAAAAACTACTTCACCATGTCTAAAAATAATGGCACGTTCTACTACGGCAAGGGCAGAAAAAACATTCTGCTCAATTATAATAATTGTTTTGTTAAAATTTTTATTCAATTTTTCAATTAGTTCCATTACAGTTTTTGCCATATTTGGAGAAAGACCGGCCGTAGGTTCATCTAACAATAATATCTTTGGGTCTAATTGTAATGTCATAGCAAGTGCTAAAATCTGCTGTTCCCCTCCACTAAGTGAACCGGCTTTCTGATTTTGTTTGTCTCTAAGTATTGGAAAATCGGAAATAATGTGATCAATTAGGAATTGTTCCTTCTTCAAACTTGCTATTTGAAGACACTCATAGACTGATAAGTTTGGAAAAATATTGTTATTTTGCGGCACAATACCAATACCAAGCTTTATATTATCTGAAATATTGCCTGACAATATTTCTTGTTTGTTAAATCTGATTATGCCTCTTTTATTTTTAAGTAGACCAATTACGGATTTAAAAAATGTTGACTTACCACTACCATTATGACCAAACACGCCAACAATTTCTCCCTCAAAGATATTTAAAGATATATTATGTATGATATCATGGTCTGAATAACCAGCGCATAGGTTCTCAACATTTAGCAACGGTTTTTTATTTTCTGTTTCAACCACCAAAATATATCCTTGTTAGCTCAACGTCATTCATAAGACTAGCAACACTGTCTACCGCTTTTATTTGTCCGTTCACAAGAAAGATACCTTCATCACAAATTTCTCGTATAAAACGCATATTATGCTCAATAACAATAATTGTTTTTTTTCTGGTTTTCTCTTCTAGTATAATTTCTTTAATTTTATCATGCGTTCTGCCTTCTACACCAGCCATTGGCTCGTCTAACATTATAATACTTCCGTCATTCATCAATGCTCTAGCAATAGCAACTAGTTTCTGTTGCCCATAGGATAGCTCGGCGGGAACAGAATTACGATAATTCAATAAACCAACTCTTTTTAATAAATTAGCTGCTATATCCTCGTAAATAGCGTCCTTTTTAGCTCTGTTAAAATCTAATAGCCCTAGAGAAAGACTTTTGTCAGAGTAGTCAGACCTTTGAGAAATAATTAGGTTATCAATTAGGCTTAGTGAATTAAAGAGCCTGTTCATTTGCCACGTTCTTGCAATACCAAGTCTCGCTCTTTTAAAATCTGACATTTTATTTATTTTTTTCCCTCCTAAATATACATCTCCATAGTCAGATTTAATATTTCCAGATATTAAGTTGAACAAGGTTGTTTTACCCGCCCCGTTTGGGCCAATGAGACCAGACACAAATCCTTGCTTAAACTTAACGTTAATATGATTCGCAACAATTTTACCGCCAAAATTTTTTGTGAGATTTACTGTTTCCAGAGAATGATTGATTTCAGACACTTTATTTTTTCCAAATCTCTAAACCATCTAAACCTCTCGTAGACCCGATCAGGCCAGAAGGTTTTAGAAAAATAAAAATTAGCACAAGACCCGTGAAAATGACACCCTGCAAGGGTGCCATTATTGAAACTGGCAGATTTAAAAACGTTATGATTTCCGGAAGCGTTGTAATTATGATAGCGCCAAAAGCTGGTCCCAGGACAGTACCTGCGCCTCCTATAACAACCATCGTTAGCAATGTGGCTGTTGCAAAAATTCCAAATTGTTCTGGAGTAATATATAAGTAGTAATGCGAGTACATTCCTCCTGCAAATCCTGCCATTGCTGCTGATAGTGCAACAATTAATACCTTAATTCTTATGGGATTTCTTCCTAATGAAGAAAAAGCTGTTTCATCGTTTCTCAATGCCGTGATGGCTCTTCCATACGCACTCCTCATTATTTTTCTAACCATCCAAATACTAAGTACAGCAAAACAGACTACAATAAATAGCGTTAATAGACTTCTATATGGATGAGATATCAAAGGTGGTATATTACTTAATCCACCTGCAGCACCTGTTATTTCTATATTGTTTATGATGTGAAGTGTGCCAAGTTGGAATCCAAGGGTAGACACTACTAAATAATCACCGGAGACTCTTAATGAAGGTAATGACACTCCAAAAGCAAAAATACCTGCCACTAAACTAGCAAGTATTATTGATAAAAAAATAGGAATTTCAAAATAGATAGCAATTAATGCTGAGCAATAGGCACCTAGCGCAAAAAAAATGGGTTGAGCAACACTTAATAAACCTCCATACCCTAATATAAGATTAAAGCTTGTGGCTAGTATTATATTTATTGATGCCAAAATAAAAAGTGAAATAAAATATTCCATTTAGCTGCCCATATTTTTTTTTGTCTTGAACAATGACAGGTTTAATACAAATCCTTTGGGGAAAAACAGTATAATAAAAAAGATTAAGCCATAAGCGATTAGTATTTGCCATTTTGAGGGGATAAGAAGAATACTAAAAGCTTGCAAAAGACTTAAAAAAACGGCTGCCATTGCTGCCCCAAAAACGTTTCCAATGCCAGCGATAATTGTAGCTATGACTGCAAAAACCAAAAGTTGTAATAAAGGGGTTGAAGGGAAAATTGCAGCTTTAGTGCCAAAAAGGTACATACCCCAGAAAAGTAGAAATGACGAAATTGAAATTGAATATAAATATATATGCTCTTTTTTTATACCGTACATTTCAGCTAATTCTGGGTTATCAGACACCGCAGTCATTGAGTACCCTAATTTTGTTTTTTTCATTATAAAATATAACACTGACATGATTATAATTGACGAAATCAAAGCAAATAAATCCCAATTAGTTATTACGATACCGTAAAAGATATTTATTTTAGAATTCAAACTAGGATATAGAGTTTTCGGTGTTGTTCCAAATATTAGTTCTGCGAAAAAAACAAAAAATTGTGCAATTACAATTGAAAAAATAAAAAATGTCAGGGGTGGTGATTTTCGTTCGCGCAATACACCAAAACCATATTTTTCCAAACAGCACCCTGCGAGAACAGTGACAAATATTGAAAAAACAATCGCCCAGAGGGGAAAAAAATCCAATATTTGAAGAAATATATAGCAACTAAAATAACCAATTACCATCAATCCAGCTTGGCCAAAATTCCAAACTTGATTAACTTTGAGAACTAATGCAAACGCTGTGGCAAAAAGCATATAGAACGAAGAAGTCGCCAGGCCTGTCCAACCAAGTTGTAATAATATATCAGAACTAAACATAAAAACACTTTAAAATGGTGACCCCATATAAATAGGGTCACCACAGTAAGTTAATCAGATTTACCTATTAGGGTAAATTTGCCATTTTTTACCTGCCAATAATAAACTGGTTTATCTACAGTATGATCATCGCTAAAAGTAACAGCATTTGTTAAAGGTAAGTCGAACGTTTTTATTTCTAAAAGGGCCTGCCTTAAGTTAGTACCATTGATTTCTTTGCCCTCATCAATAAGTTTACCAAATAATTCCGCAATTATGTAGGGGGCGTCATGAAAATATTGAGTGTAGGGTAAACCTATTGGCTCTCTATTTTCTTCGGCTTGCCATCTATCAAGGTAACCTTGCAGGTTATCGTTATCTTCGACGCTTGGCGCAAGTGCCGTAACAATAATTCCTTCGGCACCTTCTCCAAGCTCTTCTATCATTTTTGGATTGAAAGCAGTTTGATAACTGGTAACCTGTACATCTAACCCCAACTGCCTCATTTGAGAAACTATGGCTGTAAAATCTCTTATAACGCTATGGATATGCACGATATCCGGCTTAGCTGCTTTTACTTTTAAAACAAGGCCTGTAAAATCTGAACGCTCTTGTTCGTATGACTCAAAGAGAACGACATCTCCTCCATCTCGCTTAAAAGCTTCGCTAAATACTTTGGCTCCATCTATTCCAGTTTCGTGATTAACAAACAATACAGCAGCTCTTTTCTTGCCATGCTTTTGGATAAGATATGTAGGTAATTTGTTCATATCAACGTCGGCGAGTGGAAATGTTGTATAAACATAGTCGCCCAATTCTTTAATTACTGGCGCGTTTGCCCCAACACTAAACATTAGTGTTTCAGTTCTGTTGGCTATAGGTGCAACTGCTTTAACAACATTACTAAAGGCCGTAATGAATACAGGAACTTTTTCAACTTCTACCAATCTATTGATAGCATTAATGCCAACTTCCGGTTTAGCCTGGTGGTCGAGGATAATAGCCTCTAATTTTCTGCCTCTCACCCCTCCAGCTGCATTAATATCTTCAACAGCCCATGTTACCGCCTGGGCCTGATCTTTTCCAAAGATAGCAGCTGGTCCTGTAAGAGGGTCTGCCATTCCAAATTTGAGAGTTTCTTCAGCATGAACAATTTTCGGAATGAATAATCCAAAAATTAAAATAAATACAGAAAAAACAGAGAGTTTTTTGAAATTTACCATGTTTTACTCCAATATATTTAACAATATGTCTGAATACTTTATGCTGTATTTTAAATAGTTAATACCTAGCATATTAAATCTTGTTCCAAAAAACGTCTTTTAACAAGTAGAAATATCTATTAACGTAAACGAAACATTTTGGTATTCGAAAAACATTAGAAGGAAATTCAAATGGTCGCTAAGAAAAATTTTTATTCTAAAATTTATAAAAATAAATTTACAGGATACCCAAATGGCGTAATTGCCGATGGATTAGTTTTTTTAAGCGGTATTTTTGGAAATGATCAAGATGATTCCGATAAAAACTTTGATAAAATACCACTACTTGGACGTGATAAAAAACAGGGTTATTTTGTTGCCGATGAAAGAGAAGCATCAGTGGCGCTGGATTCCTGGTCGGTCCATTATAAGATAAATGAACTTTTAAAGGAAATAGGAACTGATGAAAATCAGATATTACGACAGCACATATGGCAGACAGATAAAAGATATTTCCCCGTTTATGAAAATATTAGGCAAAAACTTCAATCATCTCCTGCACCGAGCAGCGGACTTGGTATATCTTCTTTTCACGAAATAACTGATTTCACTATTGGTATTGATCTAATAGCAGTTATTCCCAATAGTAACAATGCTCTTCCAGAGAGAGAAGTGCTAGTGGACGTATATAATAAGGTATTACCTTCTGCCTCTTTTTATGCGCAAGCGGTTACCTCGGGTTCATTGCTATTTACAGCTGGACATATTGCAATAAAAACGTCTGAGAAGGGTAAACCTCTGGTATCAGGCTTCGATGATATCCCAAAGGAAGGTCGTTTTTTAGCCACGGGAAGAAGTCATCCAGATAGCAGAGACGGTCCAATTATTGCACAAACTTGGTATGTTTATAAAGAATTAGAGAGAACTTTAAATGACCATGGGATGGGCCTCGAAGATTCCATAAATATTACCGTATTTTTGGCCGATACAAGAGATGTTTCCGCTTTTCACAGGGTGCATTCTCATTTCTTCAATGATATTTTGCCAGCTTTGACAATTGTCGGCTTTGATGAGGTCGGTCATAGGGGATGTTTGATTGAAATTGAAATTACAGCTGTGAGCAAGCAAACAGAACTTGAAAAAAAACCGAATGGTTATCCAAAAAAAGCACCTCTTAAAGCTTCAGAAAGTTTTCAAATTGGAAATTTTGTATTTTGTTCAGGAGTTTTTGATCTTTCACAATCAGTTGAGGATAAAAAGAAAACTAAAATACAAATAAGTTTAGATAATTTTGTAGCGCAATTCCCAGAAAAGAATAAATTGACACGCCAAATAATTAATTCAATGGCTCAACTAAGCGACGCCCTGTACAACTCTGGATCGAGCTTAGATAACCTTTTAAAAGTCACGATATATCTTAAGCACGAGGAAGATTTTAAGGTGTTCGACGCAATTTTTAAAACACTTGTTGAAGACAAAAATTTGCCTGCCATTGAAGCAATAGTCGTGCCTAATCCTGGACCAAGAACAAGTAGTCTCTTCCAAATAGAAGCTATCGGTCTAATTAATTAAATGGCTTAGACCCAAAGGCAAACATATAATTTAATATTCAGAAAATTTTAATGATTAAAACAATTGCGGTTTTTATGATGTTGTACATTATAGATTATCTAGCCCTGTGCACTCTTTACTTCTCATAATATTCAACAAATGAACTTTCCTAGTGTCTGCTGCCTGTATTGCTTCATTACTATTCATGTATGTACCTACCACTGCGGGCCAGAAAACAAGAGCCCTTGCTGTATTTCCACCTGTGATGCCTTTCTCTTCCTTAGCATCTTCCTTTAACATTTCTGCTTCAGCATAAGCGTTCTTTAACTGGCCACAATTTAACTCTTCGTCACCCGGCATTACTGTTTCAATGACTGTCGGTTTGGCACAAGAAACCAGAAAAATAAGCGGAATTAAAAAAGAGAATTTGTACATCAATACCCCCAAGGTTACTTTATATAAATCGAAGAACCAACATAATAGTCTTGTTGTTTTCCTTACCTTCATCCTGCCACATTCAACCCAATTTTTGAACATGGTTTTCTATTAGCTTTTAAAATGAACCAGATAGGAGATTAAATAATGAAAACATTTGGCATCATCTACTTTTTACTATTCGCATTTATACTGCTTGAATATGTCTTCTTTTACACAGCATTAAACTCATCACTTATGCCTCCCCCATTTTAATAGGAGTTAATCACGATAGTTACTTTTGTAATCTTTTGTGCAATGTCGTTAAGTCCCGATGGGTCTAAAAATATGCACTATTGCTGAGCATGACTAGGGACTTTATTACACAGTGGATGATTACTATGATGGGGCAAGAGTCATGGTTGATGATATGAAAAGAATTTTAAATGTTGAAGCAAAATACAGTTATAAATGTAAACATGAGGTCGGTATTTGATATTAACAACTACAAAAAAAATTTGTGCTTTATGGAAACACTGAAATTTTTTTGTCTGTAAAATAACTGTAATTATAAATTTTTAAATGTTATGGCGGAGGGACGGGGATTCGAACCCCGGAGGGGCGTTAACCCCAACACGCTTTCCAGGCGTGCGCCTTAAACCACTCGGCCATCCCTCCATTTTCTTTATCGCAAAAGCTAGCTTTTTAGGTTACCATATTTAGCGTACTAGCGCGATAAGTATATGTGTTTTAAAATCTAGTTTTACTATAAAAATCTCCAAATTAATTAATAACTCAATTTTAGTAAACTTACTTTTTACTAATTTAAAAACCTTATTTTTGTTGCATACAACGAGTTAATTGAACAGTATACCAGTATGATAAGATTGATTTTAACTATTTTATATATATCGTTTTTCTTACTATCTTTCTGGTATTTTATAACAGACCATCTTCAACAAAAAGCAAGTGCGACTTTATTGGGCCAAATATGGTTTAATAATTCTCCCACTTCTCTTCAATTAGCAGAAGTTGTAATAGATAGATATATTGATCCATGCAGTCTTATGAGTTTCTTGGGATGCCCATCTTTCTTATGGCATCCTACAATATCCAGTATACTTCAACTGCCAGCATCAATATTTTTTCTCATCTTGGCAGTTTTAATTCTCTTGTTAAATCAATGGTTGCCGCACAGACGTGCAAGAAAATCAAGTTATAATCTATGGCGTGACGGAAGTCGTTAATTATCCCCCATCTTAAGTGCTTCAAAAAATGCATTCTGGGGAATATCGACTTTTCCGAACTGACGCATACGCTTTTTACCTTCTTTTTGCTTATCAAGCAATTTGCGTTTTCGTGAAACATCACCACCATAGCATTTTGCTGTAACATCTTTTCTAAGCGCAGCTATCGTTTCGCGAGCTATCACCTTACCACCTATAGCTGCTTGCAGAGCTACTTTATACATCTGACGTGGTATAAGATCTTTGAGTCTTAGACAAATTGCTCTGCCTCGAACCTCAGCTTGATCGCGATGAACAATCATCGATAATGCATCAACAGGATCACCGTTTACCAGAATAGAAACCTTCACTAAGTCACCCTCTTTATAGCCTGCGATCTGATAATCAAAACTTGCATATCCTTTGGTAATAGATTTCAACCTATCATAAAAATCGAAAACGACCTCATTGAGTGGAAGCTTATAAACAACCATTGCTCTCGTACCAGTATAGGTTAGATCAATTTGTTCACCTCTTCTTTCGGTACATAAAGTCAAAACTTGGCCAAGATATTCATCTGGTGACATTATCGTAGCCGTAATCCATGGCTCAGAAAGGTTATTGATTTTTGTTACTTCTGGCATATCTGCGGGATTATGAAGTTTTGCAATTTTACCGTCGGTAAGTTCAATCTCATAAACAACAGATGGCGCTGTGGAGATTAATTCTAATCCAAACTCTCGACTTAACCTTTCCCTGATAACTTCCATATGAAGCAAACCTAAAAAACCACAACGGAAACCAAATCCGATAGCAGCCGACGTTTCGGCCTCAAAAGAAAATGAGCTATCATTGAGACTTAACTTCTCGAGCGCTGTTCTCAGTTCTGGAAAGTCAGCGCTGTCAATCGGAAATAATCCACAAAACACAACTGGAACAGATGGCTTAAATCCAGGTAAAATTTCTACACAAGGTCTTCGTTCCTCTGTGATTGTGTCTCCAACCTTGGCATCAGAAACTGTTTTTACCCCTGCATTTATAAATCCAACTTCACCTGGCCCCAATTCGTCGATTATAGTGGGTTTTGGGCCAAAAATACCAACGCGTTCAATAGTGTGAGTTGCTCCTGTGGCAGACATCCTAATTTTCATACCTTTTTTTAATACGCCATCACGAACTCGAACCAATGTCATCACACCAAGATATGCATCATACCAGCTGTCAACAAGTAAAGCTTTTAGAGGCTCTTCCCTATTTCCCTCTGGTGGAGGTAAATCACGCACAAGTGCCTCTAACACCTCATCTATGCCAAGGCCAGTTTTTGCAGATATCGCGACTGCATCCTCTGCAGGAAGACCAACAACCTCTTCAATCTGCGCCTTTATTCGACCAGGCTCGGCTGAGGGTAAATCCATTTTATTCAGAACTACAACAATTTCATGGTCAACTTCGATTGCCTTATACACATTCGCTAGCGTCTGTGCCTCGACGCCTTGGCTTGCATCCACAACAAGTAATGATCCTTCACAGGCTGCCAGTGACCGTGAGACCTCATAACCAAAATCAACGTGTCCTGGTGTATCCATTAAATTGAGTTGATACTCATTTCCATTTTTTGCCTTGTAAGAAAGACGAACTGTTTGAGCTTTTATAGTGATGCCTCTCTCTCTTTCGATGTCCATATTATCTAATACCTGTTCAGACATCTCACGCTCAGTTAGGCCACCACAGTATTGTATCAACCTATCTGCTAAAGT
Source organism: uncultured SAR116 cluster alpha proteobacterium (assembly GCA_902632595.1). GTDB lineage: Bacteria > Pseudomonadota > Alphaproteobacteria > Puniceispirillales > Puniceispirillaceae > UBA5951. Next base: position 34,658 of record CACPDC010000004.1, read on the forward strand.
CGATTTTCCATGGTCTATATGGGCTACAATAGAAAAATTACGTATATGAGAAATTAGACTCATTTTTTAAGTTATTCTCCAAGTATATCGTTTATTCAGCAAACTAGAAACACACAGAAAGTTTACTTTGTAAATTTGTGAGCTCACATCAACAAATGCAAGCCCCTCCATTATTTTCTTTCATTATCTGATAATCACGTGACGCAAACTTAATAAAATTAAGTAAAACCATGTTTGTTAGTGATAATTTAGACGAAAAAATATAAATCTTGCAAAAAATTATGATGAATCTTGACCGATAAATTTGGCATGGTAAAAGATGAACAATAAATATTATTTTAATTAGACTGGTTACGATTATGCGCTCCAAAATGCCGGTACATAAATACCAGCCCTTTCCAACAATCGATCTGGCAAATAGAAAATGGCCATCGAACGTTATTTCTGAAGCTCCAACTTGGTGTTCTGTAGACCTTCGAGACGGCAATCAATCACTCATTGAGCCGATGGACAGTAGCCGAAAAATGAAAATGTTCCAAACACTAGTTAATATGGGCTTTAAGGAAATTGAGGTGGGGTTTCCGTCTGCGTCAGAAACCGATTTTAGATTTCTTCGCGAATTAATTGAGAATAATCACATACCTGAAGACGTAACAATTCAAGTCCTAACTCAGGCACGAGAACATCTGATAGACAAAACAGTTGAGTCTCTTGAAGGTGCAAAAAACGCTATTTTACATCTATATAATTCAACCTCAACTTTGCAAAGGCGTGTTGTTTTCAATTCTGATAAACAGGGAGTGAAAGAAATAGCTACCGATGGTGCTAAGCTTGTCGCTGACAAGCTAGGTAATTTAAGCTCAGAAACTAACATTAGATTACAATACTCCCCCGAAAGCTTTACAGGAACTGAGCTTGAGTACGCTTTAGAAGTATGTGAGGAAGTGCTTGAAATTTGGCAAGCCTCTGAGAAAAAAAAGGTTATATTGAACCTTCCTGCTACAGTAGAAATGTCCACGCCAAATATTTATGCAGATCAAATTGAATGGATGCATCGCAATTTCAAAAATAGAAATGCCGTAATTTTATCGCTTCATCCCCATAATGACAGAGGCACAGGAGTTGCTGCAACAGAGTTCGGTTTAATGGCAGGCGCTGACCGTGTTGAAGGCACACTATTTGGCAATGGAGAGCGCACAGGAAATGTGGATATCGTTACTCTCGGACTAAATATGATGACCCAAGGAACAGATCCAAAACTTGATATATCTGATATCCAATCACTTGTAGAAGTTGCAGAATTTTGTAACCAAATTCCAGTACACCAACGTCACCCTTATGCCGGACAGCTAGTGCACACTGCTTTTTCAGGCTCTCATCAAGATGCCATCCGAAAAGGGATGGAAGCAAATAAAAAATCTAATGAAGTATTGTGGCAAGTTCCTTATTTGCCAATTGACCCAGCCGACATTGGTCGTACATATGAAGCAATTATTCGGGTAAATTCTCAATCTGGAAAAGCAGGCTCTGCATGGTTGTTAGAGACGGAACATCATGTGAGGATACCACGAGCTATGGAGATAGAATTCAGCCAATTAGTGCAGGCAGAGGCTGATAAAAGTGGAGCTGAAATAACAGCCTCCAGGATTTGGGAAATTTATAACCGAATTTATGTTAACGTAAGCAAACCATTTGAGTTAATATCATTTCAGTCGCACCCAGTTTCCCGTTCCTCAGGAACAGAGCAAGTTTCAGCAACAATAAACTACAAAGAAGAGGAATTTTCGTTCACCGAAACTGGAAATGGACCTGTTTCTGCTTTTGTAAACGGTTTCAGAAAGACCTTTAACATATCATTCAGATTAGCTGACTTCGGACAGAATACACGTTCAAGCACTTCCCAAGCTGAAGCGGCTGCATATGTTGAGTTAAAGGTACCTAACGACAATGGTATATCAGTATTCGGGGCTGGGATTGATACATCCATTACACAGGCCCCAATAAGAGCACTAATCTCAGCAATTAACCGAATTTAGATGTCTTCTAAATAATTCTACTTTTGATTAATTGAATAAGTAGATATAAGAACATCGGTTCAAAATTTTAGCTTCGTAACGTTGCTGAACACTGTTTTTCAGCGGCACTAATAATATCATTGCTTATCTTTTGAAGCTGAGTCTCCGTAAATGTAGCATCATCAGGAGTTAGCTGAACTTTGACTGCAATTGATTTTTTACCATGTCCAATTTCAGCACCCTCATAGACATCAAAAATACCTATATTAGAAATATGGTCTTTTGCAGCTGATTTGACAGCTTTTAGGAGTGAGCCAGCACTCACATTTTGATTCAGAATAAATGCAAAATCTCTCTCAACCGGCTGGAATGCAGAGAGCTTTAATAGGGAACGTGCGCCTATTTTCTTGCGTTTTAATGGCACAGCACTTATGGAACAATCAAATGCTGCAACAGGCACTTTGATATCAAATTTACCAAGTATTTCTGGATGTAACATCCCAAAGTTTCCAATGGCTGTTTTACCTAACATCATAGTACCAGATTGCCCTGGATGAAACCAATCTGGACCAGGCACTCTAATTTGAAGTGATTGTTGTGACACAGAAAGAACTTCGCAAATTTGTTCCATTATTTTCTTAGCATCGAAAGCATCTACAACACGCTCATTATTTTGCCAGTCCCCAGTATGATAATCTCCACTTAAAACCCCTGTACAGGAAAGAGTCTGGTCAGTCTCTCTTGTGCCTTGAAACACGGGACCAATCTCGAATAAGCGAATATTTTTAATACCACGATTCATATTTCTTAATAATGATTGCAGTAAATTCGGAATAATCGAGGGTCTCATACAATCGAGGTCATTACTAATAGGATTTACTAGCTGTAGTGCCTCGCCTCCTCCATCAAACAATACGGCATTAGATTGCGCCATAAAAGAAAATGTTACTGCTTCAGTAAGTCCAGCGGCTACGAGCATACGGCGAAGATAAATCGGCCTTAATTGTTCATTTGAATAGGCTGGCTGAGCAACTACACTAGTTTTAGGAAGCGGCACCATCGGCAATTTATCGTATCCTGCCACTCGTATAATTTCTTCTACCAAATCTGCCTGTCCGTCCACATCGTTTCGCCATGCAGGTGGCATTACATCCCATCTTTCAGCTTGTTTCTGGTCAACAATAAAACCTAAATTTCTCAGAATGTTGTTCTGCTCTGTATTTTGCAGTTCGATGCCAGTCAATTGTTTAGTTAATTTTGGATTAAATGTGATATTGCGCTTCCATTTTACACCACTTCCAATACTCACCTCATGACTTATCTCACCACCACAAATCTGCTGTACAAATCGTGCGATGTATCCAGATAACAAATTAGGAGACTCACCATCTAATCCACGCTCAAAGCGGTATCTTGCATCGGAATGAATATTTAAAGTTCGTCCAGTAGCAGCAATGGTTATAGGATCAAACACAGCTATCTCCAGAAAAAGATTATTGGTAGACTCACTTATTCCAGTTCTTTGCCCTCCCATAATACCCGCTATATCGTCAGCGCCTTCTTTGTCCCCTATGACCAGCATGGCGGGTGTACATATATATTCTTTATCGTTTAGCGCGACTATCTTTTCTCCATTTTGCGCGCGTCTTATGAAAAGCGTATCGCCCTTAATTTTATCAGCATCAAAGGCGTGTAATGGTCTACCCAAATCAATCATAATATAATTCGTTATATCAACTAGTGCGGAGATAGGGCGTTGACCAACTGCAATCAACCTGTTTGCCATCCATTCTGGACAGTCATTATTGGACACATTTCGAAAATACCTACCCGTAACTCTTGGAACAATTGCTTCACAATCTTCCGCTAGATCCCATTTGATTGGACTATCAAAGATGCCTTCAAGACCTGCTGTATCCAAAGGCTTTAATTTACCAATACCTGTAGCAGATAAATCACGGGCTATTCCTCTTACGCCTAAGCAATCGCCCCTATTTGGCGTAATTGCGATCTCAATTACAGGGTCATTCAATTGCGCATGTTCAATGTAGGGTGTGCCTATCACCGCATCCTCTGCCAGTTCTATTATACCATCGCTGTCACCTTCCAGCGCAAGCTCCGAAAAGGCACACAGCATACCGTTTGACTCCTGCCCGCGAATGGAACTTTTCTTTATTACTACATCAATACCAGGTACATATATGCCTACTGGAGCTAATACCGTTTTTAGACCAGTGCGAGCATTTGGAGCACCACAAACAACCTGTAGTAGATTGCCGCAATCATCTACGTTACATATCTGAAGTCTATCTGCTTCCGGATGGGGCTTTACGTCTTTGATTTCAACTATTCTAAAATTAGATAAACATTGAGAATGGTCGATAACTTCCTCCACCTCGTGACCTAATTTTATTAAACCATCACATATTTCGTTTAGAGAGCAATCGGTATCCAAATGATCGAACAGCCAATTAAGGGTGAATTTCATTAATAACTCCCATTACGCCAAACCCGTATGCAAACCTGCAACATCATGTGGCATAAACCCATAATGATGCAACCAACGCAAATCTGTATCATAAAAGGTACGTAAATCTGGAATGCCATATTTTAACATCGCAAGACGTTCAACGCCCATCCCAAAAGCGAACCCTTGAGTGGTGGCTGAGTCATAACCACAATTTTCAAGCACACGCGGATTTACCATTCCACTGCCAAGAATTTCTAACCAGTCTTCACCAGCGCCAATCTTTAAGCCACCGCCCTCTCTGTTACAGCCAATATCTACCTCAGCAGAAGGCTCTGTAAATGGGAAATAACTCGGTCGAAATCGTACCGGCAATTCATCTACACCAAAAAAAGTACGACAGAATTCAATTAGTGTTGCTTTTAGATGGCCCATATGAATGTCTGGTCCGATTACCAATCCTTCACATTGATGAAACATAGGTGAGTGTGTTGCGTCATGATCTGATCGGTAAGTTCTACCCGGGACAATAATTCTAATGGGGGGTGAGGTGGAGCGCATTGTTCTAATCTGTACAGGTGATGTATGCGTTCTGAGCACCGGTCGCTCACCAAACTCATCAGGCTGTAAATAGAATGTGTCGTGTTCTTGTCTTGCTGGGTGTTCTGGGGGAATATTAAGGGCCGTAAAATTGTGTTCATCAGTCTCTATTTCAGGGCCCTCAGCTATTACAAAACCCATATCTGCAAAAATGGCAGAAATTTCTTCCATAGTTCTTGAGATGGGATGTATTGTTGCGTGAAGTGAGGGTCTTGAGGGGAGTGAAATATCAATTTTTTCAGTATTTAGCTTTTCTTCTAAAGCCTGTCTGGCTAAAAATAGCTGTTTTTCCGATAAACTAGAGAGTAATTCCTGCTTAATTGAATTTATTAACTGCCCTGCCTCTTTTCGTTTATCAGCATCCATTTGACCAAGTTTACCAAGCTCTGCGGAGATTGCGCCCTTTTTACCAAGTGCAAACACCTTAATCTCATTGAGCTGTGCTAAATCACTCGCCGCTTGTATTTCCTTTAAAAACTTTTCCCGTAGGTAGTCAATATCTGCCATTATAATATCAGGAGCCAATCCTACTAGCTTGCTGCTTTTTGAGATTTTTCAACAAGTTCTGCGAAAGCCGCAGGCTCATGGACAGCTAGGTCAGCAAGCATTTTACGGTCAACCTCAATACCCGCCTTTATGAGACCTCCCATAAAGTTTGAATAAGTAATCCCATTCAAGCGCGCGGCAGCGTTTATTCGTTGGATCCATAATGCTCTAAAATCACGTTTACGAACTCTCCTGTCGCGGTATGCGTATTGCCTTGCTTTATCAACTGCTTGTTTTGCCACTTTAAATGTATTTTTACGTCGACCATAATAGCCTTTGGCAGCTTTTATAACTTTGCGATGACGAGCATGTGTTGTTGTGCCTCTGCTTACTCGAGCCATAATACTTCTCCTTATTTTGATATGTTAGGCGTAGGGAAGGAAGCCTTTTACGATCTTTGCATCTGCTGGATGAAGAATCATTGTTCCACGGGCTTGTCTCTTCATTTTTTGAGAGCGTCTGCGCAAATTATGGCTAAGGAAAGCTGCCGAGCCACGAACTTTTCCTTTTGCAGTGAGAGAGAAGCGCTTTTTAGCACCACTCTTTGTTTTTAGCTTGGGCATTTCATCCTCATTTCATTATAATTTGATTTAATCTTGCCGGCAGGGCATGCCCTTTCATGGCCCTTACTCGACAAATCTACAGCGTTATATACTAGCTGCAGGTTATAAAATCAATAATAATTTAACTACTTAAAATTGAGGACTCCAAAATATATTAATTGGACGTCTGCCGCAGAAAAACGCAAATATCAAGGTTTCTTAAAAATGTTATTTTGGTGCAAGCACCATTGTCATTTGTCGGCCTTCCATCTTTGGCATCGACTCGATTTTTGCAAATTCATCTATATCTTCTCGAACACGCGACAACAATTCCGAACCAAGTTCAACGTGAGCCATTTCACGACCTCTAAACCTCAATGTAATCTTTACTTTATCACCGCCATCCAGAAATTTACGCACAGCCTTCATTTTGACTTGATAGTCGTGCTGATCAATGTTGGGTCGGAGCTTGATTTCTTTGACTTCAATGATTTTTTGTTTTTTTCGAGCCTCATTAGCTCGTTTTTGAGCTTGGTATTTATGCTTACCATAATCTAGTATTTTACACACTGGTGGCTCTGCATTTGGCTGAAGTTCTACCAGGTCGAGTCCCAGTTCCTCTGCTTTATTCATGGCTTCGTCTATGGATAAAATCCCGAGTTGTTCTCCGTCAGGGTCGATGCATCTGACGGACTGTGAACTTATCATCTCATTTATCCTTGGACCATCTGAAGAAGATGGTATCTCTTGTCTTGGACGTACTATTTAATTCTCCATAATAGTTTACAATTCTTAACCGCCTTATTATTTATATCATTAACGAGGACTAATTGTTAGTCATACGTTGAAATTTGGTAGATTGCAAGTAAGCGATATTTGTTATTTTGTATTTTTTGCCAAATCAGGAGGCATACATTCTAATTGAAGAAATGAATTTACTTCACTCAAACTCATTACTTCTTGGTTTTTAGAACCTAACTGTCGCAGTGCAACAGTTCTGCTTTCTTCTTCCCGCCCACCAGCAGCTAGAATAAAGGGCACCTTTGCATTACTGTGTTCTCTTATCTTAAAACCAATTTTTTCATTTCTTAGATCAATGTGAACTCTTATTCCTACATTTTTTAAGTCTCTGTAAACTAAATTTGCATAATCATTCGAAGACTCTGTGATTGGTGCAATTACTACCTGAACCGGTGATAACCAAGGCGGCATTTTGCCAGAATACTGCTCGATTAAAATGCCTATCCATCTTTCCAAAGAACCTAAAATTGCACGATGTAACATAACGGGACGCTTCCGCTTACCATTTTCATCAACATATTCAGCACCCAGTCGCTCGGGCAAAATAAAATCGACCTGCAACGTACCACATTGCCAGTCTCGACCAATTGCATCCGTTAAAACAAATTCCAACTTAGGACCGTAGAACGCGCCTTCTCCTGGATTGGAAGATGTTTCTATACCTGCTGCTTTAGTTGCGGAAGTTAGAGCTTGCTCTGCTTTATCCCATGTTTTATCGTCGCCTGCTCGCACTTCTGGGCGGTCCGAAAATTTCACTCTTATATCGGAAAAACCGAAATCCGCGTAGATATCCTTTAACAAATTGCAAAACGCAACTGACTCAGAATTGATTTGTTCTTCCGTACAGAAAATATGTGCATCATCTTGTGTGAAAGCACGCACCCTCATAATTCCGTGCAATGCGCCAGATGGTTCATTTCTGTGGCAAGAGCCAAATTCTGCCATACGGAGGGGCAAATCGCGATATGATTTCACACCCTGTCGATAAATTTGCACATGACCAGGGCAATTCATTGGTTTAAGAGCCAATATTTTATCGTCTTTTGTATTAGCAGTAAACATATTTTCACCGAATTTTTCCCAGTGACCGGATTCCTCCCATAAACTTTTATCAATCATTTGCGGTGTCTTTACCTCCTGATAATTCTCAGAATTAAGCCGCCTTCTAATGTAGCTCTCAATTTCTCGATAAAGAGTCCAACCGTTTGGATGCCAAAAAATTGAGCCCGCAGCTTCTTCCTGCAAATGAAATAAATTCAGCGCTTTCCCTAATTTTCTATGATCTCTTTTTTCTGCCTCTTCCAGCATAGTCAAATAAGTCTCAAGATCTGCTTCCTTTAAGAAAGCGGTCCCATATATTCTTTGAAGCATAGGATTATTCGAGTCTCCACGCCAATAGGCACCAGCAACCTTCATGAGCTTAAAAGCATGACCTACTTTTTTTGTTGATAGCATATGTGGACCTCGACAGAGATCAATGAATTCGCCTTGTTGATAATAACTAACAGTTTCACTCTCTGGGATTGCCTCAACTAACTCGATTTTGAATGGTTCATTTCGGTCTTTATAGAACCGTACTGCTTCCTCTCTACTCCATTCACCACGAATTATCTGCTCATCACGGTCTACAATCTCATGCATTCTCTTTTCTATAGAGACCAAATCATCTGAACTAAATGGATTTTCTCTATAAAAATCATAATAAAAACCATTTTCGATCGCAGGACCAATGGTCACTTGTGTTTCTGGGTAAAGTTCCAAAACTGCCTCTGCTAGGATGTGCGCACAATCATGCCTAATTAACTCTAAGCAATAATCATCTTTCTTTGTAATTAATCGAATTTCACTATCTTCATCTATTATTCTATTGATATCCCAATGATTTCCATTAACAACAGCTGAAAGAGCTGCCTTTTCAAGACCAGGGCCTATATCTGCTGCAATTTGACCCGCTGTTACAGGGCCATCATAGTGCCGCTCGGACCCATCTGGGAGAGCAATTTTCGGCATAAACTTTTTCCTTATTTAAATACACTGAATACTTGTCAGAATTTAACTTGATCACTTCCCTAAAACAAGTGGAGAAAATCCCTTTTCAAGAAGAAGCTCTCTATAAATATCCAGAGTAGATTTTGTCATCTTTTTTATGCTAAAACGTCGTTTTACATTAGATTGAGCTAATTTTGACAAATTATCTCTTTCTGAGCCAGATATACCTAATGCTTTTTCGAGAGATAGCGCTAAACTAGCGACATCATTTGGCTTTGCGAGCCATCCAGTTTTTTCATTTAAAATAGTTTCCTTAGCACCACCATGTTCAAATGCAACAACTGGTCTCCCCATTGCTTGTGCCTCTATAGCAATTCTACCAAACGGTTCTGGATAAACTGAGGGCATTACAACTACGTCGGCCAACATTAATGCAGCTGGCATATCTCGTGTTGAGCGAGCAATACGTACATTCGCACCAAGACCTAATTCCACCGATTTTTTCTCCAAAATCTCAACGAATCTGGTATTAGCGTCACCCGCTCCTAATAATACAATTGCCACATCTAGATGTTCTAATTTAGAGATTGCATGCAACAACATAATATGTCCTTTCCAACTAGTAGGACGCGCAGGCAACATAACTACAGGTAGGTCATCCGGCAAACCAATTCTCTCTGCCTCATTGATTATACGTTGTTGTGTGACATTTTTTGGATCAAAAATTGAGAGGTCAACTCCTCTATGAATCACGTTTAAAGATAAACTTTCTACTAGTTTTGGAAACTGATATTCAATTACAGATTTCGTGTATTCTGATATTGCAATTATTTCGTCAGCGTAAAGCATTTGTTTGTTATAAGCGCGTTTAAAAAGGTTTGTTGCCTCAAACTTACCATGAATAGTAGCAACAGTTGGAATAGACAAAGATTTTGCTACCGGTAAACTAATCCATGCTGGCGCTCTCGAGCGTACATGCACTATGTCGACATTCTCCCCTAAAAAAATTTTGCGCAACCTAGGTTTTATCAACATCCAAGAGACCGGATTCTTTTGATTTACGGGCAAATTGATATGTTTTGCACCTACACGTTTCAGTTGAGATTCTAACATACCACCTGAACTAATGACAATCGGCCTCCAGCCAATATCGCTGATCGCTTGTGCGGTCTCAACAGTTCCTCTCTCAACACCACCATTGTGTAGTGCTGGGATTATTTGTGCAATTACAGGTCTAACCAAATTTGTTTTTTGTGACATATTAAGATAAGTTTCTTTTTATAAAAGTTGGAAAGACAGTTATTGCTCGAACACTTTTAAGCTTAGTTAATAATTTAGGCAATAAGTAAGTCAAAGAAAACTTTGAGCAAATACTTTAAATATGTACCAATTTAAAAAGCGTTGATTATGCAGACAAATAAATTACCGAAAATTAAATTTTTACCCACGAAACGAGGATATAGGCTTGCTTATCAGGTTCATAGATCAAAACAACCTCAAAATAAAAAAAGTGGAATATTATTTCTACATGGTCACGGCTCCGACATGTTTGGGAGTAAAGCAGAAGTAATGATGGATTGGGCCATTCAGAAAGATGTGGATTTTACAAGATTCGATTTATTTGGGCACGGGCAAACTGGAGGGGATATAATGACAGCCACAGTAGGCCAATGGATAAACGACACATGTGATATTTTTGATAATTTGTTAGACAAAAAACAAATATTAGTTGGTTCATCTCTTGGTGGGTGGCTTATGTTATCTCTGTGCAAATATCGTTCTGAAAAGATAGATAGCCTAGTCGGCATAGCAGCAGCACCTGATTTTACAAAGGGTCTTATCTGGGAAACGCTAGATAAATTAGAGCAAGAAAGATTTCATACTCAAGGCTACTTAACAATAGCTAACCCTTACGGTGAAGCAGATGTAATCTACCCGTATCGACTTATTGAGGAAGCAGAAAATCACTTGGTATTGGAGCACCCTATTGAATTCCATGGAAGGGTGATTTTACACCACGGATTATGTGACGCTGAAGTGCCATGGCAAACATCAATCGAAATAGCAAAAAAATTACGTTCCAATAAGGTTGAGATACACCTAGATAAATCAGCAAATCATCGATACTCTAATACAGAACAGTTAAATGCCCTTCTTCAAAGCCTGGAAGAACTTACTTCTATAAAATGAAACATCGAAAATTTATTAATATTAAAAACCTAAAACAAATCTTTAATCGCGTTTTTTTTCACAATATATAGATTCAAAAATCTAACAATGAATAGTGAGCCGAAGGTGCAACACCTGTTAATTGATCACTTAACAAATCCCTAAAATTGGGGCGTGACTTAATCTTCATATACCATGACGCTGCCGAAGGATATTTGTCCCATTGAACATCGCCAAAATAATCTAATATAGAGATTTGAGCTGCAGCAGAAAAATCAGCAAGCGATAGCTGAGCACCAACAAGACAGCTATTTTGCTCCGTTAACCAATTAAGATAGCCAAGGTGCACTTGTGCATTCGAAAGTCCTGTTCGGATGTTAAATGAGGAAGCATCTGTGCCACTCTCAAAACGCTTTATGACCCTTTCGTGTAATAAAGGCAAACCCACTTCATAATAAAATTTATCATCAAACCAGTCTAGCAAACGTCTTATCTCAGCACGTTGAACGCTTGAACCTGGAAGCAACCTAGAATCAGGCCTCGTCTCTTCAATCCATTCACTAATTGCTCTCGAACCAGATATTACAATTTCGTCGTTGTATTGAAAAACGGGTAATGAGCCCGCAGGATTAATAGCCAAAAATTCTTCATCTCGTTGCCACGGAAGATGATGGACTAACTCAAAATCATATTGGTATTCCGCAAGCTGAAGACGGATAAACCTGCTTGCCGGTGATAATGGAAAATGATGTAATTGAGGCCTAAAGTTCATGTGATAAATCTGTCTGATTTAATTTCAAATAAAGATATATTTTCAACAAATATCTGGCAAGGTAGTTAATGGTTTGTTACTGACTTTTTCTAAATACAGATCTCGCAAATTAATATATTGCAGTCTTTGCCTCTCGATAGAACCTGGCCAAAGCAAATTTTCTGGAACAGGTTTGAACCCAAATTTTGGGAAAAAATAAGGTTCTCCTGAGACAAGGCAAAAATTCCAACCACTATTTTTGATCATCTTTAGAGAAGAGGTTATTAATAGTGAACCAATACCTTTTCCTTTTAAGTGATCTCTCACTACCAAAGGACCCAAGAGAAGTGAGTTATATTCAGCAATCTTTATTGGCCAATATTGTAAGCTTGCTACTATTTCTTCATGATGCAAGTGAAAAGTATCTAAAACTATCAATCCAAGTTTTTCTATGGGTTTTGATTTTCGAAATTTCCAGACCGACCGGTCTAAATAGTCATGTCCAAATTCCTCTATTATCATTTGATGCACAGATTGTTTGTCTTTGGGGAGATAAGACCTTAATTTGTAACGATCTGACATAATTATTGTAACTTTTTTATTCCTAGGTTAGTTCTCATGATTAAAGACAAATTGAAACTTTACCTCTAACAAAATTTTCTAATCTTGCTATTTTTTCGTGCAATGAATTTCTATTGAACTGAAAAATCGCATTAAAAGAAAAATCTTAATATAAATGATTTAAATTATTTTATTGAAACTATAGAAAGATAATGGGTTATGTTCAAGAATTTCAGTAAAAGCAGGACTTTAATTGAAGTTTATGTTTAAAAAAGCCTCAGTATAATTAACTCAGGACCAAAAAGGCCAAAAATTTACTTATGATGGGTATTATTGATGGACATTAAATTAGATGAATTTTTACAAATTAGCATAATAGCCATAATTCAAGGTTTTACTGAATTTTTACCTATTTCATCTTCTGGCCATTTGATTTTGATATCTGAAATTGGTGATTTTAGTAAAAAAGGTATTGAAATCGAAGTTGCTGCACACATTGGTTCTTTGTTTGCTGTGATTTTTTACTTCAGAAGGATAGTTTTTAGACTATCCAAAACAATATTTTCTAACTTTGCCAGTTTGTTAGGAAATAATTTCAGAGATATTGGAGACAAGAAAAAATACGAAGATGCAAATCTCGTTAGGTGCTTAATCGTTGGATGTCTTCCCATATTAGTAATTGGATTTTTAATTGTACAAACAAATATTTCAATACTTCGTCTATTGATAACGATTGGAATTGGTAATTTATTCTTTGCATTGATTTTATTTCACGCAGATAGGATTGGTAGCTCCTCCAAAACTCTTTCTGGCATAAACGTTAAAGATGCCTTAATTATTGGTTTTTTTCAGATTTTTGCATTAATTCCTGGTTCTTCGCGAAGTGGTGTCACAATATCCATGGCAAGATACCTAGGTTATGACAGAACAAGCGCAACTGAGTATTCTTTACTCTCTGGTATACCTGTGATAACCGCAGCTGGGGTTTTACAAATTATTAAAATTGTTTTATCAGATGTAACTTATAACATAGCGCCAATTATACTTGTTTGCGTTCTTTCGTTTGTTGTAGCCTTAAGTTCAATACGCTTTTTATTATTGTGGGTTGAAAAAACCGATTTCAAGGTTTTCGTAATATATCGGTTAATTTTGGGGATATTTCTAATAGGCTTGGCCATATTATAATTGGCTGATTTTTCACACTAATTATTTAAATATTCAATGATATTTTCATCACACTAGCTGAATTAATAAACGTCCCGTAAATACCTTTTCTCTTTTTTTAGCAAATTTATATAATCGGTTGTCTGATCATCTGTAAAGCTACCTTGATGCTTTATAACCTCAAAAAGTGCTCTATCAACATCCTTAGCCATTTTAGAGGCGTCTCCGCACACGTAGAAATGTCCGCCCTCTTCCAAACACTTAAAAAGTGAATAACTATTTTCCAGCATTCTATTTTGGACATAAATCTTTTCCTTCTGGTCTCTAGAGAATGCTAAGTCAAGACGTGTTAAAAGACCGGTGTTACTCATTTGGCCAAGTTCTTGCTCATAAAGGAAGTCGTATTTTCTATGTTGATCGCCAAAGAACAGCCAATTCATTCCCTTCGCGCCACGCTCTTCTCTTTCCTGTAAAAAAGCTCTAAAGGGAGCAATTCCTGTTCCTGGACCAACCATAACCATAGGCACACTATCATCTTTAGGCACTCGGAAATTTTTATTTGGCAATAGGAAAACCCCATTGGCTGTTTCACCAGAGTTCTGATCAGCAAGAAAGGTAGAGGCAACACCATTATGTATTCTATCGTCATACGTCCATCTCACTGCCGCTACGGTTAGATGGATCTCTTCTGGGAAGGATTTGAAGCTAGATGAAATAGAATAAGCTCTGTGTTGTAACGGTCTGAGAAGTTTAATAAATTGTTCAGGTGAAAAATGAAAATCCTTTAATAACTTTAATAAGTCTAAGGTATCCAGTCCCCAAAGGAATGTGTCTAGCGTCTCTTTGTTTGCAACAGCGGAACTAAGACCAGTGTTTGACGCATGTCTCTCTACCTCATAAATCAAGTCCTTAGAGGGTGTCATTATTTCATATTTTGTGCTCAAAAGACCTGACAAGCTTTCATCTGTACCTTCCAGTGAATAGTCTTGATTTACTCCTAAAATTTTTATGATTTCTTCAACAAGATAAGATGAATTGACCGGCATAATACCTAGTGAGTCACCAGCTTCATACGTGATCCCGCTGTTGGCTATATTTACACCAATATGTCTGATTTCTTTCGCCGATCCCGGGGCAGATAAAAGCCGATTTTCCTTTAAATAAGTTTGATATGGATTTTTTCTGTTCCAACTAGGTGGTGCCTCATCAATGTTTTCTTTTCCATTCGAGGAAGAATTCATTTTAGAAGTTTCATTTAAAGAGGTTCCTATATCTGGAATGGCTAAATCCAACCAATTAGCAGCAGGCTCTTCAAAATCTACATCGCAATCTATCCTACTACTAGTTCTCATAGCGCCTAATTGTTCAAGCCTTGTATCAATTAATTTTCCAGCTTGGCAAAATTCATCGTAACTAGTATCACCCAATGCCAAAACACCGAAAGAAAGCCCCTCCAATCTAGGTGCCGACTCTGATACTAAGGAATCCCAAAATATTCCGGCATTATCGGGCATTTCCCCTTCGCCATAAGTTGACACGATAATAATAGCATTTTCAACATTTGCTAAATATTCCATATCGATAGAATCTAGTTCACGTACGTTTGCCGAATATCCTCTCGTCTTTGCTAAAGTAGCCGCATCGTTCGCAAGTCCCTCAGCATTTCCGGTTTGCGTTCCGAATAAGATTTCCAAAGTCTTTAAATTGTTAGCGTTATGTACGCTTTCACTGCTAGAATTGCTCCAATCGCTGGACTTAAGCCCAGCGACAAAACCATCTAACCAAGCTCTCTGGTTTTCGTTGAACGGGGCATCAGTGGGTATATTTAGAGATTTCATTACTTCTGTCCATAAAAACTGTCTGGCTAAGTTCTGCCAAAGTTGACTTGGCAAATAATTCATCAAAGCTTGGTATAGAACCTAACGCATTTACATTTTTTTGATTTTGATAGATAATCCAAGAATACGTCGCTGGACTTTCCATGCTAATAACATTTCTCAATGCCAAAGCTTGTTTAAAATCTGTTAATCTTTTATTCGCCACCAGAATAGCAATTTCTTCGTCTGTGTAATCTGCTAACGCCTCTTTTGCATACTTAGACAACTCTGTCATAAGACTAAAATCTTCTGTCATTATAAGATTTTTGGTTAGCTGATCACTGATATTTCCATTCCAAATATTTTTTGATTTTTTTAATATAATTTTCTGAGCCATATCCAAAACTGTGTAGGAATTTAACAGCTCTGCCATGGATTTTTTACTTTCTTTATTTTCAGAAGGAATAGCACCACCATTAACTGGGGAATTGAGTTTCCATGCAGATTTGATCTTTTTTACCTGATGATTAGCAAGGGCAATGGCTAATTCCTCTGTTATCTCTTTTCTCGATTTTGAGGACAGTATCTCCTCATAATCTTGATACTGCAGGAGAGCTTTTGGCATTACCCACCATATTTTTTCTTTAATTTTGTCCCAATCTTGAATTATTTTTTTCGCTTTAGATGATTTAGTTGCTAAATAATGCCATTCAAGCATTTGTTTTACAGCATGTTCATGCACTGCCTCTGAAGTCTCTCCTTGACCAATTTTACCTAAAATTACAGAGTCGTGACTAACAAATTGCTCAAATATGTTTTCTGGATCATATTGGTAAGCAAAACCACCCGACATACCGTTACCGAAACCCTTGGAAAATCCTCCAATATTCAGAATTGCGCCGTTGGTCATATACTCCGCGCAAAACTCACCAACCCCTTCAACAACCGCGGTAGCACCTGAGTTTCGTACTGCAAACCTGTCACCAGCTTGCCCCTCAATAAAAGTTTTTCCACCAGATGCACCAAATAAGGTGAAGTTTCCAACGAGAACGTTATCTCCATAGTGCTTACCGCCACCTGCGGGCGATTTTACGATAATTTTTCCGCCACACGCTCCTTTGCCTACACCGTCATTGCATGTTCCCGTGTGTTCAAAAACCATACCATCATTACAAAAAGCTCCAAAGCTTTGGCCGGCAGAACCCTGTGTTGCTATTTTTACGCTCTCATAATCTAAAAAACAACGTCCACGATTATCGGTTACAATGCTCCCAGATTTCATTTTTTTCCCGTAGTTTAGTATACGTTCTATGTCGATTGATAATTGTCCGCCAACAGATTTATTTCGATTATTGAGCGGAGTGTTCGGCTTCAATATAATTTCGGTTTCGTCAGAACGAAGAAAATTCTCGACTTGACCAAGCAAAAAATCATCAACCGAATAATCGCGTGGCATATATTTAGGTTTTTTTACTTTTTCTGCTTCAACTCTAGTTAACATCTCTCTAAGGTTTAAATGACCTATCGAAGCTGGATGATCTAAAAGATGCAAAAGGTCAGACCTACCTCTGGCTTCTTCTAAGTTCTTAAAACCAAGCATAGCTAGAATCTCCCTTACCTCGTGAGCGATATTAAGAAGATACTGTGCCAAAGCTCTTGGGTCTCCGCTAAAGGTTTCCGCGTTTGTTGTTAAACCTGCCGGACACTTAATATTACAATTCTTTGCCATGACACATTTAAGCATCATGAGCGCTGTTGTCCCAAATTCAAAACTATCCGCGCCCAATAGAGATGCCTTAATTATATCTAATCCGGTTTGCATGGCGCCGGAACTTCGCAGAACAACCTTCTCGCGAAGCCCATTATGGCATAAAGCTTGGTGAACTTCCGCTATACCGATTTCCGCTGCTCTTCCAGTATATTTAAGAGATGTGACGGCAGCGGCCCCAGTTCCTCCCGTATTACCTGCAACATTAATTACATCAGCTCCAGCTTTAGCAACGCCCACTGCGATGGTTCCTATGCCCTCGGAACTTACCAACTTTACTATAACTCTAACACGAGCGGCCTTCGCGTCATGAATCAATTGGGCTAAGTCTTCTATCGAATAAGTATCATGATGAGGGGGAGGAGATATTAGCTCCACTCCTGGCGTGCCTCCTCTCGCAGCAGCGATTTCTACTGTTACTTTTGCAGCCGGTAATTGCCCACCTTCTCCCGGTTTTGCTCCCTGCCCAATCTTTATTTCAATTTCCTCTAGTTTAGGGTCTGCTAAATAACCAGCCCAAACGCCAAACCTGCCTGAGGCAAACTGCTTAATCCTACTAGCACGAATTGTTCCATAACGGCTGATGTGTTCCCCACCTTCACCAGAGTTTGACATTCCGCCTACCATATTTGTGCCATGAGCAACAGCTTCGTGAGCAGATGCTACAAGGGCCCCATGAGACATTGCCCCTGACGCAATTTTTTTCGTTATTTCTGAAGCAGGTTGAACCATATCAATCTCAATAGATGATGGTGCTCCACGAAGTCTTTCCAAATAATCTTTAGCGAATCCAGCAGCTGTAATATTTAATGAACGACTAGAAACAAAGTGACCCTTAATATCTTCATTAAAACGGTCAATCAGAGTTTGTGCTAGTATATCCAACCTTCCTAAGTCATAAGCCAAAGGACCTGTTAAATTTAGGTTAAAATTATCTTCAGATACTTTAACACAGGTCAAACCCCGTATGACAAAATCGTTATTACCCGCTCGATTAAAAAGCATCATTTCGCGCTTAATGTCTTCGTATGTAGTCATGTAAGTGATATCAGCTGGTAGTGATAGAATGTCCCGCAAAGCAGCAGGTCTGTTCATTCTTTCTTCAAAAATATCAAGTGAAAACTTTCTATATGCGGAGGTAATTTCAAAGTTATCAATCACGGATTCATCGAGCTCTTCAAAACTAGTATTAATATATCCATTTTCGTCTATGTCGAAAGCATCTTTCATCTGATTGAGGGTCATAACACTGAACGGGTTTACCTCACCATCCAGGATATTATTTTGTTTATCAGAAAATTTAATTTCTTCTTCCGTTAAATCTACGAAGCCTCGAACTGCAGCTGTACCGAAAGAATGACCGGCACCCTCAGACCGCTCTTTAAATAATCCAAGAATAGGTATGTCATTCGATGTTTGTATTTTCTTCGAATATGAGTGCCAATCCGCGGCTGATTGCGAAATAGTCCGAAATCGTACTCCTCCCACAGGTGTTTTCATATTTGGGAGCATGCGAGATAGAACTGGATCATTAGTGTCAAGAAAATTTGGTTCAAAAAATTCTCCCCCTATGTAACTCTCTGCCGTACAAAGACCAACCTTCCCCATTGTTTTCATTAACGCTTTTTCACCAGCTTTCCGAAAACGCTGAAAAGCTTCAGTGGCCTTTTCATCTCCAAACAGCTCTTCCGCTCTCAATCTTACCGAGATCGGATAAACGGCTGAGGCCCCAAAGCCTAAAGCACATGCTATGTGATGTGATGACACAATTTGGCCGCTCTCTGCTATGACCGAAACCTTGAGTCTTAGTCCATCCGCGATTAACTTTTGATTAATTGCCGATATTACTAAAATTAGCGGGATTGATGCAAACTTTTTGGACATACCTCTGTCTGATAGTATGGCTATACCGCCCTTTTTTTGAGCAAAATTAGCGACGTTGTCGCAAACATTATCAATGGCTCTAAGTAAATTATCTTCGTTAATTTCAACATTATCAGGCTCTGGCTCATAGAGAATATCGAATGTCTCACACGGCGTAAATTTTTGCTCTCTTATTTTTAAAATTTCGGACATTTTTAGAATTGGACTATCCAAAATTATTTGCTTTGATCTAGATTTTCCATTATGCGGCTTCTCACCCAAGGAAACTCTTAGAGTCATTCCATCGGCTTCTCTGATTGAATCTAATGGTGGGTTTGTCACTTGAGCAAACCTTTGACTAAAATATTTTGCTATACCACCTTCAACATCCGAAAGCGCATTTATAGCGTTCCCGTAACCCATAGCCGACACTTTTTCGGAACCATAATTAAGCATGGGATCTAGCAAAAATTTAAAACTTTCTTGATTATGAGAATACGCAACGTATCTAGCATTCAACTCAAGATCACCATCATAAGATGAAGCTGCCACCTCTGGTTTAACTTTTGGTTCAGGAAGACTTTTAATTTTAACGCTAAGGTTTGACAGTAGTTTCTGATAGTCCACTCGACTGGCTAAATTTTCTAGCGTTTCATTTGTTCGAAAGGTTTTCTTTAGACCATGGTCGTAGTAAATCATACCACCAGCCTCAACTCGACCACGACTTATTATTTTTTCGGGATCAAAATATATCTGTCCAGCTTCTGAAGTAACCGCAAGAAACTCAGCCGTCTCTACGCTTCTCAGCGGTCTCAAACCTAATCTATCTAATCTAGCACCTATTATTTTACCATCCCCAAATATAAGTGCCGCTGGGCCATCATTCTTTTCCTCAAATAACGAAAAATATTCAAGCATAGCTTTTACTGGTTTACTGATGTTTTTGTCATTCTCCCAGGCAGGTGGCATCATTGACACAACAGCAGTAACTAAATCTAAATTTTCTTCAAAAACTCTTGAATTAAGTGTTTGATCCAATCTACAGGAGTCGGATTGGCCCTTGGGTCTTATAATTTGATTATTTCTTGCAAGTGCTATAGCTGTTTCAGACAAACGATTTTTTTTATCCGTATTCAACTCACCATTATGCGCCATCAATCTAAAAGGTTGCGCCATCGTGGGGTGTGGGTCAGTATTTGTGGAAAACCTCGTGTGAAAATAAAGAGAATGAACCTCGTGTTCTGGATCATTAAGATCATTGAAGTAAGGTATCAATTCCCAAGAGTTCAATCTTCCTTTTAACACTTGAAGCTTTGATGATAAAGATAATGGATAAAAACCCTCCAAACTCAGGTCTTGGTAAGCACGGGCTTCTATCATTAACATACTTTTGTAAATTTCAGAATCGAAATTATATGTTTCGTGTTTACGGTCTGGCCGCAAAAATATCCATTGTTTTATAGGAAGTTGATATTTTTGTGCTCTCTTATCAAGCTTTTCCATATTCACGGGAACTGTTCGCTGCAAAAGGACTTTAAAATCAAATTTATTGAATGTTTGTTTAATAATTTCATTTGCACGATTATGCTGTTTTTTGTCATTTGGAAAGAAAAAATTACCAACCCCGAATTTTCCTGTTTTTAATTTGGAGTCTGTTAGTTTTGAAAAAAATGATTCAGAGAGGTCAATTGATACGCCTGCGCCATCACCTACACCCTCTGCCGACATACCTCCCCGATGAGGAACTGCGCATAACGCTTCATTACCCAGTTTCAGAATTTCGTGAGTTTGATTACCGTCTTTCCTTGTAAGAAAACCAACACCGCAAGCGCTGTGCTCTAAATTGGGATCATACAAACCAAGGTGCCTTCTAAGTTTTTTCAAAGAATATAACTCCCAAAGTAAATAACAAACATCTGAGTAATTGAAGAAAAAAATGGACGATTTTTGTCTGCTTTAATTTCAATTAATACAGATATAATTCAGTCTCAAATAGAGCAATTATGATTGAACCCAAAATCTTTCACCAGCAGATTTATTTCATTCAATTCCAAACAGCATGTTACAAAAAACGTGCCACTTAGGTCAGTATGTATTACCTTTTTTTATAAATTTCAAGTTTAAAAATTAAAAATTTTTTAAAAATATATAGAAAGGTGAATTAATATGGAGTTATTGACACACAACTTACTGATAAAACGAGATTTGTTATATTAAGTATCTTCCTAAGGCAGTTTTTAACTCATGACCGCGCAAATTTTCCACCTTGTCGGTAACAATTTAAATAAATTGGGACATGCGCTTCTATTGGTTGAGGGGTGATACTTAAAGATGTAATATTTGCCATATTATCACTAACCACGTTATTCGTATTCAACATACGGAGCTGGTCAATGGTAATTGGAGGATTTGGAAGGATAGACATTAAACCTGCAGGAATTTTCATTGCAACTAGTGGCACAGGAAGCAACATTCTTTTTTTATCAATAACGTTGAGTATGTAAGTCAAAAGCTCTTCAAAAGTGTAGATGGTAGGTCCTCCTAGCTCATAAATCTGTCCATCTGTTTGCTTATTGGCCAGACAATATAAAATCGCATCAGCAACGTCACCCACAAAGACAGGCTGAAACTTAGTTTTTCCTCCACCTAAAAGAGGTAATGCCGGCACCACCATAGCCATTTTGGCAAATCTATCAAAAAATCCATCACCTGGCCCAAACACTATTGATGGTCTTAAAATAGTGCTGTTAGGAGAAGAACGCAGCAAGTTTCTTTCACCCTCGGCTTTAGTTTTTTGATATATGCTATTCGAATTTAAGTCAGCCCCAATAGCAGATATGTGAACTATCTTTTTGGTATTTAACCTTTTGGCTATACAGGAAATTCTTTGTGGCAATTCAGCCTGTGCATTTTCAAAATTTTGTTTTCCTGACGGATGAAAAATTCCAATTAAATTTACAACGTAATCCGCGGAGAACATAACTCTTTCTAAATCAGAGTCTTGCAATGCGTCTCCCGACATTATTGTTATCTGACCAACATCCCCCATTGGTTTAAGGTTTTTGGCACGTACAGCATTTCTGGTCAAAACTGTTATGCGAGTGCCTGCACGGGCTAATTTTTCAACAAGCGCCCGTCCGATAAAACCAGAGCCTCCAATTAAACAAACGGTTCTATTTTTCAATTGCATGAATATTTCCATCAAAATAATTTTACAGATTATATAACAATATATCGTCCAGCATATAAGGTCATATAAGATATAACCAGATAAATTCTAGATTTCTGCAACTACTTTTTTTTCGTACCCTGATCTTTAGAATATCTTCTCATTTTAAAGGGATTTTAGAAATAATATGTAAAATTATTTTATTGAGCTCATTATTAATTTAAGGTGCCAATCAATAAAGTTGCGCCTAACCTTGAATTAGATGATTTTTAATTTTAAGAATAAAAAACAAATAAAGTGTCAAAATTGTTTTACAAAGAAAAATTTAAAAGGTTCAATACATCGAATTACATATTTTTTTACCACGCAAATCTCTAGGATAGGTATTTCCATTGCGCACTCTTTTTATATTTTTTTTGGCTTTATTCATTTCACTTATGCAATCCGCAAATGCCCAAAAGGTTGAGTTTGGTGAACTAGTTATTTCCAATGCTTGGATTAGAAATACTCCTGCTAACCATCATTTGACCGCTGGTTATCTTAAGATTGAAAATGTCGGAGATATGGATGATAAATTAATTGACGTATCCAGCTCAATTGCTGAAGAAGTTGAGATTCACCAGATAATAATGGAAAATGAAATAATAAAAATGCGTCCTTTAAAAGACGGATTGACAATCCGCGCTGGAGACATTGTTCACCTAAAACCAGGTAGCGTACACCTTATGTTTCTGAGACTAAAGAAACTAATTTTACCTACCGAACTTTACGAAATAAACTTAACATTTCTTAACGCTGGTAAATTGACAGTCAAGGCTTTAGTTAAATCTGGCCCAATTAGCGCGATGCAGCATCAAAATGAGCATAAGCATTAATTTATAAGGAGCTTTTAAGCCCTCTTACCCAAGGTTTATTAAAAATATACTTATGCAAAATTTAGTAAAGTTTTTAGGGGTTCGCGAGAGTGATTTTATCTGGTATCAAACGGGTATACTTAAGACAAATAATTTTCGATAATTTTATAAAGGGGCGCAATATGACCATGAGGGTAGCAATTAATGGTTTTGGAAGGATTGGAAGAAATATATTAAGAGCTCATATTGAAAAGCCTCGTGAAAATATTGAAGTGGTTGCTGTTAATACTGTCCCATCTATTGTCGATTCCGCTTATCTTTTGGAGTTTGATTCTGTTCATGGCAGATTGCCAATACCCGTCCAAACTGAAGATAATATGATGTATGTTGGAAATAATAAAATACAATTTTTAAGTGAACGTAATCCAGATGATCTTGATTGGGGTTCGGTCGGCGTGGATGTAGTAATGGAATGTACAGGTATTTTTACCGATGCAAAAAAAGCAGCAATACATATAAGTAGAGGTGCTAAAAAAGTGCTTGTTTCGGCTCCATCTACTGGAGCCGATTTAACTGTAGTATTCGGAGTGAATCAGAACCTTATTTCATCTGAGCAAAAAATAATTTCAAATGCTTCGTGTACGACGAATTGTCTTGCTCCGATAGCCTACATTCTTAGTAAGTCATGTGGAATTAAACAAGGTTTCATGACAACAATTCATAGCTACACAGGTGACCAACGTATACTGGACACAGAACATAATGATTTGTACCGCTCTCGTGCTGCCGCATTGAACATGATTCCGACCACTACAGGAGCAGCCAAGGCAGTTGGGCTTGTATTACCAGAGTTGAACGGTAAACTTGATGGAGTAGCTATACGTGTTCCCACACCCAATGTATCCGCCGTAGATTTCGTTTTCGAGCCATCGAGACAAATATCTGCAGAGGAAATCAACCAATTAATTGTTAATGCCGCTAAGGAAGAGTTGAAAGGAGTTTTAGATTTTACAGACCGAGAATTAGTATCAACAGATTTCAATCATCATCCCGCATCTTCGATAGTACATCTTGATCAAACCAAGGTTTTGAAAGACGGTATGACTCGTATTTTTAGCTGGTATGATAACGAATGGGGTTTCTCAAATAGAATGCTAGACACTGTATCCTGTATGATTTAATGAAATTTAATCTTTCAAGGAATGAATAAACGGCTTGGTTATACCAAGCCGTTTTTAATAAATAACATTTATCATTTAATTGGCTAAATCAAATCTATCTGAATTCATAACTTTATCCCAGGCATAGATAAAATCGGTAACAAACTTTTCATTTGAGTCACTCTGTGCGTAAATTTCGGCTAAAGCTCTCAATTGTGAGTTTGAACCAAATATAAGGTCGACTTTATTTGCTTTATATAAAAGTTTTCCGGTAGAGCGCGATTTTGCTTGATAAGTGCCATCTCCTGCAGGGTACCATTCATTATCAATATCAAGAAGCTTCACAAAATATTCATTGTTTAAGGTATCTGTAGAATTTGATAAAATACCATTTCCATTGAAACTTATGCCAATTGATCTAAAACCACCAATTAATACCGTCATTTCTGGGCCAGTTAGACCAAGAAGTTGTGCTTTATCCAACATAACCTCTGCTGCATTGTAAGCATAGTTTTTATTCTCATAATTTCTGAACGCATCTGCTATCGGCTCTAAGACGTCGAATGAAGATACATCCGTTTGTTCTTGTGTCGCATCGCCTCTTCCTGGATTGAAAGGTATAAACTTACCAGTAGCCTTTTCCAATCCAACATTTCCAGCAAGCACAATAACATCTGCAAGTGATGCTCCTGACTCCTCCGCAATTGGCCGCAACACATTAAGCACAGTAGCCAATTGGTCTGGTTTATTCACTTCCCAATCTTTTTGCGGTGCTAATTGAATACGAGCCCCATTTGCCCCGCCTCTCATATCTGTTCCTCTAAATGTTGAAGCGCTTGCCCATGCGGTTTCGACCATCTGCTGGATTGTCAAATTAGAAGATGAAATACTGCGTTTTACCGCATCTATGTCATAATCGGTATTGCCTAATGGCACAGGGTCTTGCCAAATTAACTCTTCTTGAGGAATTTCAGGTCCCAAATAACGCGTTTTAGGGCCCATATCGCGATGTAGTAATTTAAACCAAGCACGTGCAAATGCATCCGCAAATTCATCAGGGTTTTTATGAAAACGCTCTGAAATTTTTCGATAAGAAGGGTCTTCACGCATTGCCATATCTGCTGTAGTCATCATCGTAGTAACTCGTTTGGAATTGTCATGCGCAGCGGGAGCAAGATCTTCGTCTTTTACTCCCACTGGGTGCCATTGGAATGCGCCCGCCGGACTTTTAACCAAAGTCCAGTCATATCCTAAAAGCAAATCAAAATATCCATTATCCCACTGAGTGGGGTTGCTTGTCCACGCACCCTCTATTCCACTGGTAATAGTGTCATCTCCAAAACCTGATTGATATAGGTTTTTCCAGCCAAATCCCATTTGCTCAATTGGCGAGCCTTCTGGTTCGGCACCAACGAATTTTCCTGGATCAGCAGCACCATGTGCCTTTCCAAAAGTATGTCCCCCCGCAGTCAAAGCTACTGTTTCTTCATCATTCATCGCCATTCTTGCAAAAGTCTCTCGAATATCTCTTGCACTAGCTAGCGGGTCTGGGTTCCCGTCTGGGCCCTCTGGGTTTACATAAATCAGCCCCATTTGAACCGCACCTAGGGGCATTTCAAGCTCTCGGTCTCCTGTATACCTAGCATTATCGAGCCACTCATCTTCACGTCCCCAGTAAATATCAAGCGGCGGAGCATAAATATCCTCTCGACCACCACTGAAACCAAAAGTTTTTCCGCCCATAGACTCTATGGCAACATTACCAGCTAGAATAAACAAATCAGCCCAACTAATTTTATTGCCATACCTTTGTTTAATTGGCCATAAAAGGCGTCTAGCTTTGTCTAAATTTCCGTTATCTGGCCAACTATTGAGTGGAGCAAATCGCTGGTCTCCAGTTCCTCCTCCACCTCGACCATCTGATGTACGATAAGTGCCCGCTGCATGCCATGTCATACGGATAAAAAATGGTCCATAGTGGCCATAATCAGCCGGCCACCAGTCCTGCGAATCTGTCATTAAGTAACTCAAATCTTTTTTTAGTGCAAAATAATCTAGTTTTTTGAATTCATCTCTATAATCAAATTCCACACTCATAGGATTTGAGCGTTTGTCGTTCTGATGCAAGATGCCTATATTGAGTTGGTTTGGCCACCAATCTTTATTTGTTCTAATCGTGCTGCTATTGCTGGTAGCGGACCCGTGCATTACGGGGCATTTATCTAACTCGTTCATCGGTTATCTCCCAAACTACTTCAACCTATAAGGATATCATAATTATTTGTTTTTATTTTGTTATAAATTGATAAAAAACAGTTATAAAGTTTATTTAAAGAATGTTCTCTGTCAATTGATTTAGAATGATTTTAAAGTATTTTTGTTATCATATCATGAAAATTGGATGAGACCAAAAGCTCTGAAATTATTCTCAGTGCGGGAAACTATCATCTTTGTGGCTTGACCCTTATAGTTAACTCCATTGATTCGGTTTCAAATCCATCAGGAAGTTTTGGCAGTCCTGCAATTGAAATTGTTGAATCGTCAATGTCCATCAACTCTCCTGTATCAACATTTAAGAAATGATGATGGTAAGATAAATTTGTGTCGAAAATAATTACATCTCTCACCACATGAACTTTTTTAAGTAGGCCTACCTTATGAAATTGATTCAGACAATTGTAAACTGTGGCAAGCGCCATTTTTTGACCTTGTTTCTGTATCGTAAGATATAAACTCTCTGCGCTAACGTGAGTGTGATTAGGCCCAAATAGCAATCTTCCCACGAGAACCCGTTGTCTAGTCGGTCTCAACCCAGCTTTTTGTAGCAATTTGATGATTTCTTGTTTATTCAACATAGGCCCAACATGCTGATTTTGACTTTGCAGTTTTGATTGGAAGTATTTATTTTGTCAAGATATTCTTCATGTTTCCTTTAGTAAGCATGACTTTTACGATAGCATGTAATATAAGCAACGAAAATCCATAAATTAAACTTGGAGTAGGCAGGACATATGAATGCGATTATTTCTTTTTTAAAGCAGCGTCGATCTGTTATGATTCGAAAACTTGAACCTCATCCTTTGCCAGAGACCGATCTCCTATCCATCCTCGAATGTGGATCCAGAGTTCCAGACCATGGGATGCTGTCACCATGGAAAATCATCGTAATTGCTGGTGATCAAAGGAAAAAACTTGGCCAATCTTGCCTAAGATCCGAATTTGCAAAGCTCAACCCTGAAGCAACAGATGCAATGCTTGAATTTGAAGAAAAAAGGTTTGAACAAGCATCCGTTGTTCTATGTGTCATTTCAAAGCCAGTAGACCATCATAAGATTCCAAAATGGGAAATGCATTTATCTGCAGGCGCTGTTTGTCAGAACTTACTCATAGCCTCACTTGCACTTGGTTATGGGGCGCAATGGGTAACACATTGGTATTCGTACAACGAAAAAATGTTGCAAACACTAGGCGGCGATCCTGCTACTGACAAAATAGCAGGTTTCATCTATATTGGAAAAAAAACAATCGAGCCAAATGAACGAAATCGACCAAACATCTCAAAAGTTATAGTGAGATATGGTGAAAAACACGAGGAAGGTTAATAAAGTAAATGAAGATATTTCTCTATGAACATGACCTTCCAAACAATTTAAACCTTGGAGAATCAGTTGCAATAGATACAGAAACACGCGGACTTAATATAAACAGAGACAGACTATGCCTAGTCCAATTATCTGATGGTAATGGGGATGCCCACCTGGTCCAAATTTGTGCCCGAAAACAAAAAAGTCCGAATCTTGAAGCACTGCTTAAAGATGATAAAGTTGAAAAGCTATTTCATTTTGCTAGATTTGACCTAGCGGTTCTCACACGGAATTTGTGCCCAGTTTTTGGTCCTGTTTATTGCACTAAAATTGCCTCGAAATTAGCAAGGACATATTCCGATCGTCATGGGCTCAAAGAGCTATGTTCTGAATTACTCTCTGTCGAATTATCAAAACAACAACAGTCAACGGACTGGGGAGCCGAAGTTTTGACTGAAGCTCAAAAAAAGTATGCTGCTAGCGATGTTCTATTTTTGCATAAGTTGAAAGAAAAATTGAATGAGCAACTCGACAGAGAAGGTAAGTTAGAAATCGCAAATCGTTGTTTCGATTTTTTAACTCATAGAGTTTCACTTGACTTGCTAGGTTACCAAGAATTAGATATTTTCCACCACTAATTTTCATTTAAACAGGATTAATTTGTCGCTCTTAGACAAGCCTTTTTACTTCCAGAAAATTGGAAAGAGTAAGTTAAAATGACAGAGTACAATAGGGGTGGAAGTAATTTTGGTGGCGAACCTGAGGGTAAAGAACTTTTCGCAAAAAACTTAGCTAAACTTTCAAAAACGAAAGTTGAAGTTAATACAAAAAAACGAGATTTAAAGCGCTCATACCTATTATTATTTCCATTTGTCTTTTTGAGCATTAGTGTAATCTTGTGGTTAAATTTTGCTGAGCAAAGCGGAAATATTGAACTAAATATAAAAGAGATTTCAGAAAATGAGCAAAATAATACAGAAATGACAGGTGCTAGGTTTTCTAGCAGAACTAGCGATGGTGAAAATTTTGAAATAAACGCAGAACGCGCTATTGATAACACACCAGAGCAAGGACTTATTTACCTCTCTAATCCAGACGGAACAATTTGGACAAAAAGTGGTAATATGATCAAGATTAATTCATTGGAAGCTATTCTCGACCAGTCAAGGGAATTAACTATATTTGAAGGGAATGTTAAAATACAGCAAACCATTCCAAAGGCGGAAATCAACGCTTCTATTTTGTCAGTGGATTTGATCAATAAACTTTATCAGAGTGATAAGCCAGTTATCGTTTCTTCTGAGAATGTTAAAATTAGTGGTAAAGATTTAAGGGTGAATGGAAAAAATGGGATTATCTCTTTTGGTGGTTACGCCAAACTAATTTTTTTTAAAGACAAATAAGTGAGAATATAGGTGCTGCTCATGAACTCAGAAGTAAAATACGTAAAAACATTGAAAAAATACATTCTGGGAATTTTCTTGTGCTTATTCTCGCTAAATTTAGCATTGGCTGAAAATCTTGAAATAGAGGCAACCGGCTTTCTTGAGTGGAATCAAGAGGGCAAATCATATAAAGCTATTGGAAATGCTATCGCTTCTCAAGGTACACGTTCTTTGAAAGCCGATGAGATAATGGCTTTTTATGAAAGTGAGGAAAATCGAGATATTATTAGGATAGAAGCGGAAGGTGGTGTAAGTTTCACTGATAGCATTAATTCTGGTTATTCTGATAAACTATCATATGATATGGATACGCAAATAGTTTCACTTTCCGGAGATAATAGTCGTTTTAGGTCAAACCAATTTGTAGCTGATGCCGCAAAATTAATACGATTTAATGAGACAACTGGTGAATTGTTACTTCAAAAAGATGCCATGATTTTGATTACAGGCAACAGAAGGATTGAAGCCCAGCAAATAGAGATATTGCTTACGGAAGGTGGTGAAGTGAGCATAATAAAAGCTCTCACAACTGTAAAATTAACAGAGAACTCTGGAAGAATTGCTCTGGCAAACGAAGCATTTTATGATGCTGAAACCGGAGAAATGAACCTTATTGAAGCTGTTCAGATAATCGATGGAAAAAATCAGTTGCAAGGCGATAAAGCCATTATCAATATGGAAACAGGGTATAGCAAGATTTTTGCTGGTGAAAAAAATACTCGTGTGTCAGGCAAATTGATACTTGGTACATCAAATTAATTGCATATATTTCTAATTTTTTCTATGTTTGCAAAACTAACCAGGTCAACATATTATTTCGGGCATTTAAATGACAATCCAAAAAAATGTAGAAAATTCTGATAGCTGGTCAAGCCACCTAAAATTAGTTGAGGGTAAGATTGGTCTGATTGCTGACGGAATCGGGAAATACATAAATAAAAGACGAGTTGTTCGCAATGTAAATTTTGGCGTTCAGCGCGGAGAAGCTATCGGTTTACTTGGACCAAATGGTGCCGGTAAAACTACCACGTTTTATATGTTGTGTGGTCTCCTTTCTGCGGATGAGGGCCGTGTTTTTTTAGATGGACTTGAGATAACTAATTCACCTATGTTTTATCGTGCAAGACTCGGACTTGGCTATTTACCTCAGGAGTCAAGCGTGTTTAGAGGCTTGAGTGTAGCCCAAAATATTAGGTCAGTATTAGAGTTTGTAGAGAATGACAAAGATGTCCGTGATGGTATGCTTGAGGAGTTAATGACAGAGTTCAGCATAACTCATTTACGTAATACAGCGGCAATAAATCTATCTGGTGGAGAAAGACGAAGGCTTGAAATAGCGCGTGCACTAGCAGCAAAACCGACATTTCTCTTACTTGACGAACCCTTAGCTGGAATTGACCCCATCGCAGTGGGAGAAGTGAGAGACCTTATAACCCACCTTAAGGAAAGCGGTTTAGGCGTTCTGATTACCGACCATAATGTCAGGGAAGCATTGGAAATCGTTGACAAAGCCTATATTTTGCATGATGGAGCGATATTAATGGAAGGCTCACCAGAACAAATCGTTAACCACCAAGGTGTTCGTGATGTATATCTGGGCAAACGCTTCAGCTTTTAATTTTTTTTATTTCAACGAGTACATGTTATTTGATAATACTGATACGAATAAGCACTCTAACTAACTTTCGCTTTTTTATACTGAAATGGTTTTAGCGATAATTTATTCAGTTGGCCCCCCTGCATCTTTCCAGTCGGAAAAACCTCCAACATTTGAAACCCTTTTGTAACCCATTTCTACTAAAGTTTTACCTGTCAAAGCTGCCATTCCACCTGCTCCACAAACAAGTACGATGTCAGCATCTTTTTGAAGTGCTTTATTGTGAAATTTTGTTTGCGAGTCCGCTGCAAACTCAATAAATCCTCTCGGGATGTGTATAGCACCCTGAATTGTACCAGTTTCTTTAACCTCTAAGCCATCACGCACATCTACAAAAAGAGATGTACCTTTTTTATGTTTTTCTATTCCAATTTTCACATCGATTCTTGGAACAATTTTATTGGCTGCTTCAAGTTCTGAACTAGAAGTTTTCATTTTCAATTCCTTTCATTGAGCTTACAAATAGATTTAGAACATAAAAATTTCGTCATTCTCAAAACATTTTTTTTAACCGCTTACTTAAAACTTTACTAAAACTTAGAAGTTATGAAAGCACTAGGTTGGTTAAAACACCCAAGTCCAAATCTAGTGTTCATCTCTGTTAATGGTGGAGCCAATCGGGATCGAACCGACGACCTCTACAATGCCATTGTAGCGCTCTCCCAGCTGAGCTATGGCCCCGATATACTTATACTTGTGTAAGGGAAAGTGGATGACGATGTCAACTGCATCTCATTATTCTTCTTCTTCCTCTCTCGAGCTTATATCTGCATCATCCTCCCCATCGATCTCGTCGTCTTCCATATCTCCTGATAAATCATCTATAAATTCTTCATCATCTTCAAACCCAGAAGTAGCTGTCTGTTCTTCGTCATCCTCACTCACTTGGATGAAACTATCTTCGTCTGTTGGAAGTCCGTCATCTTCGACATTTTCCATCTCTGGCTCTAGATCTTCCGCATCAAGCAGGGATTCATCTTGAAAATCATCCTCACCCTTTTCATTTTTTGCTACCTCGACAATAGCTGATTTAGAAGAAACTCTTCCTTTACGACTTTTTAAGAGCTGCTCCGGATCAAATTCTATTCCACAATTTGGACATATGATGGGAGACTTAAAAAAATCATAAAATTTTGTACCACAACTACCGCAGCGTCGTTTAACACCCAATTCAATCTCATTCATATTCAATCCTTGATTCTAATTTTTTTTACCATCGCGAATAACACAATAAAGGGTCAATATGTCAAAGTAAATTTTCATAAAACAAAAAAAACATCTGAGATAGCGACATTCATGACTAAATTTTGTACTCTTCACAATCTCTAAATAAGAAATTAACGATAAAATGAGTTTTACCCAGAAAAATTTCCAGTGAAAACACTTTTAAATCTGGAAAATATTTAGTGATTATGGGAAAAATACGTATGGATGAAAATAGCTTGGCCAAATTGGGATTTATGAAGGTATAAGGCATGGACTCACTCTCATCTGAAGCAATTTTCGGTATAAAAGGAACTTGCATAATTGCGGGGGACAAATCGATTTCGCACAGAGCACTCATGTTTAGCTCTATCGCAGAGGGCTCTACTTTAATCTCAGGTTTGCTAAAAAGTAAGGATATTTTTTCTACGCTAAATGCCCTAAGGGCACTTGGTGTCAATATAGTTACGCAAGATGAAGATGTGTTCAGAGTCGACGGGGTAGGCATGCATGGCCTCAAAACACCTGATAAATTCCTAGACCTTGGAAACTCAGGCACTGGAGTTAGGCTCTTGATGGGGTTGGTCGGCTCTCAACAAATCACGGCCACCTTTACCGGAGATGAGTCACTTTCCAAAAGACCAATGCGCAGAATTACAAAACCATTAAGTGAAATGGGTGTTCAAATTAAGGATAACGGAAAAGGATTATTACCTATCACTATAACTGGACGCTCAAGTCCTCTTCCATTGGAATACAATTCGCCTTTTGCATCAGCACAAATAAAATCAGCCATTTTACTCACTGGACTAAATGCTCGGGGGTTAACAAGTGTTTCAGAACCCAGTAAATCACGTGATCATACAGAGCGCTTACTCAGTCATTTTGGCGTATTTGTAGATGCAGAGAGAGATATAAACGGTTTTTACAAAGCCAGTTTAATGGGCGGCGCTAAATTAAAAGCGAAAAATATAACTGTTCCTCGCGATCCCTCATCTGCTGCTTTTTTTATCGTAGCAGCATTAATTACAAAAAATAGCTTTATCACCATGCCAAACATTGGAATAAATCCTCAAAGGACAGGTTTACTCACAACTCTTCAAGAAATGGGTGGTAATATCGAATTTACAAATTTACGAAAAATTGGTGGCGAGGAAGTTGCCGATATACAAGTTTCATCAAGCTCCCTTATCGGCATTGATGTGCCCGCGGAAAGAGCTCCCTCCATGATTGATGAATACCCTATTTTAACCATTGCGGCCGCTATGGCATCTGGCTCTACATCAATGAATAATATTGGTGAGTTAAGACATAAAGAAGCAGACAGAATAGCAGTCATGACCAAGGGCTTAAGGATGGCGGGTGTCACGGTTGACGAGACCGATACAAGCATGTGTGTGCACGGAATAGGAGATAAAGATGGTTTTTCTCGAATAAAAGGAGGTTTTCGTATTTCTTCTGAGCATGATCACAGAATAGCTATGTCCTTTCTCACTCTTGGCTTAGTAAGTGAGAAAAAAATTATTGTTGACGGTGTTTCCACCATAGATACTAGCTTTCCTGGTTTCGTTGAGACCATGAACAAACATGGTGCTTGTATAAATAAGGAAAAAAATTGACATGCGAACATTTAATTATTTAAACGCTCATCTTCAATTCCTTTGAAATAGATCAAAAATGAAAATAGCAATTGATGGAACAGCAGCTTCGGGAAAAGGCACATTAGCTAGAAGCTTAGCGAAAAAATTAGGGTTTGATTATTTAGATACCGGTCTTCTCTACCGTTCGGTAGCGCTTAATGCAAAAAAACAAGGCATAACAGATTTTGAGCTCGATGTTGAGAAAGACATCAGCTCTAATACTAATATGAGCAAACTAAATAGAATAGCTAGTTTATTAAAACTGCCATTGATAGACGAGCCCGATTTGAGGGAACAAGAAATTTCACTATTAGCCGCAAAAATTGCGAACCTGCCAAAAGTAAGGAATATATTATTAGAAAAACAGAGATTATTTGCAAACCAACCACCTTCTAAGATGGGTGTGGTTTTGGATGGTAGAGACATTGGCACTGTTATTATTCCAGAGGCTAATTTTAAATTTTTCATTGATGCGAAGCCAGAGATTCGCGCTAAAAGAAGGTATGCTGAGTTAAAAAAATTAAACAAAGCAGTTTCAGAACAGTCTATTCTTGATGATATTAATAAGCGGGATACATCAGACTGGACAAGACAAACAGCACCTTTGAAACGTCTACCAAACGCATTTTTTATTGATAGTACATCATTAAATGCAGATGAAGTCTTGCAAATTGCTTTAAATTACATTAATGGCTAGTTCTCGTTGCTAGGCATTAATCTAAACGATGTCTTTCTTTTTAAATTTTAACTGCTGGAATTTTAGTTTGCTATTTGAAAAATATCTGCTTCGAAAATAAGACGAAGAGGTTTAGACAGATAAAATCTTGAAACCAGCCAAGAAAATAAAAAGGTTCTATTCCTAAAAAATAGCAATCCACGGAGATTTTTATTGTCAAACCAAAAAGATGACGAACGTTTACTCGTAAATGAGAATTTTGCTGATTTGCTCGCCGAGAGTTTTTCAGAGAGTACAACGATTGAAGGTAGTGTTGTAAAGGGGACAATTATTGCAATTGAAGCAGAAAATGCTATAATTGATGTCGGATTAAAATCTGAAGGTCGGATCCCACTAAAGGAATTTACCGCCCCAGGCCAAGACCCTGAATTACAAATTGGCGATAACGTAGAAGTCTACGTTGAGCGCATGGAAGATAAAGACGGACAAGCACTTTTAAGTCGAGAGAAAGCTCGTCGAGAAGAAGCTTGGGTTATTTTGGAACGTGCTTTTGAAGCACAAGAGCGCGTGACCGGGGTAATTTTTGGAAGAGTAAAGGGTGGGTTCACCGTTGACTTATCAGGAGCAACTGCTTTCCTACCTGGGAGCCAAGTTGATATTCGACCAATTAATGACGTGAATGCACTAATGGGTGCCCCACAACCTTTCCAGATATTAAAAATCGATAGACGGCGAGGAAATATAGTGGTTTCGAGAAGGGCTGTGTTGGAAGAATCACGGGCAGAAGCACGCACTGAATTAGTGTCAAATTTAGTTGAAGGCCAAGTATTGAAGGGCGTGGTTAAAAATATCACCGATTACGGGGCGTTTGTAGATTTAGGTGGTGTAGATGGTCTACTTCACGTAACAGACATAGCATGGCGCAGAATAAACCACCCATCTGAAGCACTTACAGTGGGACAAACAGTTGATGTTCAAGTGATAAGGTTCAATGAGGAAACACAACGAATATCTTTAGGAATGAAGCAGCTTCAAAGTGACCCATGGGAAAATGCTGTAGAGAAATTTAAAACTGGTCTTCGTCTGAACGGAAGAGTGACGAACATCACTGATTATGGAGCATTCGTAGAATTAGATGACGGTGTTGAAGGACTTGTACACGTGTCTGAAATGAGCTGGACAAAAAAGAATGTGCACCCTGGAAAAATCGTATCTACCAGTCAAGAAGTTGAAGTGGTCGTTTTGGATGTTGATTTGACAAAACGCCGTATTTCACTTGGTCTTAAGCAAGCTACAGATAATCCTTGGAAAGATTTTGAAACCAATAACAACGTCGGAGATATAATCGAGGGTGAAATAAACAACATCACTGAATTCGGATTGTTTGTGGGTTTAACAGAAGAGATTGATGGTCTTATTCATCTATCCGATATATCATGGTCATCTTCAAGTGAAGAAGTCCTGGAAGGGTTCAGTAAAGGGGATAAGGTTAAAGCCAAAGTCCTGGATATTGACTTAGAAAAAGAGCGTATTTCTCTAGGAATCAAGCAACTGACAAGTAATCCGGCTACTGACGCCGCTGAGAAGATACGTAAAGGTGATGCCGTAACATGTATTATTACAGCCTTAACTGAACAAGGGCTCGAAGTACGAGTCGGTGATACACTCTCCGGTTTCATTAAGCGAGGTGACCTTGCTAGAGACAGATCAGAGCAACGAGTAGAACGTTTTGCAATTGACGAGAAGGTTGATGCTTTGATTACACAAATAGACAGTAAAAACAATAAATTAACACTATCTATTAAAGCGCGCGAGTTGGCAGAAGAAAAGAAAGCAATGGCGGAATATGGCTCATCAGATAGCGGCGCGAGCCTCGGAGATATCCTCGGCGCAGCTTTAGCAAAAAAAGATGATGCAGACTCTGAATGACAAGCGGGATTTTAACTTTTATAAAAAAAATTAAAAAATCTCACTTTAAGTGAGGTTTTTTTTGCCATTTATAAAAAGCTCAAGTACGATTTTGAAGTTAGTCGTAATTTAGGCGTAATTGATGCATCTAAAAGATTTGAATAATTATAAAGTAAATTTTCTATTTAATATAAAAAGGTTAATAGACCATGACCAAGTCTGAATTGATAAATATGTTAGCAGCAGAAAATCCAGAATTGTATCATAAAGATATAGAACGAATTGTTAATACTATTTTTGAGACTATAAGTGCTTCTCTTGAAAATGGTGATCGTATCGAGCTACGAGGATTTGGTGCATTTTCTGTCAGAGAACATGGCGCGCGTAAAGGCAGAAATCCGCGCACAGGAGAACCTGTGGACGTTGCAAGAAAAAATGTTCCATATTTCAAAATGGGTAAAGGAATGCGTGAGAGATTAAATAAGTAACCTTATGATTTTTATCTATCACAATTTTTAATTCATTCACAAAATTGCATATATCACTTATGGCTAACTTTTTTCATTTTATCTCAAAACTGTTTTGGTTAATTTTATTTGTTTTATTTGGTATTATTATCGCCATTTTTGTAGGGTCTAATACACAAACAATAACTCTTTATTTTTGGCCAATTCCTGAGCAAATAAGAATTGTAATATGGTTGGCTATTCTATTAGCGTTTTGTTCAGGATTAGTTTTAGGTGCATTTGTTATTTGGCTTAATTCTATTTTCTTTCAAAGAAACACTAGGCAGAAAATAAAGCAGGATCAAATTAATACTTATAATAGGGGAAAAAATGAAACAGAACAATATCTCGTATTTGAAAAGTCAGACAAATGATCTTTTTCGAATAACGAGAAGGTCTATAAGAAGTCTTAAGAATATACTCTATGTCCTCTGATATAAAAGTAAAAATTTGTGGGTTGAAAACACCATCTGATATCGATTTTTGTATTGCGGCTAACGCAGATTTTATTGGTTTAGTTTTTTTTGAAAAATCGCCACGGCATTTAACCTACGCTAAAGCAAATGAATTATCGGATTATTACACCAACAAATACGCAGACTCTAAATTGAAAAAGGTAGCCTTATGCGTTAATCCATCAAATAGCGAATTAAACCAAATAATTGATGCAACAAAAGCGGACTATATACAACTACATGGAGACGAATCACCATTGAGAGTGGAAGAAATAAGACAAAAATATGGGCTCCCAACAATTAAAGCCATTCGGGTAAAAACAGAACTAGATATAAAAAAGAGTCAAAAGTACAACAATAATACAGATTGGTTGTTATTTGATGCTGCCTCTTCTGCCAACTTGCCGCCAGGCGGGAATGGGGAGAGTTTTAAGTGGTCTCTTCTTTCCAATTTTGAGAGCAAGTTACCTTGGATGTTAGCCGGTGGGCTTCACCCGCATAATGTTGCTATCGCCATCGCTGAAACTAAACCCAATGCTGTTGACGTTTCTTCTGGAGTTGAGATTAAAGCAGGTGAAAAAGACCCTTTGCTTGTATCATCCTTTGTACAGTCAGCAAAAATGATCTAATCTATTTTAGATAGAAACGAACAGGAAATGTTGTATTCGCCCTTCAATAATTGATAATAAAGAGGTAATTTTTGTAATGAATGAAACGCAGCCTAACTCATTTAAAACAATGCCAGATGAAAATGGCCGTTTTGGCATTCATGGAGGTCGATTCGTCGCAGAAACACTGATGCCTCTAATATTAAAAGTTGAAACTGCATATAAAGAGGTAAAAACGGATCCTGATTTTTATGCAGAACTGCTGTATTTCCAGAAACATTATATAGGCAGACCATCTCCTTTATACTTTGCTGAACGCCTAACTGAATATTATGGCGGAGCGAAGTTATACTTAAAAAGGGACGAGCTAAATCACACAGGTGCCCACAAGATTAATAATGTGATTGGTCAGGCACTACTCGCAAAAAAGATGGGAAAAACAAAAATCATTGCTGAAACAGGGGCTGGGCAACATGGAGTAGCAACCGCTACAGCATGCGCATTATTTAATCTTGAATGCGAGGTTTTCATGGGGGCTGAGGATGTGAAACGTCAAAAGCCAAATGTGGATAGGATGCGTCTATTAGGGGCTACCGTAAATCCTGTTACCTCTGGTACATCTACATTGAAAGACGCAATGAACGAGGCACTTCGTTATTGGGTGGCTCATCCAGATACCCATTTTTACATTATTGGCACAGTTGCAGGCCCGCATCCCTATCCTGAAATGGTTCGAGACTTCCAGTCCGTTATTGGAAAAGAAGCAAAAGAGCAATTATTCGAAGCTGAGGGGCGATTACCAGACGCGCTAATCGCTTGTATTGGCGGTGGCTCAAACGCGCTTGGACTATTTCACCCATTTCTAGATGATGCTGATGTTACTATTTATGGCGTTGAAGCTGCTGGTCTAGGAATCGATAGCGGGATGCATGCAGCTAGCCTTACCGGCGGAACACCGGGTATTTTACATGGCAATCGAACCTATTTATTACAAAATGATGATGGACAAATAGTAGATGCTCATTCTATATCAGCCGGTCTTGATTATCCCGGCATTGGGCCAGAGCATTCCTGGCTTCATGATATTGGACGTGTTAATTATGTAAGTGCGACAGATGAAGAGGCATTGGTTCAGTTTCAGTTATGCTCTAGGCTAGAAGGGATAATCCCTGCTCTTGAGCCGTCACATGCACTCGCATATGCAGCAAAACAATTACCCTTAATGGATAAAGAACAAGTTGTAATCCTCAATATGTGCGGTCGCGGGGATAAAGACCTTGAAGCAGTACTGCCGAAGCTGGATGAGCGCGGACTATTATAAGAAACTTCAAATAAAGGTCGAAGCAAAAAAAATGAGCAAAAGGTTAGCCGCAAGCTTTTTAAAGGCAAAGCAAGAGAATAGGGGCATTTTAGGTGTTTTTGTGTCTGCAGGAGACCCAGATACCAATACCAGCACGAAAATATTAGATAGTCTGGTCGCAGCTGGCGCGGATATGATAGAACTTGGAATGCCATTTTCTGATCCAATGGCAGATGGCCCTGCTATTCAAGCAGCAAGCCTACGTGCTATAAAATCAGGTATGACCCTAAAAGGTAGTCTTGAAATTGCGTCCAAATTCCGTGAAAAACATACCAATATTCCTTTGGTTTTAATGGGGTATTTCAACCCTATTTATCGATATGGTGTTGAGCGATTTGTCAAAGATGCGCAGGCTGCTGGTACAGATGGTCTTATCATTGTAGATCTTCCACCTGAAGAGGATGCAGAGCTTCGTGATCTGAGCCAAAATTCAGAACTGGATTTTATCAGACTAATCACACCAACAACACTTGGAGATAGATTGCCTTTCGTTTTGGAAAAAGCAGCTGGTTTTATTTATTATGTTTCAATAGCAGGTATCACTGGCACAAAATCTGCTCAACTCGAATCTATTTCTAGCGCTGTAAATAAAATAAAGCAAGTTAGCGATTTGCCTGTTGTAACTGGTTTTGGTATCAGAACTGCAGAACAAGCAGCACATGTTGCCTCACTAGGGGATGGCGCTATTGTGGGGTCCGCAATAGTGGAGATTATAGCAGAATGCGATGCGCAGAATTTATCAGCTGAGAACACTGCCAGAAAAGTGAGTGATTTTACTAAATTGCTCGCAGATGCAATATCTGCCCATAAGCCTGAATAAAAAATTATTCAAACCATTATAACTTGTGGATAATAAGAAAATAGCAGAATAATAACTATAAAATATATGAAAGAGATGCGTATGCTATCAGAAAGCCTTGATAGGCTTGCACTTCTTCACCCAAAGCTTATTGACCTGGGGCTAGATCGAACCTATCGACTACTTAAAAAGGCTGGAAGTCCGCACCTGAACCTGCCGCCTATATTTCATATAGCTGGAACTAATGGGAAAGGATCTGTCAGTGCATATCTATTTGCTATTACCAAGCAACTTGGGCTTAAGACGCATTGTTATACCTCGCCACATTTATGTAGATTCAATGAGCGAATTCGAATTGCAAACAACCTAATCGATGATGAAGCGCTTTTGCGCGTTTTGGATGAGGTAGAGAAGCTTAATCAGAATACGCCTATTACATTTTATGAGATCACAACGGTTGCTGCATTTATGGCATTTGCGAAAACACCTGCAGATCTGCTTATTTTGGAAACTGGCCTTGGTGGTAGGCTAGACTCAACAAATGTAATCAAAAATCCATTAGCGTCTATTATTACGCCTATTGCACTAGATCATGAGCATTTTCTGGGCACTGAGCTCACACAAATAGCAGGTGAAAAAGCAGGTATAATCAAAAAAAATGTGCCTGTAATTAGTGCCTCTCAAACAAAGGAAGTTGAGCAAACTCTCCGCGAAAAAGCAAGAGAGATGGACACACCCATTTTTTTTGAAGGGGCTGATTTCATCTGGGAGCAAATAGGCACAGGAGATGTAAGACTAGAATGCGACGATAAGGTTTTTACCCTACCAAAACCTTCGCTAGTAGGACACCATCAAATACAGAATGCAGCCCTTGCAGCTGCATCCATAATCTATAGTGATTACCTCACTCCTTTGGATGATAGATTATTTTCTGGTATCGGGTTCGCAAAATGGCCTGGACGGGTGCAATTCATCAATCAGGGTAAATTACTCAATTACCGTGGTGCAAGACCAATATGGATTGATGGAGCGCATAATTCGCACGGTGCAACGGCTCTTGCTGCGTCTCTCGCGCAAATTACGAATGAGAAATGGACACTAATTGTGGGCATGCTAAACACACGAAAACCAGTTGACATTATTATACCCTTAAAAAACCTTATCAGCGAGATATTTACCATAACTATACCGGGACAGTCAGCAAGCCTATCAGCCGAAGAGCTATCAGATAATTGTCAGGATTTAGGTATTAAAGCGAACGCAAAATTAAGCCTCGGTGCAGCACTCTCTGCTTCAAGTGACAGCGAATTTGTGGTAATTTGTGGCTCTTTATATCTTGCGGGGCACGCATTACTATTAAATGATACACTGCCAGAATAAAATTTGGTTAAACGCAGCCTATCCCAACTAATGATACGCTGCAGAGGATTATAAGTTTTCCTTCACCCATTGCTCTAGCTGGGATTTTGGTAATGCGCCAATTTTCTCAGCTACAACTTCTCCATTCTTAAACATTAATAAGGTTGGAATTCCCCGCACCCCATAGCTTTGCGGAGTTAGTGGATTATCATCAATATTTACCTTAACAATATCAACTTGACCTTCAAGTGAATTTGAAATCTCTTCCAGTGCAGGGCTTATAGCGCGGCAAGGCCCACACCATTCCGCCCAAAAATCCACAACTATAGGTCCAGTTGCTTTTATGACATCGGTGTCAAAATTAGAGTCGCTTGAGTTTTTAGTAGCCATGCTAATTCCTTTATGCTTAGAAAAATTGTTATTAGATAGTAATAAAAGTATCCATTGGTAAATAGTTTTTTTTATTTATTTTTCGTCATTAAATATTTTTGAGTTTTTCATGTTATTGAGATAAGCATTCAATTGCTCATTTAAAAGAGGCACGATTTCTGCTGATTGTGTCCAAATAAGAAAACTATGAAATGACCTGCGTGGATAGAGCTGTGTTAGCAAGCCCATATAAAGCGCCATTTGACGGAAATAAGCATCAGGCAGGCTAGCAGAAGGCCGACCAGTTTTGAAATCTGCTAGTTTGATATAGCTATCAGTGACAATCAATCTATCTATCTGCCCAGATATCTCCAGCTCACCAATTTTGCCAATTATAGCTGCTTCTGCTAATGACTCTTTTGAAAACAAATCTTTGCATTCCTGATGATGAAGGATATCTGATACTTCACCAAACAGCTTTGTTACTTCCTCTTCAGATAGTTCTGGCATTTGTTTTTTTATATATCGAATAGCTGATGTTGCCTGATCAGATTCATTTTGTAAAGGAAGCCTCTGAAGTAATGTATGAATTAATTTTCCCCGCTCAAGGGCTTTAAGCTGGCCCATTTTGTGTGGCGCTATATGTTGCTTATCTGATTGCCATTCAGACGGGCGAATAATTGCATCTTTTGTCTTGGAATATGGATCAGGTAGGTCATCATACCAATTTGGAACAGCCGTTATTATTTGCTTCTGATCTATTGATATCTTGTCCAGTTTTTGGGTTTTTGTTGATGGGGCAAATTGAAGCTTCAATATACCATCAATATCAACAGTTTCTGGATTACTAGATATAGTGTCCTTCAACAATTCATACCAGCTATTTTTCATAACCCGCCGTGATGGTGCTTCCCATCCAGCAATGATGAGAGCCTGTTCCGCTCGCGTTAGAGCGACATATAATAAGCGGTCATCTTCTCTTTTGATTTTTTCTTTTTCTACATTTCTAATCTCTTTAATAAAAGAAGGTGCAAAATTGCTATTCTCCGTCCAGTAAACCCATTCTTGGGAGAATGTAAGCGGTTCTGACGGTGTTTTAGCAGTTAGCATATCGGGTAAATAAATTATAGGCGCTTCAAGCCCCTTGGAGCCGTGTATTGTTAGCAACCTTACCTGAGGGTGCGCGGTAGCGGTATTATCGCGCTTTAATATTCCTTGGCTATCTCTGAAAGATCTTAAAAATTGGCTTAGCTCCAGATTTCCTGCTTTTTCAAAAGCTAGAATTTCTTG
This sequence comes from uncultured SAR116 cluster alpha proteobacterium, assembly GCA_902632595.1. Lineage (GTDB taxonomy): Bacteria > Pseudomonadota > Alphaproteobacteria > Puniceispirillales > Puniceispirillaceae > UBA5951. The sequence continues at coordinate 77,753 of CACPDC010000004.1, forward strand.
CAAGAAACCGTTAAAGCTCTCAATAACACCTATTCCGAGACGCTTAATAAACGCCTCAATTAATCTGTCTCCTATTAAAATCTGATTAAAAAAGCAAAATACATCCTGTGTTCCAGAACGGGATCGCCATTCCACTAATTTGCGGCATGCCAATCCCTTACTACATTTAGAGTTTTCATATTCTTTTAATCTGCTAAACAAAGAGGCTTTTCCTCTTGCGATTGCTAGTTCCTGTAAATCCTCCTCCTGTAATTCCAGTAAGGGTGACTTTAAGATACTAGCAAGTTGCAAATCATCATCGGGCGACAGACAAACATCAGCTAGCGCAAGCAAATCCTGAATTTCTATTTGATTTTGCAGTATAATACGATCTGGAGGTGAAACAGATATTCTTGCTGAAATCAGTGCCGCTCTCAAATTTGCTAAAAATGAATCTCTCTTTCGAACTAAAATCATAATATCGTTTGGGCGCACAGGTCTGCCCAATATATTATCTGACCCAGACTTTAAAATTGCTTTAATGTGCAGGGCTATTCTTTCTGCTAAAATAACCTCTGCAGTTTCAATCTGCTCGATTTCTACAGGCATAAATGGAGACTTTAGCGGTTTTTCCTGCGATTCCACCACTGGCCATAGTTCTACCGACCCAGAAAGGCTGGTCCAATGCAGACCGTGCGGCACATATTTATCCCCCACTCCGATAATGCGTTCATCTTGCATAACCGCATCCACAAATGAAAGTATAGATGCTGAAGAGCGATAAGATTTCAACAGACTTACTTGCTTAAATGGTTTTCTATATTGGTCTGCCTGCTCTTTAATTTCCGCTTGCTTTGCAATAAACACGTTTGGATCCGCATTCTGAAAACTATATATTGACTGTTTATAATCCCCAACAGCAAAAAAAGTCCTTGGCAGTGGCTCTTCATCTTCTGATTCAAAAAACTCTGACAAAAGGTTGGAAATCACAGCCCATTGCATTGGGCTAGTGTCCTGCGCCTCGTCAACCAAGACATGTTGGATCGCCGTTTCTAGCTTCCATCTGACCCAAGCATGAATTTGCTGTTTTTGAAGCAACTGATTTGTAAAGAATATCAAATCGTCAAAATCTAGAACGCCGCGGCTAAATTTTTGGTGTTGAAAGGATTGATATAATTCTGCTGCAAGCGATAATATATGAAAACTTAATTCTCCTGTATAAGCGCCATTTTGGACTTGCATATACTCTAAAATTAAGCTTTGAGCCTCAGATATATGACCATCTAATTCAGGATAAAGCTCTCTTAATGCTTTGTTACCGAGCCGTTTTTTTGGATTGCCACCACTAAAGAAAACATCAACCAATAATGAAAATTCTGCTTCTGCTTGCAGTGGCAAGAGGTCTGCCCAGCGTTTGATTTTAAGTGCTGCTTCTTTATCATTTTTTCCGCCACCATTGAGCGCATCAGCAATTTTCTGAAATGGTAGTTGTTTTATCTGAGCCATCATAGATAATTTTTCAGAGGAAAAATCAGCCATTGATTTACATCCAATTTGCATTTTTAAATGTTTTTTAAAACGCACCGCAGACGAAGGATCAGTTACGAATTTTTCAATTATATCCCGTTTTTGCAATATCTGAATGAGATACTCACCTAATGTCTTCTCATCTGTAATTTTAGCCAAAAAACGTAACTTATGTTTAGTATGACTTGCGGGAGTTGCAAATAATTCAAGCAGATGCTGCTGTAATATCTCATTTGATTCAGTTTCTGTAATTAAATCAAATCCAGGAGGCACACCCGCCTCTATTGGAAACCGAGATAATATTGTTTGACAAAATGAATGTATTGTCTCAATTCTAGGGCCATCTTCGTTATCTAATATCTGCGCGAATAGCTGCCTCGAAATCAAAATTTTTTCCTGGCTCGGATTAGGCTCACTCATTTCGGTCAGGTCTGATATAAGTTCACTTTCACTACATACAGCCCATCTTGAAAGCGTATTTTGCAGTCGCTGTTGCATCTCTGCTGCAGCCGCTTTGGTGTAGGTCACACATAATATGCTGTCTGGCTTCACACCATTTAGTAAAAGGCGGAAAACACGGTGGGTAAGCGCTCTTGTTTTTCCAGTGCCTGCATTGGCAGAAACAAAAACAGATAATTTCGGGTCAGATGCAAGGCTAGGATTATCCATCATCATTCACGTCAAACGCTCTCCATTCCTTTATTCTAGCAAGGTGCCTTACTTGCGAGAATTTTGGCCGTTGAGTAAAATTTGGTTCCGATAAATATGGGTGCTCTTCATTCTCAAATGTCTGAAATAACTCAAACAATCGGTCAAAAATAATAGAGACGTCAAAATCATCCGGTGTTACATCTTTAATTTTGGCAGGTGTTGTTACCCCACCTTTTAACTGCCAGTAAAAAAGCTCTATACTCTGTGCTGCCTTATCAGATAAATTATAGCCCCCTTTTGAGAGGATTGCCGCCTCAACAAGAAGCTGCACTGCCACTCCTGAACTTACTGCTAGCTTAGACGGTAGATTGCCAGATTTGTAATCAATTATCTGATAATTATTACCCTGATACAGCTCTATTCTATCTGCTCTTGCCGTAACAAGAATTAAACGCTTACCAATCGATAGCTCAATCCTTCCTTCTTTTTCTGCAACCACCTTAAAGTGCTTATCGCGTCTTCTGCCTTCTTCCTCTAGAAACCAACTCAAAATTAGGGAAATTTTTTGCCTCCAGAAAAGGTCAACATAGGCAATATTGGTCCATTTCGATAAATGCGCATTTGCAATTTCATATAGTTTTTCCTCTGCATTTTTAGGTAATTTCCCAGTCGGATAACACTTTGAAAATTCTGCAATAACATCATGAATAAGAGACCCTCTCAGGGCAACAGATGGTGGCTCATCAATAGGAGCTTTCTGTTTAATTTTTAGTATTTTCTTAACATAAAACCCATAAGGGTCTGTAATCCATTGATCAAAATCAGTTGCTGAAATTTGACATGGCCTTTGTGCAATGGCTGGTTTTGGCTCTGGCCGCGCGATCGGTTTTACAATATCTGGTATTTTACGTGCATTTACAGCCTCCATCCAGCCAGGTATCTGTTTATCAAGGTAGGATGATAGCCCAGCTGCCGCCACCACTGCATCTAATCGTGCAAGCCACCTCGATATTTGGGTCGGGGATCCATCTGTAACAACAGAGCGCGTTATCATAACTTCAGGTGATGCTGCTGCCATCATAAAATCATGTGCTGACAGTGCTATGCGCCAATGCCTGTCAGGCAAACCTAATTGGGTTCGTGATGCGTTATTAATCCACATATCTCTTTGAGTAAATGGCGGCCATATCCCCTCATTTAACCCTCCGAGTATTACAGTATCGGCTTGTTGCATCCTTGCTTCGATTGTACCCAGAATTTTAAGTCTTGGATGCTGATTAAAAGGGGTTCTTACCACCAGTTCTTGACATAGCACACTAAAGGTATTGTGAAATTCAGATGCTGCTATTGGATAGCTCTTTCCAAAGCGTACCATATCAGTTAAAAGTTCAAGCAACACTGTTCCTGCAAAACCTGAGTAAATATGAAGGGGAACATCACTTTGTATATCATTCATGTCAGAATCAGAATCTATACTATTTTCTGGCGATGCACCTAAATTTTGCGCTGTCTGCATGAGAGCCATAGTAAGAGTATAGAGCGATGGATTAATCGCCTTAAAAGCATCCCGCAAAGGGGTAAATGCTGGCAATAAACAGGTCTGCCAAAAATCCCTTAATTTTGGTGTTTGTGCCGTTAATAAAGTCCAGCTCTCCCATTTTTTTTGCGGTAGCGGGCCTCTTAAGATTTGCTCCTCAAATAAATTTGCCAAATGGGTAAATTCAGCTCTTGGCAATCCAGCAGTTAAGAATGGATGTTTGAATAATGCTCTCAGAGCGTGAGGGGATGCATCTTCTTGCACTACGCGTATGATTAACAACAGAAATCTTGCGGGACTGGATAATATAAGTGAGCTACCGGCAGAATCATCTACTAGAATATTCCATCTTATCAATGATGCTTGTACTTTTCGTGCCAGCATTCTATCTGGGGTGACGAGCATAGCTGTTTTATTCGGGGTTTCGAGTGTCTGCCGCATTAATCCAGCAATTAACTCAGCCTCCTGAAAGGAGTCTGTAACTGACATTACTCTCAATCCTTGAAGGCTGGATGGTGATAATTCGCTCTGGTCAACGGCAAGCCTTCTCCACTGCGATGTTCTACTCGCAGGCCTCATCAACTCCCGCAGCAGTATCTGACGGGCGCGCACTGATTTCTTTTGCATGTGTTCAGTTACATGCCAATAACTTACTTCAGATAACGGCAGTTCAAACTCAACCATTGAAAGAGCTATTTGATGTAATGGGTGAACTGGGTCTTGTTCAATAGCACGCCAGTCAGTTTCTTCAATATCCAGCTCAATACCAGGGAAAACTACAGCCCCCATAGGTAATTGAGAAATTACTTTCATAAAGGCTCTAGTCATTGGAAAGGACCCTGTTGAGCCTGCTAAAATTATAGGTGTTTTTGGGGGATGACTAGACCAGAAATTCAGCTGGGCTTGCAGTAATTGTTGTTGACGTGCTACTGGGTCTATTTGCCCACGTTCAGCAAGTATATAAGGCCAGTAATCAAATAATATGGTTAAAAATTTTAAAATTTCTTGCCAATGAATTGATAATTCATCTGGCAAAACATCTTTTATAGCTGATAAGGGGGTACCAGCACGCTGCATCTGGTCAATGAGCATGCACAGGCTTGATGCTAATTTCATTGCAGGCGCAGGTGCCATTCGCCGCCCGCCAATTGGAAAATGCTGTATTTGCGATGCAATAAGACATTGTCTTTCAAACCCATTAATTGCCTCGTCCAATTCAAGCCCCTCAATAGCGATGTTTAGAGCAACCTCTTCATCTGGCTCACCTACCGCAAATATTTTTGGCAGTAATAGAGGCCCCTGTTTCTGATGCTTTGAAAATGCTTCCTTTATAGAAGAAATAGCTCTTCTGCTTGGAAGATACAGCTCTATCCTAGCCAGTTGTTCTGGTTCTGGAAATTTATCTAAAATTCCAGTAACAAGATTAGCAGCGAAAGCCTGCGAAGCTGGGATAGTGTAAAATCCGGATTTTATCATCAATTTGATAATAACTCAGATAAGATTTAATGGCAGTATTTTTTATCGGCGTGTTAAATTATCCGTACAACCCGTCAAAGGAAGTCATGATTGGATTAGAGGTTTTAATGGTAATCATACGCTGGTTAGACAGGCTGCTACTATTTCTATCTTGGAAATCCAACTGAATATATATGCTGTGGGAAGGAATAATTTGCTCTATTAGTTCTGGCCATTCTATAATGCAACAATTATCGATTAGTGCCTCTTCAATGCCAATCTCTAGAACCTCTTGCAAGCTATTTAAGCGGTAAAGATCAACATGCCATAATTCGACATTAGAATTCGACTCATAACTTTGAACAAGATTATATGTAGGACTTGGAATATCGGTATTAACATTGCAAGATTGACTTATAATAGCACGAGCAAGTGTAGTTTTCCCGACTCCTAGGTTTCCAGAGAGACTAAAAACAACACCAGCGTTTACATAATCAGCAAGCTTAACACCAAGCTTTTTAAAGGAGTCCTCATCTAAACAGGGAAGAGTCCAATCCATGACTTAATCCAGTTTTAATACCTATATTCTTCTGATTTAAATGGACCCTGCTGCTCAACACCAATATATTTAGCTTGGTCTTCTCTCAATTCGGTTAGTTTAGCTCCAATTTTATCAAGATGGAGCGCAGCTACTTTTTCGTCAAGATGCCTCGGTAAAGTGTAAACTTTATTTTTATATTTATTGTTATCTTGCCACAATTCGATCTGAGCTAACACCTGATTTGTAAACGAAGCAGACATAACAAATGACGGATGGCCTGTGGCGCACCCAAGATTAACAAGTCGTCCTTTTGCAAGCAAAATCATTCTCTTGCCGTCTGGAAATTCAATCTCATCTACCTGAGGTTTGATTTCATTCCACACATAATTTGAAAGAGAAGATACCTGAATTTCATTATCAAAATGGCCGATGTTACAAACAATTGCTCGATCCTTCATATCTCGCATATGGTCAAGTGTTATTACGTCTTTGTTTCCGGTAGCAGTCACAAAAATATCGGCCTTTGCTGCGACCTCATCCAATTGTACAACTTCATATCCTTCCATAGCCGCCTGCAAGGCACATATTGGGTCAATTTCGGTTACCATCACACGAGCACCACCTTGACGCAACGAAGCAGCAGAACCCTTTCCTACATCGCCAAAACCACACACCACAGCAACTTTTCCAGCAAGCATTACATCTGTTGCTCTTCTAATTCCGTCCACAAGGGATTCTCGCACGCCATAAAGATTATCAAATTTCGACTTTGTAACAGAATCATTAACATTAATCGCCGGAAATGGTAATTTTCCCTGTTCTGCTAATTGATAAAGACGAAGAACACCTGTTGTTGTTTCTTCTGAAACTCCTTTTATGGCATCACGCTGACGAATAAACCAACCAGGACTAGACCTATGTCTTGTTAGGATTTGCTGCTTTAAAAAAATTTCCTCTTCTGACGAAGGTTCTTTAAGAATTTCTTCGCCTGCCTCAAGATTAGCACCAAGCAAAATATACATGGTTGCATCACCACCATCATCAAGTATCATATTTGCAGATTCACCTTCAGGCCAGTCAAAAATCTTATCCACATATGCCCAATATTCTTCCAATGTCTCGCCTTTTTTAGCAAATACAGGTACACCTGTTTTTGCTATCGTAGCAGCAGCATGATCTTGAGTTGAAAAAATATTACAAGAGGACCAGCGAACTTCTGCGCCTAAAGCGGTTAAAGTTTCAATCAATACAGCGGTCTGCATTGTCATATGGAGACAACCAGCCACGCGCGCACCCAACAGTGGCTTCTCACTTCCAAATTCCTCTTTCAAAGCAATCAAGCCAGGCATTTCACTTTCAGCAATTGAGAGCTCTTTTCGGCCCCAATCAGCTAAATTTATATCGGCAACAATATAATCTTCCATTTACTCAAATCCATCTGATAATTTTAGTAGGTGTAATAGCAAATTAAGTTAAATAACGATACAATTTTTTACATATAATTTCAAAAAACAAAGGAATATTTATGAACATGAAAAAATATATATTATTTACAAAAGAACATAGGAAGAGGCCTAATATTCTCATAATTCTAGATGTTCAAGGACATGTTTAATTTTTCTGTTTTTAGCCCATGATGCAAGATACTCAGCAGATGTTACTGATCTATGCCTTCCACCTGTGCAACCAAAAGCAACTCCTAATTGTGGCTTGCCTGTTTTTTGCAATACTGGCAAAATTAATTCTATAATTTGTTTGACGTTCCGCATAAAAGGCTCAAACCCCTCATCCCCTTGAATAAAATTCTGCACTCCCTCATGCATTCCAGTAAGTTTTCTTAATTCCTCTTTCCAGTGAGGGTTGGCAAGAAATCTTGTGTCAAATACATAATCCGCAGTTTCCGGAATACCTTTGCGGAAAGAAAAACTTAAAATGGTTAAAGGCACTGGATTTAGAGCTGGTAACCCCAGTCGCGAAAGCAAAATGGCTTTAAATGCAGATGGGTCTGAACCAGTCGAATCTAAAATAATATCAGCAAATTCGTCAATTCCTTTCATTGCTGCAAAATCAGTTTCTATTGCCTCATTTAAATTTACCTCTTTAACAAGTGGGTGATGTCGTCTTGTGGTCTGATACCTTCTAATTATTTCAGAAGGACGGGCATGTATGTATATAATCTGACATGCCTCCTTGAATTTAGACTTTAAATTCTGGATTAGCCCTTTAACTACCTTCTTCTCAAACCCAGTTGTTCGCATATCAATTGCAAGCGCAATCCGTCGCTTTGCAGTTTCCACCTCTAATGCAATGTATTGATCAATTAAAGATAATGGAAGATTATCAACGGCAGAAAAACCTGCATCCTCAAGTGCATTTAATGCTGTTGATTTGCCTGCTCCTGATGGTCCTATTACTATAGAAATCCTGACATTAGTAATATCTTTATTATTTTGCACCGCAGCTTCCATAAATTATTATCTCTATGTAGGTTCAGACTTGCTAATCAGTTTAAACAAATCACCCGCCTAATCTAAAAAATAAAATTCTTTCAAAGTTACTCGGGATTGGCAATAGGCAATTCAAGAAAGAAAATAGCACCCTTTTTCTCACTATTACCAGCGTATAGTTTACCACCATGCGCTTCAGCTATTTGCCTTGCGATAGATAATCCCAAGCCTGAATGATGACCGAATGCCTCATTATTAGGGCGCTGAGAGTAAAATCGATTGAAAATCGTATCGAGGTTCGCTTCAGGAATACCATCACCATTATCTTGGATTGAAAAGCAAAGTTTTTTTGCATTTTTTCCTATAAAATCCAGCTTTATTTCAATATCTTTTTCTTTAGGATTAAAACTAATGGCATTCACGAGTAAGTTATCAAGAATTTGGATAATTCTATCAGTATGTATATTTGTATAAAAATTTTTTATAGTTTTGCTTTTTAATGGTGGTCTCCAAATAAGTTGAGATTTAGGGTATCTGTCTCTCATCATTAAAACCCAACTGTCCACCAGAGCGCAGAAATCAACCGTATCTCTCTTAGTTCCCGCTAATTCCGCCTCTACTCTGCTAGCTTGTGATATGTCACTTATCAACCGATCCAACCTTGTTACATCCTCTAGAATCACACTCATTAAAGCTTTTTGCTGTCTTTGATTTTTGATCCTCGAAATAGTTTCTGCAGCTGATCTGAGTGACGTTAGTGGATTTTTTAACTCATGCGCAACATCGGCTGCAAATCCTGCGGTAGCCTGTATTCTCTCTTGCAAATCGTTAGTCATTTCTTGAAGCGCCTTTGAAAGCTCTCCTATTTCATCATTCCTTTCTGGCAGTTTCTCCAGCTTTATTGATTTATCTTGCGCTCTTGCAATTTGTCTTGCGGATGTAGCTAATTTTACTATTGGTCGTGTGATAGACCGTGATAAATATAAGCCTAATATGACTGTGAATAAAAAGAGCGCGCATAACAACAAAACAAATGCCCATTGTACTTTTGCTATTTCTGCTTCGATAGCAGCGCCATTTTTAGTGAGCAATAATGCTCCTCTTACAACGCGAACCTCTTGAATGGGCAACGCGACACCAAGCACAAGTTGCCCTGAAGATGTACGCCAACTCATACTAACTTTTTGGCCCATCATAGCTGTTTTTAAAGCTGGCAATTGGCTGACAGAAATTAGCTTACGATCTGGGATCTTGGGAAGTTCCTCAACACCATTTACAAAATTGCTAAACTTAGAAATAGAAACTATGATTTTGTGTTTAATTTTGATTAGTAAAGAAGTCTGCAATTTTACAGACATCTCGACTAATGAGTCTGATATTTGATTGTTAGCAGTATCTGCCATAATTTTCCCAGAAGGTTGATATATTCTTGCTCTCAAAGAAGTCCCGTAACCAACCAAAGGGAGAATGTGGCGCAATGAGGATTTAGCTAGGCCTAACTTCGAACTATCTCGGCTATTTGTATTATTAAGACTATCAGCATTTGCAAGAGCAAGCGAACGAGCAAGTGTCTCCCCTTGCCGTTTTAGAGCACTCAATTCAGCGTCTATTAAAACAATCCGATATCTGTCAACTGCTAGTATACCAATAAAAAAAAGAATTAAAGGCAAAAGCATTATAAGTAAGATACGAATAGATAGAGGACTTATCCGATGATTTAACATTCTATAGCAGCACCAAAACTTTTAGCCAGCTAATATTTGCTTGTCTATTAACTTTTAGTAATAAATTGAGAAACGAAATACTAATCATTGCTATAACGATATCCGATACCATACAAAGTTTCGATTTGGTCAAAATCTGGATCAATTACGCGAAACTTTCGACGAAGCCTCTTTATGTGACTATCTATAGTTCTGTCATCCAAAAAAACTGATTCGCCATAAGCTGCATCCATTAATTGGTCTCTACTTTTCACATGACCAGGTCTGACTATGAGAGCCTTTATCATTAAAAACTCTGTTACTGTCAATTTTACAACTTGCTGCTTCCATTTACATAAGTGTCTATCCGGATCCAAAACCAAATCACCATGTTTTATTTTATCTTCTATTCTGTCTTTATTATCCTCTTGCAATCTACCGCGTCTTAGCACAGCTTTTATTCTGGCTATTAATAGCCTTTGTGAGAATGGTTTAGTTATATAATCGTCTGCCCCAATACCTAAACCCAATGCCTCATCTAATTCGTCGTCTTTACTTGTAAGAAAGATTACAGGCATATCAATTTTTTGACGCAATTTTTGTAAAAGTTCTACACCATCCATCCGAGGCATCTTGATGTCTAAAATCCCTAAATCAACTGGTCTTTTAAGAATTCCATAAAGAGCCTGTTCTCCATCAAAATAACAATCTACCTCGTAGCCCTCTTGCTCAAGCATAACCGAAACCGATGCAATAATGTTTTGATCATCATCCACAAGAGCAATCTTATTGCCCATTTAGAACTCCTCTTTAATTACGTATATTTAAGCTTAAAACATATTCTTACTTTACATAATAAAAAATTAATATTAACGAAAACGCGGCATTTAAAAGGCAAGATTAAGGCGCAAAATAATAAAAAGAGATTATTAATTTATTTCATCTATAAGATAAAAAGACTGACTCAATGTGCTTTTGCCCAACTATCCGCAATACCTCCATCAACAATAATCGGAACATCAAGAGATAAAATTGGTTTGTGAGCTGACTCCATCGTAGATTTAATAGCTTGGAAAGCAATTTCGACTTCTTCGTTAGGCGCCTCAAAAATTAATTCATCATGCACTTGCAGAAGCATTTTTGTTTTTATTTTCAATTCACTGATAACGTCAGGCATTTTAATCATCGCTCTTTTTATGATATCTGCTGCACTACCTTGAATAGGGGCGTTTATTGCTTGTCGTTCAGCAAAACCACGAACAGCAGCGTTAGATGACTTAATATTGGAAATATAAATTCGTCTCCCAAAAAGGGTTTCAACAAACCCTTTATCTCGAGCAACTTGTTTCATTTGTTCCATGTAATCTCGTATACCAGGGAACCTGGCAAAATAAGCTTTTATATAATCTCTCGCATCTCCCTGTGATATCCCGAGTTGCCGAGCGAGACCGAACCCAGAAATACCATATATTATCCCAAAATTTATCGCCTTTGCTCTCCTTCTGGTTTCGCTATCTAATTTATCAATGGGGATTTCGAAAACCTCTGCTGCTGTTTGGGCATGAATATCAATGTCATTTCGAAACGCTTCAAGCATACTTTTCTCTTTGGCGATATGCGCAACTAACCTTAACTCTATCTGAGAATAATCAGCTGAAATAATCTTCGACCCAGTTTCCGCAATAAAAGCTGTCCTTATAGACCTTCCTTCTTCAGTCCTTATTGGAATGTTCTGTAAATTTGGGTCAGAGGATGATAAGCGACCAGTCAAAGCTCCAACCATGGAATAAGAGGTATGTACTCTTCCAGTCCGAGAATTTACGCTCTCAAGTAAGGCGTCCGTATATGTTGATTTTAATTTTGCCAATTGTCTAAATTCCAATACTTTTTGTGCCAATTCTATACCATTCGAGGCCATTTCTTCTAAAATATCTGCGTTTGTGGACCACGCACCCGTTTTGGACTTTTTACCGCCTTCAAATCGAAATTTTTCAAATAATATTTCACCCAACTGCTTTGGAGATGCGATATTAAATTCCTCTTCAGCAAGAAAATATATTTCCTTTTCTAATTGGATAATTTTGCCTGCAAAATCATTTGACAGTCGTCTTAGAATATTAGCATCTACAACAACGCCGTGTTTTTCCATTTCGGATAAAACTTGAATTAGTGGCCGCTCAAGTCGATTGTAAACTGCAGCCATCCTCTCCTTTACAAGTCTTGGTTTTAATAACATCCATAATCTTAATGTGATGTCGGCGTCTTCTGCTGCATAATTACAAGCATTCGAAGGTGAAATTAGAGCAAATGAAACTTGCTTACTTCCTTTTCCGCAAACATCCTCATATTTAATTGTCTGATGCGAAAGCCAATAATTAGCTAAATAATCTAATCCATGACGCTCTACTCTTCCGGCATCTAAAACATAAGATAAACACATAGTGTCATCCAAAGGAAAAATAGTTATTCCTCCGTTTCTTTCTTGGCTCAAAACATGAGCGTCATATTTAAGATTATGACCAACTTTTAAAATGGTAGGATCTTCAAGCATCTTTTTTAATAAGGCTATTGCGGTTGCAAAATGAACTTGCTCATAAGTTGTTTCCTGATTTTTTGGCGTCTCCATGAAATCAAGATTTTCTTGTTTGGTTTTTTGATCCAGTGGAGAATGTTGAAGTGGTATATAGCATGCTTGTCCAGGAGCAACGGCCAGTGCAACACCAACCAAATCGGCAGCCGCAGCGTTAAGGGAGGTTGTTTCTGTATCGATAGCAACAAATCCTTTGTTCTCTGCCATTTCACACCACCGTTCAAGATGTTTAATATTTAGAATGAGCTCATAGGATGTTTGGTCAATTTGTAATGTTTCTAGACCCCTCTTCGCTGTTTGGGTGTTCGACTTTTTATCATCTATTTCTATTTTTAAATTATCTTTCCTGTGCGAATGGATCGGGTAATTTGTTAATTTTTGTTCAGATATTCCGAGAGATGTAGATAAACTCTTAAATTGCTGTTCCAAAAGAAATAATTGTAATTTTTCATAATCTAAACTCTGAACAACAAGTCCGCTTATCTCTTCATTCACTGGGACATCAGTGCAAAGTTGGACTAACTTGAATGAAATACGCGCCTGTTCAGCGAATTTAATTAAATTATCTCGCCTTTTTGGTTGCTTAATACTATCAGCATTTGACAAAAGCTTCTCGATACTACCAAACTGGTTGATGAGTTCTGCTGCTGTTTTTACCCCTATACCCGGTACACCAGGTACATTGTCAGAGCTATCACCGGCTAAGGCTTGTACATCTACTACCTTATTTGGCAGAACACCAAATTTTTGCTTAACTTCCTCATCTCCAATCAAAGTATTTTTTATCGGATCCAATAGTTTCACATGATGATTTACAAGTTGCATTAGATCCTTATCAGAAGAAACAACAAGACAATCCTGACCCTTTTTTGAGGCCAGTTTTGCAAATGTGGCTATAACATCATCAGCTTCATATCCATGCACTTCAAATGATGGTAAATTGAGTGCTTCGGTTGCTTGTCTTACCAAAGTAAACTGTGGAACCAACTCATCTGGTGGTTCACTTCGATTTGCTTTGTAATCAGAATAAATCTCATTCCTAAAAGTTTTTCTCCCAGCGTCAAATATCACCGCCATATATTCTGGACTCAAATCAGCAACAAGCTTCAACAACATTTTTGTAAAGCCAAACACTGCATTTACAGGTGTCCCATCATCTCGATACATGGGTGGTAAAGCATGATACGCTCTAAATATATAGCCAGAACCATCAACTAGTACGAGCCTGTCAGATTTTTGTTTGTTTTTCATTCTTTTTATTTTATTTCAAATTTTTTTGAGCAATAAGGACAAACTACCGTTCCGTCTTTTCCATAGGTTAACCAGATTTGTGGATGCCCAAGCGGACCGCCACCGCCATTACAGGAGACTCTCCTAGCTATTTGGTTATGCCCTTGAACACGTGTATTTTTTTCTGGTTTTAACAAAAGATCTTTCCTTCTCATGAATTTAGCGATGATATTTCAAAAAAAACCATTACTTTTAGTAACCTTTTTCATTTTAAATATCATACAAATGTCTTTTTATTACAACTATCAGACAACCATGCAATTTTTAAATTGTTTTTGTAGTTGTCTGTGCTTACCTAAAATCAATAAAAGCAAGAAAAAACCGATTTCCCTACTTGACTATATTTAAATAATACAAAAAAACTAGCCAACTGAACTTGTTATGTTAATATAAGTGTTTTTAATGACTTCGCATCCCCAAAAATTCTTAAATGCTCCTAATGATGATGTAGCGATTCGTGTCAATGGTTTATCGAAAATCTATAAGGCACAAGGCTTATCAAATCAAAAGAATGCTTTAAATGATATAAATCTTGAAATTCCTGCGGGGTGCATTTTTGGGCTACTGGGACCAAATGGTGCCGGGAAATCTACTTTAATTAACATTCTTGCTGGAACAGTTATGAAGTCCTCTGGTGCTGTCACAGTATGGGGAGAAGACCTTGATAAAAATCCTCGACAGTGCAGAGCTAATATCGGAATTGTTCCACAAGAATTGAATATCGATGTGTTTCTTACACCCTATGAGTCACTCGAATTTACTGCTGGGATGTATAATATTCCACGCCATGAACGAAAAACTAAAGCGATTCTTGAGATGGTTGGACTTACAGAACAAAGTCATGCCTATGCACGCACTCTTTCGGGTGGAATGCGCCGAAGAATGCTTGTGGCAAAAGCCATGGTACATTCCCCACCTATACTAATATTAGATGAGCCAACTGCAGGGGTCGATGTAGCTCTACGGCAAAAACTTTGGGAAAATGTACGTAATCTAAATGATGCAGGTGTCACGATCGTCCTTACAACCCACTACTTAGAAGAAGCAGAGGAGCTTTGTGACCATGTTGCCATCTTGAATTATGGTGAAGTTATGATTAGCAAGACTAAATCAGACCTACTAAAATCAGCTGGCCGTAAAGACATAAACGTAACGATCCCACAAAATCAAAAGAGACAGCCTATGCCTGCTGCGATAAAGGCGCTAAACCCGATTCTTACAACCAGCGGCTTCATAATTAGGTTTAATCCAGAGGAAACAAGCTCTGGAGAAATCTTGAAAACGATAGGGAATGCTGGGTTTCAAATAATAGATGTTAGTACCTACCAACCTGACCTAGAAGATATTTTTCTTGACCTTACAAAGTAATTAACACTTTTATTTTACTTCTAGATTATAATGCCGATTGTTATCACCATGGCAAACAAAATTGGCTACTACCACTAATAAAAAAGTAGTATGCTTTTGAAAGTAAGCACCCGTAGCTCAGCTGGATAGAGCGCTGCCCTCCGAAGGCAGAGGTCAGAGGTTCGAATCCTCTCGGGTGCGCCATTCGTTTCAATAACTACGCTGGTTTTTCTCCGTCTTCTTTGAGCATATTTGTCCAATGATGCTCGAAGCAGGACGAGTGTAGGCATCTTTAAGAAAGCTGACCAACCGATAGGAATAGCTGTTATATGTAATGGCTAGCCTAACCAAACCAAAACATTCGTTCTCAAATCGGATGCCTAACAATAAGGCCGGAGAAACTGTGTCTAAACTATATGACTATTATACACGCAAACAGATTGTAGAGATCAGCAAAATATTTTATAAACGTAAAGTCCCCCTGCTCTAGGTGTCGCCATGAAATTGATATAGCATTAATGATATGACTTATGACGATGTAAGAGACAGAAATTTGTTATCTCCTAATTATCGTGATGTTTTGCGATCACTGTCGAGGGATGAAAAACGCCGCTTAATGACGCTAACCAACCATCACGGTCTCCTTTGGCTCTTTGCACATTTTGCGGTGATAACGGGGATGGCATGGGCAAATTTTTCTTACACCGGCTTTTTTGGATTGTTGGCGATTGTGGGTCAAGGTATAGGATTATGTTTTCTTTTTTGTGCAATGCATGAGTCTGGGCATGGCACTGCCTTTAGATCCAAAATCCTCAATAAGCTAGTTACATCATTTACGGGATTACTTTTATTTTTAGGTCCTCTCTGGTTTCAGTCTTTTCATGCTGCCCATCACCGCCACACCCACGATCCTGCACTTGATCCAGAACTTGCTACTTCAAAGCCAAAAACTTGGGGACAATATCTTTTTTACCTCACTGGTATAATGATATGGATCTCAAACCTCCGAGCATTGTTATTAAACGCATTAAGAACCCCATCGGACTCTTTCATTCCTTCATCATCAAGACCCGGAATTAAGAAAGAAGCGCGGCTTATGCTTCTCACCTATATTGTTATCTTTACAGCAGGATTTGTTTTAGCACCTTATTATATTTTTCAGTTTTGGCTTTTACCAATTCTGTTAGGCCAACCTTTCCTTAGGTTATTTTTGTTAGCGGAACATGCAGGGTGCCCACATGACCCAGATATGCTGAAGAACAGTCGAACTACCCGCACCAATCCCGTTGTATTATTCCTATCATGGAACATGCCTTATCACACCGCACATCACAGCTTTCCAGCCGTACCATTTCATCAACTGCCGAAGTTTCATCAGCACATCGCTCAACACACAGCTGTAACAGCAGATGGATATTCCGCGTTTCATCGCCAGTATGCGAAGCATCAGCTTAATGCTAAAATTTCATCTTTATAAAGACATTACTAATTTATTACTTCACTAACAAATCCATTACTCACATAAATAAATGTCTTGTGTAATCACGCACTTCACCAGCTGTAATAGTAATATTATATTGTCACGATGATTAAAAAAGTCTAAACTGAACAATTAATAAGTTCATAGGCCTCCGAAGGCAGAGGTCAGAGGTGAAAATAGTCTATAATACGCCATATTGTGTAATATTTAAGGTCTATTGTAATTATGCAATAAATCACTTCATTTAAGAAGCCGATCTGATTAAGTAAAGGTTCATTTTGATAGGAAGTACAAATAACATAGGTAAATCTCGGAATGTTCAAATAAGTGTATCAGATTAGAAAAGTTCTACTTTAAACTAAAAATTTTTTTGGAGAGGTGGCAGAGTGGTTGAATGTGGCGGTCTCGAAAACCGTTGTACGTGCAAGCGTACCGAGGGTTCGAATCCCTCTCTCTCCGCCAGAACCGCTTACCTATATTGTGTCAGAATAGACCAAATTATATCATAAGTATCTGGTAATATTGTATTTTACCTCTGAAAAAAGGTCTGGCGGCAGATGGCTAATAAAATTTCACTATGATTAATAGTCCAGAAAAAATGAGAGACCAAGATGTTTACTCTATAATTTTTTTTTCAGATAAAAGACAAGAAAGCTCATTCTGAACCCAAACTTTTTATCAAAACATTAATAACGAAAGGTCCAATCACTCGCTTTTTACGTGTAAAATACTGATTATATTTGATTTTATTAAAAAAGTAAATATTTCTTATGAAATTAATCCCTCTTTTTTAAATTAAGATACTTTTAGTATTTTTATCAATTTTTTCAATTTGTTAGATAATTTTTTAATTATTTTGATTATGAAAAATCTAAAATAGTTCTTATTTATTTCTTTTATCTAGTGGTTTAAAATTATTTTATTAAGATTGAAAAGGCGGTTTAAAAGTGCGCTGTACGGTTTGTTATTCTAATAAAACCAAAATATATGCAGAGATAAAAACAAAAAAATATTGGGAATGTCTCTTCTGTTTTGCGAAATTTCTTGATAGCTCCGATCTCTTATGTGAAGAAGATGAATATGCCCATTACTGCACACATCAAAATAAGATAGATGACCCTAATTACCGCAAGTTTCTGTCTAAACTTTCTATACCCCTTAAATGTAATTTGACCAGCCACAGGATAGGTCTTGATTACGGTTGTGGCCCCGGACCTGCGCTTGCTGTAATGCTAGAAGAAGATGGATTTCAAATGTGCAAATATGACCCCTTCTTTTTTCCTAATAAAAAGATATTTTCGAAAAAATTTGATTTTATAACGTGTAGCGAAACAGTTGAACATTTTTATAATCCGAACGCTGAATTTGTAATGCTTGATAAGATACTCAATCCAACAGGTATCATTGCGATTATGACAAATATAATAACTGATGATTTGAATTTCGAAAATTGGTATTATCACCAAGATCCCACCCACGTTGTTTTCTATACTATGACTACTTTTAAGATTATCGCTCAACAAAGAGGTTGGGAAGTAAAGTTCCCAGCTACCAATGTAGTACTCTTTCGAAAATCAAAATTTTGAAGTATTAGAATAAAAATTCTCATTCACAATTTGCAAAAAAATTTTTAAGTGAATTGGTTCAAATAAAGATAGATAAGTAAACAGGAGATATATACCTTGTGTCTTTTCACCTGATGGAAATATTGGGATTTAAATAAGAAACGATTTGTATCGGCAAGAAAAACATGACTAGAATTGAATCGGATATATTCATAAAAAGCTTTCTGGGGGAAAGTAGGCAAAGGGGTGGTTTTCGAACTGCCCTTTTTTGTGAAACCATTTTTGCGTCACATATATTAATTCAGTACTTATATGAGGTGCTCATACTGAACACTTAAAATGTATTAGGGCGGTTGAGATATTCATCCCCCGTCAAAATCAAATTTCTGCTTAAAATTTAAAAGAGCATTTAGATTCCAAAAATATGAACAATTACAAAAATAAAAACGGTTAAAATATTATACCTGTATTTTCGAGGCGCAATTTGTGCATAGCAACTCACCTGTTTCCAATATTTTCGTATAGAATGGTGGGTTATATTGAACCTGCAATTCGTCATCACAGCCATCACACCCGTATGTATTGTATTGATGGTATGTTCTGCCATCGTATATTGTAGCTGTACCCATAATAATTTGAATTTGTTTTTTCATAGTTCACAACGTTTAACAGTAAAAATTAAATTGAAGGGATTAATTAACATAACTATCTGCTAAATAGAAAAATTTATTTCACTTTCTGTCTCGGTTTGTTTCTTAGTGCAAAAAAACACTCTCATAGTACTATTGCAAAATGAATGAAAATAAAGTCTCATCCAATAGGAACAATCAAATAAAAATTAAAGTATGCATGATTAAAAAACCTTTGTTATTAGAAAGTCGCAATATAACCAAATCATTTGGCTCTTTCATAGCAAATGACCAAATAAATTTTGATATTTTCGAGGGTGAAATACACGGATTGCTCGGAGAAAACGGGGCCGGTAAATCGACTTTTGTAAAAATGGTTTATGGCCTATTAGAACCAAGTGAAGGCGCCTTCTTCTGGAATTCAAAAAAAATATCTATCAAAGGACCACAGGAAGCGAGAAATATTGGCATTGGTATGGTATTTCAACATTTTACGTTATTTCCAACGTTAACCGTGATTGAAAATATACAACTAGCACTGAGTGAAAAAATCTCCTCACCAGAATTACGAGAAACAATTATCAAAAAATCGGCAGAATTTGGTATCACAGTTGATCCAGATATTTATGTTCGTGATCTTTCGGTTGGAGAGCAGCAACGCGTAGAGGTCTTAAGGTGCCTTCTTCAAAACCCAAAATTATTGATTATGGATGAACCAACTTCAGTTTTGACTCCGCAGGAAAGCGAACAACTTTTTAGAGTACTAAAAAAACTCTCTAAGACTGGGTGTTCGATTCTGTTCATATCTCACAAGCTAAGAGAGGTAAAGGAATTGACGCAGCGGGCTACTATTCTCCGAAGAGGTTGCGTTATAGATACTGTGGCGAGCTCTGAGGTTTCCACAGAGCAACTCGCAAAGATGATGGTTGGGAGCGACCCTCAGAACGTAAAGCCAAAATCTGTTGTGAATAGCGATGATTATCTGGTTAGGATATCCGGATTAAACAGGCCTGCAGATAATCCATTTGCAGCCCCGCTTGAAGATATTAGTCTGTCTGTCAAAGCCGGTCAAATAATCGGTGTGGCAGGAATTGCGGGAAATGGCCAAAGCGAACTGATGGAAGCACTCACTGGAGAGTGGCGCTCAACTGCAACCGTAGATGTTTTTAATGCTTTTGGAACTGACATTAGAAACTACAGCGCGCATGAAAGACGTCAACTTGGAATTGGTTTTCTGCCTGAAGAACGGCATGGTCACTCTGCTGTAACCAACATGAAACTTACTGAAAATACTCTTTTAACCCACCACAATAATCCTGTAATACAAAAATTTGCCATAGTTCAGAACGAAACGCTTGAAAATCTAACTGATGAAATTGTTCATAATTTTGATGTAAGAACCCCCTTTCAAAACCCATTAGCAAGCTCTCTATCTGGAGGAAATTTGCAAAAGTTCGTAGTCGGAAGAGAGATTATTAAAAAACCTCGCGTTTTTTTTGTTGCTCAGCCAACTTGGGGTGTTGATATTGGTGCCACAAAATTTATCCGAAATGCTTTGATAGATCTTGCTAATAACGGTTGTGGAATTATAGTAATTTCACAAGATTTAGAGGAATTGTTCGAACTCTCTGATGAAATTTGCGTATTATTTAGGGGCAAACTCTCCGAGAGCATGCCGCTAAAAGAGCTTGACTCAGAAAAAATTGGCATGCTGATGGGTGGAGAATTTTCACCTCATTTCCAACGAGGACAATAATTCATGTTTTATTTGGTGCCTAGGAACGAAATACCCCTTAGCTTTAGGATAACCATCCCAATAATATCTGTAGTTTTAACAATTATCTGCGGTTTTTTTATTTTTAGTGTTTTAGGCTACGAACCTGATAAGGCACTTTATCATTTTTTTATATCTCCTCTTTCTCGTGTAGATAAAATAGCAGATCTATTTGTAAAAGCTTGTCCATTAATGATAATAGGTACGGGTCTGGTACTCTGTTTCAGGGCAAATATCTGGAACATTGGAGCTGAGGGACAGTTAATCATGGGAGCTATTTTTGCGGGCGCGCTCGCACTCTACTTTCCAAACACTCAATCTATTTGGTTATTACCTTTTATGGCTATTTTAGCATTTTTAGGCGGTGCTTTCTGGGCATTAATTCCCGCACTCCTAAAGATAAAACTTCGGACGAATGAGATTTTGGTAACACTAATGCTAACTTATGTAGCTAGTTTGTTCTTAGATTGGTTAGTCAGAGGGCCGTGGCGGAGCCCAACATCATTTGGATTTCCATTAACAGCATATTATCCTGATGTTGGTTTAATATCTAAGATTTACTTTCCAGGAATTGGATATATCAGTCAACTTCATTGGGGCGTCATTATGGCTATTTTAATATGTCTATTTTGCTGGTTTACTATGGAGAAAACAATCTTTGGCTTCCAATTTAAACTCATTGGAGATAGTCCTAAGGCCCTCCGTTTTTCTGGCTTCAATGAATCAAACACAACTTTATCAATATTTATCATTTCAGGAGGGCTCGCGGGGTTAGCAGGTATGATAGAAGTATCTGCAAATATTGGTCAGCTGCAACCAAACATCTCCTTTGGCTATGGCTTTACAGCGATTATCGTTGCCTTTCTCGCTCGCTTGAACCCTGCTGCTGTTATTATATCAGCTTTATTGATCGCTTTAATTGAAGTAGGAGGAGATTCCGCTCAAATTGCTTTGGCTATTCCAAAAGTTGTAACTGGAGTATTTAAGGGGATACTATTATTTTTCCTTTTAGCAGGCGAAACATTAACAAAATATGAGATCAAATATAATTTTAACTTGCAAAGTAAAACCAATGATTGATGCACTCATCCTGACTATTCTCATGACGTCGGTGCCTTTAATTCTAGCTGCTACTGGTGAACTAGTTGTCGAACGAAGTGGTGTTTTAAATCTTGGTCTTGAGGGTATGATGCTTATGGGAGCAGTATCTGCTTTTGCTCTAACATATACTTCTGGAAGTTTGCTCGTTGGGTTGCTGGCAGGTGTTATTTCTGGCTGCCTCACAGCAGCAATTTTCGGCTTCTTTGTATTGGGGTTAGCCACAAATCAGGTCGCTACTGGTCTGGCATTGACAATTTTTGGAACGGGTCTGTCCGGATTAATTGGCTCTGATTTTGTAGGCAAAGCGGTTACGGGTCTGCCAATACTATTTCCAGAGTCCTTCAGTAATATTCCATTCATAGGAGTGTTTTTTGCTCTGGATATTATTGCCTACCTATCAGTTTTAATTGTATTTATCGTATGGATATTTCTATTTAAAACTAAATATGGTTTGATTCTTCGGGCTTCAGGAATAAGCCATACCAGCTCACATTCCCTAGGTTACAAAGTTTTGACGGTAAGATGGTGCGCTGTTTTATTTGGTGGTATGATGGCTGGCCTAGCAGGCGCATATCTGCCATTAATGTTAACACCTCACTGGTCTGAGGGTATGACAAGCGGGCGCGGTTGGATCGCTCTAGCCCTTGTTGTTTTTGCATCTTGGATGCCATCTAGAATTATTTATGGAGCAGTATTGTTTGGTGCAATCACTATAATGCAGCTGGCAGGTCAAGCTCGAGGTTGGACTATTCCACCTCAGTTTTTGTCATCTTTACCTTATATTGCTACCATTTTTGTACTTGTTTTAATTTCTAGCAGGGGATCAGCAAAATATTTGGCACCATCCGATTTAACCCGACCTTTTATTGCTTCAAAATAATCGGAAAAATATGTATCGATCTGAATATTAAGCAATATTACGAAAGTATATTTTAATTGATTTACCGACTGGCTTTTTTTTCTTATTATGAGGTAAAATATAATCTTTATTAACTCGAGGTTTAAATAATGAAAAATAATAGATTTATAGTATTAGCTGGATTATTAGCGATAGTTGCTGTCGTTTACTATTTTGCTACAAACGTTGATCAAGTAGACGAAGAAGATGCAAAAATGAAAGTTGCTTTTGTCTATCTTACTAATCCCGGTGACCATGGATGGACATATGCTCATGAAGTAGGTCGCTTGCAAGTTCAAGAACACTTTGGCGACAAGGTTGAGACATCATATGTTGAAAATGTGCCAGAGGGACCAGACGCAACTCGTGTAATTCGTGAGCTTGCGCAAAACGGTAATGATATGATTTTCACCACTTCCTTTGGATACATGGAACCAACTCTGAAAGTTGCTAAAGAATTTCCAAACATCAAATTTGATCACATCACCGGTTATATGCGTGCTGAAAATATGGCTACCGGTAACATCCGTTTTTATGAAGGACGATATGTTCAGGGAGTAGTTGCAGGGCTAACGACTAAATCAAACAAAATTGGCTATGTAGCAGCATTTCCGATCCCAGAAGTTATTCAAGGTATAAATTCGTTTGCTCAGGGATTAAAAAGTGTAAATAAAGACGCAACCATTTCAGTTGTCTGGGCAAATACTTGGTACGACCCAGTAAAAGAAGGTGATGCAGCGAAAGTATTAATTGCAGAAGGTGCTGATGTGTTAGCACAACACACTGATAGTCCATCAATGTTACAAACTGCAGAAAAGGCGGGTGTACATGGCTTTGGACAATCTTCAGATATGCATGAATTTGCGCCGAGCGCTCAGCTATTTGCCTCCGTAAATAACTGGGGTCCCTATTACATTGCTCAGATTGAAAAAGCTATGGATGGCTCTTGGACCACAGGTGAAGGGCCAGACCATTGGGCAGGAAACACTTGGAAGGGACTGAGCGACGACTTTCTTGTTTTGAGTGATTTTAAAAATATGCCCTCTAGTGTGGCCAAAGCAGCGCAAGATGCCCGAGATGGGATTGCAGACGGAAGTATTAATATTTTTTCTGGACCAATGATGGATAACGAAGGCAACCAAATACTTGCTAGCGGTGAGGTTCTAGATGATGCAGGTCTTTGGGCCATGAATTACTATGTCGATGGAGTAATTGGCAAAATCCCAAATTAAAATTAAAACATTTTTCGGAGGAGAAAAAACTTTTTTCCTCCGAAAGATTGTGGAATGAAATAAGTTCATGCCAACATTACTGTTAAAAAACGCTGCCATAATTGCGACTATGAATGATGCCAATGAGGAACTAAATGGCCAGTCAATTTTTTGTGAAAACGGCATAATTAAGAAAGTTGGCCCCCTCAGCGCCCTGCCAAACAAAGCCGACAAAATTATTGAATTATCAGATTCGATTGTTATCCCAGGTATGGTCAACACCCATCATCACCTTTTCCAAAATTTAACGAGAGTTGTTCCAAACGCCCAAAATGAAAGCCTTTTTGGCTGGCTTACAACACTATACCCTATTTGGCGTGGATTAGGGCCAAAGCACATTTATATTTCGTCAGCTGTCGGATTAGCTGAGCTCGTGTTGTCAGGATGTACAACATCAACAGACCACCAATACTTATTTCCCGGAGGCTCCAGACTGGATGATTCGATAGAAGCAGCAATTGATGTTGGCATTAGATTTCATCCAACGAGAGGGTCTATGAGCATTGGAGAATCAAAAGGCGGATTGCCACCTGATGAGCTAACGGAAGATGAACAAGATATTTTAGATGACTGCGAACGGGTAATATCACAGTTTCATGATGATAGTACAAATTCTATGATCAAAATAGGTCTTGCTCCCTGTTCTCCATTTTCTGTTAGCAATGATTTAATGATTCAAACGGCTTTGCTTGCCAGAGAAAATAATCTTAACATACATACGCATCTGGCAGAGAATTATGAAGATATTGAATATTCACTAGCTAAGTTTAGCATGAGACCAGGTGAATATGCAGAAAGTCTCGGTTGGTTAGGAGATGACGTTTGGCACGCTCATTGTGTTCAACTAGATAGTGATGAGTTGAAGTTGTTCGGAAAAACAAATACTGGGATAGCTCACTGTCCATCTTCAAATATGCGACTGGCAAGCGGTATCGCACCATTGCTTGAGATGTTTGAGCATAATGTAAGAGTTGGTCTTGGTGTTGATGGCTCTTCCTCTAACGATAGCGGACACATGTTAAATGAAGCACGGCAAGCGATGTTGCTTCAAAGAGTAAAACATGGCGCATCAGCCATAACAGCCAGACAAATCCTAAGAACAGCAACAAGGGGGGGTGCAGAAGTATTAAGACAGAAAAATATAGGTCAAATTGCACCCGGATTCTCTGCTGATATGGCTATTTATGATATGCACGCAGTTGATCTTGCAGGCACTCAATGCGACCCACTCGCTGGGTTAGTTTTCTGTGGGCCAATAAAAACCAAACATACGATTATCAATGGTTGCTTAGTGGTTGAAGATGGTCACCTTACAACAATTAATTTAAACTCTATTCTGCGGGAACACCAAAAACTATCGATAGACCTGATTAACTCTGCTTAAGTACTTGGATCACAGCGTCCAATTAGATATCTGTCCTGCTACTGAGAGTGCTATTCTAAATGGCTCGTCCCCTGCAATCTCTTCCAAGCCAATAGGACAGATTATTTTTTCAATGTCACTCAATAAAAAACCCGCTTTAACAAGTTGTGTTTTAAACCTAGCCTTTTTTGTTTTCGAGCCAATTACCCCTAATTTATAAAATCCATTTTCCATAAGCAAAGATTGTATAATGGCTAAATCCAGTGCGTGTGAGTGTGTAAGTATAAGATGTATACCACCATCTGGGAAATTCTTCGTTAAACGAGTGGGATCTTTCGCCCAAATAGCATTAACATCATCATCTATTGTGTCAGGAAAACGTTCCCTCGCAATATCTATCCAGTAACGATTCAATGGTAAGGGTTTCGTTGAGAACATAATTTCTCGCCCCGTGTGGCCAGCACCCCAAATAAATAAATTTGTTTTTGCCTCAATCATCTGTTCTTTAAAAAATTTTTTTTCATCTAAAGATTTGCTTTCAACTTCCTCATAAGGGAAATTATATGTATAAAGTTCATGAATCAAACTACGAGCCCCTCTTAATTTCTTGATTCTTGCCATATCGGAAAAGTGAAAATATTCAATAAGGGCACTAACACTTCCACCACAACACTGACCGAGAGATGGTCCAAGTGCAAATCGCCTTACTTCACGTCCAAATTTTTTCAAAGAAGTAAGACGGTCACGACAAATAGAAATTATTTGATATTCAAGCTGTCCACCGCCGATGGTTCCAAATATATGATTTTCTGTTACAAACATTTGCGAGTGAGCTTTTCGGGGTGCTGAACCCTTTGTAGACATAATAACCACTCTCGCCACCATATTGTAAATGGAGAGTTTTTCTATTATCTGTTCAATTTTTGAGTTCGTTTCACCCATGTTTTTTAACTATTCCTGCAACGATCCCCTTTGTTTAAAATATAATTGCTCGGCGGTGGCCGGACTATCAAGGCTCGGATATTCTTTATTAATGGATGCAAGCGCATGCGAAAAAGCAAAAAACACGCTCATTGCAAGCATAAACGGCGGCTCACCAACTGCCTTTGAGCGATTAATTGTTTCTTCAAGATTACCATCGCTCTTATAGAAATCAACATTCCACTCAATCGGTGAGTCCGAGCAAGCTGGAATTTTATAAGTCGCAGGGGAATGTGTCATTAAGGTACCATCACTTCCATAAACCAACTCCTCCATACTTAACCAACCAAGACCTTGAACAAACCCACCTTCAATTTGTCCTTTATCTATTGCTGGATTAATAGACCGACCGACATCATGTAATATATCAACACGAATAACTCTGTTTTCACCTGTCAATGTGTCAAGCACAACTTCACTAACAGCTGCGCCATAGACAAAATAGTAAAATGGTCTTCCTTTTCCCTTTTCTGCATCCCAGTAAATATCTGGTGTTTTATAAAAGCCTGTGGAAGATAGGGAGACACGCCCCATCCAACATTGCTCGGCAGCTTGCGAAAATGTCATTTTTTCTTCCCCAGATATAATTATCTTTCCGCTTGAGAAAACAACATCAGAAATGTCACACTGATATAGCTGACTAAGATAAGCGGTCATTCTATCTTTGATTTGAGATGCTGCCACATAAGCTGCCATTCCATTTAAGTCTGTTCCCGATGAAGCAGCCGTAGCGGAAGTATTTGGCACTTTGTTTGTATCTGTAGCACTAATTTTTACGCTTTGTGACGAAATTCCAAATGTATCAGCTACAATCTTTCGTACCTTCGTAAATAAACCTTGTCCCATCTCAGTACCACCATGATTCAAATACACAGAACCATCAGAATATAAATTAACCAGTGCGCCAGCTTGATTGAGCATGGTTTTATTAAATGAAATGCCAAATTTTACAGGAGTTATTGCGATCCCTCTTTTTATGGCATCAGATGTTTTATTTAATTTATTTATTTCTTTTCTTCGATTTTGATAATTAGACGATTTTTCTAACTTAGCTATGAGATCATTAATTACACAGTCTCTTACATTCTGACCGTAAGGTGTTTCTTGCTCTTGCTGACTTGATTTTTGCCGGTCTGCATAGAAGTTTCGCTTTCTTAACATCAAAGGGTCTAACTTCAAAAAATGAGCAATTTCGTCAATAATACGTTCCATCACTAACATACCTTGAGGACCCCCAAAACCTCTGAAAGCAGTATTTGATGGTGTATTTGTTTTATACAAATTTGCAATGAATTGAACATTCGGTATGTAATAGCAATTTTCAGAATGCATCAGTGCTCGTTCTGCAATCGCCCCTGATAAATCCATAGACATTCCACATCGCATATCATGTTGTATACGCAATGCCTCAATTATACCATTTTTGTCAAACCCAACCTTGTAAGTAGAAACAAAATCATGCCTTTTCCCAGTTATTCTCATATCATCATCACGATCATAAACCAGTTTACAAGGTCTTCCAGTTTTTTGAGCAGCAATTGCAACAATACAAGCTGGTAGATTAGCCTGACTTTCTTTGCCCCCAAATGCGCCACCCATGCGTCTTACCTCTACAGATACGTTGTGAAATGGCAGACACAAAACATTAGCAACTTTATGCTGAATTTCGGATGGATGTTGAGATGACACAAATATTTGAATTTCTCTATTTTCTCTTGGTACTGCAAGAGCAACTTGACCCTCGAGATAAAAATGCTCCTGCCCACCAATAGAAATCTCACCGTCAATAAAGTGAGCACAATTTTCTATAGCCGCAGCAAAGTTACCTCTTAAAACTTCCTTGGGAGGGCAGAGTAGAGATTTTTCATTTCTTGCTTGGTCCAATGTTATGATAGGTGGTATTTCTGAATAGGTAATTTTAGCCTTTTTTATTGCTATTTTTGCAACTTCCAATGACTCAGCAATTACACCAAAAATTACCTGCCCATTATAATACACGTCACCTTCAGCAAAAATAGGGTCATCGCCAAATATCGGACTAGCATCATTCACGCCTTTAATGTCATCTGCTGTAATAGCATCAATAATACCCGGTATTTTTTTTACCTCATCTAACTCCATCTTAGTAATTTTGCCATTTGCAATCGTACTTAAACCAAGCAATATATGTAAACAATTAGACGGAACAGGAATGTCATCTACATAGACGGCGCGACCAGTTACGTGCAATTTAGCACTATCATGAAATTCTTCTTTGAGACTACTTTTATACATTTTGTCGATTATTACTTACCGATTTGTTTACCACACTCTTAATTGCTGCACCGGCTAAATAGCTAGTTGGTTTCCCCGCCATCTTTTCACATGCTTTGAAAAACAGATTGAATGCCATATCATACCGATACTCTCTGCTAGCCCTGACATCTGTAATTGGTTGAAAATCCTTTTCAATTGCTTTTTTACAATCATCAAACGGAAGATTTTCTATGTCCTTACCAATTAAAAGTTTAGTTAAATTAGAAGCTTTTTTTGGAATGCCTGACATACCACCATAGGCAATTTGAGCTTTTTCAATAAGCCCGTCATCACTTATTGACAAAAGAAATGCGCCCATCACAGCTGATATATCTTGGTCAAATCTCCTAGAAACTTTATAGCATTGAAATTTGTGATTTTTTTGTAACTTTGGTACATGAACAGATTCAACAAATTCACCTTTCTTTAAGTCCTGTTTACCGTAAGCAATAAAGAATGCGTGGATAGGGATTACTCTTTTATTACCCATATAATTGAGTTTCAGCGATGCGCCTAGAGCAATAAATGCAGGTGAAATATCAGCTATCGGAGAACCATTTGCAATATTACCAACAACTGTTCCACTTGCTCTAACTTGCTCAGATCCGAAACGTCTCCATAATTCAGACAATGCCTCAAAATGAGGTCCAAGTTTTTGCATTGCGACCTCATGAGATACAGATGCACCAATTTCAAATCCATCAGGATTTTCATTCAAAAAATTTAGTTCTCTTACATTTCCAAGATATAAAAAATGTTTTATTTCCATATGCTTCTTTGTAACCCAGAGACCAATATCGGTAGCGCCTGACAAAATTAAAGGAGTTTTTTGTTCAAGAATTTCACTAACCCTTTTTATATTTTTGGGAGAGTCAAATCTAAATTGGCTTTGTCGGTTTTTTAAATTTATGGACAATGAGTCATTTTTTAGACTTTGTATCACAAATTCTTCTTCTTCTTTAAGATAAACAGTATCACGCTCTTCTTCAGTTATTTTGTCAATGTAGGCTGCAGCTCTTTTTATTGGACGGTAGCCTGTACATCGACATAAATTACCTGCAAATAAATCATCAATATTTTCTGATTCAAGTTTTTGGTTTTTACACCACGCTGAATATAGGGACATCACAAAACCTGGCGTACAAAATCCACATTGTGAAGCGTGGTTTTCGACGAAGGCGGCTTGAACTGGGTGCAA
>CACPDC010000005.1 GCA_902632595.1 uncultured SAR116 cluster alpha proteobacterium
AAAACGCTCGTTAAATTATGCATCACCATTTAGAATACAAATAAAAGCAATAGTGCAATTACAAGCGCAAAAAGCGCAATAGCTTCTGTTAATGCAAAACCAAGAATACCAATACCAAAAACCTCATCACGCGCTGCTGGGTTTCTAGCGATTGAACTTATTAGAGATGCAAAAATATTTCCAATACCAACGCCTACTCCAGCAAGCGCAATAACGGCTATTCCAGCACCAATCAGTTTAGCAGCTTCTGCTTCCATTTTTTTATCCTTTTCTAATTTAATTTCGATTTCATTTATTAATTATTAATTTAAATATCAATGTAGGTGTAACGCGTCATTTAAATACATACAAGTTAAAATAGTAAATACATATGCCTGTAGCATTGCTACTAATAATTCTAGCCCAGTGAGTGCCACGATAACTAACAGTGGTAGAGGCGAACTGATCAAAAGTAGTCCACCTGCTCCCGTCATCATAACTGCTAGACCAGCGAAGACTTTTAACATTGTATGACCGGCGAGCATATTTGCAAATAATCTTACCGATAAGCTGACTGGTCTTATCAGATAAGAAATAACTTCTATCAAAATGATCAATGGGAGAAGAACTTTAGGGGCGCCTTCTGGCACAAAAAATGAAAAGAAATGCAAACCATGTTTTAAAAGACCAATTAAAGTCACCCCAACAAAAATTGTGAATGCCATCGCAAACGTAACAACAATCTGACTGGTTACGGTATAACTATAGGGAATAAGTCCAAGGAGATTTGAAAACAATATAAACAAAAATAATGTAAAAATGAATGGGAAGTACGGCTTCCCCTCTTTCCCTACAGTTTCATCAATAATATTGGCAACAAACTCATACAACATTTCCGCAAGGCATTGGATTTTTCCCGGGATAATTGATGCTGGACGCATAGCACCAAGTAAAAAACCAGTGCTAACCAAAATGGCAAGCACCATGAATAGACTTGAATTCGTGAAAGAAATATCATAACCAAGCAAGTTAAGCGAATAGAGAGCTTTAATTGTAAATTGTTCTACTGGTGAGTGCACTATAATCTCCTAACTTTCATTGCTTAAGGATGAAAAAATCCAAAAGACTTAATTTTTTTTAAACTCTATTTCGTTTGAACCTTTTTTCTTCTTTGACTTAGTCTCCTTGAAATATCCAACACTCAACCCTCTTCCCGTAAATAGTCGCCAGAGATTTGCTATCCCTGCAGCAGCTCCAAGGAAAAATAAAACTAGCATAAACATTGGTGTTGTTTCAAGCCATCCGTCAATTAACCAACCTAAAAAGGTACCAACAACAATCCCGGCTAGCAACTCTGTAGCAACACGTCCTGCGATAGCCATGCCAGACACGGGCAATTGCATCTGTTTTCGTTTCTGCTTTTTTTTATTCAAAACAGTCTCAAAATTTGTAATACGGTCTGAAAGTAAATCCAGATTGTTTGATTTATTCTTTTCGTTCACAATCTTACCTTGGTCTTTTCGATATTGTAGTAGTATGGTTCGTGGTCATCGATATCATAACAAGTATGAATTGATAAATTAAACAAGAGTTATGTCCCTATAAGTGTTATGTCAAGCTAAACACTTGAATTGGAACAATGACAAATTTTATCAGGTAAAATACATCTTTAGAAAACATTTAAATAGATTTTGAATTATGCTTCTTCGCGCAATGTTTCAGCAGTCTGAAGGTTCACAGAAACAAGCTTGCTGATACCACGCTCTACCATAGTAACTCCATAGAGCCTATCCATCTGCGACATTGTCATTCGATGGTGGGTAACAATTAAAAATTTGGTTTGAGTTCGGGATACGATAAAACGCAGGAGTTCACAAAAGCGAGAAACATTTGTATCATCAAGAGCTGCATCAACTTCGTCCAAAATACAAATTGGAGAAGGGTTTGTTAGAAACACAGAAAAGATTATAGCGAGACCGGTTAATGCTTGCTCACCTCCGGATAAGAGAGATAAAGATTGTAGTTTTTTACCTGGTGGGCTTGCTAAAATTTCAAGACCCGATTTTAAGGGATCATCAGAATTAATTAACTTTAATTCTGCGTTTCCGCCGCCAAATAGTGTTTTGAAAAGTCTATCAAATTCTAAATTTACAGCGGCTAAGCTATTTACTAGGCGTTGCCGAGCCTCCTTATTAAGTTCCGTTATGGCTTTTCGAAGCTTTGATATGGCTTGTTCAAGGTCTGTTCTATCGTTTTCAAACTGTTCGAGTTTATGACTAATCTCTTGCATTTCTATTTCAGCACGCAGATTTACTGGGCCTATACTATCTCTTTCTTTCAATAAGCGGTTAATTCTGTCTTCAAGCAATTGTTCAGCTGGTAAGTCTTGTTCCTCCGAAATTGAAGTGATTTCTGATAATTTGTATGGAGAGACAGATAATTTTTCTAACACCTGGTTTTCAAGCAATTCGATTGTTTGTCTAGCCTGTTCTTGTGTTGCTTCTTGTCTTATTTTTGTTTCTCTCATGTCAGATAGATGTTTCTCATCTGAGCGTTGTTGATTTTCGGCTTGCTGTAAAATAATTTCTGTTTCTTTGACTTGAATTACCGCTTTTTCATGTTTTTGCGAAGCAATTTGTAAAATGCTTTGTAATTTGGTTCGTTCTTTTCTTAGTTGGTCAGGTTTTGCCTGAAGTAATGACAATTCCCTTAAGGCTTTTTTAGCTCTAGTTGTCATTTCCAGCATTCTTATTTTGGTTCCATCCACTCTGTTCTGCCACTCATCAATTTGTGCTAAAACCAGTTTTTTTCGAGAAAATATTGATTGAAGCAATTGTCTCAACTCTGCTTCTTTTTGAACACATTGGTCATATAATTCTCTTGATTTAGTAGCTTTTTCGGAAGCAATTTCAGTTTTCTTTTTTAGCGCATTAATATCGCTCATTTCAGAGATATTAGATTTTAATTCTTTCAAATCTATCTCTGCTTCTTTAATTGAGTGTTGCAGTATCTGGTAACGCTCTTTTGCATTATCTTCTGCTAACTCATGGGTATTAATATCCCTTTCTGACTGTATAATTTGTTGGCTTAAACTGTGTTTATCTTGCTCTAGTTTTTCTAATTTACCATTAGCTGATAAGAATGCTCCTTCTAAAACTTCTAGCGCCGCTTTCTTTTTAAGGGCGTCACTTTCCGCATCCAAAATTAATGTTTCTAGTTCTTTGAGCCTTTGATTTTGGCGTATTCTGGAGGCTCCGGTGTCTTTTTTTAGACGGACCAAACCATCCCAACGAGCTAGTTTTCCAGATTTTGTTACTATAGCTTGACCTATTTCTAGTTGGAAGAGCAGGTCGCTTTCCGAAGCACTATCTGAGACGACACTGACACCTTGAAGAGCCCTCATAATGGTGTCAGGACCGTCAATAAAATCTGTCAATGGAGTTCCAATCTTCGGGGGCCTAAGAGACTGAAGAGGGGGCATTGTAGATTGCCAATATCCATCCACACCTTCTCCAATGGGCAGATGAAGGTTTTCATTAAGGCATGCAGCTAGGGCAGCCTCCATATCACCAGAAACAGTAATACTGTCTGCAATGGGAGTCTTTCCGTTATTTGTGTCAGATTGTCTAAGATTATTAAGTGCGTCTTTTTCAGCTTCTAATCTTCTCAAATAATTTACAGCTGTTTGAGACGAATCTATAGCCTTGTCTCTTTGAGTCTTTAAATCGGAAAGTGTTTTAGACTGTTCTTCGATGTTATGATGATTTTTGGTTTTTGAGGCATTTAACTTATTTAAAACGTCTTTTTTTTCTGACACAGATCTCTCAAGGGCTTTTAAATTTATTTCATTTATTTTCTCTGTCGATTGAGCGATGAGAATTTGTTTCTGATGTATTTGTGCTTTTAGTTGAGACTGATATTTTTCTACATTTTGTAGCATAGCATTAGCTTCAGCGGACTTTTCGTCTGCTAGCTGATTTTTTAATCTCGCCTGCTCTAGCTCACGCTTAGCTTCTTCAAGCGTTGGTATTTTTTCTTTTTCAGTTTTTTCAAGCTCCTTTGCCTCATCATTCAGTTTATTTTTCGCTTCAAATGCGTCACTTTGCATTGCTTCTTCGTATTGAGAGTCCTTGTCAATTTGCCTGCTTTGCGCTTGCAGTTTTTCAATTTCATCTTCTATTCTAGCTTCATCTCGCTCAATTTGAGATAAGTTGGTTCTTAAAAGTTGCGTTTCTGCTGAAAGAGATGCTTCAGAGTTTCGTAATGTTGGGACCAGTTCAGCTGTGTTAAGTCGTTTTTGGGTGCTTGCATTCACGGCCATTTGAGCCTCTGAAACAGATTTTATTGCCTGTTCCAAAGCAATACGAGTTTTCTGATGTTTCGCATTTGCAGATATCCACTGCACATGAAATAAACTAGCTTCAGCTTTCCTGATTCTATCTGCAACAGACCTATATCTTGTTGCTTGCCTTGCTTGTTTTTGTAAATAAGCTTTTTGCTCCTCTAATTGCTTCATCAAGTCAATCAGTCTCGTTACATTCAATTCTGTGTTATTTAATCGCAATTCGGCTTCATGTTTGCGTTGATGCAGACCTTTTATATTAGCTGCTTCTTCAAGTAAGGACCGTCTTTCATCTGGCTTGGCTCCTATTATGGAGCCAATCCTGCCTTGGCTCACAATTCCGGCAGAACGTGCTCCGGTAGCAGAATCAGCAAATAATAGTTGTACATCTCGGGCACGTACAGGTCGATTATTTATTCGAAAGCTAGTGCCTTTACCTCTGATTATTTTTCTTGTTATTTCAATTTCATTCTTATCATTATACTCTGAAGGTGCTCTTTTCTCGCTATTATCTAAATGAAGGGAAATTTCAGCTAAATTTCTGGCAGTTTTACCTGAGGCACCGGAGAATATTACATCATCCATTTCATCGCTGCGCATTTGTTTTGCTGAGCTCTCCCCCATCACCCATCGGATAGCCTCAACAATATTTGACTTGCCGCAACCATTTGGTCCAACAATACCAGTAAGACCTTTTTCGATGTCAATTTCGGCTGTATCAGCAAATGATTTAAAACCCGAAAGTTTTAGGTGATTAAACATCATGGTATTAACGCTGTGTTTGTTTGAACTATTTTTTTTAATGAAATGATACTACTTAAACCGCTAGCTTTACACCATTAAAATAAACAAAGATATTATATTTCATAATCAGAAAGTTCTGATTTAAATTCTTCGAAGCTTATATTACCACTAATAACTTTTTCGTTATTAATTACAAATGAGGGTGTGGCATTAATCTGCCAAGAAACAGAGCTTTTTTGTCGCATTTCAACAATTTTTTCTAATAATGGCCTGTTCTGCATTAATCCATTGAAATCAGCTGCAGATATACCAGCAAGTTGTCCATAACGGTATAATGATTGCAACGGGTCTTCTGCTAATTTCCATTTATCTTGTTTTGACATCAATAAAGTTACCATTCCAAAATATTTATTTTCTGGAAGAACTCTGGCAAGAGCATGAGCTCTTAATGCAAGACCATCAAGAGGAAAGGGAGAAAATTCAAACTTTACTTTACCAGTGTCAATTAAATTTGTTTTCACTTCTGGAAATGTTTTATTGTGAAAATCTCTGCAATGGCCGCATGTCATCGAGTAATATTCAATTATATGTATGGGAGCATCGGCTTCTCCCAGAATGCGTGGTTTAGAAATATGTTTTAAAGTGTCATTAATCTCGGCTTGTGCTTTTTTAGAAGAATTTTTAACTAACACGCCAATTGCAGAGCTAGCGAAAAAAAAGCGAATGATGCCACGTCTTGTAATTTTAGATTGGGCATTATTGTTAGAAAAAGTCTGACTTGTGAATTTTTTTTGGGTGCTCATTCTTTGTAATCCAGTATGTTCTTTTTAATAACTTTATATAGAAATATAAGTAAATGCTTGCAAGTAGGGAAACATCAAAAATTATTTCAAATCAATAATTGATTCAAATATCAGGACTTGATTTTCAGAATTATTTTTGTGAATTGATTGCCGTGCCAAGCCTAATTAGTGAGGCTCTCAGTTCAGGACTACTGAGGTCATTTGTTTGTTGTTCCAACTGATTAAGAAGGGAGTGATCAATATCTGCAATGGATGCATTAGAGGTGGATATTTGTGTTTTATGACAACGTGTTTTTGTTTTTTTATACAGTTCATAAGTTTGTTGAGGTATGATCTTGCCTACTGCTTTAAAACCGCACATCATATTTATATGATTAACAAGCTCTTGGCTTCTAATTTGCGCTTCTGGACCACGACCAGAAGTAACCCAGATTACCAAGGTTCCATTATGGCGAGTTGATTTGGTGAAAGATAAATTTTTTGGATAACTCCATTTGGCCATGTCATTCGCAATATCTGGCCATAAGCTGCAAATTTGAGTATATATAGCTCCTTGATTTTTTGTTGCATCCGCTAAAATAGGCTCTGTAATGGATGATAACCTTTTCATACCCCGGCGCTTGGTTGAAGATGGTTTAAATGTATACATTTATCAGACCTATTTTTTATCGTTTTTATTTTTAACCCCATTTTAACTAGAGGTAATATTATAATTAAAGCACTTTTTTATAAAAAAATACCATATGTTACGGCCGTGAGGTTTTAATTTTGACAAATATATTTAACATACAAAACGATATAGCCAACCTACTCTCCTGGTACCATAAAGCAGGACGCACTCTCCCATGGCGTTCCTATTGGCCAAATTTAACTCCTCCTTATCATGTTTTTTTATCTGAATTTATGCTTCAGCAGACAGGCGTCAACACAGTTGTGCCTTATTACAGATATTTTCTCAAGCAGTGGCCAACAATTCATGCACTTGCCAATGCTTCGATAGATGATGTAACAGCCGCTTGGGCGGGTCTTGGTTATTATGCCAGAGCAAGGAATATGCACAAAAGTGCTCAAATGATAAGTAACGGAGATGGTATATTTCCAAAGACTATCCCAGAATTGACGAATCTTCCTGGAATCGGTCCATATACCGCAGGCGCAATTCTTGCTTTTGCATTTGATGAGCCCTCAGTTGTGATTGATGGAAATATTGAAAGAATAGTCTCAAGGTACTTTCACATTGGGACAAGCTTACCTGCTCTAAAGTTAGACTTACCGTCTTTCTACGAAAGAATGATTCCAAAAACACATCGGTCCGATTTTCCGCAAGCATTGATGGATTTAGGAAATGAAATTTGCACTTCAACTTCTCCTGTTTGCGTGAGGTGTCCGCTTGCTAAAGGTTGTAAATCTGAAAAAACTGAAAATCCAGGTTTGCTTCCAAACCGTTCCAATATTAAAAATAAACCTGTTCGAAAAGGTCAAATTTTTGTAATTAGCACAAAAGTAAAAAATGAGGATAAATGTAAATATCTAGTATATCGACGCGATGAAAACGGGCTATTGGGAGGAATGTTGGCTTTTCCTAGTCAAGGATGGGACGAAAAAGATCAAAAATTTGACAGGGCCTGGCGGCCGCTAAATATAAAATGGACAGAACTGAAGCCCACTATAAGGCATATTTTCTCACATTTTATTTCAGAAATTCAGGTGTTTACAACTGAGATAGATAAACCTAAAAATCAAATAATGCCACTAAAGCTGCAGTATCACAAAAAGGATAAAAGAAAGATACCTAAAGAGTTCCAGTGGATGTCAGCAGATGAATTAAAATTGCCAAAATTGATGCAAAAAGCTTTAAAATTAGCGCAAAAGCACAATTAAAGTTCTCTTGTATATCTAACAAAATAAAATTTACAAAGTAAGGATTTGTCTAATGGTTAAAATGTCTTATACCAGTAAATGCCATAGCAATACCGGCTTCATCAGCAGCTTCAATGATTTCATTATCCCTTACTGAGCCGCCAGGCTGTATAACAGCAGTTGCACCAGCCTCAACAGCGGCAAGAAGCCCATCTGGAAACGGGAAAAAGGCGTCTGATGCAACAACAGAATTTATTGTTCTGGGTCTCTTCCAACCATTTTCCTGAGCCATATCTCTTGCTTTTTGTGCAGCAATTCTGCTTGAATCAAGTCTGCTCATTTGACCAGCGCCTATCGCGGCTGTACTCTTGTCCTTCGCATAAATTATGGCATTTGATTTTACATGTTTTACAACCTTCCATGCGAATAACATATCTGTCATTTCTGTTTGTGTTGGCTCTCGTTTAGATACAATTTTGAGATCATCTTTTGTGATAAATCCAGTATCTCTAGATTGTACTAAATAGCCGCCAAGAATTGTTTTTACCTGATCGGAGGGATCATTTGGGTTTGGCATGCTTCCTGTCAATAATAATCGCATGTTTGGCTTATCTGATAATATTTTACATGCAT
The DNA here is from genome assembly GCA_902632595.1 of uncultured SAR116 cluster alpha proteobacterium. Lineage (GTDB taxonomy): Bacteria > Pseudomonadota > Alphaproteobacteria > Puniceispirillales > Puniceispirillaceae > UBA5951. The sequence continues at coordinate 8,362 of CACPDC010000005.1, forward strand.
TTTTTGTCGCATCTGGAGCAATGATGACTTCACTAAAAATAGAGGTAATCAAGTTTGCTGTATCTTCATCAATGACCCTGTTAGCGGCAGTAACACCCCCAAACGCACTTACCGTATCACATTTATATGCTAATTCCCACGCTTCGCTTAACGAACCTGCGCTAGCAACGCCACAAGGATTTGCATGTTTTATCATTGCGACTGTTGGTTCAGAAAACTCACTAACAAGTTTTAGTGCAGCATCTGCATCATTTACATTATTGTATGATAATGGTTTGCCTTGAATTTGTTTGGCCGTCAAAACAGACACTGTTGATAGATCAGATGCAAAAACTGTTGCAGTTTGATGGGGGTTTTCTCCATAGCGGAGGGATTGTATGGCTTGGGCGTGAATATGCAAATTTGGTTTTGGTTTCTCATATATACCCATATCCAAGTTAGATGTCATCCACTTAGTTATTGTGGAATCATAAGAAGAAGTTTTGGCAAACGCTTGTATGGCTAATTTTCGTCGAAAAGCAAGAGAAGTTCCAGAATGAGTTATTAGTTCGTTAATAAGAATGGGATATTGCTCTGGTGCAGTGATTACAGTTACAAAATCATGGTTTTTTGCTGCCGCTCTTATCATAGCAGGCCCACCAATATCAATATTTTCAATAGCCGTTTCATTTTCTGGATTACCAGCAACAACCTGTTCAAACGGATATAAGTTTACCACTATTAAATCTATAGGTCTAATATTATGCTTTTTTAGAGCACTAATATGATTTTTTGAATTACGTTTTGCTAGTATACCTCCGTGGATATTTGGATGAAGGGTTTTAACACGTCCATCCATGATCTCTGGGAAACCAGTTTCATCGGATACATCCTGAACATGAAAACCAGCTTTTCGCAATTCTTTGGACGTACCTCCTGTAGATAGAATTTCAATCCCAGCATTGAATAACGTATTAGCCAAAACAATAAGTCCCGATTTATCTGATACAGAAATTAAGGCACGTTGTATTGGAAGAATAGAAGAACACATATTTAGGACACTATAAAAATTTTCTAAAACAAACTTCTTATGGCAAAGCTCTCAATTATTGGCAATAAATTTGTCATAAAAATATAAGTTTTTTAAAAGACATTCTGATTCAAAATTAAATTGCTAGAAATAAATAAAGGCAGATAAATTTATTGTCTTTTAAAAGACCATTTAAGAGTTTTTTCTGAAAGATGCCGAATATCTTGCACATGCATTCGTAAGATAATTTGCTGGCTGCTTAATCTTTGTCTGCCCTCAAAATATACGGACGGCTCTAAAACGGGATTGCTTCCCTTACATTTAAAAACCCAACCTGCTTTTTGTGAGCTAATTTTTAAAACTACTGTTCCATTATTGACCGTTGCAGCACTTATCCTTGGATGAAGATGAAAACGGACAATACATGTTTTTGGTATTTCTCCAGGTGTCCCTGTATAACAAAGTGTGTCAGAGCCGCGTATATTGCCTCCACCGGTTGTTAAATAAATCTGTCTCTCATGAATGATACCATGTGAATCTCCATAGCCATCATGAGATAGTTTTACTAGCATTCCCCCTTTGGCTGGGCCAATCTGTAGGACTTTGACCGGGTTATAGTTTTTACTTCCCCAACTAAAATTATCTAGATTATCCAAAGTAAGAGCTGTATGTGCAGCTGTTTGACAAAATGCTTTATTAAGTAGTTGCTCTTCTGATAATTGGCCTACATTTACTATAAAGGGTGTGCTTGCAAGATGAACTTCAAAACTACCAAGACTGGCAGAATTTTCTGGTTTAGGTTTTATAGGAGCGGCACAATCCATGATAAGAGTGGTTCTTCCGGAGGATAGTCTGAGAAACCCAGTCTGTTTTGCATGACGAGCCACTTTACCTGTTGGGCCACATCTTTTAACGACATCATCTATGCGTTCAGAATTAGTAATGCCACCCCCGTGAAAATGAGCGAAATTACCATTGCTGGTACGCCACATTTTGGCAATCGTACCCATTTTTGTGATGGCCTGGTCTAACGAACTCAAGTCAATTTTGCCTGCTTGTGCAATTGCCACGCGACATTCAAATAATTGGGTTAAAATTTTAAAGTGTGTCTCAGGTCTCCTAGAAACATGACCACCATCCTCGTTCAAGATTTCGGAAAGTTTGTTTTCGAAAATATTAACTAAAGAAATCATTTCTGAAATTTTTGTATTGAAAGCAGATTGTGTAACCAACAGTCCTCTTAAAGCTGAAATCTGATCATCAATATTTGATTGATTTTGCCAGTCAATTGCAAGGCATTGAAATTCTATGGCTAGTTGATAAAGAAGTTTATTTTGGAAGGAAACAGATGCTGAGCTTGCATACCATTTATATGAGAAAATTAAATTACTTATTCGTTCACTTAAAAATTTTGGGTGCCATATTTTGGCATCCCAGTTGGTATTCTCTGATAGCCATAAAGATATTTCTTTGCGTACATAAATTCTGGCTTTGTTGTCACCATAATCTCGAAGATGGCGAAGCCACCCAAATGTAAAATATTCTGGTTGGTCTCTCTCTACAGGCATGACTGATTGCAGCATATCTCTACCAATTTTTGCGGAGCCACGCCAAGGGTCAGACGGAGGCATGAAACGTCCTACGTCTGTTTGAAAGGTTGGTTTTAATCGCCAACGAAATAATCTAGAGCGTCTATAAAGCTGCCTGAGATAATTTGCAGATTGCTTAGCATTCTTTGAACTTTGTTTTACAAATGATTTTTCAATTTTTTTATTAGGCATATTTTTTTCTAAATTATTGAAACGATATAGGCACAACCTTTGCTTGAAAATTATGCTAATATTCAATTCTTTTCTAGTTGTTATTTTACCTTAAATCGAGCAATGAAAAATCCATCATTACCCCGCAAGTCTGAATTTTTATTTACCAATTGGTTAGGCAATATTCTTAGATATTCAGCTGGATTTTGTTTACTATTAAAGGGGTAAAATATATCCACCTCATCCTTATTTATTGGGTCAAGGCTGAGCCCAGCATTTGGATTTGAAATAATAGCTTTTAGCACCTCCTCTCCTTCCTCTCGTTGCAAAGAACAGGTTGCATAGACTAACGTTCCCCCTGATTTGATCCATTTTGAGGCTGCTAAACAAAGTTCAATCTGAAGAGATTGAAGTTCTAATATTTGCTGCGCAGTTTTACCTATAAGCACGTCTGGTCTGCGGCGAATTGTTCCTGAAGCAGAGCAAGGCGCATCCAGAAGCACTCCATCTACAAGAAATTCTGGTTTATAGTTGCGACCATCTGAGCAGATAATTTTAGCGTTAAGACCTAGCCTATCTAAATTATCTGATAGACGTTTTAATCTTTTGCTACTTTTGTCAATTGCAATTACATGTGCGCCAGATGAAACAAGTTGTGCCGTTTTACCACCTGGAGCGGCACACAAGTCAATTATTTCTTTGCCTTTTATATCTCTCATTAATTTTGCTGGAAGTGCTGCTGCACAATCTTGCACCCACCATTCACCCTTTTGATAGCCAGGCAATTGGGTGACATCTGCGACGGGCTCAAGTCGAACACTATTTTCTGAAATTAATTTTGCATTTAATCTTTGGCACCATTTAACTTTTGAATTCTCAGGCATTTTTTTCAATGTAATATCAAGTGGGGCCTGATTTTGGGTAAGATACATTATTTGTCGCACAGTAGATTCACCCCAATTTTTTGTCCAATTTTTCCTAAAAAAGGGAGGCAAATTATCAATTGGACTAGTTGCCTCGAAGATTTTTTTGCCAGAACGAGAGATTGTTCTTAATACACCGTTTATGAGTCCTGTGTAAGACTCGCCGGTCAGATGCCTCGCCAATGAGACACTTGTATGAATAGCTGCGTGAGGTTCTGTTTTAAGAACAAAGAGTTGTGCTACCCCTAACATTATTATAGTTCTTATTTGAGGTTTAGGTGGTTTTTTTAGGAAGTGATCAATACAAATATTCAGCTGTCCGTTTTGGCGAATACAACTCATAACCAGGAGTTTTACAAAAGCACGGTCTCTGCTCTCTAGTTTGCCCCATGAACTATCATTAGTGAAGAATTCATGTGCGAGGCCGCCTTCGTTTAAGATTGAATGCAGAATATTATAAGATAGTTTGCGGGGGTAAATATTTGTTTTGTTTGCCATCAGCTTATATTTTTTAGGGGTAAATAATAAGATAAATTACATAGCGTTATAAAATCCGATAGAGGTTTAAATGATTTATTTCCCTTGTAATTAAGCAATATGCTAACCATTTTTCTTAATTGAAAGTAAGTATTGATAGGTAAAAAGTAACTTTATCTTCTTAAAAATAACTAAAAGTCCTTATAAAATTAGAGATAACAGAAAAATGAATATTCGTAAAATGAACATCGAGAACTCAGAAACCAAATCTACTAGCGGCGTTAGAATTAAAAAGCCTAAAAAGAGTGAGACTATTAATTTAGATAGCAAGCAAATTAATGAGACTGGTGGTCCAAAAGGGCCAGAACCAACAAGATATGGCGATTGGGAACAAAAGGGTAGGTGTACAGACTTTTAGTTAAAACTTTTTAACATTATAAAAAAGGATATACTCTTTAAAATAGACTACTTTAAGATTGTTTAAAGAGTAAAAAAAGGGCAGGGCATGAGGCTAAAAACCAATATCGTCGTAAATGCGGCATTACGAAAAGCCAATATTTTAGCCATTCCGGCTTATATTTCTAAGAAAGGTGATCCTGATGCGGGGGCAATATTTTTAGAGTTGGAAACAGAAATTGATTGTGTTCACCTTTTCCATAGAAGGTTTGATTTTAATGAAAATGAAGTATGGGAGTGTCTTAATAAAGGAGATGCTCAACCTGCCGATATAATAGCAAAACAAATACAGAGAGAAATTGATAGAGATCCAGATTGCTGGGTTGTATCTGTTCAAGATAGAATGGCGAGGAATATTTTTAACAACATATCAGAATAATTGGAAATAAAAGGTAGTTTAATTTTCCAGTGTTATTTAAAAAAAGTTATGCTGCGTTCTTTCACTTAAAAGGGCTTATATACATAATACTTAGATTTGCATTTTAGAAACGGGATTGTTAATATGAAAAACCCTCACTCATTTAGTGTTTTTCGTCTTTCTGATATTTCAGATGAAGGCTATGCGTCACTTCTCAGGAGAACAGAGGATAAACTTGATTATTTTCTGCAGAAAGTCCCTGAGATAATTGAAACAGTTCGATTGGAGGGGGATTCAGCTTTAGCTAGGTTTGGTACAAAATTCGATAAAGCAGAATCGCTTACTGAAAAAACGATTTTGGCGACCAAAAGAGATTTTAAAAATGCTTTCGACCAGCTTGCCCCAGAACTTATTGAAACGCTTGAATATGCTGCTGATAATATTCGTAGTTTTCACGAATATCAAAAACCAAAAAACGAATGGAGGATTGAACTAAGACCAGGAGTTCATGTTGGTGAAAAAACAGTTCCAATAAGTCCAGTTGCTTTGTACTCTCCGCGTGGAAAAGGTTCTTTTCCATCTGTAACACTAATGACGTCAATACCTGCAATTGTTGCTGGAGTATCTGAACCGATTATTTTAACGCCGCCTGGTAGAGATGGCTTAATTGATCCAGCAACTTTAGTTGCGGCAAAGCTAGCAGGGGTTGAATTAGTTGCGAAAGCTGGCGGCGCTCAGGCTGTCGCAGCAGCTGCATATGGAACCGAGACAATTCCTAAATGTCTGAAAATTGAAGGCCCTGGGAGCCCCTGGTTTGTTGCTGCGAAACAAGTTTTATCATCTGAAATAAGCTCTCGATTGCCCGCTGGACCAAGCGAGGTCATAATTTTAGTAGACGATACAATAGATCCAGCCCTTGCCGCCCTTGACATCCTAATAGAATGCGAACATGGAAATGACTCATCAGGCTTTATTGTTACGTGGTCAGAACAAATGGCCAAAAAAATAATTGAAAAAATACCGTATTATATCTCTAAACTTTCAGAAGAAAGAGCAAATTATGCTTCAACTGTTTTATCCGGAAGCCAAGGCGGAATAGTAATCGCCGAAAGTAAATCACAAGCAATTAAATTTATAAATGATTTTGCGCCTGAACATTTACAAATCCTATCAGAGGATGCAGAGGATTATTTATCATCTATTTTTAACGCCTCTGAAATTATGCTTGGAACTTACAGTGCAGGCTCTCTAGCTAACTATTTGCTTGGCCCGAATTGCGTTTTGCCGACATCAGGCGCAGCAAAAACACATTCACCGTTAGGTGTAATGGACTTTGTGAAGACAGTCTCTATTGGTAAAGTTACGCCAGTAGGATTTGATGAAGCTGCTCCAAAGACAGAAATATTTGCAAAATATGAAGGTTTTGACGCCCACGCAAATGCAGTTTCTTCTTTGAGGCTTGAACTATTAGATAGAAAGCAGCACTGATTCTAATTAATTCCTAATTGAATGTTCAAAAGCTAGGAGAATCGTTAAAAATGATTTTTTTTTATTTAGTTAGTATGAAAAGCAATAGGCTCAGAAAAATAATAGGACAAATTAATTAGAGTGAGAGTTTCATTTTTTATTATTGTTTTTTTTATGATATCTGGATGTTTGTTCGCTGGAACAACACTAGAGGGCAGCGTAACTAAAATAAGAGACGGAGATACGATTGAGGTTGGCCAAATAGCTGTACGATTTCAGGGAGTAACCTGTGATGAATTGAATACAAAAAAAGGCCGTGAGGCACGTGATCTACTTAAAAAATTATTGATAGGAAAGGATGTTATTTGCGAGCTTAATGGAGAAATGTCTTATGAACGGTTGGTGGGAAAATGTACCGCTTTTGAAAAGGGCGATATAGCTCGATATCTCATCGAAAATGGTTATTGTGGGAGGTGCAATAGATATGACAAAAATGGATTTTATGCTGATGCAGAAAAGAAATCGGGTCCTTACACAGGTGTTATGCCCTCCTATTGTTATTTACACAGATAATCCCCAATTTTACCGCTTTTATAGAAGGTAGAAGGAAGTGAATTGAAATGAAAAAATTAATAAATTCTTTTTATATATTTTTATTTTTGTTAGTTGGGAGTACGACCGTGGCGAGTGAAGAAGTAGCTTTCGAATTGGTGGAAAAAAACCAAATTTATGAAATTCGTTATTATGAGCCAATGCTCGTCGCAGAAGTCCAATATACTGGTGATAACGGAGGATTTGGGGCCTTATTTAACTATATTTCAGGTGCAAATAATGTGTCTTCTACAAAAAAAAATTCATCTAGTTCAGTAAAAATTGAAATGACGGCTCCTGTCACACGCCTTAAACACAATAAAAAAAATGTAATGCAATTTTTTCTACCTAAAAGGTTTACGGCCGAAACTGCGCCCGTTCCTGCTAATCCGAACATAATAATAAAACCTGTAGATGGGGGTTATTTTGCAGCAATCAGATATTCTGGCAGTGCCTCGGAGAATAACTTCCTAAAACATGTAAAAATATTATCCCAAAGATTATTGTTAGATAAAATTATCTTTTTTGAACCAGCAATCCGTGCAACCTACAATGGACCGTTCACTCCCTCATTTATGAGAAGAAATGAAGTGATTTATAAAATCAAGTGGGCTGGATAGCCATATTTTCATTTACAAATACGGAATTTTTTTTTGAGAGGATATTCCGCTGGTTTCTATGTAGCTGCAATTAGATCGATTTCAACAGACGCACCAACTGCTAATCCAGTCACCCCGATACATGTTCTTGCTGGCAACTTATTTTTTTTGAAATAACTCTCATAAACGGTATTCATTTTTTCAAAATCTTGAAAATTTACCAGATAAACTCTGGCAAAAATCACTTTATCAAAATCTGAATCTGCTTCTTTTAGCACATCTCTTAAATTTTCCATAACCTGTTTAGTTTGCATCTCTATACCACCAACAACTAATTTTTTTTTACCATTTTTTTGGGTTGGCATTTGCCCTGTTACAAACAAAAAATTACCAGCTTTCACAGCGTGACTGAAAGGGCCCACTCTTTCTGGAGCGTTTGAAAAAGTTAAATGTTCAATTTCCATAATTTTGGTCCGGTATTTGTACTCAGCTATATTTACGTTCTTATGAGAATTTTTTATTCCTATCAAATATTCCATTATTATATGCTTTTTGATAGTCTTCATGTATGTTTTTTATTCTTTTTATTCGTCATTTGAAGTAAAATGACAGCAGAGACAACGAATAAAAATCCAAGGACAAATAATGGGGTTATATTCTCGTCAAGAAAAAGTGCCCCTGCTAAAATTGCTGTCAGAGGATTAAACCCACTACAAATGGCGGCTTGTGTTGGAGTTATCATTTTGAGAGCTAAACCCCAAAAATAAATCATCAATGCACCAGATGGTATACCAAGTATAAATACATAAAACCATCCAGACAGGCTGAAATTTATTGAACCGGAAAAAGGGGTGCCAAACAGATTCGCAATAACAAACATGAACAAAACACCAAATATAAGAGAGTAAATCATAACAGGTTGATTGCCATACCGCCTGATTAGACCTTTAGCAAAAACAGTAAAAAAGGAAGCAGAAATAACGCCTATTGTAATTATTATATCCCCAAATAATTTCTGAGTAGTGTTATCAGTTAGATTTGAAGATAAAGATAAAACCACGCCGCCAAATGCAAGAAAAATCGCAATGAATTTCGTTATTGATAAACTCTCTATTTTAAAACTGGTGGCGATAATAATGGTCCATATAGGCATTGATGCAAACAAAATACCTGCTCTTCCGGATGTGGTAAACTCTAGACCAAAAGTGAGACAAATCGGAAAACCTGAAAAATAGGCAAACCCTAAAATGCATACCTTTGCAAGGTCCTTTCGGGCGAAACGCACCCTCATTAGAGTGTTTAAAGAGAAAAGAGCAAGCCCCAGAAGCATTAAAAACCAGCGTAAAAAGCTTAGGGTAAATGGGTCTGTTTCTGGTAAGGCTAATCTCGTAACGGAAAAGCCAATTCCACCCAATGCAGACGCTGAACTCGCAAAAAAAAGTCCCCAAAATATAGGTTTATAGAAACCGCTCATCCTGAAGTGTCAGACTAAAAAAATATTAAATCAATTTTATTATAATTTTTTTCTGAACACGAATAATCTTTATTTTTAAATCTTAACTTTGTTATAAGTTATTTTGAGTGTATACATTGAACCAGAATAACAAAAAACGTTTGCGTAAGAATGTTTGTGACTTAATTTAAGCTTCATAATGACTGTAATTAATAAACTTAATGATGGTATAAATCGGCAACTATGTGTGGCCCCAATGATGGACTGGACAGACCGTCATTGTCGCTATTTTCATAGATTATTAGCTCCCTCAGCACTTTTATTCACCGAAATGGTAACCGCGGATGCAATTTGCCACTCAGAAGATACAGAAAGGTTTTTAGCGCATAATGTGGCAGAGCGCCCTCTCGTGTTGCAGGTTGGAGGCTCTAAGCCTGAAAAGTTACATAAGGCAATAAAATTAGCAAATAAATTTGGATTCTCTGAGTTTAATTTAAATGTTGGTTGTCCGTCAAATAGAGTGCAATCCGGACAATTTGGAGCTTGTTTAATGTTAGAACCAGAGATTGTTCTAGAGTGTTTGATGGCTATGAAAGAGGCTACTAATAAGCCAATATCTGTTAAATGCCGGATTGGAGTTGATGATATGGATGTCAATTCGGGGCTCGATAACTTCGTCCAAAAAGTTAGTAAATCAGGAATTTCAATTTTTTATATTCATGCGAGAAAAGCCTTGCTGTCAGGATTAAGTCCAAAAGAAAATCGCACTATTCCTCCCCTAAATCATGAGCGGGTTCTCAGGCTTGCGTTTGAAAATCCTGAAAAGACAATAATCCTCAATGGTGGGTTGAAGAACAAAGTAGAAATAATATCAAAACAGAGCAAATTTCATGGGGTGATGCTCGGACGCGCCGCTTATAAAACTCCTTTCATTCTTGCTGAACTTCATTCTAACGCTACAGGTAAACCGCTTATTAAAAAGTGCACTATTGCTAGGAAAATGGCTGATTACGCTGATAATGTTATTGAACAAGGGGGAAATCTACATCAAATAACGCGCCATATGCTAGGTTTGTTTAATGGTGAGAGCGGAGCAAAATATTGGCGCCGACAATTGGGTGAGATTGCAAGGTTGCAGCCCCGTAATTCTGACTTAATTCGAGAAACAGCGGCGTTATGTCGATCAAAGGCACTTAGAAAGGTCGCTTAATGGCAATGAACGTAACAAATCAGCAATCTAAATCAAGCAGGCCTTTAATTGAATTTGCTCCTTTATTATTATTTTTTTTAACCAACTACTTTGCTGGGATATTTTGGGGAACCTTTATTCTAATCTTGGCAACTATAATCTCACTTGGACTTATCTGGCATTTGGATAGGCGCATTCCCATGGTTGCCGCACTCGGATGTGTTGCTGTTGCTTTTTTTGGAGGTTTGACGTTAATTTTTGAAGATGAATTCTTTATAAAAATAAAACCGACTGTAATCAGTGGTTTAATGGCAATGGTTATTTTTGCCGCTCAGATGCTTGGAAGGCAACCAATGAAATTATTGTTAGGAAAACAAATATCATTGACAACAAAAGGTTGGAATTACTTATCCATAGTATGGATCACAATGTTTGTTGTTACTGCTCTAGCAAACGAAATTGCCTGGCGAACGCTATCAACAGATGCTTGGGTAAGTTTTAAGGCATTCGGTTTAACAGGAATTTCTCTTATTTTTGCGGTAATTTCTGTACCTATAATGACAAAATTTTCCGAAAAAACTGAATAAAACTTCTGAGATATAATTCGTTTCATTATTTCTAATATGATTTCTGTTGAAATGCATTTTTGGAATTGTCGTGTAAATCATAAAAAAAGACGTATTTGATTGAAATTAATTCCAAATTTTTCGCATTGTCGTACTTAGAGATTAAATTTTAGGATGTCACTGGCTGTTATTTGGATTGAATTTTAATTTTATCAACAATGTGACTTGTTCTGTCATTGATAATTTAAAATGTATAAAAATTAAAAAAATACGGGGGCTGTCGGAGGCTTAAATGGCAGAAGATGATGAAATTATACTTGCTGATTTAGACAATGATGAACTTGTTCAGCAAATGCATGATGATCTTTATGATGGATTGCAAGAAGAAGTTGTCGAAGGTGTAGAGATTTTATTAAGCCGAGACTGGACACCATATGATGTTCTAACAAAAGCTCTTGTTGAGGGAATGACTATCGTCGGAATAGATTTTAGAGATGGTATATTATTTGTTCCTGAAGTTCTTATGGCCGCAAATGCGATGAAGGCCGGAATGGTTGTTCTTCGGCCACTGTTAGCAGAGACGGGCGCACCTCGTGTAGGTAAGGCGGTAATTGGCACAGTAAAAGGCGATATTCACGACATTGGAAAAAATCTAGTATCAATGATGTGGGAGGGAGCTGGCTTTGAAGTCATCGATATCGGTATTAACAATCCTGTTGAAAATTATTTAAACGCGTTAGAGGAGCATAAGCCAGATATTCTTGGGATGTCTGCCCTACTTACAACAACAATGCCATATATGAAGGTAGTTATTGATACTATGGTCGAAAAGGGTATTCGAGATGATTATATTGTACTGGTAGGGGGCGCACCATTAAATGAGCAATTTTCTGAATCTGTTGGTGCCGACGCTTATTGTCGCGATGCTGCCGTTGCTGTTGATACAGCTAAGGCACTAATGGCAAAAAAGACGAAAACTGCAAAAGCTGGTTAAAACATTTTTGACAAACTTTATAGATAATTGGGCTGAAAATACTGATTATATATGGCACAAATTTTAGTAATATATTGGCGTGATATTCCTGCTCAGGTGGTCGCAGAAACAGGTAGAGGAAGAAATCGTAAACAGGCAAAACGCGAATTACATAAGCGTTTTGCTCTTGCAATTGATGAAGCTGCTATGAGAGTAGGGGCAAAAAAGAGTGATGATTATTTAGCTAATTGGCGACGTGGAGACCCTGTTTACTGTACTGATAATTTAGAAGTGGAAGTTGAAACACTAGCAAAGCAGATAGAACAAGTCTTTGGCACAACAGAACTTCGAACACTGATTGCAAATGGTGGAGTTAAAACGCCTGAATAGGCAATATTTTTGTTATTTTAAAAAAGACAACAATACTATCTTATAATGTCGAAAATAAGCAGAAGATTGGCGCTAGTTGGCAACAGTATGATTTAGAATATTTTACACAAAGCGTATCAAAAATATATTAGGGGTTGGTTCAATGTCATTAACCATCGATACATTATCATCAGCGGCAGCCAACTGGTCTATAGAGGTCACCCCTGCGGGCGCGAGTAAAGTACAGAGTTTTTCGGATATTTTAGCCCCAAAAACAGCTGTAAATGTTACATTTTTGCCTGGCTCAGATCCCCAAGATACCTATTTTGTTGCAAAAAGACTTCATGATGAGGGAATGAAACCTATTCCACATATTGCCGCTCGTTCAGTAAAGAATTTAAAGCATTTAGAAAAATTAGTATCCACTCTCTCGAAAAAGGCATTTGTCAAAGAGGTCTTGGTAATAGGTGGTGGTGTTGGAAATCCGATTGGTGAATTTGATAGCAGCATGCAGATATTAAAAACAGGAATTTTACAGGCAAATGGAATTACAAAAATTGGTGTTGCTGGTCATCCAGAAGGCTCGCCAGATATTTCGGATGACGCAATAAGGCAAGCGCTTGACGAAAAAAATGAACTGGCAGTAAAAGAAAAATTACAGATGTACATTGAGACCCAGTTCTGTTTTGAAGCTGATATGGTCTTGGCTTGGGAGAAAAAAATTAGAGAGGATGGAAATCAATTACCTGTTCGGATTGGTATACCAGGCCCTGCCACAATTAAAACTTTGTTTCGATTTGCTCAAATATCTGGAATTGGCCCATCCATGAAATTCATAGCGAAGCAAGCTCGAAATGTAGCTAAATTAATGACTGTACAGTCACCACATCATCTAATTGCGGGACTTGCGAAAGGAATGGCAGCAGATAAAGCATGTCTTATTAAGTATTTTCATTATTATCCATTCGGTGGGTTTGTCAGGACAGCAAAATATGCAAAAGCTATTAGTGACGGAAAGGTGAATTTAAATCCAAGAGGTGGGTTTGAAATAAAGGAGGATTAACCCGCGATACCGCGTTATTATTAAACTACCGATAAATAGGTTTTAATTTTACGAAGAAAGAAAGAACACATGACAAATACTGTGATATCATCAGCAACAAAAGAAATAGTGATTGGGTTTGACGCGCCATTTTGCGTAATAGGAGAGAGAATAAATCCAACTGGACGCAAGTTACTTGCAGAAGAAATGGCAAACGGAGATTATAGTAGAGTTCAATCAGATGCCATTGCCCAAATAGAAGCTGGAGCTACTATGCTTGATGTAAATGCAGGGATACCTTTAGCAGATGAACCTAAAATTCTTGCTAATGCTATTCAACTCATACAATCATTTACAGATATACCTCTTTCGATAGATAGCTCTATTGTGGAAGCTTTAGAGGCAGGTTTGGCTGTTTATCAAGGCAAGGCACTTGTAAACTCAGTAACGGGTGAAGAAGAGCGTCTAGAGTTAGTGCTCCCGCTTGTAAAAAAATATGGAGCTGCTGTTGTCGCTATTTCAAATGACGAAACAGGTATATCGGAGGATCCAAACGAACGTTTTAAAGTTGCAAAAAAAATTGTTGAGAGAGCCGCTGATTATGGTATCGATAGACAAGATGTCATTGTAGATCCTCTTATTATGCCTGTTGGAGCAATTAATCTTGCAGGAAGGTCGGCATTAGATCTCATTATAAGACTACGTTCTGAATTACAAGTTAATACAACTTGTGGTGCCTCCAATATTTCCTTTGGGTTACCAAATAGGCACGGTATGAATGCAGCGTTTTTGTCAATGGCAGCAGGCGCAGGGATGACTTCTGCTATTATGAATCCTCTCCATCCAGAGGAAATGACAGCAATATTAGGTGCTGACGTAATGAACGGTGTTGATCCAGAATGCAGGAGATGGATTAAAAAATTCAGACAGCCTAATATAAGTGGAACTGAAGGACGTGAACGTCGAGCTACTCGCCGCCGAGCAAGAGGCTGAGAAGAAACTAAATTGACGAAGATTAAAAATTGTAAAATTATTTTCACTCCATCTGGTAGACAAGGCACTGTAGGTAAGGGTGTAAATCTGCTACAAGCAGCAAGGCAGATAGGTGTTGATATCGATTCTGTCTGTGGCGGTAGAGCTATGTGCGGCAGATGTCAGATTGAAGTTGGAGAGGGTGAATTTGCAAAACACGGCATTAGCTCATCTGCAACTAATTTAACCAAACCCAATTTGTCAGAGATTAGATATTCAGAAAAGCGCAATCTTGAAGAAGGTCGAAGACTAGCCTGCCAATGTTGTGTACTTGATGACCTTGTGGTTGACGTTCCTGCAGCAAGTCAGATTCATCAGCAACTAATCCGAAAAGTAGCAGATAATAGTACAGTAGAATTAAATCCCCCATCTCGTTTATGTTTTATTGAAGTAAGAGAGCCTAATATGCATGAGCCATCTGGTGATCTTCGTAGGGTCGCAGAAGCTCTAATTGAACAATGGCCTTCGCGGGTTTGTGTTTCCAAAAGCTCAGAGATTACAGCAGACTTAACAGTATTAACAGAGTTACAAAACAGTTTAAGAAAATCAAACTGGCAAATTACTGTTGTTTTGCGTGAAGGTGCGCATATTGCAGCCATATTACCGGGTTTGAAGACACGGATATTGGGCGTTGCTATTGATATTGGGTCTACTACGATGTCAGCGCAGGTTTGTGACATGAATTCAGGTGAAGTGCTAGCTGTTAGTGGAATGATGAACCCACAAATTCGGTTTGGAGAGGACCTGATGAGCCGGGTAAGTTATGGTTTCATGAATAAGGGTGGTACTGAAGAACTAACTAAATCAATTCAAAATGGTTTGCAGCAACTTATAGAAAAAGCCATAGACCAAGAAAATTTAGAACTTCAGGACATTTTCGAAATAGTTTTGGTTGGTAACCCAGTAATGCATCATTTAGTACTCGGGATTGATCCAATAGAACTAGGTGGTGCTCCTTTCGCATTGACACTTGACACTGCCTTTAATTGTTTTGCTAAAGATATTGGATTAAATTTGAATCCGGCAGCGCGTTTATATCTGCTTCCATGTATCGCTGGTCATGTAGGAGCAGATGCAGCTGGTGTAGTTTTAGCAGAAGCGCCTCATAAGTCAGAACAAATAAGCTTGCTGATTGATATCGGTACCAATGCTGAAATGATTTTGGGTAATCGCCATCATCTTATGGCAGCATCTTCACCAACGGGCCCTGCTTTTGAAGGTGCTCAGATTTCTGCAGGACAACGAGCTGCAGTTGGTGCAATAGAGCGGGTTCGAATAAATCCTGATAATTATGAACCAATGTATAAAGTCATCGGCTCAAATAAATGGTCTGATTCTCCTGAATTTCAGAAAGATGCTCAAAAAATAGGTGTAACGGGTATTTGCGGTTCCGGGATTATCGAAATATTGGCTGAAATGTATTTGACTGGGATTATATCAGAAGATGGCGTTATAAATGGTGCATTAGCCTCCAAAACTAAAAGGATTGAAAAGTCTGGTCGCACATTTAGTTATAGGATCACCGACAATATAGCAATAACACAGGCAGACGTAAGAGCAATTCAGTTGGCAAAGGCTGCTTTATATGCAGGGTTTCGTTTATTAATGGATAAAATGGGAGTTAAAAAAGTAGATAGAGTGTTACTGGCAGGGGCATTCGGCACACATATTGAGCCCAAATATGCAATGATATTGGGGATGGTACCTGATTGCGAATTAAAGAATGTAACTGCTATTGGGAATTCTGCAGGAGCAGGTGCACGAAAAGCTTTGTTAAATCTTGCAGCAAGAGAAGAAATTGAAAAAACAGTTAGGCAAATTGATAAAATAGAAACCGCTATCGAACCATTATTTCAAGACCACTTTGTTAGAGCGATGGCATTCCCGCATAAAACAGATCCGTATCCACTTTTAAGTAGGGCAGTTAAATTACCTTATCGCGAATTATTAGATAATACCATAAATGCGAAAACCAATTCCGAGCGTAAGAGAACAGGCAGACGGAGAAGGCGGCTTTAAACTGAGTGACCGAATATATAGGATAAATAAAATGCTTCTCTGCTAATCTCTTTTTGAAAGTTTTTTCTTTGATTGATTCAGACTTATTTTTGCATGAGCATAAAATATAATTATCATTATAATAGACACCAAATAGCAGGTCCAAATATAAAAAGAATAATCGGAAAACAAAATGGCCTCCATTATAAACCACTCAAACTCTGAGTTAGATGTTTTTTCTCATTTAAAACAGTTAAAATACGGGTAAGGACAATAATAATAAAAAATAGTTGGAGCGCAAAAAATAAAGTAAATAGAGGCCAAAGCATTGACGTATCAATAGAAATACCACCAGAACGCATAATACTTGCAGGCTGATGTAGCGTGTGCCACCAATCAACTGAAAACTTTACTACTGGCAAATTAATACATCCCACGAGTGCAAGAATGGCTGCAGGGCGGGCGCCTCTTTCTGTCCTGTCGAACGCGTTTGAGAGAGAGAGGTACCCAAGAAAGAAAAAAAATAATATCAGCATAGATGTCAGTCTTCCGTCCCAAACCCACCAGACACCCCAAATTGGTTTGCCCCATAAACTACCTGTTATTAAGGTCAAAGCTGCAAACCCTGTCCCTATTGGTGCGATTGAGCGTGCAGCAATCTCAGCTAGTGGGTGTCGCCATATGAGAAAAAAAAATGAGCACATTCCCAGTAGCAAATAGCTAGACAGTGCTATCCATGCGGATGGGACATGAATGTACATAATTCGAACGGCATCCCCTTGCTGATAATCAGAAGGAGAGTTTACAAGAGCAAGGTAGAGGCCATACCCAAGAGAAAAAAAACATGCAACTTCAAGGAAGGGTAAAATAGTTTGCGCCACTTTTTTGAACCTTGATGGATTTGCGAAGTAATCAAACATGGTTTTCCCCACGAAAGTGCATTTTCAAATCTTCTTTACATGGAAACAAGCAGTAGTATGGGTGAAGATTTTTGGTATCATTGTTATTAACTATGTTCTATTGCGTTCTTTAGTCCCAACTGCATAGCAGGAATTGCCAACACAATTAAGCTTAAATCCATCGCAATCATAATGTAGATATAGGGTTTTGTGGTAATATTTTCAATAAGGGCTAACCCAGTCATACAGCCAAAAATGAGGATAGGAAGACTGAGAGGCAGAATTAAAACAGCGGCTAATATAGCAGCCCTTCGTGCGCCTAGGACTAGTCCGGAGGCAATACCCCCTAATAAAGTCATACCAAACATGCCGAGCAAGAGTGATATGGAAAGCTCAAAAAAGATAGATAACCTTATACCAATCATGACACAGATGAGTGGCAAAATACTTAGAAGGGGTAATGTTGTTACTAGGAAAAAACATAAGCATTTTGCGGCTGCATAACATCCTAGTGGTTGTGCATTGTGGGCTGCCTTTTCAATAAAGCCCTGAGCATAATCATCAGAGAATAATCGATCATAAGCAGGTACGATTGATACAAATGCAGCAATCCAGATAAGCGCTATACCAAACTCTGAGAGCTTGTTTGGGTCTGGTCCTAACGTCAGTGGGAATAATATCATGATCAAGATAAAAAAACCTATTTGACTGAATATATCAGTTACTTGAGAAATACTTATCTCAAATTCTCTGATAAAATATTGCCAAAAGATTAATATCATGCTTGAGCCTTCAGCTGAATTATTTTCGGTGAAAGATGTCTACAAATAGGTTGATGTGCAGCTACTATAACGCGACCCCCATATTGAACATGCTCTTCAATCAATGTCTCAAGCATTAAACAATGAGAAGAGTCAAGTGCGCTGTTAGGCTCGTCTAGTAACCAAAGTGCCTCTTTCTGCCTATCTGATCTTAGAAGTAATTGAGTTAAAGCAAGGCGCTGTAATTGGCCAGAAGACAATGTCCTAATTGGCTGCCCAACGAAATCGCTAATGTTAAATTTATCTTCCTCTGGCATTCGCAATTTTCGCATTTTTGCAATTTGAGCTAAGTTTTTAGCTGCAGTTAAATTAGGGTGAAAGCCAAATGGACTTCCAATATACCAAATAGGCAAATTTGCTTTTAGGGGCTCAAAAATATGTCCACCTAAACTAATTATCCCATAGCTGACTGGAAGATATCCAGCAATAATACGAAGGAGACTTGTTTTACCAACTCCATTTGGACCATTCAATATGCAAATTTCTCCCGAAGGGAGATCAAGATTTAAATCTTTGAAGATTAATTTGTCCGTGCGAAATAGAGTGATATTTGAAAGTGATAGGCTTGCATGTACTAAACTAGGTGAGACCATATCTATGCAAAACTAAAAATGGATCGAACCAAGAGTTTTCTTCTTATCAACAGGTGGAACAAATTTTGTGAGGGTAATATTTTCTACAGCGCTTTTATATTCCTCAATAGTTGGGGTTCTGCCAAGTATAGCGGATAGAACAACAACTGGAGTGGAAGCCAAAAGAGATTCACCTTTTTTCTCTTCAGAATCTTCTACAACGCGTCCCTTAAAAAGACGAGTAGACGTAGCCATTACAGTATCACCTTTTGCAGCCTTCTCTTGGTTTCCCATACAAAGGTTACAACCAGGACGTTCTAAATACAATATATTATCATACTTTAAGCGAGCGGTTTGTTTGGGTTTATTATCGTTAAATTCAAAGCCAGAATATTTTTGTAATATTTCCCAATCACCTTCCTCCTTTAATTCTTCGATTATATTGTAAGTTGGAGCTGCAACAACCAGGGGCGCGTTAAAATCAACTTTCCCTTTCTCTCTTTCCAGGTTTTTTAGCATTTGTGCTACTATTTTTATATCACCCTTATGAACCATACATGAGCCAACAAAACCCAGATCTACTTTTTTTTGAGCCATATAATGTGAAATTGGTCTAATAGTATCGTGGGTGTAACGTTTCGATATATCCTCGTTATTGACATCAGGGTCAGCAATCATTGGTTCATCGATTTGACCCAGATCAACAATCACCTCTTCAAAATAAATAGCGTCAGTGTCAGGCTTTAAAGCCGGTCTTTCGCCATTATCTAATTCCTGGATGCGTTTTTCTGCAATTTTTATAAGCTTTTTTAGCATCCCCCCTTCATTTTCAAGACCTCTCTTTATCATGCCGTTAATACGTTTAATAGAAATCTTTAAAGACTCTTTTAGTGTTTCGTCAGTTGATATACAAATGGATGCTTTTGCCTTCATTTCAGCAGTCCAGTCTGTAAAAGTAAAAGCTTGGTCAGATAGAAGTGTGCCAATGTGAACTTCTATGACTCTCCCCTGAAAAATATTCTCTCCGTATTTTTTTAGCATCTGAGCTTGTGTTGCGTGCACAACATCACGAAAATCCATATGCTCTGCCATTTTTCCCTGAAATGTCACTTTAACTGTTTCTGGAATTGGCATTGTGACTTCCCCGGTAGCCAAAGCTAGAGCTACTGTTCCCGAATCTGCGCCAAATGCGACGCCCTTAGACATTCGAGTGTGCGAGTCACCTCCAATTATAATTGACCAATCGTCAACAGTCAGGTCATTCAGTACTTTGTGGATTACATCTGTCAAAGGGGGGTGAATGTTATCTGGGTCCCTACCTGTAACTAAACCAAAATCCTTCATAAATTTCATAAGTTTTGGTGTGTTTTCTTGCGCCTTGATATCCCAAACAGAAGCTGTGTGGCATCCAGATTGATACGCTCCATCTACAGTGGGTGAAATAGTGGTAGCTGCCATCGCCTCTAGTTCTTGTGATGTCATAAGTCCAGTTGTGTCCTGCGAACCTACGATGTTCACTTTTACTCTTACATCTGAACCAGCATGCAATACCGCCGTTTTTTTCTTTCCAAGAGAATTAGAATTAAAAATCTTTTCAACAGCAGTCAAACCGATACCTTGGTGAAAAACTTCCTTTGGTTTTGCATATACAGTCTCGCAATCTTTTTTTAATAAATTACATGCTATAGTTTGCAGTTTTTTACCAAACACTACTGCATATGAACCACCCGCTCTAATAAAATCTCTTTTTTCTGGAGAGAAGGAAGAACTAATGTCAACAAGTTGTTCCCCAGTTTCGTCATGATATAATTTCATACTTTTGGTATTTATAGTAAGTGGTGTTCCAGTTTCTACAGAATATTTTTGTTCCAATACTGGGTTGCCATCGTTGTTAAAAATAGGTTTTCCATCAGACCCTTGTTTATTTATCCAGTTTTTCAAGTCTATTCCGATACCACCTGTAACACCCACGGTTGTAAGGAATATTGGCGAAATCCCGTTAGTTCCTGCTACTATTGGAGCTATATTTACAAATGGTATGTAAGGACTTAACGGCTTACCAGTCCAAAGGGCAACATTGTTCACACCAGACATTCTTGATGAACCCACACCCATAGTTCCTTTTTCTGCTACCAACATCACACTTCTATTTGGATAGTCTTTTTGCAGTTTTCGTATTTCTTTTTGTGCCTGCTCTGAAATCATGCATTTACCATGAAGCTCTCTATCAGCCCTTGAGTGTGCTTGATTCCCAGGAGATAATAGATCTGTTGATATATCTCCTTCTGCCGCAACATATGTTACAATTTTAATTTCCTCATTTAAGTCAGGAAGTTTTGTAAAAAATTCTGCCTTCGAATAACTCTCGAGCAGTTCTTTGGCTACTGGATTTTTTTGTTTAAAGGCTGTCTCTATTCTTTTTATATCTGAGTCATATAAAAATACTTGATTCTTAAGTATCTGACTTGCTTTTTTAGCAAGGCCTTTTTTTTCACCTAACGCAATATCTAAAAGCACTCTTACAGATGGTCCTCCACGCATATGAGACAACAGTTCAAATGCGAAATCTTCAGTGATCTCTTTAATTATATTTCCCTTAAAAATGATTTCCCGCAAGAACAAGGCTTTCTTATGAGCTGCACTTGTAGTCCCTGGTAATACATTGTAAATGAGGAGGTTGAGAGCTTTTTTTCTATTAACACTATTTGAAGTTTTAATTTCTTCAATTAATTCGGTTACCAATTCCGCATTTTCGATAGGTTTGGCGGATAAACCTTGGGATTCTCTATCTTCAATTTCTTCAAAATATGTTTCTAGCAGGTTCATAATTTTTTCACAATGTCTTATAACTTAAGTTATTAAATTATTTTCTATAGATATTTAAAAATTTATATAAATAATAATTTAGTTCAGAAAAAGTAAATTGGCTTTCAAATTGTTAACAATCATTACTTCCTGTTATACATAAAATTTTTAAGTATATTATTCCACTATTTTATTTTCTTCTATGCTCGAAAATATAAAACTTCACTTGTTTTTGTATTTTTAATTATATGTTATCAGAGGTGATTATTTATAACACAAAACAAAAAGTGAATTTGTGATTTAGGTCCTGTGATGACTCATGACTCAAAAATTACCATCTTATTAGGCCCAACAAACACGGGTAAAACCCATTATGCTCTTGAGAGAATGCTTGGCTATCAATCTGGTATGATCGGATTTCCTTTGAGGTTATTGGCTCGTGAAAATTATGATAAGCTTGTTGGCAAAGTAGGTGTCTCACAGGTTGCATTGATAACTGGTGAAGAAAAAATTCTTCCGCCTCGAGCACGTTTTTATTGCTGTACAGTGGAAGCAATGCCCCTCGAAATAAGTATTGAATGTCTAGCTATAGATGAGGTTCAACTCGCTAGTGATAGAGATCGAGGCCATGTCTTTACGGACAGAATTTTGCATGCAAGGGGGAAGTACGAGACTCTTTTATTAGGGGCAGAGACAATGCGACCTTTGCTGCAAAGATTGCTGCCAGAAGCGATTTTTGAAGCTAGGTTAAGAATGTCTAAATTGAGATATGACGGCCAGAAAAAAGTAACACGTCTTCTCAGAAGGTCAGCTATTGTCGCGTTTAGTGCCCCGAATGTATATCATTTAGCAGAGACTGTAAGAAGACACCGTGGTGGCACAGCAATCGTAATGGGTTCTCTATCTCCGAGGACCAGAAATGCCCAAGTAGATATGTATCAATCTGGCGAAGTTGACTTCTTGATCGCGACAGACGCTATTGGCATGGGCTTGAATATGGATATTCAGCATGTGGCTTTAGCAGATGAGACTAAATTTGATGGCATAAATGTTCGTCATTTATATCCAACAGAAATTGCGCAAATAGCTGGTCGTGCTGGAAGATATACGAAGGACGGAACGTTTGGTGTGACAGAAGGTTGTAGGCCGTTGGAGGAAAAAATCGTTAATGCAATTGAAAATCATACATTCCCGCCTCTAAAAAAGCTATATTGGCGCAATAGAAACCTCTCATTTGAAAGTCTAAAGCGACTATTAAATTCATTAGAAGCGCCACCACCCGAGCCTTATTTATCTAGAAAGGCAGACGCAATTGACCATTTGAGTCTGCAAGCTTTGGCATCTATTCCTGAAATAGCTAATTTAGCATCTACAAAGGCAAGGTTAAGATTATTATGGGATGTTGCCCAAATTCCTGATTTTCGCAATATGATGACAGATAGTCATACAGTTATGCTGGCCAGAATATATCATAACCTAGCGACTACTGGAAAACTAGATAAGAAATGGGTGGAAAGTCAGCTTTTACATCTCGAAAGACATGATGGGGACATAGATACTCTTATGACAAGAATTGCACATATTCGAACTTGGACTTATATAACTCATAAAACAGGCTGGACGGATGAGCCAGAAGAATGGCAACATCTAACTAGAACTATTGAAGACAAATTATCAGATGAGTTACATAATAGATTAACGCAGCGCTTTGTAGATAAGCGTGCAGCCCATTTATCAAGGCGACTAAAGGAAGCAACTACTTTGATTTCATCGGTAAAAATAGACGGCACAGTAATAGTAGAGGGGGAAGAAGTTGGTATGCTCAAGGGGTTTACTTTTCAACCTGCTATTTCTGAAAATGAGGAAAAGGCAATGATTCTCGCGGCGGCACGAAAAGCTTTGCCTGATGAGATTGAGCGGCGAGTGAAAGCTGTCTTAGCATCTGATGCTCTAGCATTCCAATTCGATGAAAAAGCTAATGTTAAGTGGCGTGATAATGAAATTGCAAAACTGGTGAAATCGGAGCAATTATATATACCTAGAGTGGACGTTCTTGATAGTGAATTTCTTTCTGCTGATCAAAAACGGAGAATAGAAAAAAAACTTACAGTAATCCTAAAAGAGAAAGTGAAAACGCTTCTTGGAAATTTGCAACAGCTTCAAAATCCAGATGAAAACTACCGTCAGGAGTATCCTCGACGTGATATTAAACCAGAAAATACTCCGGACGGAAAAAATACAATTAATGAATTAAGTACGCAAGAAATCCAACCTACCATTACTTCTGAAAGTAATTTTGTAATACCTGAAAAAATTAAATTAGGTGACACCGCCAAAAATAAGGAAAAAATCATAAAAAAAATATACCAGTCTGATAACACTAAGTCGACAGTAGTTCCGATGAGTGGGATTGCGCGTGGCATAATGTTTCAGCTTTATGAGAACTTAGGAGTGATAAATAGGAGATTGATAGCAGAACAACTTAAAGATATGCCTGATACCGATAAACCATTTCTCGCAAAAGCTGGTATTCGTATTGGGACTGAAACAATCTTTTTGCCGGAATTGCTAAAGCCTGCTGCCATAAAATTAAGAGTGCTACTATATTCGATATTCACCCAGCAGTTTCCAGTATGTGGTCCACCACCAGAGGGAAGGGTCTCAATAGATTTAGTAGAAGGTGTGGCGGATAACTATTGGCTTTCCGCTGGGTATAGGCGTATTGGTGACAAGGTTATGAGGGTAGATATGGTAGAGCGAGTAGCTGCCCTTGTAAGAACGGCAGCAAGAGCTGGTGAATTTCGTATTAGTGATGAAATGTTATCTCTTGCAGGTGTAGGCAGACAAACTATGGAAGCTATGATAATTGATCTGGGCTTCGACAAGCTGAAAGAAGAAGAGTCTGAAGACCCTGAAAAACCATCGATACCCATTTTTATCAAGAAACAGAAAAACTTTAATTGGCGTCCTAAGTCATCAAAAATTAATGAAAATCAGATTAAACGAAAAAGAAAGACCCAAAATCTCAGCTTTGAAAGGGAACATTCTGTATCAAATGCCAAAAATAAAAATACTATAAAAAATGTCAGAAAAAAAACGATTAAAACTAGAGAAGTAGATCCAAATTCGCCATTTGCCATTCTCGCAAATTTGAAAAAATAAATGGCTGAAGACGTTTCATTAAGGCTGGACAAGTGGCTTTGGTATGCACGTTTTTTTAAAACAAGAACGGCAGCAACAAAACTAATACAGTCTGGAAAGTTGAGAATTAACGGCAATGTGACACATAAACCACATAGAGCAGCCATT
The DNA here is from genome assembly GCA_902632595.1 of uncultured SAR116 cluster alpha proteobacterium. Classification (GTDB taxonomy): domain Bacteria; phylum Pseudomonadota; class Alphaproteobacteria; order Puniceispirillales; family Puniceispirillaceae; genus UBA5951. Next base: position 33,030 of record CACPDC010000005.1, read on the forward strand.
ATTGGTATGGTTCTTACTTTTCCACAAGCAAATGATATTCGAGTTATAAAAATAATTCAGTTTGGAGAAAGAAGAGGTCCAGCAGTTGAAGCCCTATCTTTATATGAAGATTTATCGCCAAAAATTAATGAAATAAAAAAAGAGGAACAGCTGAAAGCAGTTGATTTTGAGATAAGAGAGATTGGAACTGGAAGACCGACAAAAAAACAAAGACGAGAGACAGAACGATTGAAAGATAGGTTTGCCAAATGAGGAAAAATTAAACTAGGAAAAAAAATATGATTGAATTTATAAAGAATTTGATATCAAAAAATGAAAATTTTGCCGATGAGCAGGGTGAAACAATCATAGAGGCAGTAACAGCTTTGTTACTGGAAGCTGCTGTAATCGACGGTCAGATTGATGATATGGAAATCGAGCAAACCAAAAACGCTATTTGTAGTTTTTTTGATATCTCAAAAGAGAACGCAAATCAAACCATTGAAAAGTTAATTGGTGATGCAGGTTCTAACCTTGAATTTCACGGTTTAACAAAACAAATAAGAGACCAATGTAATTATGAGGAACGAATACATATATTGTCGATGTTGTGGCAGATCGTTTTAGCAGATGAGCAGGTTGATTCATTAGAGTCAAATTTGATGAGAAGGCTCTCCGGATTATTATTTGTATCAGATGTTGATTCTGGAAAAGCAAAGCAAGATGCAAGAAATCGACTGGGTCTTATTTAACCAGTACAGAGGTTAAATACGATTTTTGTTTGGTATTATATGTGATGTTTGATTGAGCGAATGAGAGTTGAATGACTTATATTGTCAATGATAAATGTATCGGGTGCAAATATACAGACTGCGTCGAGGTGTGCCCGGTAGACTGCTTTTATGAGGGGGAAAATACTCTCGTTATTAATCCAGACGAATGTATTGATTGTGGTGTGTGCGAACCAGAATGCCCTGCAGAGGCAATTTTACCCGACACTGAACCTGGTGCTGAACAATGGGTGCAGTTTAATCTTGAAAAAAGTGTGATCTGGCCTAACATCACAGAAAGAAAAGAACCACTCCCTGAGGCGGATGAAAATTTAGATAAAACTAACAAATTTAATTCACTTTTTATAGATAAACCAGCCACTTAAAATTAATTAATTAGTGGTCAGACAAACAAAGATTTGTAATATTTCCTAGATTATGGTATTGTTTTGCAAAAGAAAAAATATCAAAAACCAACATAAGTTGTGTTTTTTCAAAATAGTAATAATCTCACATTGAGACCATATACTACTAATTTCTCTAATGAAGCTAACTTGAATTGGGATAATGACAAAAATTAAAGATTTTACTTATCAAGATGGGGACTTCGTGGTCTATCCAACCCACGGTGTCGGAAAAATTCTCGGAACAGAAACGAGCAATATAGCTGGTGAAGAAGTTCAACTAATGGTCATACGTTTCGAACAAGATCGAATGACTCTTAGAGTTCCACTAGAAAAAGCCCGAACATTAGGGTTGCGAACACTCTCCTCAAGAAAACATATGGATGATGCAATTACCACATTACAAAGTAAGGCAAAGATCCGAAGAACAATGTGGTCTCGTCGTGCCCAGGAATATGAGGCAAAAATCAAATCAGGAGATCCTGTTTCAATTGCTGAAGTTGTGCGGGACCTTCGTAAAAGGGATCCACAAATTGAGCAGTCTTATTCAGAAAGACAGATGTATCAGGCGGCATTGGAGAGGCTTGCACGGGAATTTGCAGCGATTGAAGATATCGATCAAGAATCGGCTGCTACTAGATTGGAAGATTTAATGGACGCGGCTTGATTTTTTTCTTGGTTCTGAGTGAAAATATCCAAAAATTATCGCAAACAGATTGGCTGATAAGCTACAAAAATTTTAAACTAAATCTATGATCTGCATCCAAGCTTCATACGTATCGATAATGAAACTTATGGAGCCTATAATGTCAGACTTATCAGACCCTGTTAAAACATCAGAGAACCGATTCATCAGAAAAGCAATGCAACGACCATTGTTGGAACGAGAATACGAGGTTGAACTTGCTAAAAAATGGCGTGATGATAAAAATCATAAAGCGATGCATGAGTTAGTAATGGCTTATGCTAAACTTGTCGTAAGTGCAGCGTCAAAATATAAACACTATGGTCTCTCAAATGCTGACTTGATTCAGGAGGGGAACATCGGCTTAATGCAAGCCGCAGGTCGTTTTGACCCAGAACGAGGGGTTAGATTTTCTACATATGCGGCTTGGTGGATAAGGGCGTCAATTCAAGATCACATTCTTCGTAATTGGTCTATAGTTAGAACCGGGACTACAGCGGCTCATAAATCACTATTTTTCAAATTACGAAGATTACGAGCACAAATAGGTGAAGCTGACGGTGGTGCACTTACGGATGCTGGTAGACAAAAGATAGCTGATACTATCGGGGTAACTGTAAAAGACGTTATTGTCATGGAACAGCGCCTTTCTGGCGGGGATCAGTCTCTAAATTCTCTTCTTTCGGCAGACGTGGATACGGAAGCTATTGATTTCGTAGTTGACACACGACCCACCCCCGAGCAGGTGACGATTTCAAGTCATGATAAACAAGTTATGTCGAATTGGCTTAATTCTGCACTCAACGAATTATCTACCAGAGAGCGTTTTATCATTCTTAAAAGGCGTCTCAAGGAGGAAGGAACAACATTGGAGGAATTGGGCAATATGTTAGGGGTAAGCAAAGAAAGAGTGCGTCAGATAGAGCATCGCGCTTTAATTAAACTAAAACAATCTTTGCAATCTAGCACGGAATCTCATAAAGATTTATTGGAGTCATCTTTAGTTTAAAAATCTATATAATAGGTAATGCAAAAACATGCGTCAGGAATATGATTCATCCATCCATCTTTTTCCTGATATAGAACCGTTTGACTGTGGTTATTTCGAACAGGATGGTCACGAAATTTATTATGAGCAAGTGGGCAATCCTCATGGAAAGCCGATACTATTTTTACACGGAGGACCTGGTGCTGGTTGCTCACCTGCGCATAGGAGATTATTTGATCCCGAAAAGTTTAGAGCCATACTTTTTGATCAACGCGGTTCTGGACGGTCCAAACCTATTGCTTCCATAAAAAATAACACTACGAAGAATTTGATATCAGACATTAATTATTTGCGTGAAAAACTCAAAATAAAGAAATGGACGTTATTTGGGGGTTCTTGGGGGAGCACATTAGCGCTTGTTTATGCGATAGAAAATCCTGCGTATGTATCTGCATTGATACTTAGAGGTATATTTCTTGGAACAAACGCGGAAATTGATTGGTATTTACATGATATGGGAAAATTTTTCCCGGAGGCTCACGCCCGTTTTACATCGCACATACCAATAGAGGAGCAACATGACATATTGTTCGCGTATTATAAGAGGTTAACGAGTACCGATCTGAAAATTCGAAACGAAGCAGCTAAATTCTTTGCTTCATACGAAAATTCATGTGCCACTTTGCATGCCGAAAACCGAGATCCAGGTCACTCTGCCTTGAGTATAGCTATCTTGGAAGCTTATTATTTTATGAATCATTGTTTTTTACCAGCTGATTACATTGTCAAGAATGTTGGATATATTAAACAACTTCCATGTTATATTGTACAGGGTCGCCACGATGTAATTTGTCCTCCTATAAGTGCCTACAAATTGCATAAGATTTGGGGACATAACTCTAAATTGTTGTTCGTCGATGATGCGGGTCATTCGGCTTTTGAGCATGGGACATTGAGAAACTTAATGTTGTTTCTACAAACTATTTAAGTTGACAAATATGGGTTTGGCTCTGTCTGATACATAGTGCTTAACATATTCATCAACTTAATTGGCATCCACCTAAGATATGCTAAATGCCTAATGAGAATGTAATGGACGAAGAAAGTAAAGATAAAAAGATATTCCCTGTGACAAAAAATAACGCTGTTGATATTCATGTTGGAAAGCGTGTTCGCTCACGACGCACGTTACTTGGCATGTCTCAAGAGCAACTTGGCGTTACACTTGATTTAACGTCTCAGCAAGTTCAAAAGTACGAAAGTGGTGCGAATCGAATTAGTGCGTCTCGTTTATGGGATATGTCTCAGGTGCTAGATGTATCCATTGGTTATTTTTTTGAAGATATGTCTACACAGACGAAACTAGCTTCGCCACGCAAAGCAAGTATAAATGTAGAAAAAAATTTAAATAATTCTGTTGAACGTGATTCAATGGCAAGACGTGAAACGCTTGAATTGGTGCGCATTTATTACACAATTTCTCAGCCACAAGTGAGAAAACGAATATCTGAAATGATAAAATCGGTTGCTGGTGTGATTAACGGCGAATAATATAAAAAAATTCTTATTTTTGAAAAAAAGATTGGGTAATAATATGAATGACGAGGCTAATTCACTTACATTTGAACAAGCTCTTGCTGAGCTTGAGGAAATTGTACGAAAACTAGAAGTAGGTGACGTATCACTTGATGACGCTATTAATGCATATGCTAGGGGTATTGAACTCAAGAACCAATGTCAGCAAAGATTGGAGTCCGCAAGATTGCAAGTTGAGAGAATTCAGTTTTCTTCAGATAGTTCAAGTGTTACCACCCTGCCTTTTGATAATGAATGAACATGGTGGAACCATTAAAATGGCTATTATCTGATGCCAAAGCTGTAGATAATTGGATTAAGCATTGGCTTGAAAAAAAATCCTCAAATATCATAAAAATACCGAGACTACTCCAGGCTATGGAATATGCAAGTTTGAATGGTGGAAAGCGAGTGAGGGCTGGTCTTGTTTGTGCGTCAAATAGAATGGCTTGTCATTATTCAAATAAAGTTTCAGAAGACTCTGCTGTCTCTGTTGCAGCCTCAGTTGAACTTTTGCATGCTTATTCTCTCGTTCATGATGATCTTCCCTCTATGGATGACTCTGATTTAAGGCGTGGATTGCAATCTACTCACAAAAAATTTGATGAAGCAACAGCTATACTGGCTGGAGACGCATTACAAACAGCTGCATTTGAGATTCTTACTGAACAAAATTTAGCGTTAACCGATACGCAAAAAATAAAACTTATACGTTATTTATCAATAGCAGCGGGTGTTTCTGGCATGGCTGGGGGACAAATGCTCGATTTGGAAGCTGAGACAGAATTGTATAACATTGAACGTGTTACACAGATGCAACAATTGAAAACTGGTTCATTAATAACGGCATCAGTGATTATGGGTGGAATAGTTGGTGGTGCTAATACTTCCTTAATAAAAGCTCTATCCCGTTACTCAGAAAATCTAGGGGTCGCTTTTCAAATTAAAGATGATTTGCTTGATTACCAAGGAAGCGCTGTTGAGCTTGGTAAGCCTGTTGGTCAGGATAACATAAGGGGCAAGGCCAGTTTTATCGAGCATTACGGAATAAATGGTGCGATCAAGAAGGCTGAAGAATTTGCTGAAAAAGCATGTGAATCTTTGCAAGACTACCATCAGCATGCTATGGAGTTGCAATCATTAGCTAAACTTGTAATAAACAGGACTTATTAATTTGTAATTCGCGTTAATAAGGAGACGATATTTTTGACTGATCTGCTGACCCCCTTATTAGATAAGATACAGACCGTAAAAGAACTTCGTGAGCTTCCAGAATCCCAACTTTCTCAGGTGGCGAAAGAACTGAGGCACGAGACCATTTCAGCTGTTGCCCAAACTGGCGGACACCTAGGGGCTGGATTGGGAGTGGTAGAGTTAACGGTAGCACTCCATTACGTTTTCAATACACCCGACGATCGCTTAATATGGGATGTAGGTCATCAAGCATATCCGCACAAAATTTTAACAGATAGAAGAAGTAGAATTACAACACTACGACAAAAAGATGGATTGTCCGGTTTTACCAAACGAAGTGAGTCAGTTTTTGACCCATTTGGCGCAGGACATAGTTCCACTTCTTTATCTGCCGGCTTTGGCATGGCTGTCGCACGTGATTTAAAAAAAATGCGTAATCACGTGATATCTGTGATTGGTGATGGTGCTATGTCCGCTGGAATGGCGTACGAAGCATTGAATAATGCTGGCGCGTCTAAATCAGACATGATCGTAATTTTAAATGATAATGATATGAGTATTGCCCAACCAGTGGGTGCTCTATCAGCTTATTTATCTGAGCTTATAACCTCCCGCCCCTATCATTCAATTCGTGAACTTGTAAAAGAAGTGGCAAATAGATTTCCATCAGAAATTGGCCAAGCAGCTAAGAAAGCCAAAAATTTAGCACGTGAAATAACAGGTAATCAGTCTCTTTTTTCAAAACTGGGTTTTTTTCACATAGGTCCGATTGATGGACACGATTTATCACATCTATTGCCAATTTTTAAAAATCTGAGAGATAGAGATATTACTGGTCCAGTGCTGGTGCATGTGGTAACTGAAAAAGGTAAAGGTCATCCTTTCACAGACTCTAATAGCGAAAAATATCATGCTGTCCCAAAATTCGATGTAATCACAGGGGAGCAAAAAAAACCTGCTGGAAATTTACCTAGCTATACATCTGTATTTGCAGACGCACTGACTAATATTGCTTTAAAGGATAAGAAGGTCGTAGCTATTACTGCTGCGATGCCTTCTGGTACTGGACTGAATAACATGTTTGATACATGTCCAAAGCAGGTGTTTGACGTCGGAATTGCGGAGCAACATGCCGTCACTTTTGCAGCAGGTATGGCAACAGAGGGAATGAGACCGTTTTGCGCTTTATACTCTACCTTTCTGCAAAGAGGATATGATCAAGTTGTTCATGATGTTTGTTTACAAAACCTACCAGTAAGATTTGCAATTGATAGAGCAGGGCTTGTTGGGGCGGATGGAGCTACCCATGCAGGAATTTATGATATAGCATATCTGTCTTGTCTACCCAACATGACTATAATGTGTCCATCGGACGAGGCAGAACTTGTACACATGACATATACGGCTGCATCTTTTGACACAGGTCCTATAGCGTTGAGATATCCTCGGGGCAGCGGAATTGGGGCTACTATTCCTGAACAAGCCAAACGACTTCCAATCGGAAAATCACGAATTATCGAAGATGGCGGAACCCTTGCCATACTTAGCATTGGAACTATGCTAGAGAACTGTAGGGAGGTTGTCCGCCTTCTTGCTAAAAAAAAGGGGATAAATGTAACTCTTGTAGATGCTCGATTTGCTAAGCCGATAGATACCATTATGTTAGATAAATTATGTAACACTCATTCAGCCTTGCTCATTGTTGAGGAGGGAGCGCCTGGCGGTTTTGCCGCGCAGGTGACGCAATATATCGTGAATTCAGGTCATCTGGATTCACTCTTTAAAGTGCGTGCTGTCACTTTACCAGATAGGGTGATTGACCATGCAGATCGTGACATTCAGCTACAAATTGCCGGTTTAGATGTTGTTAGTTTGTTTGAGAAGTCAGAAAATTTAATTTCTAGTCATGTTAATATGGAAAAAATTGCTCAAACATAAAAAACAACGTATTGACGTCATGATGGTAGCTCGTGGTCTGGCCCCTAGTAGGCAAAAAGCGCGAGATATTATTGTTAATTCTCACGTTGCCGTGAATGGCATAGTCGTTAAAAAAGCGGGTTACCTCATAGAAGAAAATGCATGTATAGAGGTAGAGTCTAAAATACTTGACTATGTGAGTAGAGGAGGACTGAAGTTAGCCTCAGCGTTAAATCATTTTAAAGAAATAGATATAAAAGATAAGGTGTGCCTCGATCTCGGCGCAAGCACGGGTGGGTTCAGTGATGTTCTATTACAGCGCGGAGCAGCATTGATTTATGCTGTAGATGTTGGTCATAGTCAGCTAAACAAAAAAATCAGAACAAACCCTAAAGTTCGCAATCTTGAAAAGATAAATGTAAGAGATATTAATAAAAATATAATTGATACTCCGCCTGCGATCATCGTATGTGATGTTTCTTTTATTTCTCTTCAGCTAGCCCTTCCTCCTGCTTTGCAGCTTGCTTCTCAAAAAGCTGATTTATTGGCACTAATCAAACCACAATTTGAAGTTGGCAGAAACTTTATTGGAAAAGGGGGCATTGTTCGTAATAATATTGCAAGACGTCGGGCAGCGAGTGTTATAAGTAACTTTTTGATAGAGCAAGGATGGCTTGTAAAGGGTACTTTCATTCCTTCTCTGAAAGGAGCGGATGGCAATATTGAAATCGTCATAGCCGCCTCTAAATGTTCTATTTAAACTTTTTACCGCAATATGGTTGTTTGCGCATGATTGCGCATTAAGAGATCTAGCAGCACGCAGGCCAACATCGCCTCTACAACAGGCACGGCCCTTATACCAACACAAGGATCGTGTCTTCCTTTCGTTTTCAATTCAACATTATTTCCGTGTTCGTCAATTGATTTACGAGGGATTAAAATTGATGATGTTGGTTTAATTGCAATGCGGGCAATAATAGGTGCGCCTGAGGATATCCCGCCCAGGATTCCTCCTGAGTTGTTAGATAAAAATTCTGGAACCCCATCTGATATTTCCATTTCATCACTCGCTTTTCCCCCATCAAGCTCAGCTAACGAAAAACCAGCACCTATTTCGACGGCTTTAACGGCATTTATAGACATTAATGCAGAGGCAATCTCAGAATCAAGTTTGCTATATAAAGGCTGACCTATCCCACTAGGTATGCCTGTTGCAACGACTTCAAGAATGGCACCCGCAGAAGAGCCTTGCTTACGAATTTTATCTAGATAATCTGCCCAGAGCTTGGCTGTATTAGCATCGCCACAGAAAAAAGGATTATTATCAATTTCGTTTTCATCAAATTTTTCTTTATTAATTTTATGCGGCCCAATTTGCACAACACTGGCCTTTATTTTATACAAATCCCCTAATATTCGTGATAAAATTATATCTGCAATTGCTCCAGCAGCAACCCGTACAGCGGTTTCACGTGCAGATGATCTACCGCCACCCCGATAATCCCTAATACCATATTTCTTAAAATAAGTGTAATCGGCATGCCCTGGTCTGTACTGTTTCGCTATATCACCATAATCTTTAGAGCGTTGGTCTGTATTCCTAATCAACAAACAAATTGGGGTTCCTGTTGTCATACCCTCAAAGACACCAGATAGTATCTCAACTAAGTCTGCTTCTTTCCGCTGGGTAACAAATCGGTTTTGTCCAGGTTTTCTCCTATCTAAATAAACTTGGATATCATTTTCACAAAGCGGAATTCTAGGAGGCACCCCGTCTACGATACATCCTATTGCAACTCCATGACTTTCGCCAAAACTGGTGAAAGAAAATAAGGTTCCAAATCTGTTATCAGTCATCTGATTTCACTACTGAAATGTCTGGCGCATCAACTGCTTTCATTCCAACAACATGATATCCACAGTCCACATGATGGGTCTCACCAGAAACACCAGAAGAAAGAGGTGATAAAAGATACAAACCGGCTCCACCAATATCATCCAAGTTTACATTTCGTTTTAGAGGAGAATTATATTCATTCCATTTCAATATATAACGAAAATCACCAATACCAGAAGCTGCTAATGTTTTCATGGGGCCAGCAGATAACCCATTTACCCGAATGTTGCGTTTTCCGAGGTCAACAGCTAAATATCGAACAGATGCCTCTAGTGCTGCTTTGGCTACACCCATTACGTTATAATGCGGCATCACACGCTCGGAGCCATAATAAGTAAGAGTTAACATCGAGCCACCATCATTCATCATTTCTGCAGCTCGTTTCGCTAGGGCAGTAAAAGAATAAACTGAAATATCCATTGTCCGGTTAAAGTTATCACGGCTAGTATCAAGATATAAACCGGTTAACTCTTCCTTGTCCGAATAAGCAATAGCATGAACAAAAAAATCAATGCTGCCCCATTCAGATTTTAATTTCGAAAACACAGAATCCATTGATTCTTCGCTAGTTACGTCACATTCAAGAGCGAGGTTGCTTCCTACAGAATTAGCCAGCGGCTCAACTCGTTTTTTTAACGCATCCCCCTGATAAGTAAATGCCAATTTTGCGCCTTGGTTGGCAACTGCTTTAGCTATTCCCCATGCAATAGATCGGTTATTTGCGACGCCCATAACCAGGCCTTTTTTTCCATGTAATAATTCGTTTGTATTATTCATTTTTTCATACCTAAAGCCAATTTTAGAAATGATAATTAAACATTAAAATAATTTAATAATGTTCAATCATACCAGTCTTTATATTCTGTAAGATTGTGCAAAACTTCAAAGGGCATATAGAAATGTGTTCCTGGTAAATTTATTGAACTGAATAACTGGTTGTCTTAAAGAGCGAAATTTGGCTGCCTGGAAGATACTTTGTTTGTGTATCAATATCAATGATTTTACCGTCAACATTTATAGTGAGGCGATATCCAATCACTTCTTGAAATGTTTGCTGAGTTACAGTTCGCACGTCTTCACAAGAGCGGGTTCTATTATAACCGACTATTTCTTTATTTTTTTCATTAGCTTGATTTGCTGTTTCTTTTCCCAGGATAGCTCCTGCAACAGTGCCTGCGGCGCCAGCTCCCTCCGAATCTGAAAATTTATTTCCAATTGCAGAACCAATTATTCCACCTATAATCATAGAGCCTAGCTCATTTGCTGGTTGCTCATTACTTCCATAGACGGGCACGTCTCTGTCTTCGCACACACGTTCGGTTATAGGTGTTTGCCTTATTACTTCGCGGGTTTTTTCCATAACACTAATAACTTCACCTTGTACTGTTTCAGAAGAAGAGGTGGCGTAAACCGAACCAGAAATAACTAAAAGTAAGGTTGCTAAAGCGAAATATATAGTCTTTATCATCCAAATTTCTCCCGTGAATTTGCTTCTTTAATTTCTATACTAATAAATATAATAGTCATTTCTTTTATGGCAATAGTAAGGCATCTCAGAATTGACTCGTTGAAACAAATAATAATAACTCTACATGAGAGGTTGAAAAATATATACCATTAGACACATAGCATCTGGTTTTGATTAGGAATAGAGATTTAAAAATGAGTAAGTTTCAAGAGAGCGTTCTTCATAAAGATACCCTAAACAAAGATCCTTTTGAACTATTTGACCAATGGTTTAAACAGGCGCAAGCCTCCGAATTGAATGACCCTGACGCCATGGCACTTGCATCTGTTAACTCAGATGGTATTCCATCGGTTCGTATTGTTCTGCTCAAACAGTGGTCTAAGGATGGATTTGTTTTTTTTACAAATTATAGCGGCCGTAAAAGTCAAGAACTCATTGCCACAAAAAAAGCAGCCGCGTGTTTACATTGGAAATCATTGCGTCGGCAAATACGTATTGTCGGAGAGGTGGATAAAATTAGTGAATCAAATAGCGACGCGTATTTTGCAACAAGAGCAAGAGGAAGTCAGATCGGTGCGTGGGCATCTAATCAGTCACAACCGCTCGCAACCCGTTCTGAGTTAATTAAAAAAGTATCTGATTACGAAATAGAATTTGCCGATAAAGCTGTGCCTCGCCCTAGTTACTGGGGTGGATTTATTATAAAGCCGATAGAAATTGAATTTTGGGCAGACGGGGCTTTTAGACTTCATGATAGGTTTCAATTAAGACAAGATACTAATAAAAAATGGAATGCAATTCGTCTATATCCATAAGATATAAAGACACTGCACTTTTCTTTTCATAATCGAAGCAATGCTTGTGAGTGGCATACGCGACTGTTTTTTTGCCTGATTCAAGGTATTCAAGGTCGTTTTAAAGAGATTTATTGTGCGTTGAAAATGGTTATTCTAATACTCATAATAGTGTTAAAGTTGGGTTTATATTTAATACAAAAAAGCAAATAGGGGAGTCTGGTGATGAGAGCGCATGCGCGTGTGGTAGTAATAGGTGGTGGTGTTGTTGGGGTAAGCACTTTATACCATCTTGCTAAAAAAGGTTGGAATGATTGTGTGCTGGTTGAGCGAAAAGAACTCACCTCTGGCTCAACATGGCATGCTGCTGGATTATTGCCTCTATTCAACATGTCTTATTCAGTCGGCCAATTGCATAAATATGCTTTAGAACTTTACAAAAATTTGGAAAAAGAAACTGGGCTCAATCCAGGATTATCACAGGTATCTAATATCAGACTCGCCACCAATCAACAGAGAATGGATGAATATATGCAATATCGGGGTGTTGCAAAAACCATTGGTGTTGATGTTGAGGTGCTAACTCCAGATCAAGTAATTGAAATTTGGCCCTTAGCTGTCAAGGATGGACTAGTTGGTGCTATTCGTAATCCAGGAGATGGTTATATTCAACCAGCAGATCTTACTCAAGCCTTAGCCAAAGGAGCCCGAGATTTAGGGGCAGAAATAAACCGTAATACGACAGTTTTATCTATTAACAGGACAACAGCGGGTGAATGGTGCGTAGAGACGGATAAAGGTGAAATAATTGCTGAACACATTGTTTCTGCAACAGGTAATTTCGCGCGCAAAACAGGTGCAATGGTTGGCCTTGATATTCCCGTAATTCCTGTAGAACATCAATATATAGTAACAGAACCACATCCTTTAATTCAGGAAAGACAGGCAAAAGGATTGCCAGAGATGGGTGTCCTCCGTGAATCTGATGGTTCTTGGTATATGAGAGAAGAAAATGGAGGATTAATTCTTGGCCCATACGAAGCAGGAGCCCCTGCATGCTATACTGACGGACCAAACGATGATAGTGAATATGAATTGTTTCAAGAGGACCTTGAGCGTTTGATGCCGCACATAGAATCAGCTATACGCCGTGTTCCTGCTTTTGGAGAAGTGGGTGTAAAAAAAGTTTATAATGGAGCAATAGCATACACTCCAGATGGGAGTCCTATCGTTGGACCTGCCTGGGATATACCTAATTTTTGGCTGAGTGAGGGGCATAGCTTTGGCATCACCGCAGCTGGAGGGGCCGGTTTTCAGCTAGCAGAATGGATTGTAGAGGGCGAGCCTACAATTGATATGAATGGTGTTGAGCCAAGAAGATTTGGAGATTATGTAACTAAGAGTTATCTTACGGTCAAAAATGAAGAAGCTTATGCGCATGTTTTCGTGACGCACTTTCCAGACGAAGAACGACCTGCTGGTAGACCACTTCGCACTGCTCCTTGTTATGAGAGATTAAAGGCAAAAGGGGCTGTATTTGGTCAGAAGTTTGGATGGGAGCGTGCTAATTGGTTTGCACCTCAGGGTGTTCCGCAAGAGGATGACTGGTCCTTTAGGAGATCTAAATGGTTCGATTATGTAGGAAATGAAGTAAAGCATGTGACTGAAAATGTAGGCATACTTGATATGACTGCCTTTGGTAAATGTCGTATTTCTGGCTCTGGTGCCGAGTTATTCCTTAACAAGATGGTTGCCAATAAATTACCAAAAAATAACGGTCGAATAACTTTGGCACATTCCCTTTCCCATGGAGGAGGAGTGCATTCGGAATTTACTATAATGAGAGAAAAAGATGAGAGTTTTTATTTGGTTTCAGCAGGTGCTGCCCAGCGGCTTGATCATGACTGGCTAAGAAAAAGAATGCCAACAGATGGAACTGTTCAATTTACCGATCTTACTAATAGCATGGGTGTATTGGTGGTGGCTGGCCCTAAATCCCGCGAGCTGTTGCAGCGTGTAACAGAGACTGATATGTCTAATGATGCGTTCAAATGGCTCACAGCAAAGAAGATTGATGTAGGTTATGCACCCGCAATCGCAGCTAGGGTGAATTTTGTGGGTGAATTGGGATGGGAGTTACATCACCCAATAGAGTACCAAAACCATATTTTTGATACTCTTTTTTCCAAAGGTGAAGATTTAAATCTAAAACCATTCGGTATAAGGGCAATGGATATGATGCGAATTGAAAAATCATACCGAATGGTAGGAACCGAAATGAGTATCGAATATTCTGCCTATGAATCTGGCCTTCATAGGTTTATTGCCCATGAAAAAAATGATTTTCTTGGTCGTGACGGTTTGATTTTTCTCAAAGAAAAAGGGTATAAAAATAAATTTGTGACTCTCCATGTTAAGGATACCAAAGATGCAGACGCCATCGGAGGCAACCCCATTTATATTAATGGAAAGCTAATTGGTCGTGTGACTTCTGGTGGATACGGATTTAGGGTTGGGTTCTCCATAGCGTTGGCTATGGTTGAACCAAGCTATGCCGATGTAGGAACAAATTTAGAAATTGATATCTTGGGGAAAATCTATTTAGCGGAAGTGGTAGAGGAAAGCCCGTTTGATCCAGAAAATATTAAACTCAGAGCATAAAATAGGGATTTTTTATGACACAGTTAGAAAGAGATAAACGCACAAAGCGAAGTGGGGGTCGTGCAGCCAGGCGGGTGGCTCGTGAGACTAATCAACAAGAAATACATGCTTATATTACACGTAATATCCCTCCGATTGATATCCTGCATGACGAAGCAACTGAATTAATAGAAACCAATGCTGAATTAGTGCTGAGCGATATAGGCATTGAGTTCAGGGATGATCAAGAGGTGTTAAATTTACTTCAAGAGGCAGGGTGTGATGTTGACGGTACACGGGTGAGATTCCCAAAAGGGTTAGCTCGCAAACTAGCAAAAAAGGCCCCAAGTCGATTCACTCAGCATGCAAGAAACCCTTCAAAATCTGTGCTAATTGGTGGAGACAACATTGTGTTTGCCCCCGTTTACGGCCCCCCTTTTATACGTGGTCTCGATGGTCAAAGAAGGTATGCAGAAATAGAAGATTTCGTAAATATGGTCAAATTAGTTTACATGCTACCAGGGCTACACCATTCGGGAGGCACTCTATGTGAGCCGGTTGATCTTCCGGTGACGAAGCGTCACTTAGAGATGAATTATGCGCATATCCGTTACTCAGATAAACCCTTTATGGGTTCTGTCACAGCACCATCTAGAGCCGAAGATACTCTAGAAATGGCTAGGATTTTATTTGGGAATGAATTTGTAAGTAAGAATTGTGTGTTGGTATCTCTTATTAACGCAAATTCTCCAATGACATGGGATGATACTATGCTTGGCGCTTTAAAGGTGTACGCTCGAGCTGGACAAGCATGTATTATCTCACCATTTATACTAGCGGGTGCAATGTCCCCCGTGTCAGTTGCCGGCACACTTACTCAGATATTGGCCGAGGCTATGTCAGGGATAGCTTTAACACAAGTCATAAAACCTGGTGCTCCAGTTATATTTGGAAGTTTTGCTAGCTCAATATCGATGCAAACGGGTGCGCCAACATTTGGCACACCGGAGCCAGCAAAAGTACTATATGGGTGTGCAAAACTCGCTCGAAGACTGGGCGTGCCATTTAGATCTGGGGGCTCACTCACAGCCGCAAAGTCAGTAGATGCTCAGTCTGCCTACGAATCAGCGCATACTATCATTCCTACTGTTATGGGAGGTGTTAATTTCGCATTACATTCAGCGGGATGGCTAGAGGGCGGATTAGTTTCGGATTTTGCTAAACTTGTTTTAGATGCAGACCAATTAACGATGATGAATAGTTTAGTTTCAGGTATAGACGTGTCTGAAAATGGTATGGCTCTAGACGCGTTGAAGCAAGTTGGACCAGGTCAACACTTTCTTGGGTCTGAACATACACAATCCAATTTTGAGACAGCATTTTGGCGTTCCTCGATCGCAGATTACACAACTTATGAACAATGGTCTTCTGAGGGTTCACAGGAAGCAGAATTTAGAGCAAGATCTAGAGCAAAACAAATGCTCGACTCTTATCAAGCGCCAGAAATTGATAAAACAATTGACGATGAATTGCGGGCTTTTATCGACAGGCGAAAGAATATATTACCTGACTCCGATTATTAAAATTAATTCAGATTTTTTTACTTATAAGAATGCCGTATTCTTGACCGGCATCAATGCACCAGTCTAAAACGTATTCTGCAAAGCTAGTTCTGCAAATACACACAAATTCATTATCTTCTAAACATATTAGGATGACATTAGCCAACGCTAATTCACATTGAGCTGTTCGATTGCTGTAGAAGTTATTTGGATGTAGATCAATTGGACAACCTTTAGATAAAAGCTCCCGAACTTTTATACCGGAGAGCCTAATAGCGCAAAAAGCATCTGACACATTTACAACGGATATATGTTCTAACAAATGGCTTGACCTTAATATTTGTTCTAGTTGGCTTTCGCTTCCAGGCTCAGCTAGAAGCAAATATTCATCAGGTCCAAGACTAACCGCAAAACGTCCGGCTTTATTGCTCATATAGTTTGGCTCTGCCGGAAGATTGCATTGTATTAGCTTGCTCACTTCATCCCTATTAATAGAGTCGCATCGAATATTTAACTTACCTAAATGGGGGATTTCAGATAACTCAATTTGAGGCGCAGTTAAAAATTCTGGTTTTTTCAATATTGGCAGTTTTTTGTCAGTAAAAGCAGCACAACCAAATGCAATATGGGGTGTATTTTCATCCATGCAATCTATCTCCTTTTTTGTCGAAGAATATAGGATCAACAATCTTGGCTTTTATAGGTTGTTCTCCATTTAACATAGGTATATATACAATTTGACCTTTTCGGTTAAAGCCGCCTTTTAGTAACGCCATTGCTATTGAATGTTTTAGGTTAGGCGAATAATAGGAGGAGGATACATGCCCCAGCATCTCCATGGGTGTGTCCTGATTTGGATTTAAAACTGCGTGTGCTCCTTCAGGAATAACTTTTTGAGGGTCTGTAGTAAGTAATCCCACTAGTTGCTTTCTTTGTGGCTCATTCATTGATTCGCGTTCTAAAGCACGTTTTCCAATAAAATCTGATTTTTTCTTAGAGACTATCCAATCCATGCCCAAATCATAGGGTGTGACGGTACCGTCGGTTTCTTGGCCTACAATGATAAACCCTTTTTCTGCTCTTAAAACGTGCATTGCTTCAGTGCCATAAGCGGTCAAATTGTACTCTTTTCCTACTTGCATTAAATGGGACCATAAAGCAAGCCCATACCTTGCCGGAACATTAATTTCAAATGCCATTTCACCAGTAAAGGATATTCTGAAAATACGGGATGGGATTCCAGCAATAAAGGTGTTTTTCATCGTCATAAATGGAAAATCATCTGTAATGTTCTGATCTTCACTCATGCAAGCTTCAAGGATTGCGCTTGAGTTAGGTCCGGAAATTGAGGCAACAGACCATTGCTCAGTTACGGAAGTTAGATAGACTTTTAAATCCTGCCATTCTGTTTGCAGAAGTTCTTCAAGCCACGCAAGCACAGCTGCGGCACCACCTGTAGTGGTTGTCATAAAAAAATGATCTTCAGCTAAACGGGTAGTGACTCCATCGTCAAAAACCATCCCATCTTCTTTTAACATCAGGCCGTATCTGGCTTTACCTATTGGCAAATTAGCGAAGTTATTTGTATAAACTCTGTTTAGGAATTCACCCGCATCAGGGCCTTTCACTTCAATTTTTCCTAGTGTTGATGCATCGATAAGACCTGCATAATGTCTTGTTGCATAAACTTCTCGATTCACAGCTTGATGAAACTCCTCTCCTTCCTGTGGATAGTACCAAGCACGTATCCATTGCCCAACATTCTCAAATTTTGCTCCCTTAGATTGATGCCAGCCATGCATTCTAGTTTTTCGCAAAGGATCAAATAAGCTGCCAATGTTTCGGCCTGCAATTAATCCAAGACTTGTCGGCGTATAGGGAGGACGGAAAGTAGTTATTCCCGTCTGAGCAACTGATTTATTTAGACTCTCTGCTAAAATGCCAATTGCATTTATATTAGAGGTTTTGCCTTGATCCGTTGCCATACCGGTTGTGGTGTAGCGTTTCAGATGTTCAACAGAATGATAACCCTCTCTTACCGCGAGCTTTATGTCTGCGGCAGTTGAGTCATTTTGAAAATCTACAAACGCAGTTTTTTCAGATAGATGTGGTTGGCCCGAATTTATTAACCACGCGGGTGTTGGTGCCCAATTCTGTTTGCTATCATCTGATTTAGGACCATTTATTGTCTCTTCAGTCTTGCTAATCTTATAATGTTTTGCAATTTTGCTGATTATTATGCTTGTCGTTTTTGTCGCTTCATTTAAGACTTTAGTGAGCTGAAAAGTACCATTAGCAGAGCCCACCGACACCCATTGAACAGAGCTATTATTTGGTCGGTAACATAAGGTTCTATCATCCCATATTAGTTTACCTTTTCTTTGTGAATGCAAATGAACAACTGGGTTAAGACCACCAGATACTGCTAAAAGATTACAATCCATATGAGAAATATCTGATATTGGTGCTTGTATTTCACAGTCGTACGCAGCGATATCAACTGACGCGATATGGCGCGTTCCGTGGGCGGTTATAACGGCATGACCTGTTTTTATCTCAATTCCTAATTTACGTATAGTTGTAATTATCTGTGACTTTGGATTTTTTCTCAGATCTATAATGCATCTTATAAATCCACCAGCTTCATAAATGGCAAGTGCCGTAAAATAAGCATCATCATTATTAGTAAAAACAATTATTCTAGTGCCGGGAAGTACTTCATGTCTTTTTATATAGCTTCTAATTGCAGATGACAGCATGATACCAGGCAAGTCATTTCCCGAAAAAACAAGAGGACGCTCTATGGCACCCGTTGCCATTATAACTTTTTCTGCTCTTATTTTCCAAAGTCGCTGTTTGGGTAGATGAGCAGGTTGGTTAGCTAAATGTTCTGTAACCCGTTCTGCCATTATTGTAAAATTATCATCCATGGCCGCAAAAACAGTTGTTCTATTTAAACAGGTAACATTTGGCGCTGATTGGAGTTTTTTGACCGTATCATGAACCCAATTTATTGCAGGTCTCTCGTCTATATTAAAATTATTATCTGTGAGTAGCCAACCACCAAATTTATGTTGCTCATCAGCTATAATTACTCTGATACCTGTTTGAGCAGCTATAACAGCTGCTTGTAGACCAGCTGCACCTCCGCCAACTACAAGAAGTTCGCAATGGGCATATTTGTGTTCATATCTGTTTTGTTCTAGATGTCTTTTAGATATTTTACCAAGGCCAGCAGCTCTTCGAATGAATTTTTCATAAACCATCCAAAAAGTAGATGGCCACATAAAGGTTTTGTAATAGAAGCCGGCAGGAAAAAAACGCGAAAACAAATTATTTACAGATAACAGGTCAAATTTGAGGTTTGGAAACCTGTTTTGGGATTCGGCAATTAGACCATCATATATTTCTATTTGTGTTGCTCTCAAATTAGGCTCAGCTGTGGCTCCTTTAATTACCCTAATAAGCGCATTAGGCTCTTCACTGCCACTTCCAAATATGCCGCGCGGACGATGATATTTGAAGGACCTACCTATTAGATGTACTCCATGAGCAAGTAATGCAGATGCAAGAGTATCCCCCTCAAAACCTATATACTCTTTTCCGTCAAATCTGAAATGAACTGATTTTTGCTTATCTGTTACAGTTGCATTATTTGTTCCCAATCTGTGACTTTGCGTATGCCTCATTTTGGTGTCCTTTTAAGATATTTGCTTGCTACCTCAGCTTTACTTTTTCGTCTCCAATTAACTTGATATGCTTTTTTTCCGATAGTTGTTTTTGGAGTTTTACCCGCAGGATAAATTTCGTATATTTGATGAGTAACCGTGTCTCTTGCCACATTAAACCAGCGACGGCATCCACTTGTGTGACACCAACGCTCTAAAAAAACGCCTTTTGGATTTTCTCTCATAAATAAATATTCGGAAAAAGTTGAATCAGTTAATTTATCGCTTACTGCCGCTGATGGTCGTGCGATATGAGCTTCTCCACCGCAGCTAAATTCAGACTCATTTCTGTAGCCACAAAAAGGACATTTGATTCTTAACACTTAACGCATCCTTTCTGGTCAATATGTCATAATACGTGAACATCGGAGTAAAACTTAATGTGCAACACCAGCAGCTCCATGTTCGTCAATTAAATAGCCTGTTTCAAAACGTTTAAGACTATAGGGTAGCGCAATAGTATTTGGTCTGTCATTTGCTATCAAATCTGCAAAAACATGACCTGACCCCGGGGTAGCTTTAAAACCACCAGTGCCCCAACCGCAATTGAAATAAAGCCCTTTTATTTCGGTTTTTGAAATAATTGGTGAAGCGTCAGGGCAAGTATCCACAATGCCTCCCCACTGCCTTAACATCCGCAATTGAGATAAAAAAGGAAATAAATCAACTGCGGCCGCGACCATATGTTCAGGTACTGGCCAAGAGCCAGTTTGTGCGTAGGAGTTATATTTATCAACGCCTGCGCCAAGTACCATCTCACCTTTGTCTGATTGGCTTATATACATATGGACGGCATTTGACATAATAACCGTATCTAAAACAGGTTTTATAGGTTCTGACACAATTGCCTGCAACGGTCTGCTGGCAATTGGAAGTCTTATATTTGCCATATCTGCAAGAACACTTGAGTGGCCAGCAACGACACAGCCAACCTTTCGTGTTTTAATGTCTCCTTTTGTTGTTTCAATACCTGTTATTTTGTTTCCATTGCGTCGTAAACCAGTAACTTCACAATTTTGAATAATATCAACACCAAGGTCATCTGCGGCTCTCGCATATCCCCAAGCTACAGCATCATGGCGAGCCGTACCTGCACGCTTCTGAAGAAAACCACCCAGCACCGGGTAACGGATATTTGGATCAATATTTATCATTGGCACTAGCTTTTTAATTGCTGCGGGTGATAATATGTCAGAATCAATTCCGTTCAGTCTAATGGCATGTACTCTGCGGGACATTTCTTTCAGTTCATGTTCCGAGTGGCTTAAAGTAAGAACTCCACGCTGGCTAAACATCACATTGAAATTTAAATCTTGTGACAAACCTTCCCATAATTTTAAGGCATGTTCGTAAATCGCGGCTGATTCGTCCCACATATAATTAGAGCGAATTATCGTAGTATTTCTGCCAGTGTTTCCGCCTCCAAGCCATCCCTTTTCTATTACAGCGATATTGGTTATGCCATAAATATTGGCTAGATAATATGCTGTAGCAAGCCCATGGCCACCACCTCCAATTATCACAGCGTCATAGGTAGTTTTTGGTTCTGCATGACGCCAAGCTTGTTGCCATTCTTGATGATAATTACCTGCATGTTTGGCAAGAGAAAAGATAGAATAGCGTTTTGATCTTCTTGCAAACGCCTTACTTCCTCTATCTAAGTCTGATTTAGCCATTTAATAGCTGCTCCTTTTTAATATGAATTTTGACAGTTTCTCACCCTATACGCATTATGAGGCAATATCTCTATGACATAACCTTAGAAGTGATTATTAAGAAATTCATTTATTAACTTTATTTAGCGTGCCACCAGGTAAAAAAAATTTGTGCCTACACCGTTTTCGAATTAACCATCTTTGACATGGAGTTAAATTTATGCCCTGTAATGGCGGATGCTTGACCTTCATTAAATTTTCTACAATTGTTAAGCAATAATACGTTAAAAATTTGATGTTGTTATCTTTATTTGGTTTTGAGGGAAAAATGAAACAGTGTATATTATTATTGTGTTTTTCAATGGTTGGGTGTGTCGCTGTTTTTTCTGGCTTTTATGTATGGAAAATGCTTGGGCCTGTTGAGTTATCCATTCACGGATGGCTTGCAATTTTCGCTGGCGTAATAGGTTCTTTTCTACTTGCAGGGGGTCTAATGGCACTCAGTTTTTATTCAGCAAGATCAGGTCATGATGCAAAAGTGGCCGAGCATGATCCATTCCAATCTTCAAGGTAATTTCTAAAATATTATTAAATTGTTTGATTGACTTAATTTACCGAATCATTCAAAAATGTAAAAAGAACAAAACAAGAACAAAAATAGAGTTTTTTAAATGAATAAACAGCAAAGGTTTGAAGTATTAAAAGATGAGATATGGCAAAATTATTTCTTCACACGTAATTGTCAGAAAACCATTAGTTTAGACGTGCCAGATATTGACGATTGTTTAGATGGCGGAATAAAAATAGGTAAGGTTCATCTTATCACGGGTTCTGGCTATTCAGGAGCTGTTCGTGGGTTTATACTAGCAATTTTACGCAAAGTTATGTGTGAAAAACCATCTGGCTACGTTGTGTGGTGTACTAATCTAAATAGTTATTATGGGGTACTATATGGTGCTGGATTAGCTGCTATAGGGATTGATCCAGCACGGCTTATTCTGGTTGATGAGTCACACCCATTACGCGGTATTGCTGCGATGGAAGAGGCATTGAACGCAGCTAGAAAAAATGGAGAAGCATCTATTGAAATAGCCGCTGTAATAGGAGATTATGCACAGTTATCTAAAAGCCCAGACTTATGGCACAAAACAGCTAGGCGTTTGCAACTTGCGGCAGAGCAGGGGAATGCCCTAGCCCTTATGACCGGTATAACAGCAAAGATAATCCCAGCAGTTGGTTTTGAGACGTACTGGCAAATATCAACAGCTGTCACGCAAATATCATCGGAACAGGTTGTACCACAATTAGATAATCATCTTTACGATAGCGCATTGTGGCATGTTAAATTATCTCGTACGCGTTCTGGACGTCAGTGGATAGGAAATCTTAATTGGCAATTTTCAACAGGTAGATTATCTTGTAGCCCAGCTGTTAGACTAAAAACTAGTTATCAGGTGTGCCCGCACCAATTCGTATCACATGTTGCATAATGGCAGCCATTCATAGAACGGTACTTATTATATTATGCCATCTTCTAGCAGTGAATTCATTTATTTGTGGTTTTATGATTTACCAGCCAAGCTAACATGTCATCAACAAGGCTGGCAGGTAGATGCGGCAGTTGCTATTTATCATGTGGTTAATACACGACAAATAATTTGCTATGCTTCACATACAGCAAAACAAGCCGGTATTTTAATAAATATGTCTGTTGCAGACGCACAAGCGATTTTACCAACATGTCATTTTCGATCCTATGACTATATAGCTGTAAAAAACTGGCTATCCAGAGTTGGTGAGTGGGCTTGGCGTTATACTCCGGTTGTTGGTATTGATCTAAAATCTCTTGGAATTTGGATGAATGTAACAGGTGCAACACATTTATTTGGCGGTATCTGCGCTATGTGTGATGCCTTGCAGACAGAATTTAATCAAATAAGCGTATCTGTTCAGATAGCAGCAGCTCCAACTTATGGGGCTGCCTGGGCTTTTGCACATTTTTCAGAATTTGTTAGCGTAACAAATTTTCAGCAAAACAGACCAATTATTATGTGTTACGAGCGCGCTATTTTACGTGAAAAACTAGGTATTTTACCAGTTGCTGCATTACGTATTTCAGAAGATATCGAAGCTGGTCTGAAGCAGGTAGGTTTGGAGCAAATATGTCAGTTATCAAATATTTCTGCCATTAGCCTGACAACTCGGTTTGGCTCTGATTTAGTTCAGCGTCTGGGACAAATTATTGGTGATGTAAACGAATTACAAAAGCCACTTACGTTACCCATGCCTATAATGGCCAGTAAAAATTATTTAACGCCGTTACATGGGGTTGAAGCTATTCAGAAGATGATATCAGATTTAGTGAGTCTTATTTGCAGCCAACTTGCTCAACGTCATTTATTAACGCGGCATATTGTTATTGCTGTACAGCGGATAGATTCAACTATCATAAGGCGTACTATCTCGCTATCTCGTCCCAGTCGTTCAGAATCATTACTAAATCGGCTTACAGCACATTTAGCAGCAGATATAGATGTTGAATTTGGTACTGAGCATAGCTGGATTGAAGCTAAAAAACTAAGCACCGGGTTACCAGTCAATCAGGCATTTGACTCTAATTTATGTAAAGATGATAGTAAAGATACGTTAATTGATTATTTGACTGCACGTATTGGTCAAAATAAAGTTCGTCAGTTACAGCCTGTAGATAGTTGGCAGCCAGAAGCTGCACAAAGATTAGTACCTGCACAACAAAATACTATACATAAAAATGTATCTGATTCTAGTAACTTGCCATATTGGCAGTTACATGATCAAATAGACATATTAGATAACACTAATCTGCTCTCTTTTTCTGCTAGACCACTTAGTTTATTAGTGCCAGCGGTACCAGTGGATGCGATTGCTTTATTACCAGACCATCCACCTTCAATGATACGCTGGCGAAAACAAAACTGGCAGATATATCAAGCAACAGGACCAGAACGTATTGGTCCGTCTTGGTGGCTACAGAGCATACAGAATAGTAAATATTTAGACAAAACTAGAGATTATTACTGGTTGGAAACACAGTCAGGAGAGCGCTTATGGGTCTATCGTGAAGGGCTCGCCGAAAGAGGGGAGAGCGTGGAATGGTTTTTACATGGCTTTTTTGCTTAAGCTATATCTTCTCTCAACATAGAGTGTAAGATGCATAAGAAAGATAAAGCGAGGTGTGATTACGCAGCACTTGGATGTATAAGTAATTTTAGTTTTCTGCGTGGTGCAAGTCATCCCCATGAGTTGATTGAAAAAGCTGCGGCAGAAGGTTGGTCATCTTGTGGTATTGCAGATTACCATACGGTTTCTGGATTAGTTCGGGCACATCAATCTGCAATAGAACAATCAATTAAATTGTTATGCGGAGCAAGGCTCATCATTGATTGTTCTGAGTATATAAAACAATTAGAAAAGCCCGAACAAAAAGAGAGTATAGAAGTCATAATTTATGCAGCAAACCGTGCAGGTTATGAATCATTATGTCAGCTTCTTAGTCGTATAAATACGTCACTGGCCCACATACCAGCCACAAAAAGGGCTACAAAATTATATGTTCATGTGAGCGAATTGGCACGTCTTGGCTCGGATGTTTTTGTTATTATTGAAGCTCCAGAAGTGATTACAAGTTTTATCCTTAGACACTGTCATCAGATCCAAAAGTTTGTAACAGCGCCTCTATTATTGGGTTCTGCTATTTACCGTGATGGTAATGATAAAAAGCGTTTGCAGTATGTATCTGATTTAGCATCGCGTTTAGGCCTTAGTTTTGTTGCTCTAGTAAACTCATTGTATCACCATTCGTCACGTCGCCCATTAGCAGATGTTTTATATTGTATCCGTACTAAAAAAACGCTTCTGAGTGCTGGAAAAGAGCTATCTCGTAATGCAGAACGACATCTTATGAAAAGTTCAGAACATATTAGATTATGGTCAGAATATCCAGAGGCAATTATTGCTGCAAGTGAGCTTGCACAGGCATGTACTTTTTCATTGTCACAATTGTCATATGAGTATCCAGATGAAATTGTACCAAATGGACGCTCTGTTATGGATGAGCTAATCTATCAGACTTGGCAGGGGGCAGAAAGACGGTATCCAGATGGTATACCAAATAAGGTTGAAGGTTATTTAAAAAAAGAATTAACTCTGATCGCTAAGTTAAATTATGCCCCTTATTTTTTAACAGTATTCGATATTGTAAGATTTGCCCGTAGCCGAAATATTTTGTGCCAGGGACGAGGGTCTGCTGCTAATTCTGCCATTTGTTATTGCCTTGATATTACGGCAGTTGATCCGGCTAGAACTAGCCCTTTATTTGAGAGGTTTGTTAGTGAAGCACGAGCAGAGCCTCCCGATATTGATGTTGATTTTGAACATGAGAGACGTGAAGAAATTATCCAATATATTTATAATAAATACGGACGTGACAGAGCAGGCCTTGCTGCCAGTATTGTAACCTATCGTAAGCGAAGTGCATTAATTGAAATCGCCAAGGTATTTGGCTTGAGCCGGGACATACAACAAGCTTTATCAGCCCAGGTATGGGGCATAAAATCAACTTCTCTTAACTCAGAATTATTACTTGCTGCTGGGCTAGATCCAGAAGATAAAAAACTGCAATTAATATTAAAGCTTGTTAATCAGTTAAGCGGTTTTCCAAGACATTTATCACAGCATGTTGGAGGCTTTGTTATTGCTAGAGATAGATTAGACTTTCTATGCGCTATCAGGCCAGCAAGCATGGACGGGCGTACAATTATTGAGTGGGATAAAAATGATTTAGAGGCGCTTGGTCTTTTGAAAGTAGATGTGTTATCCCTCGGTATGTTAAGTTGCCTTAGGCGTGCCTTTGATTTGCTTAAGCAGCATTATCATCTAGCTGTTACATTATCTTCCGTTCCACCGGAAGATATAAATACCTATAATATGTTGTGTAGGGCACAGTCTGTCGGTGTATTTCAAGTAGAGTCGCGTGCTCAAATGTCTATGCTACCTCGTCTACAGCCAAGATGCTTTTATGATCTTGTGATCCAGGTCGCTATTGTGCGACCGGGCCCAATTCAAGGTGATATGGTACATCCTTATTTACGTCGCAGGGCAGGCCTTGAAAAAATAATCTATCCTTCAGATGAATTAAAACAAGTATTACACCGCACGCTTGGTGTGCCTTTATTTCAGGAACAGGCAATGCAGATAGCAATTGTAGCAGCAGGGTTTAGCGGCTCAGAGGCAGATCAGTTGCGCCGTGCAATGGCAACCTTTCGCAAAAATGACTTAATTCATGCATTTAAAGAGCGGATGGTAAAAGGAATGGTTGAACGTGGCTATGAGAAAGAGTTTGCCATTAGATGCTTTCGTCAGATTGAAGGCTTTGGTACTTATGGATTTCCAGAATCGCATGCCGCCAGTTTTGCTTTACTGGTTTATGTTTCTGCCTGGATAAAATGTCATTACCCGGACGTTTTTATCTGTGCGTTATTAAATGCTCAGCCAATGGGTTTTTATAGCACTGCTCAATTAGTCGCAGAAGCTAACCGTAATGGGGTTGAAGTCAGGCCAATTGATATCAATAACTCGCAATGGGATTGTAGCCTAGAGGCAACAGATCATGCGCGCCATGCGTTACGTCTTGGAATGCGTCAAGTAAAAGGATTAAAACGATATGAAGCTGAGAGATTGGTAGCAAGCCGCCATATAGCTTATCAAGATATTAATAGTCTTATTCGTAAATCAGATATTTCCATATATGGATTAGAATCGCTTGCTAGAGCAGATGCGCTTAATTCAATTGGTCTTACAAGTCGCCAGGCATTTTGGGAAATAAAAAAAATTGCCCGTCAACAAAGCTCAGGGCTCCCTCTATTCTCTTATGCAGAACAACGCCATAAAACTATAATGCCAGAAGAACCAAAAGTATCTTTACCATTAGCAAGTTTAAGCACATCGGTAGCCCAAGATTATTTAGCAACGGGACTATCTCTTAAAGCTCATCCTGTAACTTTACTAGAACCATATTTTTCAGCTGACAGTTGGCAGTCCTGTTCTATTGCCTTAAGTAGTATAGATGGTAAGAAGCATCAATTAATTGGTCTTGTGACAGGCAGACAAAGACCAGGTACCGCAAAAGGAACTGTTTTCATTACATTAGAAGATGCCCATTACTCTCTAAATATTATCGTTTGGCCAGCTATTGTACATGTGTATCGTTTAGCATTACTTAGCTCACATTTATTAGGGGTGTATGGCAGAATTCAAAAACAGGGCAGAATTATACATTTTATCGCAGATAAGCTTGTTAATTGTGATTCATATTTACAGTATTTGAAAACCCCAGAGTTAAAAATACTTAAACCGAAGAGCAGAGATTTTCATTAACATAAAAAAAGCTTATAGAACTGCTATAGAAAAAATAATATAAGATTTATAACGAACTAGTTTTAGCGATAACTTCCGGTAGTGCAAAACATGCGTTACCAGATTGATACAATTCAACACAAGCAGCGCGAGCGCTAGGTTCGTCAAGTCCTTCAAACCTAACTCTCCAGAGGGGCAATTCTCCACGCATAACCAAACTAACATCTGCAGGTATTGTTGCTAAAATAGATGAAGCGGAACGCCTTGCTTTGATAGCGGCTTTATGCGCACTTATCTTTCTGGAAAAACTCCCTACCTGTATCGACCAAGTATCATTCATTTTTTCGTATGATTTGCTTATAGAGGTAGAGGGAATAGAGCGAATGATAATTTTTGGCTTAGAGATTGGCGGGACAATAGATACTAGCATCCCCGTTGTAGATGGGTCCTCTTTTTTTTCTGGTCTAGGCAATGGTGCTGTTATTGGGCTAGTCACCATCTGGAATGGCTTAACTCTCTCGAACTGGCTAGTAAGCAATTTAATCATATGTAGGTCACGACTTTTACTGGTTTTTCCGCCGAATACAACGCCTATAAGCCGAACTCCATCACGTTCTGTTGAGGCCACAAGATTAAATCCAGATGCTCCAATATAGCCTGTTTTTATGCCATCTGTACCTTTAAAGGCCGTCAATAGTCGATTATGGTTTTTGTATTTTTGGCCTTTATATAGAAAAAACTCATTACTAAAATAGTGAAAATACTCTGGAAAATCTCTTCGAATTGCTATGCCAAGTTTTGCCATATCTCTCGCGGTACTTTTCTGACTCCTGTTGGGTAATCCGGATGCATTCTTGAAAATAGTGCGTGACATACCGAGCGCTTTTGCCTTGCGGGTCATTCTCTTAGCAAAATCACGCTCTGAGATAGATATTTTTTCTGCAATAGCTGTTGCCACATCATTTGCAGATTTTGTGACCAAGGAGAGTATTGCCTCTTCAACAGAAATAGTCTCACCAGGTTTTAGATAAAGTTTAGATGGACTCCTGCTAGCGGCAAGTTTGGATATTAAAACTCGCGATTTTAGGGTTAAGTTTTTACTCTGTAGTTCTTCAAAAACAATGTACAAAGTCATTATTTTTGCCAACGAGGCGGGATAAAGTTGTTTGTCTGCATTTCTTGAGAACAATATACGACCCGATACTTCCTCCATTACAAAAGAGGCATATTTTGGATTGGCTTGCGCTTCAGAGGTGGATAACACATTAGACGCAGCGCAAATGCCAACGAAAAAACAACAAACAATAAGGAATTTTATAAAATATTCTTTCAAAATAATTCCATAAATTTTTAGAAGTTTTATTTCATTTGTAATAATTTTACTATAGATGGCCTAAATTCCTAAATCATTAAGTTTATTTTATGTTTTTTAATAATAAATTCAGAGTATTACGAAAAAATATAATGTCAAAATTAGTGAATCACAATAAAAATTAGAAATCAATATTTCTATAGTGTATCCTTTTCGGGAAACGAAGAATAAAAAAATAGTATTAAACCCTTTTCTTAAATAAAAAAATGCCAATATTTAGTATTGAGATATGGAGATATTTTAAATAATGAGCGAAAATAACGAAAAGTCAGATAAGACAGATGGTGGTTTAGCATTAGCCGAGAGGACTAAAACTAAAAGACCAGCCTTGTATCGCGTAATAATGCTAAATGATGATTACACACCCATGGAATTTGTCGTACTTATACTGCAGCGTTTTTTCGGTCATAATTCACAGACCGCGCATAAAATAATGTTGCACGTGCATCAAAAGGGCGTTGGTGTATGTGGTGTTTATACCTACGAGGTAGCGGAGACTAAAATAAATCAAGTAATGACATTTGCTAGACAAAATGAGCATCCATTGCAGCTACAAATGGAAAAGGAGTGAAATAGTGCTATCCCAAGAATTAGAAGAAACCCTTCGCCGTTCTCTATCTATTGCAGGAGAGCACCGCCACGAATTTGCCACATTAGAACACCTTTTGCTCGCTATGCTTGAAGATAAAGATGCGCTTGCAGTGATGCGTGGGTGTAATCTGGATGTATCAAGGTTAAGAGAAATGTTAGAATCATATATTGATGACGAGATGGAAGAACTTGTTTCTCAAGTTGATGAAATTGAGGTCCAACCAACAGCGTCTTTCAGTCGGGTTGTGCAACGTGCAATCATACACACCCAATCATCGGGTCGCGGTTCGGCATCGGGGGCAAATGTACTGATCGCAATGTATTCAGAACGTGAATCCCATGCAGTGTGGTTTCTAACATCGTTAGAAATGACCAGATTGGATGCTATTAGTTTTATTAGTCATGGCAATGGAGCATCCGTCGGAGGCAGTGAAACCACAGACGAGGAGTTAGATTCCTCGGATGTTAAAAATGGGAAAGATCCACTATCACAATATGCTGTTGATTTAATTGTTAAAGCCAGTGAAGGAAATGTAGATCCTCTTATAGGCAGGAGCGCAGAAGTAGATAGAACCATCCAAATTCTTTGTAGGCGAACAAAAAATAACCCGCTATATGTTGGCGATCCTGGCGTTGGAAAAACAGCTATTGCTGAAGGGCTTGCGAAGCGTATTGTTGATGGTGCCGTACCTGAAGTTCTAAAATCGGCTGTAATATATTCATTAGATATGGGCTCACTATTAGCTGGCACTAGATATCGCGGTGATTTTGAAGAGCGCCTAAAAGCAGTAATGAAACAAATAGAAAAAGATGACAAAGCTATTTTATTCATTGATGAAATACACACTATTATTGGCGCGGGAGCTACTTCAGGGGGCGCAATGGATGCGTCTAATTTGTTAAAACCCGCACTTCAAAATGGAACATTGCGTTGCATTGGTTCTACTACATATAAAGAATACAGAAGTTATTTTGAAAAGGACCGCGCTCTAGCACGTCGGTTTCAGAAAATTGATGTGAATGAACCATCAGTGTCCGACACAATAAAAATCCTTTCCGGATTAAAAACGCGTTATGAAGCTCATCATGGCGTAAAGTTCACTCAAGCCGCGATTAAGTCGGCCGTTGACCTATCTGCACGCTACATACATGATCGTAAACTCCCTGATAAAGCGATAGATGTTATTGATGAAGCAGCCGCTTCCCAAAATTTATTACCACCCTCGAAAAGGCGACAGCAAATTGGCCAAAAGGAAATAGAAACAACCATTGCTTCAATGGCAAGGATACCGTCTAAACACGTAAGCAGAAATGATAAGGCGGTATTGGCCTCTCTTGAAACTGACTTAAAGCGAATGGTTTATGGTCAGGACTCTGCTATAACAGCGCTTGCATCCGCTATTAAACTTTCACGGGCAGGTTTGCGTGAGGTTGGGAAGCCAATAGGAAATTATCTATTTTCAGGCCCTACAGGTGTTGGAAAGACAGAGGTAGCAAGACAATTATCGGAGACTTTAGGAGTTAAGTTAATACGGTTTGATATGTCTGAATATATGGAAAGACATACAGTATCTAGACTCATCGGAGCACCTCCAGGATATGTAGGTTTTGATCAGGGGGGGCTTTTAACAGATGCAATTGATCAAACACCCCATGCTGTTTTACTTCTAGATGAGATAGAAAAAGCGCATCCTGACCTTTTTAATTTATTGTTACAAGTGATGGACCACGGCACATTAACAGATTCGAATGGTAAAAAGGTTGATTTCAGAAATGTAATTTTAATCATGACGACCAATGCGGGAGCGTCTGAATTATCTAAACAAGCAATTGGTTTTGGCAGAGGGAATAAAACAGATGCAGACTCAGAGGCAATTGAAAGGACGTTTTCACCTGAATTTAGAAATCGTCTAGACGCGATAATCGCTTTCTCCGCATTAGATAATGAGACAATACGATTAGTCGTTGATAAATTTGTGTTCCAACTGGAGGCTCAATTAGCAGAAAGACAAGTGGAGATACAGCTCAATGATGAAGCACGTGAATGGTTGGCGGACCGAGGGTATGATAGTTCGTTCGGTGCCAGACCACTTAGTAGACTAATTCAGGAGCACATAAAAAAACCACTAGCAGACCATCTTTTGTTTGGTGATCTGGTGTCTGGCGGAGAAGTGTTTGTTAGCGTGAAAGACAATCAACTTGATCTTAAAACAATATCAGCTGGTGACATAAATACATCCAAAAAGAAAATCGAGAAAGTTTGATACTTTTAAAAATTTATTTGTATGGAGATACTTTATTTATCAATAGGGCCTCCTCCGAATTTTGTGAAGCCTCATGAGAAAGGAATCTTTTGATAGCTTCTTCAAACTGTGGGTTCATTATTTTATGGGCGGAATAAGTTTTGTTAGGTAAATAACCGCGTGAAACCTTATGTAACCCTTGTGCACCAGCCTCCACTCGTTCAACTCCATTTTGGATGGCGAATTCAATAGCTTGATAATAACACGTCTCGAAATGTAGAAATGGTATATCGCGTAAACTACCCCAATTTCGTCCATATAATGCGTCAGGTCCAATGAGATTTAGTGCACCCGCCACAGGTGTATCGTCATCATAACAAAGCACCAGAAGAATTTTATTTTTCAATTTATTAGATAGGCAACTAAAAAAACTTCGGGTTAAATAAGCGCCGCCCCACTTCTTTTCAATTGTCGCAAGATAACATTGATAAAAAGTATCCCAATGTTTGGCTTTTATGTCTTCTCCAATAAGCTTTACAAACCGAAGATTATATTTTTGAATGCTCTCTCGTTCCTTTCGGATATTTTTGCGTTTTCTTGAGGTGAGTTTATCTAAAAAATCATCAAACTTAGTATAACCTTCGTTATGCCAATGAAATTGTAAACCTTCCCGTATCAACCAGCTTTTTTCTTGGGCTATGGTTACTTCCGACAAATTTAAAAAATTAATATGGGCAGACGAGAGTTCATTATTTTCAATAATTGATTGAATATAGGAAAGTAAGGCTCGTTTTGCTTCTTTGTCATTCTCTAACGACAATAGACGTGGTCCTGGTACAGGAGTAAATGGGACAGCACTAAGTGATTTAGGATAATATTTTTGGCCTACGCGTTCATAGGCATTAGCCCAGCTATGATCAAAAATATATTCACCATATGAGTGGTATTTTAAATAATGTGGTGTGGCTGCGCGTAGTGTCTTTTTCTCATCATACACGCATAAGTGAGCGATATCCCAACCAGTTTCTATACCTACACATTTACTTTCTTCAAGTGCAGATAGGAAACCATGGGTGACGAATGGATGACCGGTAGGGTTTAATTTGTCCCAATCTTCCGATGCCATTTCGCTAATAGATGTTAAAGTCTTGAGCGAAAAAAAAGAAGGGTCTGGTGTATTATCCATAAAAATATCTTGTATCAGAAATTTATCGTCCTAGTTTATAATCTTTTTTTCTTCAGTTGAAATATTGCATCAATTTCTACCACTGCTCCCAGCGGTAAGGAGCTAACTCCCACTGCAAATCTTGTATGTCTGCCGTTGTCACCAAATAAGGTCACCATTAATTCAGATGCCGCATCAATTACTTTTGGTTGTTCGGTAAAGTCGGTTGTCGACACCACAAATCCGCCAAGTTTAATAACTCGTTCGACATTTTTTAGATTATCACTCACACTTGCAACTTGACGCAATATTGCTATTGCACATTGTCTTGCCTGTTCTCGTGCATCCTCAATAGTCACTGAGTCTCCAACTTGTCCGGTTAATTCAATGGCACCGTTAACTAGTGGTAATTGTCCAGATACATAAATCATATCCTCGATAACAAGCACAGGGACGTAATTGCCGGCTGGCGTAGCTGGTTTATCTAAATCAATACCCATTTCATTAAGCTTTATGTAAATATCAGAGGTCATTTTATTCTCCTTCAAAGCTTTTAGTATAAAATAATATAGGCTACTCGATATATGCGTTTTGAGAGTAAGCTATCACATCTGTCATTCAACTATCGATAAATACAATTGTCCTAGTTTATACCGCACATTTTGATGTTGTTTTTTACAAATTGGCCAATTTAAGATTAAGTTAGCTACAGCCTGTAGTAGAACCACACGTATTGCACTTGAGGCATGTACCATTACGAACGAGGGTGAAATTTTGACATTCTGGACATGACTCACCCTCATATCCTTGCAATCTGGCTTGTTTTACCATTTCTTGATTATTTATCCCATATTCAGAGTTAATTGTATTTTGGGTAATTGTATGAGTTACAAAGCTTTTTTCTGGCGCTGGCGCAAGAAAACTTGTCGTTGCTGCCATCGGTTCCTGGGCAAGAGCTGTAGTTTGGTTTTTATTTGAATAGACTGTTAATCCCTGTTTGCGCATAAATCCACGACTAGTCGCCCTATCTACTAGCTCCGATTGTGCTTCTCCACCGCCAATTGTGTCAGCATCTAAATCCTCTTTGTTTACATGCCCAAGGTCATGTCTGTCTAAATAGGAAATAGCTAATTCTCGGAAGGTATAGTCAAGAATGGATGACGACATTTTGATTGCATCATTTCCAGTAACCATTCCTTGTGGCTCAAATCGTGTAAACGTAAAAGCTTCAACAAATTCTTCTAATGGGACACCATATTGAAGACCAATAGAGACAGAGATGGCAAAATTATTCATCAAAGAGCGGAAAGCAGCTCCTTCTTTATGCATGTCTATGAAAATCTCACCAAGTCGACCATCTTGATATTCTCCTGTTCTTATGTACACCTTATGACCACCAACAGATGCTTTTTGTGTGTAGCCTTTACGTCTATGAGGTAGCCTGTCGCGTTCTTGCATATGCACAACGCGCTCAACAATCTTCTCTACAATTTGTGGTGTTGGCATTTTCTGCTCTTCCTCTAGATCTTCGTCATCAATAAGGGAAGATGATAAGGGTTGGCTGAGCTTTGACCCATCTCGATATAGCGCATTTGCTTTTAAGCCGAGGCGCCAGGATTGCATGTATGCCTTCCCGCATTCTTCAACGGAGGCATTATTTGGCATATTAATAGTTTTTGAGATTGCTCCAGATATGAAAGGTTGCGCTGCTGCCATCATTGTAATATGGCTTTCAACGGGCAAAAATCGTTTTCCTATTCTGCCGCACACATTTGCACAGTCAAAAATAGGTAAATGTTGTTTTTTTAGATGCGGGGCTCCTTCTAATGTCATTGCACCACAAATGTGAATATTAGCAGCATCTATTTCATCTTTGGAAAAACCAAGCGCTTCTAGCATATTAAATGAAAAGTCATTCAGTTGTGTTTCGCTAAACCCGAGAACATCCTTACAGAAATCAATGCCAAGCGAATATTGATTAAATGCAAATTTTATATCGAATGCGTTTTCTAGGCTTGTTTCTAAGTTTTTAAGAACCTCTTCTGTGAATCCTTTATCTTTAAGAGCAGATGTTGATATAGCTTGGCAGTCTTTTAAGCTCCCATGGCCCACCGCATAACGGGAAATATCTTTTATTTCTCTTTCTTTATAGCCAAGTTTTTCGAGTGCTTCTGGTACAACCCTGTTGATTATTTTAAAATATCCGCCACCAGCCAGTTTTTTAAATTTAACAATTGCAAAATCAGGCTCTATACCGGTTGTATCACAATCCATTACAAGTCCAATCGTTCCTGTGGGTGCAATTACAGTAGCCTGTGCATTTCTAAATCCATGTTCTTTTCCGAGTCTTACAGCATCGTCCCATGCTTTAGCTGCTGCTTTCGTAAGGTTGCTGTCTGGGTTGCTACTTATTGCAAGCGGAACTGGCAAAACACTTAGATTTTCATAACCTTCAGTTTTTCCGAGCGCTGCATTCCTATGATTTTTCATCACGCGCATCATAGATGTTGCATTAGCTTTGTATTTTGGAAATGCGCCGAGTTCGCCAGCAATTTCAGCTGAGGTTGCGTAAGCTCTTCCTGTCATAATAGCCGATATTGCCCCACATATTGCACGTGCTTCATCGCTATCATATGAGTGTCCAGCTGCCATTAGCATTCCGCCTATATTCGCAAATCCTAATCCAAGTGTCCTGTAATCATACGAGCCTTGCGCAATTTCCTTTGAAGGAAATTGCGCCATGGTGACAGAAATTTCTAATGTTAGCGTCCATATTCTAGTTGCATGTTCAAATGTTTTAATATCAAACAAACCGTTTTTATGTCTGAACTGCATTAGATTTAAGGACGCAAGGTTACAAGCTGTATCATCTATAAACATATATTCTGAACATGGGTTGGATGCGTTTATTCTACCGCCCTTTGGGCAAGTATGCCATTCGTTGATAGTCGTATCGTATTGAAGTCCTGGGTCAGCACAGGCCCATGCTGCATACGCAATTTTGTCCCATAGTTCTGTTGCGTCTATCTCTTTTGTTATTTTTCCGTCTACTCGACCAATTAGAGACCATTTACCTTTTTGTTCTACTGCATTTAGAAACTCGTTTGATACACGAACGGAATTATTTGAATTTTGTCCTGCCACTGTAAGATATGCTTCACTATCCCAATCTGTATCATATGTTTTAAACTCGATTTCTGTGAAGCCTTGTTGAGCGAATTGTATTACCCGTTGAACGTAATTCTCCGGAAGCATTGCTTTTCGTGCCTCTAAAATAGCTTTTTTTAGCTGGCTATTTTGTTTTGGATCATATCGTTTGGTCTTATCTAGGTCGGCTGTCTCAACACATGCTCTCATTACGTTATTCATGTGTTTGCTAGCAATTTTTGAACCAGTAACTAGTGCTGCTACTTTTTGCTCTTCAACTACTTTCCAATCAATGTATTCTTCTATATCAGGGTGGTCTACATCAACCGTGACCATTTTTGCTGCTCGCCTAGTTGTTCCGCCCGATTTTATGGCCCCTGCTGCTCTATCGCCAATTTTAAGGAAGCTCATGAGGCCCGATGATTTGCCACCACCTGAGAGATTTTCACCAATACCTCTCAGTTTAGAGAAATTGGATCCCGTGCCTGAACCATATTTAAATAGGCGTGCTTCCCGGACCCATAAATCCATGATACCACCTTCATTTACCAAATCGTCACCCACAGACTGGATAAAACACGCGTGTGGTTGGGGATGCTCATATGACGATTTGGAGCGGACCATTTTTCCGGTTTCAAAATCCACGTAGTAATGTCCTTGGCTAGGGCCGTCGATGCCATAAGCCCAATGTAACCCTGTATTGAACCATTGTGGTGAGTTGGGTGCAGCCATCTGCTGTGCTAACATAACACACATCTCTTCATAATAAATTTTTGCGTCGGTTTCGCTACTAAAATAACCCCCTTTCCAACCCCAATAGGCCCAGGTTCCCGATAAGCGGTGGAAAACTTGTTTTGCTGAGGTTTCACCCATATATCTTTCGTCTTGTGGGATGAGATTTAAAGCCTCTATATCTGGCTGGGAACGCCACAACCATGATGGAACACCATTCTCTTCGACCTTTTTTAGCCGCGCGGGCACCCCTGCTTTCCGGAAATATTTTTGAGAGATAATATCGGTTGCTACTTGACTGTATTGGCTGGGAACTTCTATGTCGTTGGCCGAAAAAACAATTGTACCGTCTGGGTTACGAATCTCGCTACTTGCTGACCGAAATGGGATATTATCGTATAATTCTTCATTTTCTTTTGTCAGTAGCCGCTCAAAACGCATGATTCAATGTCCTTCTTAATGCATGATTCGCTAAGACTTTTTACGCGAATCGCTGATTTTCCTAAATCCTCGGAATAAAATTATACAACTACATGTTGTAGATGAGGCTTCCGAGGTTACCTGATGTAGTATTTTAGATCAAGTTTGACAATCAAAAAAAATGATCTTTTGTCATATTTTTTTTCTTGACCTTCACTAGTCCGTTGAATTTATTCGATAGATGCTGTGTGACCATTCTTTTTCTTTGCAAAATTTTTTTGTAGTAGTTGAACGCACTGTTTTCCCTTTATAACTATCGGTGTTGCCACGATCTGAAAGAAAACATTTATCAATTACGCTTTTTTTGGTAATATATAGAGCAGTAACAAAAAAATAAAAAATGTCTTCAAGCTTGTTTTGAACCCGCCATGGATAGGAAACCATATATATGCAACTAATTTCTAAATTATTAATTATTTGTACTGCTACTTTCAGAGGTGAAGATGAATTTGGGAATAAATATTACGAAAAGGTTTATAAAAAAGGTCAGCGCAGGTCTAAAAGATATGTGCTTTTTAATGGGATAGCAGAGGCATCAAAAGTTCCAGCAGATTGGCATGGATGGCTCCATCACACACAAAAAGAGACTCCACCAGAAGGGGGGTATAGCAAATATGAATGGCAGGATGTCCATCTTCCAAATTTAACTGGCACTAAATTTGCCTACCGTCCAAAGGGTCATATACTCAGCGGTGGAAAGCGGGTAAAAGCTTCCGGTGATTATGAACCCTGGACACCTACATAATGAGTAAATTTGCCACTAGAAATTGTATTTTGCATATGGAATCTATGCCCGGCTAATATAAAAGGATTTTTAATTAATATGCGTCAAAATACTTTCGAGACATTGCTAGGTGCAATAATAATTCTGGGTGCAGTGTTTTTTGCATTAACAGTTTATAATTCAGCTAACTTGACACCGTCAGATGGTTTGGAATTGAGAGCGGAATTTAGCGACGTATCTGGGCTTGCTGTAGGCGACGATGTTTTTTTGGCAGGAATTAAAATAGGTCAAGTGACAAGCCAAGAAATTGACAAAATGACTTATATGGCTAGGCTGACATTTAGAATTGATCCTGATATAAAGTTACCGGCGGATTCCAGTGCAAGTATTGTTGCCAAATCTCTCTTAGGAGGTTATGTGCTCGAACTCTCGCCTGGCTCTGATGAGGAGATGATGGAACAGGGGGATATTATTTACGATACATTCGATCCGGTTAGTCTTACAGACTTATTAGGTAAGTTCGTATTTCAAAATTCAAACCAATAACTTAGTATATTATGGGAATGAAGCTTTTTCGATTAATATCGCTGCTTAATATCATAATTATAGCCAATCAAACAATTGCTGTTAAACACTCAGTTGCTTCAAATTGGATGGTAGCTCAATCCGCCGAATTACAACTTCTCGACAAGATAACCGCTCGTATCTCCACAACTATAGTTCCCGTTGGTGGTGGCGCTGAGTTTGGGACGCTAGAGTTAAGAGTCCATTATTGTGCCTACAGACCACCAGAAGAAACACCTGAGAATGCAGCATTTATAATAATCTATGATAACGGATATGGAGATAGAAAGCTTCAACAAACATTATTCTCGGGCTGGATGTTTGCTTCAAGTCCTGCTATCTCTGGTTTAGAGCACCCCGTTTATGACGT
This sequence comes from uncultured SAR116 cluster alpha proteobacterium, assembly GCA_902632595.1. Taxonomy (GTDB): domain Bacteria; phylum Pseudomonadota; class Alphaproteobacteria; order Puniceispirillales; family Puniceispirillaceae; genus UBA5951. The sequence goes on from CACPDC010000005.1 coordinate 72,067, forward strand.
AACTTTATTATCATGTAACAAGGAATAAAGAACTGTTGTTTCGGGAACCTCTAATTTCAGGCCAGAATCATTATTTATCGCATTTTCAAGCTTTTTCTGGAATTCTTCCTTTTTCAGTGGTTGGACGCCGAATTGAATAAGATGGTCGCTTACAAATTGTGCGTCTAATAGTTTAAAATTACCATATTTAAGCCTAGCCATTAAATGACATAATGCGATCTTAGAGGCGTTTGATACACGGCTGAACATAGACTCACCAAAAAAGGCACCACCAATAGCAACCCCGTATAAACCGCCTATCAGATTTTCCTCTTGATATACCTCTACTGAATGGGCAAATCCTAGCATGTGAAGAGAGATATAAAGTCTTCTTATTGTCGGATTTATCCAGGTTTCATTTGTATCAGATCTGGGTGCAGCGCATCCGTCGATAACTGCAGGAAAGTTTTGATTCCATTGTATAACAAACGGTTGTTTTTTTAATAATCTTTGTAATTTTTTTGGTATCCGAGGATTTTCTAGTGGTATGATACCTCTAACCTCAGGTTGAAAAAATTGAATTTCTTTAGCATCTTTGCTTGCCGCCATGGGAAATATACCGAGTGTGTAGGCCTGTATTATTGTTTCTGGCGCAATAATGAATTGTTGTGACAATCACTTCCTCCTATTTGTGGCATGACATCTAAAGCCGTTTAGAAAAATTTTTAATCGACATGATTAAAATTTAAATATTAAATTTTATATCGGAAATAATGGATTTAAAAAATTGTTAATAGTTTTAGTTATTTTGTTGGCTGGCAACAAATAATTCCGAGAGTGCTCTTATCGCAAGGGTATAGGAATGTGCCCCTAGTCCAATAATTACACCATTAGATATCGATGAAAGCATCGATTTATGTCGAAATTCTTCTCGGGCATGAATATTAGACACATGAACCTCTATTACTTTACCAGAAAATAAAGCAAGAGCGTCTCTTAAGGCAACTGAGGAATGAGTATATCCACCAGCGTTAATTATAATACCATCATAATGGTTTGTGGCCTTTTGAATTGTATTCACAAGTTCTCCCTCAAAATTGGATTGGCTAAATGTTACCTGCAATTTAAGCTCAGCGGCTACAACTTTACAGGACGTTTCAATGTCCTTTAAAGTTGTGTGTCCATAAATCTCGGGCTGCCTTGTCCCAAGCATGTTTAAATTCGGTCCATTTATAATAAGAATTTTTGCCATAGTTTAAAGCGCCTAATATCTAATAGTGAAGTTATAATGGTACTTATCTATAGCGTAATTAAAGTAAGAATGCGAATAAACAATTCTATAGACGGTAATTATGCAAACTTATTCCCAATATAGGATGTTAGCGTTTATTTCTTTCGAATTTAATAAGCGCTTTTATTTCCTCAAGGCTTATCGCTCCTGGTATAATCCTGTCTCCTATTAATAAAGCCGGTGTTCCTTCTATGCCAATAGCTCGGCCGGCGTCAATGTTACGACGCAAGATGCGGTCAAGCCTATCACTAGATATGGCTTCATTGAATTGTTTCATATTCAGACCAAGTGTCTCTGCTGTTTTTCTTAAAGAAGTATCAGTTATGCCGCCACCTGAGGTCATTAAGGCAAGATGATATTCTAGAAATTTATCTTGCTCTTCAGCAGCCAAAGCAGCTTTTGCTGCTGACACAGAGCTTTTGGATAATATAGGGAATTCTTTAATTACTATTAAAACGTCTTTATCTTCAGAAACCAGAGTTTGCAGTGTTTTAAAAAGTCTTTTGCAATAACCACAATTGTAATCTGAATATTCATATATGACAAAAGAGGCCTCTGGGTTGCCAAATCGTCCATCACCCTCACTATCATAACTAAGCGAAATTGCCGTCTTTTCTGCTTCCTTTGCTTTTTCTCTCGAATAATTCAGTATTAAGTCATACAAGATGTCTGGGTTTTGATTAAGATAACTCTCAATCATTCGCTGAATTTGTTGTTCCTCAGACTCAGAAAATTTTGCATGCGCAGACTGAATGGTAAAGGTGAGACACAATCCTAAAACATAAATAAACGTCTTCATATTTTTCCCGCGAATGAGATTTTTAACCAATTTTTGCTCCTTAGCATGGGAAACAAAATCTTTCAACAATAGAACTATGCTATTAGACATTGGACTAGCAATTTTTTTTATAACAGAAGAGAATATTTAGCGAATTTTTGATTTTTGGGAGTTCTCAATTAAAAATTTAAGGTCTAACAGATTTCCTTTTAATTCAGGAGTTAAATCTGGTTCTATTATGGCGCGTTCTATGTGAATAGCAGCCTCCTGAAGATTATCGCGAAGATAAGCTGCCTCAGCTAGCTGCCAGTTTGCTCTTGCCATATCACCTGTCTTGCCCAATGCTATTGCATATTCTCTTCTAGCAAACGGCAACTCTGGTTCACCGGAAACTGCTATTTTCAGGATATCTCTCGCATAAATAAAGTTGTCAAAATTTTCCGTAGCTAATAATACTCGACCAAGACGTAAGGCAATTAACGGAGCGTTCCCACTTTTATCAAAGGCTTCTTCAAAATATTCGAGCGCGGACCCTAGCTCTTTATTTGCAAATGCTATTTCACCAGCAAGTTCATAAAAATAGGGGTTACCTGGTTCTGCCATTAATAAAAAGTCGATATCATCTTTTGCCGATTTGAGATTGCCATACCTGAAATAAGCGATTGCACGTTCATATCTCTTGTTAATAGATAAATCCCTATTTTTTGATTTTTCCATGATTTCTTCAGGTCTCTGCTGATAACCAGATAATTTTCCAACTATTCGCCCAAAATTTTTATAATCTAACGATCTCATCAATTTCTTGTTAAAAACTGATTTTGCCACGTGGTCTTCATAGACTGCTAACCGTTGTTTGGTCCCAGGGTGTGTTTTATAATACTCAGACTGGTAACTCTCAGGTAGGACATTTTGACGGGATAAACGTTTCATCATATTTGCCATGCTGACGGCGCTTATCTCTAACTCGTCAAGCATTTTGAGTGCCCATTCGTCAGCAACAGCCTCATTTACCCGGGAACCATAATAAAATTGTCGAGCGACTCTATCATTACCCCCTATCAATAGACCTGCTGCTAGCTCCCCAGAGCCCCCAATAGCCGCGGCCGCCGCAAGGGCGGTGCTAAATGATGATGTATTTTTTGCTATCTCTATAGATTCACTTTTTCTAGCCACGTGACCTGAAACAATATGACCTAATTCGTGCGCCATTACTCCAATAACTTCTTCTAAAGTTTCCGCTTCCAAAAGAAGACCGGAGTGAAGGTAGATTACATTTCTGTTAGTAACAAATGCATTATAAGAAGCATTTAAAACTACTCGAACTTTTACTTGTGATGAGATATCAGCTTTTTTTAGCAAAGGTTCTAAAAATCCTTCCAGTATACTCTCTAATTCTGAGTCCCGAATCAAATTTGCGTAGCAATTTGTTGCTACACAGGAAAAAAATAGGAAAAAAAGCATAATAAAATGAAAGATTCTAATATTTAGCATTTGTCTTGTTTTTTTTCTCATTAAAATAAAATAAAATTCTAATTTTTTCGAAAAAAAGGTATAAAATTCGAATTTATTTATTTGACACAGTAGTCAACATGTGATTTTTACCGTTTTTCTTTATTTAAACATAAAACTGAAAAAACAATAGTAACACAGTCAACGATAATAAACAGCACCTCATACATCAATTTTGGGTCGAGCATTTGTTATTTACTAAAACAAAAAGGTGAAAAAATGATAGGTCCAACTTTGAAAATTTCTGATCGAAGTAAAATGCCGCCCTTTATGGCCATGGATGTTATGCGGTTAGCTGCAGAACTCGATGCTGATGGAGGTGATATTGTGCATCTTGAAGTCGGGCAACCTTCCTCACCTGCACCTCAGCCAGTTATTAACGCGCTCTCTGAATCAATGGTGGAACAAAGAACACATGGCTATAGTGTGGCGCTTGGGATACCAGAATTACGTCAAAGAATAGCGAAACATTACCAGGAATGGTATGGTTTGAACATTGACCCAAAACGTGTTGCTGTTACAGTAGGCTCATCCATGGCGTTTGCTATTTCTTTTTTGGCAGCATTCGACGTTGGTGACAGAATAGCTATACCAAATCCAGGTTACCCAGCCTATCGTAATTTAATGATAGGTATGGGTCTCGAACCTGTTATTTTACCCGCTGGTCCAAAAGAAGGATGGCTTCCAAGATTAAAAGATATGGAAAAATGGGAGAAATTACCAGACGGTCTCATGATAGCAAGCCCTCATAATCCAACTGGTGTGGTAATTTCAGATGATGAGCTAAAAAATATTTGTGATTGGTGTGACCGAAATAACGTTCGACTAATTTCCGATGAGATTTATCATGGATTGTCATACAAAGATAGATGCGAGACTGCCCTGAAATACAATGATAATGTGATTGTGATAAACAGCCTTTCAAAATATTTTTCCATGACTGGGTGGCGTATTGGATGGATGATATTGCCAGAGCAACTAGTCAATGCAGCTGAAAAACTATCTCAAAATTTATATATATCAGCGCCAACACCTAATCAAATTGCTGCAGTGAAGGCATTTGACTGTAGCGAGGAATTAGACTTGCATGTAAACCGTTATAGAGAAAATAGGCAGGTATTATTATCAGGCTTACCATCAGAGTTTCTGGGTAAAGCCGCTCCTTGCGATGGAGCCTTTTACATTTATGCAGATATATCTGCGTTAAGTGTAGACTCAATTAGTTTTGCTAAGAAATTGCTGGACGAGAGTGGCGTAGCTACTACGCCGGGTGTTGATTTTGACCCAATAAATGGGCACCGATATTTACGTTTGTCTTTTGCGGGCTCTGAAAAATCGATGCATGAGGCCGTTAAACGAATAAATTCATTTGTCGATGCTTATAAGAGAGATGCCGCCTGATAATAAGCTATCAAAATAACTCCATATATTCTATCTATCGGACTAAAAAGTCGATATGGGTAATTATTTCAATGTACTTTTCTTAGTTTTTCGTCCACCACCCTCGTTTTTTTGCGGTTGGCACATTATTGTCAACATCAGTAATACCTAATTCAACAGAAGTAATCGGTTCTCTTCCATTTGTTTGTTTTTGGGGGGATTCAGAGGTATTAGCATTTTTGGGGCTAATTTGCGGCTTCTTTTTTTTATTTGTGGTTTTATTGGCTAATTTCTTAGCGCTTGCTTTTTTCGCTTTGGTTTTAGCACGCGTTGTTTTTTGGGTTTTACCCTCGTTTTCAGTTTCTATTGACCTAGTCTTCAAATTCGTTTTCTTTTTTGTTTTTTGTTTATCCTTCTTTATGATGCCGTTTTCTTGTTGTTCTAGGATGTTATCCTTAGAACTTTCATTTGAGTATTTTTCCTCAGTTGAGTTATTAGAGGCAATACTTTGTTTTGATTTGCTGCCATAACGTCTTCGAGACTTTGGTCTCGTGTGAATTTTTTCTGAGTCAGTATCTAAAGTGGGAGACTTTTCCTGCATTTGTTTCGAGCTTGCTCCGGAAGTTGGGCCTCTCGTTTCTTCTGGCCCATTTTCAGAAACTTGAGATATGATTGCTTCGTCACCGTCACGTCTGCGCCTTCTTCTACCCCCACGACGACCACGTCTCTTTCGTTTTGGCTGTTCTCCATCCTCGTTTTCTTCCTCTTGGGAAGCACTCCCAGGGTGCCGCTGTTCTTTGATACGCTCAGACTTGCTCTTACTGGATATTGGTTTCTCTTTTGCTTCTACGAGAACATCATCTATAAATAATTTATAAACATTTTCTATTAAGGTTGCATCCGCTTTGATCAATATCTTGCAGCTTGCTTTCCGTTCAAGTTCGGTTAGGGTCTCGCGTTTTTCATTAAGAATGTAAAGTGCAATATCAGTTTGTGCTATGACTGACAGTTCCTGCGCAGAAACATTATTAATTTCCTCTTCAAGAACACGCAAAATTTGCAGAGCAGCAGAGTTAACTGAACGCACTCTGCCTGTTCCATCGCAATGGGGACATGATTGGGAAACAGACTCGACTAAAGAAGGACGCAGTCGTTGCCGCGACATTTCTAGCAATCCAAAATGGCTTATGCCACCAACTTGTATTCTTGCTCTATCGTTTCTAAGGGCCTCTTTCAACTTGTTTTCCACCAAATGCTGATTTCTATTCTCCTCCATGTCTATGAAATCAATTACAATCAGTCCGGACAAGTCTCGCAATTTAAGCTGTCGTCCAATCTCCTCGGCTGCTTCAAGATTTGTTTTAACGGCAGTTTCTTCTATATTGCGCTCTCTGGTAGCCTTACCTGAGTTTACGTCAATCGCTACAAGAGCTTCGGTCTGATTTAATACTAAATATCCACCTGATTTCAATGTTACTTCATTATGATGAATTTGATCTAACTGTTCCTCTACTTGGTATTGTTGAAAAAGGTGTTTATCACCTGTAAATTCCAAAACACGTTTAGCGTGACTTGGAATAAGCATTTTCATGTGGGTTTTTGCTATCTTGTAGCTGTCTCCACCTTCTACATATACCTCTTCTATATCGTTAGTGTAGATATCACGAATAGCTCGTTTAACTAAACTACCCTCTTCGTGTATAAGGCATGGAGCCTCAGATTTCATAGTGTTGTTTCTGATATCATTCCATAGTTTTGTTAGGTAGGAATAATCTCGTTTTATTTCGGTTTTCGTTCTCTTTGAACCTGCCGTTCTAACAATTACAGCCATGCCGTCAGCAATATCTAATTCACCAACCACTGATTTTAGTCTTTTCCTATCGGAAGGGTTGTTTATCTTTCGTGAAACACCTCCACTTCTATTGCTATTCGGCATAAGCACACAGTAGCGGCCAGCTAAAGAGAGATAAGTGGTAAGTGCTGCACCTTTATTACCACGCTCTTCTTTAACAACTTGTACTAGTAATATTTGTTTTCGCGATATAACTTCTTGAATTTTATATCTATGCAAAGCGGTTGGCAGTATTTTCTTCGTGGAAGTGGTAATTTCTTCTTCACTATCTATTGTTTCTAGTGCCTCTGTTTTTAGAGGCAGTTTATCTTCATCTTCCGCTACTACTGCAGATTCTGTTTCCTCTTTAAGCGCTTCTCTATCTTCAATGGGGATGCGATAATAGTCAGGGTGAATTTCACTAAAAGCCAGAAATCCCTGACGGTTGCCGCCGTATTCAACAAAAGCGGCTTGCAAAGATGGTTCCACACGAGTTACGCGTGCTAAATAAACATTGCCTTTTAATTGTTTTCTCGATGTATTTTCATAGTCAAATTCTTCAATTTTTTGTTCATTTAGAAGGACAACTCGGGTTTCCTCGGGTTGGTGGGCGTCGATAAGTAGTTTTTTGTTCATAAGTATATCTCTCTGTCATCTGCACCCTGTGATAGAAAAAGTTGCTAGACGAATGTTCAATAACTGGTGTTTGTCCAGAAGTATTCAGAATGGTATAGGTAGAACTATGATTTGGTGTTCCATGATGCTTTGTGGAACTTCGCTTTGAGTAAAATAAAGGCTTATATGTCATAGTCATTTTTAGGTTCGTCATTCTGCGGAATGTATAAATATTCAATGTGCGAAGTACAAAGTTTAAGCTTATTTTTTTGGAATTAATAATTTCCTAATAAAATTTTTGCTATGTGAGTTATCTTCACAACAACTAAACTCTTATCACATGAAATCAAAATTAGGAAAAGAAAATTAACATGAATTGTTTATAAGTATTTTTATCTTGTAATTAGTTTGCTAACTTTATCGGATAATGAGGTTATTAAGCCAATTATTTAAGAAGCAGAATTAATTGGATACCTAAGGTAGCCGTTAACCATTGGACATTAGTGAATATTTTAAATAACATTTTAACCTATAGAAATTTTTTTATGTTTAAACGTACTGTACCTTTTCTTATAATTTGCATGAGTTTCTTTCTAGGAAATTTATCGTTAGTTGAAGCAGACACGAAGAATAGCTATATTAATTTTCGATTTGGTGAAATCTACAATGTAAAGGGATTTGAAAAACTAATTAGTCCGGCTACACGAATTGTGATTGAGACGAGTAAGATTCCAGAATCACGAATTTTTTTGCTAGAAAACCCCTATCGATTGGTTGTGGATACTGTCAATACTGATTGGGGGATGAATGTTTTAGAACAATCGGGTAATTTATCCATTGGCCCCATTCATTCTTATAGGTACGGTAGACCTGACCCAAATACAGGTAGATTGGTTTTTGAATTATCCCTTCCCGCAGCACCGATAGCAGCATTTTTACTCCCACCGCAAAAAAATGATAACTCCGATGCTAGAGGCTATAGAATAGTAGTTGATATTCTTGATAGAGGAAAAACAGCTTTTTCACTAGCAAAGGCTGCACTTCAAAAAACACCCTATCTTGCTAATGATGAACTAGATGCAATTATAGAAAATCAAGTCATAAAAGAGCGCCACACTGATTTTGTTAATGAAGCTGAAGAAGTTCAAAATATTCAACCCTCTGGCAATATTGTACAACTGCTTTCCCCATTAAAAAGACCTAAAAGATGGGTGGTGACGATAGACCCTGGTCATGGTGGAAAAGACCCCGGCGCTATAGGTTTTTCTGGCACCAAAGAAAAGGAGATCACATTTAAAGCATCGACGCGGCTTGCAGAACACTTAAATGAGACTGGTCAGGTAATTGCAAGGCTCACTAGGAAAGATGATAGTTATATCAAACTTAGAGAGAGGATTGCGATTGCTCGTCAACATCAAGCGGATTTATTTGTTTCAATTCACGCTGATGCGGCACCGAATACCAAAGCGCATGGCATATCTGTGTTTTCGTTATCAGACGTGGCTTCTGATAAGGAAGCAGCAATAATTGCGGAGCGTGAAAATAAGGCTGATTTGCTTGGTGGGCCAGATTTGGCCGTTCAAGATCCATTAGCTGCTAATGCTCTTTTAGGAATGTTTCAGAGAGAGTCGATGAATGAATCCACCTATGTTGCAAAAGCTATATTGGAACAGGTGCGGTCTTTTCCAGGGGGAAATAAACGTGGACATAGATTTGCTGGATTTGCTGTATTAAAGTCACCTGATATACCCTCTGTATTAATTGAAATGGGTTTCCTAACTAATGAGCAAGATGAGGCTAATTTAAACAACAATAGGTATATCGATGAGTTAACAAAAAAATTAGCAAATGCTATTTTAAGATATCTAAATTCTTCTCAACGTTAACAAACGACAAATGTAACATGGCTCTTTGTCATAAATTTGCCTCAAAGAGATATTAGAAAAATTAAATATGAAGTTATTTCTTGGAATATTTACGTTTTTAATTCTTTGCTTAATAGCTGGTACAGTAGGAACCCTATGGGTATTTTGGTCATTTGGAAGAGATTTGCCCGATTATGCAAAACTTGCAGATTACGAACCGCCTGTTGTAACCCGCATACATGCTGGAGATGGTGCATTATTGGCGGAATATGCAACCGAAAAACGTCTATTTATGCCTACAAAAGCAATGCCACCGGACCTTATCGCTGCGTTTCTATCCGCTGAGGACAAATCATTTTATCTTCATTTTGGTATAGATTTACGAGCATTAAGCCGCGCTATTTTTACTAATATTTCAAATCTTGGCTCTGGTAGGAGACCAATCGGAGCTTCCACTATTACTCAGCAGGTTGCAAAAAACTTTTTGCTTACAAATGAAGTGTCTGTTGAGCGCAAAATTAAAGAGGCAATCCTTGCTATTCGTATAGAACACGCCCTGCAAAAAGATGATATATTGGCTCTTTACTTAAATGACATTTATTTAGGGTTGTCGAGTTATGGGGTTGCAGCAGCAGCATTGAATTATTTTGATAAGCCCTTAGACCAGCTACGACTTCACGAAATTGCATATCTAGCTGCGCTACCGAAGGCTCCAAATAATTATCACCCAATAACAAGAACAAAGGATGCGATTGCAAGAAGAAATTGGGTTTTGCAACAAATGTTTTTGAATGGCTATATCACAGAGGATGAAAAAGTTTTAGCGCAATCGTACACTTTAGGAGTTAGACCGCAGACAGGATCTGATCTAGCAGAGGCTCCTTATTTCACGGAAGAAGTAAGACGTGAAATTATTTCCTTATATGGACCAGATATGGTTTATGGCGGCGGTTTGTCAGTTCGAACGACCCTAGATCCGACACTACAATTTTTTGCAAAAGAGGCATTGATTAATGGGCTGGAGTCGTTGGACAGAAGACAAGGTTGGCGAGGTCCTATAACTAAAATTGATCCAACTCAAAATATAGATGAACAGCTCTCGCGTATTACAAATACTATGCCAAAAGGGAGACACGCCGCCTTAGTTTTACAAGTAAAACATAGAGAAGCGGTCATTTACGTGGAGGGTATCAAGGGCGTTATTCCATTTTCGCTCGCAAAATGGGCATATCCACCACGTAATGAAGACGGCGTGCGACCATCAAAGATGAATTCATTGCAGGAGGCACTTAAAGTAGGAGACGTGGTGATTGTGCAACGGCCCAAAAATGCTGTAGATTTAATAACAGAAGAATATGTGTCGAATACAGATCATTGGGCATTGGGTCAAAGACCTCTGGTTGAGGGTGCTATCGTTGCCATGGACCCTCATTCAGGTAGGATATTAGCAATGTCTGGTGGGTATAATTTTAATGATTCAGAATTCAATAGAGCTACTCAAGCTTATCGTCAACCGGGATCTGCCTTTAAGCCTTTCGTATATCTTGCTGCACTTGATGAAGGTTATAGCCCAACCACCCAAATTCTTGATGCTCCACTGGCAGTTGATCAAGGTCCAGGCTTACCAAAATGGAAACCATCCAACTACACAAAACGATTTTATGGTCCATCAATAATGAGGGTTGGAATTGAAAAATCTCGTAATTTGATGACTGCTAGACTCGCCATGGCTATTGGTATGCCCGTGGTTCAAAATTATGCCAGAAAGTTTGACATTAATTCAAATTTGCCACCCTATCTGTCTATGGCGCTCGGGGCAGGTGAGACAACATTAGTCAGGATCACAGCAGCTTACGGTCAATTAGTCAATGGCGGGTTAAAGATTACACCAAGTTTAATTGATAGAATTCAAGATAGGTATGGTAAAACCATAATGCGCCACGATAAACGCAGATGTGATGGCTGTATGGTAAATTCGGGATGGGAAAAACAGTCTGTTCCAATTTTGCCCGACGATAGAGAGATATTAACTGACCCTGCATCAGCTTACCAAATTATCACAATGCTTGAAGGAGTAATTAAAAGAGGAACTGGAAGAAAATTGCTGGAAACGGGCTTGGTCCTAGCCGGAAAAACTGGCACCACTAATGACAATACAAACGCTTGGTTCGTTGGATTTTCTCCAGATTTAGTCGTAGGTGTCTTTGTAGGTTATGATATACCAAGACCACTTGGTAAACGTGAGACGGGATCTTCTGTTGCAGTCCCAATTTTCAGGTCATTTATCACCAGGGCTTTATCTAATGCACCTCAAATTCCTTTTCGAAGACCTGCCGGTGTAAATTTATACCCTGTTCATGCAGAAAAAGGTTATCAAGTAAAGCTCTCTGATCCAAACGTAGTGATGGAAGTTTTTAAACCTGGGCAATCTCCTTCAACATCAAATTTGATTGACCTTCCGAAAGATAAAATAACAGACAAAACTATTAATACACCAGATTTGTATTAATAGTTATAACACAATAACTATTGTAAGGGATATTTCATATTTGCTATAGATTCATCTTTAAAGTAAAGAGATTTATAAAGAATTTATTATGCAAGCAGAAACACAACAAGCACTAGATGCTATAAAACAATCTATTGAGCTTCTCAAAAAACACGTGAACTTTGAGGAAGCCCTAATTAGAATTTCTAAGATTGAAGAAAGTAGCTCGGAGGTGAATTTTTGGCATGACCAAAAAAAAGCACAAAATTTGATGCGCGAAAAAACTTTGCTTGAAACTCAGCTTCAAAGTATAGATGAGTTGGAGAATAATCTTAACGAGCAAATTGAAATGCTGCAACTTGCTAACGAGGAACAGGATATCGAATTTATTAAAGAAACAGAGAAAGCTGTTCAAAACCTTGCCATTATTGCTGAAAAAAAACAGCGCGAAACTCTCCTGTCGGGTGAGGCTGATAAAAATAATTGTTTTGTAGAAATTCATTCGGGTGCAGGTGGAACTGAAGCACAAGATTGGGCCGCAATGCTTTATAGGATGTATAAAAGATGGGCAGAACAACGTGGATTCAGAGTTGAAATTATTGATGAAGCCGAAGGAGAGGAAGCAGGCATAAAATCAGCTACTATAAGAGTGGTTGGTGATAATAGTTATGGTTGGATGAAAACCGAATCTGGGGTTCACAGATTGGTAAGAATTTCTCCTTTTGATAATTCTGCAAGAAGGCACACAAGTTTTTCCAGCATTTGGATTTATCCAGAAATCGACGACAACATAGAGATTGATTTAGAAGAAAAAGACCTACGTATAGATACATTTAGGGCATCCGGCGCAGGTGGGCAGCATGTGAATACTACAGACTCTGCAATTCGAATTACACACATTCCGACGAATATAATTGTTCAATGTCAGTCAGACAGATCACAGCACAGGAATAGAGCCACAGCGATGAAAATGTTAAGAGCCAGATTGTATGAGGCAGAGTTGCAGAAAAGAGAAAATCTGATTACGGAAGGAAATGCAGGAAAAGCCGATAATGGCTGGGGGAGTCAGATACGTTCATATGTTCTGCATCCCTATCAAATGGTAAAAGACCTTAGAACGCAAGTCGAGACAGGAAACACCCAAGCGGTTCTGGACGGAGACATCGATGAATTTATTGAGGCCGGTCTTGCTGCTAGAGTAGGTACGACGAGATAAATATAAATTCAAAAATTTTGATAATTGTGGCTGATAAAAGACAATTGAAAATCCGCCAAAACTTGCACTTCCAAAACCAGATGTGTTGAAGCACCTTACCCCTTTTTTTTATCCTAGTATAATCCCTATAGATTGAAGGAGCGTTTTAGAAGTACCTTAACTTGTCGACTCTGAATTTAATACTACAGAAAAGTTTAGCTTCATAATCTGTAATGCTAAACTTCTTGTAATGTAATCAAATATCTTTGGAAGGCAAAAAACCCATCGTCATATTTAGATTAGGGATAATAACATTAAGCTTGTTTATTTAATTTTATTACTAAAAGCAGCATATTGTTCTGAAAAAGAGCTCTTCTATCTCCAAGACTTTTTATTGTAGGTGCCAAAATAGTCGCTACAGATTTGCCATGCCTAAAGTGAAAAAAATATTTGGCTAAATTAAAGTTCCGTTACTCCAAGTTTCCTAACATCTATCTTGCCATTTGATTTTTTTAATGGCGATATTTTAGGTTGAAGCGCAAAATAGTTTTAGGATTACATCCTTTTTGCTATTAGCCGCCTGCTTGAACTTGCTCCAACACGTCTTCAGCATGACCCGGCACCTTTACTTTACGCCATATTTTTGTAATCTTACCTTCAGGATCAATCAAAAAACTTGATCTTTCAATCCCCATATAGGATTTTCCGTACATCGATTTTTCAACCCAAACCCCAAATTGCTCGCAAATGTCCGTCTCATTATCGGCACCTAATATACATTCTAGAGAATGCTTGGCTCGAAATTTTGCTTGTTTTTCAGGGGTATCCTTAGAAATCCCGATTACCACTGTGTTAGCAGCGTCAAACTCTGCTAACAGGCTGGTGAAAGAAGCCGCTTCCTTAGTACAGCCGGAGGTGTCAGCTCTTGGAAAGAAGAATAATACCACATTTTTTCCTGTATAATCCGATAGAGTGAAATATCCACGATCAGTTGGGATAGTAAAATCTTTTACTTTTGAACCAGTTTCCAGCATCGATGCTTGCTCCGTAACAGTATTGTTGTTTTACTTATATAGTGATTATCGCAGACTGAATCAAAGATCTAGCAGTTTAATTCAAGCTTTGGCAGAAACAATCACTTTATGTATTATTTTTATTATAATATTTTATATAACATTTATTAGGTAATAGGCGCCAAATGCTGTTTATAAAACGTGTTAGAGTTTTTAATAAAAACATTCTATTTGATTTTGCTAGCTTATTGGTATCGGTTATCATGTTGGGCCCCTTCTATAGCGTGGTAGAGCACTCTTTATTTCAGAAGCAAGACAAATTTATAGAAACAATTATTGAAACACAGATTTCAGATTTGTTTCCAGATTATGTTGTTGAAATAGAAAAAGTAGAAGTTACCCCCAATTTCTCCGTAACACCGTTCGAAATAAAAATCCAAAATATGAGCGTCGCCGGTCCTGAAGCAAATTTTATTTTTCCAGAAAGTGAATTAAAATTTGGACTCGAAAGTATATTTTTTGGCGGAATGCCACAATCTGTCGATCTTAACGGAGTAAAGGTCTTGGTAAATGGTAAGACTAAAGAAACAATTTTAAATGCATCAAATCCCGAAATAGTGCACCCCAACAAATTTATATCTAAATTAATTCTGGGATTCTCAGAAACTATATCAATGAGAAGTTTCCCTAGGAGAATCCAAGTCAAATTGGATGAGTTCCTTGCTGTAAAAAAAGAAAATTTACACACGGAAAAAATCATTATCAATGATGCAAACTTGTATTTAACAAGATCAAAACAGGATAAATTTAGAGCTTTAGTTTCTTTTAAAAATTCGACTATTGGTAAACTCGATGTAAATATCGAGGCAAATCTTACTGACTTAAATTGGAGGGCAACCGCCAATATGCAGTCTGTAGACGTAAAACCATTTAGAGCATATTTGCCGAAAGTTGTGCGAGAAACTCTAATTGAGGGCTTTGTCTCTGGCGAGCTAAATGCAGAATTTGAAGCGGCCCAATTAATCTCTGTAGATGGACATTTTGATTCAAAAAAAATAGGACTCAATATGGCGGTTGCAGAGAAAATTAATGTGAGTCAATTTTCTGGATGGTTTGATTATGATGTGTCTAAAAAAGCCGCAGAATTGAACAATTTAGTGCTAAATCTTGAACCTGAGTTAAAATTGAAGGCAGCAATTCGAATAGATAATATTGGAGATCCGGATGCACAATTCTCAATCACAGCAGAAACAAGAGATGCTCCGCTTAGAGCAATTTCGCCCTATTTTCTGACCCATCAATTTTCTACA